>CAWCNT010000015.1:0-27867 GCA_963796935.1 uncultured Flavobacteriaceae bacterium
CCAAACGCCTCGGTTTTTTGTCATGTGGTATTTCCAAAGCGGCATTTTTAGAAGAAGAAGCTCCCAGATTAGAGAAATGGCTTAATCAAAACATGCAGGGCGAAATGCAGTACATGGAGAACCATTTCGACAAGCGTCTGGATCCCACCAAACTAGTGGGTGATGCCAAGTCGGTTATTTCCTTACTACTTAATTATTACCCATCAGAAAAACAAGACGAAGGCACCTATAAGATCTCAAAATACGCCTACGGACAAGACTATCACCATGTTATTAAATCGAAATTAAGAGAGTTACAAGAGTTTATCTCTGAAGAAATAGGTGAGGTTCATGGTCGTGCCTTTGTAGATTCAGCACCTGTACTCGATAAGGTCTGGGCGGCAAAAAGTGGTTTGGGATGGATAGGAAAACACAGCAACCTTCTTACACAACAAGCTTGGTTCTTTTTATTTTATAGCCGAGCTGATCGTGGACCTTGGAGCTGGAGTATGACCATGCTGTAACTGATCATTGTGGTAGTTGTACCGCTTGTATCGATGCCTGCCCAACACAGGCCATTGTACAACCCTATGTAGTAGATGGGAGCAAGTGTATTTCATATCTTACCATAGAATTAAAGAATGAGATCCCTTCTTCTTTCCAGGGGAAAATGGATGATTGGATCTTTGGGTGCGATGTGTGCCAGGATGTTTGTCCCTGGAACCGTTTTTCAAAAGCTCATCAGGAACCACTTTTTAATCCGGAGCCCGAATTGTTATCCATGACAAAAAAGGAATGGGAAGAGATCACGGAAGATGTTTTTAAAAAGGTCTTTAAAGGATCTGCCGTAAAACGCACAAAATTTTCCGGATTAAAACGAAATATCAAATTTCTGGAATAATAAATTCCTACTACATCGATTTCGTGCTTAAAATCTCAATTTTATAATTAAGATTTTATTAAGAACAATGATAAAACCCTATATTGAAAGGTTGTTAATTAGGATTATAAGACTAATGCATTCATAATTTCATAAACTGCGCACATTATGAGTATAATTAAAAAGCCAACCTTAGGTTTTTGGCAAATCTTCAATATGAATGTTGGATTTCTTGGAATCCAATATAGTTTTGGACTACAACAAACTGCAATAAATCCTTTGTTTTTATTTTTAGGTGCTTCAGAAGAAATGCTTCCTATTTTAAATATCGCAGGTCCAGTTACTGGTCTGATCGTGCAGCCTATTATCGGTGCAATGTCAGATAAAACCTGGTCTCCAAAATGGGGAAGACGTAAGCCTTATTTTTTAATAGGTGCGATAATCGGAAGTATATGTTTATTTGTTTTTCCGTCTAGTCCAGTACTTTGGTTTGCCGTAGGCCTTTTATGGATTTTGGATGTGGGGAACAATATGGCCATGGAACCTTATCGTGCTTTTGTAGGGGATAAATTACCAGAAAAGCAGATTGAGCCTAGGGTATCAAATGCAGAGTTTATTCGTAGGGGCTGGTATCTTATTGGCCATGGGTTCTATAGTTTTATTTCAAAAGATATTTGGTGCTGAGGTCGTTGAAGGCACAGATGTTGTTCCTACCTGGATGTATTATTCTTTCTATGTAGGAGGTGTCCTTTCTATAACTACTGTTTTATGGTCTGTTCTAAAGACTCCTGAAATTCCTCCTTCCGCAGAGGAATTAGAAGAAATCAATCATGATAAGAGCCAACCAATTGGTGCCCGTATTGCCAAGCCTTTTGCAGAAATAGTAAGTGCTATAAAAGATATGCCATCGTTTATGTGGAAGATAAGCGCGGTGTATTTGTTTCAATGGTATGCTCTTTTTGTCTATTGGCAATACATTACCCCACTGTTTATGAAAACAATGGATTATGGTATTTCGGAAGCTGCATCGCAGTCCGCTCAAATGAGTTTGACCTATAATATAGTTACAATGGTAGTTGCGCTAGCCCTGGTGCCACTTACCTTAAAATATGGGGGTAAAAAAATATACGCTCTTAGTCTGGTAGGTACCGGCTTGGCACTCTTCGCAATTCCATTTATAGAGAATTCCCTGCTCGTATTAGCACCTATGGTTTTATTTGGAATAGGATGGGCCGCCATGATGGGTATACCTTATACCATGGTTTCAAAAGTGGTTCCTCAAGAAAGAAGGGGTGTCTATATGGGAATTTTGAATATGATGATTGTGATACCTATGGGGATTGAAACCTTAACCTTTGGCCCCATTTACAAATATTTATTGGGGGGCAGTGCCATCAATGCTATACTTTTTGCCGGAGGGTTCTTTATTATTGCTGCTATATTGGCCATGCGCTTACATGTAAAGCGAGAACAAGTCCAGGAATAAGCTCTTTTATGATTGAGAAACTCTATGTCGGCAAAGTGATTTTTGATTGTTTATTGCATATGAAAAAATTCTACTGCATCTGTTTCCAAGCGAATAGTCCGATATAAAATTTCAAATAATAATAGGATTTCTATTAGTATTCTGGGAGATGTTCGTATCCCAAGAATTACTCTTAAATTTGTTTTCTAAATTCAATGTATGGCGAAAGATAAGAAGAAAAGGGAAGCGTTAATTTACCATGCAGAACCTACCCCTGGTAAGATCAAGGTGGTACCTACAAAACCTTATGCTACGCAGCGCGATCTCGCATTGGCTTACTCCCCCGGAGTAGCCGAACCATGTTTGGAAATTGCAAAAGATGTAGAAAATGTTTACAAATACACGGCTAAGGGAAATTTTGTGGCTGTGATTACCAATGGTACCGCTGTCTTAGGATTAGGTGACATTGGTCCGGAAGCTTCAAAACCTGTCATGGAAGGAAAGTGTCTTCTGTTCAAGATCTTCGCAGATATAGATGCAATGGATATTGAATTAGACACCAAGGATATAGACAAGTTTGTTGAGACCGTAAAGACCATTGCTCCCACATTTGGTGGTATCAATCTTGAAGACATCAAAGCTCCTGAGGCCTTTGAAATAGAACGCCGACTAAAAGAGGAATTAGACATTCCTGTAATGCACGATGATCAGCACGGAACGGCCATTATATCTTCAGCAGCTCTTATAAACGCTTTGGAAATAGCAGAGAAAAAGATTCAGGAAGTACGAATAGTGATCAGTGGAGCAGGTGCCGCAGCCATTTCCTGTACAAGACTTTACAAGGCCTTTGGGGCAGATGCCAATAATATCATCATGGTAGATAGTAAAGGAGTAATTCGTAAGGATCGTGATAATCTTTCTCCTGAAAAACAAGAATTTGCTACTGATCGTGATTTTCAAACCCTGGCGGATGCACTAAAAGGAGCAGATGTATTTATTGGTCTTTCTATCGCAGATACAATGACCCCGGCTATGCTAAAATCTATGGCGAATGATCCAATTGTTTTTGCCATGGCCAATCCGGATCCGGAGATAAAGTACAGCCTCGCTGTAAAAACAAGGAAAGATGTGATCATGGCTACCGGTAGATCAGATCATCCTAACCAGGTGAATAATGTCCTGGGATTTCCTTTTATCTTTCGGGGAGCACTCGATGTTCGGGCTACAAAGATCAATGAAGAAATGAAAATGGCCGCTGTTAAAGCACTGGCTGAACTTGCAAAACAGCCCGTTCCGGAACAGGTCAATATTGCTTATGGCGAAACCCGACTTACTTTTGGGAGGGAGTATATAATTCCAAAACCTTTTGATCCACGTCTCATTGCTGAAATTCCGCCGGCTGTAGCAAAAGCTGCCATGGATAGTGGTGTTGCTAAATTACCTATTACAGATTGGGATAAATACAAGGAGGATCTATACCAACGCTCTGGTGAGGATAACAAAGTTATGCGTTTGCTAATGAGCAGGGCAAAGAGCAATCCAAAGAAGATCGTCTTTGCCGAAGCAGACCAGCTAGATGTACTAAAGGCTGCGCAGATAGCATATGAGGAAGGTATTGCCCAACCTATATTGTTGGGGAACAAGGAGATCATTGCAGAACTAAAGAAGGAATTGGAATTTGATGCTGAGGTCGAAATTATTGACCAATACGGGCAAAATTCGTTAGAGAAAAGGACAGAATATGCTCATAAATACTGGGAGGCAAGGCGGCGTAATGGGGCTACCCTTTACAGTGCAAAAAGCAGAATGCGGGAACGGAATTATTTTGGTTCAATGCTGGTCCTCGAAGGATATGCTGATGGGATGATTTCTGGGTATTCCAGATCATATGCATCTTCTATTAAACCCGTATTTGAGGTTATTGGTAGAGCTGCCAATGTTTCTAAGGCAGCTACCGTCCATATCATGATCACAAATCGGGGGCCTATTTTCCTGGCAGACACCTCAATCAACATAGATCCTTCGGCCGAGGAATTAGCGGAGATCACCAGGATGACCGCAAATTTGGCAATGGCCTTTGGTTTTGACCCGGTAATGGCTTTGCTCTCATATTCCAATTTCGGATCCTCGAAACATCCACACTCAAGAAAAGTGAAGGAAGCAGTTCGCATTCTCCATGAAACTGATCCGCATCTGGTAGTGGATGGTGAGATCCAAACAGATTTTGCGCTGAATAAAGAACTTCTTCAAAGTCAGTTTCCTTTTTCAAAATTAGCGGGAAAAAAAGTGAATACCTTAATTTTTCCAAATTTGGAGGCGGCAAATATTACTTATAAATTACTTAAAGAGCTACATGCGGCAGATACCATAGGTCCTATTATGTTGGGTCTCAAACGCCCGGTGCATATCCTGCAATTAGGAGCAAGTGTAGAAGAAATGGTTAATATGACTGCAGTGGCAGTGATAGACGCACAAGAGCGGGAGAAGCGCAGAAAAGTCAAAAAAGGAGTGAAAAAACAAGAGTAATCCACAAACCCTAATCAGAATAGAATATTCCTATGATCACTCATTTAAAAGGCAGGCTGACAGAAAAACATCCCACTCATGTGGTTATAGATTGTGGGGGATGGGGTATTTTGTGAATATTTCGTTGCATACATTTTCCCAACTTCCAAGTTCAGAAAGTATTCAGCTTTTCACACATTTACAAATCAAAGAAGATGCCCATACCCTCTTCGGATTTATGGAAGCTTCTGAGCGGGAGATCTTTAGATTGCTTTTGTCTGTTTCAGGGATAGGATCTAGTACCGCTAGGACCATGCTTTCATCCATGACTCCATTTCAGATCAGGGATGCTATCGCCACAGGAGATGTCCCATCTATACAGGCTATTAAAGGCATTGGTGCTAAGACAGCGCAACGTGTAATTCTGGATCTTAAAGACAAAGTTTTAAAAATTTACGATCTGGATGAAGTTTACCCAAATTCGAACAATACAAATAAAGAAGAAGCGTTATCTGCTTTAGAGGTTCTTGGCTTTCAAAGAAAACAAGCCGAAAAGGCTGTAGACAAGGTTTTAAGTCAAGATGCTTCACTAAGCGTAGAGGACATTATCAAACACGCGCTGAAAAATTTGTAATTAGTTTGAAAAAAGGGGCAAAAACTTTTCTTAAATCTACATTTAAGCTATTTTTTCTATCCTTCATTTTCCTTTGGGCCGGGAATTCATGGTCTCAGGAAACTGAGGAACAAGCGGTAGACTCTGTTCAAACCGGAGTGGCCCTTGGCAAGATAAAAATGCCAAACCCCAAAAGTATTGTTTCTAAATACACCTATGACCCTCAACTAGACCGGTATATTTATACGGAGAGCGTTGGGGACTATGACATTAACTATCCCGTAATACTAACTCCGGCCCAGTATATGGACCTGGTGCGCAAGGAGAATATTAAGTCTTACTTTAAAGAAAAGTTAGATGCTTATTCCGGGAAGAAAGAAGGTAGTGAAGAAGCAAGGAGAAACTTGCTACCTAATTTCTATGTCAACAACAATTTCTTTGAATCTGTTTTTGGAGGTAATACAATTGAGGTAATTCCTCAGGGATCTGTGGCTATGGACCTGGGTGTTATCTGGCAAAAAAATGACAATCCGGCGCTCTCACCCAGAAACCGGACCAATCTCTCCTTCGATTTTGACCAGCGTATTAGTTTAAGTATGTTGGGGAAAGTAGGAGAAAGACTGCAGGTAACCGCCAATTACGACACAGAAGCTACCTTCGATTTTCAAAATCTTGTTAAACTAGATTATACGCCAACCGAGGATGATATAATTCAAAAAATTGAGGTAGGTAATGTAAATATGCCTCTAAACAGTTCCCTCATTACAGGGGCCCAAAGTCTTTTTGGAGTGAAGACCCAATTGCAATTTGGTAAGACCACGGTAACTGCAGTATTTTCAGAACAACGGTCCCAAAACAATACAGTAGTGGCCCAGGGCGGGGGTACTATCAACGAATTTGAACTTACAGCACTAGACTATGATGAGGACAGGCACTTCTATCTTGCCCAGTACTTCAGAGATCAATACGATGAGGCGCTGTCTAATTATCCGTATATCCGAAGTCAGGTTCAGATCACCAGATTAGAAGTGTGGGTAACCAACAGGAGTCAACAAACCTTAAATGTGCGTAATGTAGTGGCACTCCAGGATCTTGGAGAGGCGCTGGAAGAGAAAACACGTATAGGAATTGCCAATGGAGATCCTCCCGGCTTTTTTAATTTTTCCGCAACAAATCCAGAACTGCCAAGGAACGGGGCCAATGATTTTGATCCTGCCCTCATTAATAGTGGCGGTGCCTTAACTCCGGACATTAGAGATATTGCAACCGTTGAAAGCGGGTTTAATATTTCAGGGGGGTACCAGATCAACCAGGGATTTGATTACGCCATACTCGAGAATGCCAGAAAGTTAGAACCTATCAGAGATTACCAATACAATACTCAGCTGGGTTACATATCCCTGAATCAGCGGTTAAGCAATGACGAAGTACTTGGGGTAGCCTTTCAATATACCTATAACGGAGAAGTATACCAGGTAGGGGAATTTGCCAATGGCGGTTTGGATGCAACTACCGTCGCAGGCGGGGTAACGCCAGTGATCACAAACAACACACTGATCCTTAAGTTGCTTAAAAGTAATATCACCAATGTCAATGATCCTATTTGGGATCTGATGATGAAAAATATCTATTCCACAGGAGCCTTCCAGTTGAGTGAGGACGATTTTAAATTGAATATTTTATATTCTGATCCAACCCCTAGAAACTATATAACCCCGGTTGACCCTAATACGGGTTGGCCATCAACACCAAAGCCCTTAGAGGACCGAATTTTGTTAGATGTCTTTAACCTGGACCGACTGAATGTATACAGGGATGTGCAACCAGGAGGGGATGGTTTTTTCGATTTTGTTCCAGGGATCACCGTAAATACCCAGGGCGGGCAGATCATATTTACCAAAGTAGAACCTTTTGGGGAATTTCTCTTTGACCTCTTAGGTGGGGGTACTTATGATGTGGCCAATGATCAGGGCTATAATGTTAACCAACAGAAGTATGTTTTCAGGAACATGTACGCTAATACCAAGGCCTCTTCTCTTCAGGATGCTGAGAAAAACAGGTTCCGTTTAAAAGGTAGGTACAAATCTGAAGGAAGTAATGGAATCCCTATTGGAGCCTTTAATGTACCCAGAGGTTCTGTTAGAGTTACAGCAGGTGGTAGACAATTGCAGGAAGGGATAGACTATACGGTTAACTATCAGGCCGGGACAGTTCAAATCCTTGATCCAAGCTTACAGGCGTCTAACACTCCTATCAATATCTCAGTTGAGAATAATGCTGTTTTTGGCCAACAAACACGAAGATTTACCGGAGTAAATGTAGAGCATCAGTTCAATGAGAAATTTGTACTGGGAGGTACCCTCCTTAATTTGAATGAACGGCCTTTAACCCAAAAATCGAATTTCGGAATAGAACCGGTTAACAATACCATTTTTGGACTTAATGGAAACTTCTCTACCGAAGTTCCATTTTTAACACGCCTGGTAAACAAATTACCCAATATAGATACAGATGTACCTTCTAATATCTCCCTTAGGGGTGAAATTGCCTACTTAATCCCAAATTCTCCCAAGAATGCCGATTTTATGGGAGAAACGACCACCTATCTGGACGATTTTGAAGGAGCCCAGGCGCTTATAGACATTCGTTCTTCCCTGGGATGGTCATTGGCAAGTACCCCACTGGAATTTTTAAACGAAGGTGAGACCGGACTACAGGTTGGGTATGAAAGAGCAAAGATGGCATGGTATACCATAGATCCTATATTTTTTACGAATCAAAGGCCTTCGGGAGTATCAGATAATGATCTTTCAACTAATGAAACCCGCCGCGTTTTTATAGATGAGGTGTTTCCGCAGGTAGATATTGCCCAGGGGCAAACAACCGTACAAAACACCCTGGATCTTGCCTACTATCCTTCACAAAAAGGACCTTATAACGCAAACCCTAATTATGGATCTGAATTACCTAATGAGAAGTGGGCAGGTATCATGAGATCCTTAAGTAGTACAAACTTTGAGCAATCTAATGTAGAATTTGTGCAGTTCTGGGTGATGGATCCTTATGTGGATGGTATTGCAACAGGATCTGGAGAATTGGTCTTCAATCTTGGTAACATCTCTGAAGATATCCTGGCTGATGGACGAAAGCAATATGAAAATGGCTTACCCGGAGTGAATAGCAATGATCTTACTACCAATACTATTTGGGGTAAGGTGCCTGCCACCCAATCTTTGGTGTACGCTTTTGATGCGGACGAGACCAACAGAGCTCTGCAGGATCTTGGTTTTGATGGCTTAACCGATGCTGACGAAGCTGCTCAGGGTTATAACGGTCCGGCAGAAGATCCGGCATTAGACAACTACCAATATTATTTAAATCGTGAAGGCGGAATTTTGGAACGATATCTCGATTTTAATAACGTTGATGGAAACTCGCCTGTAACAGTGACCAATACAAACAGGGGTTCTACTACCTTGCCAGATGTGGAAGATGTGGACAGGGATCTTACAATGAATACCATTAACAGTTACTATGAATACCGCATTCAGATAAGACCTAACACTACCGTTAATGATCCCTATGTTACAGATATCAAAGAAGGCATTACCCCAAATTTACCTAATGGTACCCAATTAAACAGACGTTGGATACAGTATAAAATTCCATTAAGCGATTTCACCGATGCCGTGGGAGGCATCTCAGATTTCAGGTCCATTAGTTTTATGCGTATGTACCTTACCGGCTTTACAGACGATGTGGTGTTGCGTTTTGCAACCCTCGATCTTGTTAGGGGCGATTGGAGGAATTATACCAAAACCCTGCAGGAGAATAATGACGATCCTGCGGATGATAATACCATTGTTGATGTAAATACAGTGAATATTGAAGAGAATAACTCCAGGATCCCTATACCTTATGTATTGCCCCCCGGAGTTATCAGAGAACAGTTGAATAACAATAATACCATCATACGGCAGAACGAACAATCGCTTTCATTTGTAGTGGAAAATCTTGAAGCTGAAGATTCAAGAGGGGTCTTTAAGAATGTGAATATAGATGTGAGGCAGTACGAACGCATAAAAATGTTTATGCATGCAGAAGAGATCCTGAATTCAGATTATCTGGATGATGATATTCCGCTGGTTGGATTTTTAAGAATTGGGACCGACTTTTCAGAGAACTATTATCAAATTGAAGTACCATTACAATTCACTGCTTTTGGAGCCAGTTCTCCGGAGGATATATGGCCAGATATCAACGAATTGGATATTGCTCTGGATGATCTGAAAAAAGTGAAATCACAAGGTATTTCAGATCAGACCTTGGGAGATGTTACCTATTACGAGATTATAAATGGGGAAGTGGTTTCGGTCTCTGAGTTTGCTCCAAGAACGCTTGGACAAATTCGGATTGGTATCCGTGGTAATCCTTCCCTGGGAAGCATTCGAAGTATGATGGTGGGTGTTAAAAACATTGATAATACTCCGGCCAGAGGGGAAGTATGGTTTAATGAATTGCGTTTAGCCGGCCTTGATAATGAAGGTGGTTGGGCAGCCATCGCAGCCTTTGATGGAAATATTGCCGATTTTGCGAATGTGTCTGCCACAGGGAGCAAGAGCACCTCAGGTTTTGGAGCCATTGACCAGATGCCCAATGAAAGATCCAGAGAAGATGCTGTTTCATATGACGTGGTTACCAATGTTGAGGTAGGTCAACTACTGCCAAAAAGTTGGAACCTGCAGATCCCTTTTAATTATGGAATTTCGGAACAATTAGTGACTCCGGAATTCGATCCTGTCTATGATGATCTTAAATTAGACGATAGGATCGCTACTGCAGATACCGCCCAGGAAGCCGATGAGATCCTGGAACAGGCCGAGGATTACACAAAAAGGACAAGTATCAATTTTATTGGTGTTCGAAAAAACCGGGGAGAAGATGCGGAAGCCAATTTTTATGATATAGAGAACTTTACATTTAATTACTCTTACAATGAAACCGAGCATCGGGATTTTGAGATTGCCAATTTACGAGATCAGAATGTAAAGACCGGCTTTGTATACAATCACAATTTTAAACCGGTTTCAGTTGCTCCTTTTGCAAAGAAAGATTCTCTTTTTACAGGCGAATACTGGAAATGGTTAAAGGACCTTAACCTAAATCTGTTGCCCACAAGTATCTCAGTTCAATCTGATCTCAACCGGCAATTCAACCAACAGCGTTTTAGAGATGTATTAGAACCAGGTGTAGAACGGCTGGAGTTACCCTTGTTACAACAACGAAATTATTTGTTCAATTGGCAATATGCCCTGAATTATAGTATCACCAAATCATTGCGACTTAAACTTAACCTCCTCTAATAATAATATTGTTAGGAATTATTTTGAAGAAGAAGGGAATCCCAATTCGCTGATCAACCAGGAACTAGATGTTTGGGATGGCTTTTTTGACATAGGCGAGCCCAACAGACATGCTCAGCAAATGCAGTTGAATTATGAATTACCATTAAATAAGATCCCTATCCTCGATTTTATAAATGCCCAGTATACTTATACCAGCAATTTTGATTGGCAACGAGGGGGCGATGCTATCAGAGAGGTCACCGGCGAGGATATTAATACCATTCAGAACGCCAATACACATAACATTACGGCCACCTTTAATATGCAGCGGTTCTATGACCAGATTGGCTTAAAGAAGAATACTGGCAAAGGGGCGGTTGCACCTGTAAGGCGAGATAAAGCAGGGAATCCGGCCGCCGGGGCAGAAGTTCCTGTAGTTAAAAAAACCAGCGGATTATGGAATACGGCTGTCGATGTAATTACCATGATAAAACGTCTCAATATAAACTACAATGAGAATAATGGGCAGGTGTTACCGGGCTATACACAATCCATTGGATTTATTGGTACGGCAAGACCTACCATCGGATTTGTCTTTGGGAGCCAGGCCGATGTGCGTTTTGAAGCGGCAAGGAACGGATGGTTGACCACTTTTCCGGAATTTAACGAGCAGTTTATAAAACGAACCAACAAGCAATTAAATGTTACGGCCACAGCACAACCTGTGCAAGATTTGACGATCGATCTGGTTGCAGATCGTCAATTCTCAAGTAGTCTGCAGGAAAACTTTAAGATTGAATCCGGAGAATACATCGTACAAACTCCCAATACCTTTGGAAATTTCAGCATTTCCACAATGATGCTCGGTACATTCTTTTCTAAGAGTGATGAATTTACCTCCGATAATTTTGAAACCTTTAAAGACAACCGAATTGTGATTGCCAATAGGGTATTATCAGACAGAGGTGGGGCAGATGAAGGAGTAGATGCCGATGGTTTCCCAATTCGCTACGGAAATACTAGTCAGGATGTATTGCTACCAGCATTCTTTGCCGCCTATTCTGGACAGGATGTAAATAGGGTAAATCTGGATGCTTTCAGGGATATCCCAATTCCAAACTGGAATATGAAGTACACCGGACTTATGCGTAATAAATGGTTTAAAAAGAAATTTAAGCGCTTCTCATTAAGTCATGGGTATAGAGCCGCGTATAGCATCAATTCTTTCCAGACTAATTTGGAAAGGCAAAATGGAAATCATAGATCCTGAAAATCAGGATTTCCTATCGGAGAATATTATTAATAATGTAGTACTCACCGATCAGTTTAATCCATTGATGCGGGTCGATTTTGAAATGAAGAATTCAATGAGTGTGGTGGCCGAAGTACGAGCAGACCGGGCCCTTTCATTAAGTTTTGACAACAACCTCCTAACAGAGATCAACGGCAAGGAATATACCCTGGGACTGGGATATCGTTTTAAGGATGTGAAATTCGTGACCAATATCGGGGGAGAAAAACAGCGACTGAAAGGAGATCTTAACCTGAAGGCAGATGTTACGTTAAGGGATAATATTACTATCATCAGAAATCTGGACCTGGATAACAACCAGATCACCTCCGGACAAAACCTTTTATCCGTAAAGTTTACGGCAGATTATGCCTTGAGCAAGAGTCTAAATGCCTTGTTCTTTTATGATCATTCATTCTCTCAATTTGCAGTGTCTACGGCCTTTCCTCAGACGACTATCAATACAGGGTTTACTCTTCGGTATAATTTTGGAAATTAATCCCCCATTTCTTTGCTTCGAATAACCTTACCAGAATTCCGATACATTTTGAAAACCTTGTCAGAATCCGTTACATTTGCTTAGAAAATGAATATACCATCCGAATTAAAGTATACAAAGGACCATGAATGGATACGTATTGAAGGTGATATCGCAACTGTTGGAATCACTGATTTTGCACAGGGAGAATTGGGAGATATTGTCTATGTTGAAGTAGAGACCCTGATGAAACACTGGAAAAAGACGAGGTCTTTGGAACAGTCGAAGCAGTAAAAACGGTTTCGGATCTTTTTTTGCCACTAAGTGGTGAAATTGTTGCATTCAATGAAGCCTTGGAAGACGAACCAGAAAAGGTAAATTCGGATCCCTATGGAGAAGGATGGATGATCAAGATAAAGCTCAGCGATACCTCAGAGATCGATGACCTGATGAGCGATGCTGACTTACAAGGAATTAGTGGGTGCTTAATAAGCATAAGTATTTATTGGTTTTCTGGCTGGATGGTATTCATTACCGCACTGAGCCTGATGTCTTTTCCGGATGATAATTCCCTATACAAGATTCCGTATTTTGATAAGGTAGTCCATTTCTTCTTTTATTTTACTGCAAGTGTCCTTGGATGTCTTTTTGGGCGTGAACAAACTTCAGGGAAAAATAGCAAATTAAAAGTCTTGCTGATTACAGTTTTTGGACTCATAATTTATGGTATACTTATTGAAGTAATTCAAAGTAGTTTTACGACCTACAGGAGTGGGGAACTTATTGGATGTCCTGGCAAATAGCCTGGGGCTATTTTAGGAATCTTGTTCATTAAGACACTCTTTTCTAAGAAGATCGCAGTTAAAATGGGAAATTTAATTGCAGGTTTAATAAATTAATAGTTAAATTAGCAAACATTAAATACTTGAATTATGGAAGTGAAAAAGAATCCAAAAGCCGATTTAAGAAATAATAGTGGTCTCTATTTTGTCATAGGGTTGGCCGTGGTAATGGCACTTGTTTGGGGTGCTTTTGAATGGAAAACATACGAGAAGACAGCGGATTATGATATTTCTCTGAATGTAGAGGACGCCCTTGATGAGGAAGCTCCTATGACGGAACAAATTAAAACTCCACCACCACCACCACCACCTGCTGCACCTGAAGTGATAGAGGTAGTTGAAGATGAGGCTGAAGTGGAAGAAACAGTAATAGAATCGACAGAAACTAGTCAGGAAGAAGAAGTAATAGAAGTAGAGGATGTAGCGGTTGAAGAAGATGATCTGGATATAGACGTACCTTTCGCAGTAATTGAGGATGTACCGATTTTTCCGGGCTGTGAAGGAGCCAAGGATAAGAGAGCCTGCTTCAATGAAATGATTCAGAAACACATTGTTAAGAATTTCCGTTATCCGGAGATCGCCCAGGAAATGGGGGTTCAGGGAAGGGTAAATGTGATGTTCACTATCCAAAAAGATGGTACCATTGGTAATATTCGGTATCGTGGTCCGGACAAGAACCTGGAAGCAGAAGCTTTGCGGATCATTGAGAAACTTCCAAGGATGACTCCTGGAAAACAACGAGGAAGAGCCGTACGGGTTCCATTTAGTATCCCGATTACCTTTAAGTTGCAATAATCATATAGTTCAAAATAATTCAAAAAACCCTGACGGAAACGTCAGGGTTTTTTTTTGATTCTATAATCTAATTTTAGTCTTTTTTTAAACTGGTATAAAAAGTTGCGCGGATAACATCGGGTTTTATAAAGCCAGCTCCAAAACTTGCATCATAGGGCGCTGCAATGGAAGCATCGGCTTTTACTTCGTCTATGGATGCTCCACTTGCAATGGCTTTGAGAACCTTTGCCTTAATGTCCTCCAGCATGGCAACATATGCTTGCAGTTCCTTTTTATTTGAAGGTCTTCCGTGTCCTGGGATAATTATGGTTTCGTCATTGATGACCATTAAGGCCTTCTTTTGGGTTTGTATGAGTCCTTCCACACTACCACCACTGCCGAGGTCTATATAAGGATAGCGACCCGCAAAATAGGTGTCGCCCATATGCAGCACATTATTGGTGAGAAAATAAACCAGGGCATCACCATCTGTATGCGCGTTGTGCACATGAAATGCCATGATGGTTTCGTCCCCTTCAAAAAAGGTAATGTCGTCCGAAAAGGTTACTTCGGGTAGCATTGCTTTGTAGTAGGCCTCGGTTATTTTTTGTTCCTCCATGTTTTTTTGTTCCCGCTCTTGCACACGTTTTCGAACATTGTCATGGGCAACCACGGTAGTTTCCAACGTATTAAAACTGGCATTGCCCCCGGTATGATCCCCATGCATATGGGTATTGAACAGAAAGCCAATAGGCTTATTAGACAAGGTGCTAATGGCTGCCTTTATTTTTTCATTCAATCGTTCAAATTGATCATCGATCATAAAAACGTAATCTCTCCCCTACATAAATCCCAATATTACCTCCCTGACCGGTTAACATATAAACCTTGTCCGAAAGGGTGTCGATCTGAATGACTACCTCATTGTTTTGGGCATTCAATCCTGAAATTCCAGAGACAAAAGAAGCCAGGAAGAGCACAGTACCTATAATTTTCGTTCTCATTTGTTTAAAATAAAAGTTAATTGATCTTCTTTTTCTAAAGATACTATAAAGATCTCCAATTCGTTGCAAAAAAATGATGAGGTCTGTATCTTTGCGAACTCATAAATAAATAGATGAAGACGGCTGTAGGCTCGGCAAAGACCAATTCCCTGGCGTTGATTTTTGCCGACTTTAAGGAGATTACCAAAGCACAGGCTTGCAATAAGTGTTGTATTCTCAGCCATAGCTGGTTATTTATTAGGGGCCTATGAGGTAGAATTAATGCCCTTGTTGCTCCTCGCATTTGGGGGGTATTGCATGGTAGGCGCTTCCAATGCTTTTAACCAGGTCATTGAAAAAGATCTGGATGCGTTAATGTCCCGTACGAAGAACAGGCCTATTCCGGCCGGAAGGATGTCTGTTTCCTCGGCCCTTACTATTGCAGTGATCATGACGGTTTTAGGGGTGGTAACTCTTATATATCCTGAACCCGAAAACTGCAATGTTTGCAGCTATTTCCATTTTTCTGTATACCAGTGTTTACACCCCCCTAAAAACGAAAACACCTTTGTCCGTTTTTGTAGGTGCCTTTCCGGGAGCCATACCTTTTATGTTGGGATGGGTGGCAGCTACCAACGATTTTGGAATAGAACCAGGCACCTTGTTCATGATCCAGTTTTTTTGGCAGTTTCCCCATTTTTGGGCGCTGGCCTGGTTACTGGATGAGGATTATAAAAAAGGAGGGTTTAAGATGCTGCCAACGGGGAAAAGGACAAGGGAACGGCCATACAAATAATTATGTATACGATTTGGATGATCGTTATTTCTGTGATCCCTGTTTTGGGGATAACAGGAAGGCTGCATTGTCTGTTCCGGCGGCCATATTGATTTTTCTAATGGGGATGGTCATGCTTGTTTTTGCTTTTAGACTATATGAAAAAAGAGATAATAAATCGGCGAAGAAATTAATGCTGGCGAGTATAAGTTACATTAGCCTCATGCAATTGGTCTACGTCGCAGATAAATTTATATAAGAAAGTATGGATCTTACTCAGGGAACTCAAAAAGAAAAAAATGCAAGAGCAAAAAAAATGATGCTATGGTTTGGTATCATTAGCTTGTTGATGGGTTTTGCAGGCTGGACAAGTGCTTTTATTGTTAGCAGTTCCAGGGAAGACTGGCTGACAGATTTTCAGCTTCCCACAGCCTTTTATTATAGTACAACAGTGATCATTCTAAGCAGCCTAACCTATATATTAGCGAAAAGGGCATTCGAAAAAACGATCAAAAGGCGAGTACATGGTGGTTATATGCACACTTTATTCTGGGAATTGTATTTATTGTTCTTCAATTTCATGGGATTTTCTGAGATCATTGCACAGGGGTACTATTTTACAGGGCCAACCAGTAATATTACCATGTCCTATATTTTCCTGATTGCTGCTGTTCATGTTGTTCATGTGGCGGCAGGGCTTATTTCCTTTTGGTGGTATTGTGGAATCAAATTAGAAAAAAATATACTCTCAGACAATTTACTGGGAATGGAGTTAGGAGCCACATTCTGGCATTTTGTAGATTTGTTATGGGTCTATCTGATGCTCTTTTTTTATTTCTTTCAGTAATCTGAATGAGAAATATGATCTTTTAGAATGACGAATCTCTTTTCTATAGATGAAAAAAATGTAAATTTGCTAAAATTAAATTAACACGATTACTACTTTATGGATTCTACAATAACATACGGGTGCAGAAGAAAATGTTTGGGGCGGTGGAAACCGACCTTTAGGTGCTAGTTATGGAAAATTAATGATGTGGTTCTTCATCGTTTCGGATGCTTTGACCTTTTCCGGTTTTTTAGCTTCTTATGGTTTTTCCAGATTTAAGTTTATTGAGACCTGGCCAATAGCCGATCAGGTCTTTACTCACGTACCTTTTATTCATGGGAATTTCCCAATGTATTACGTGGCTTTTATGACCTTTGTCCTGATCATGTCTTCTGTAACCATGGTACTCGCTGTGGATGCTGGTCATAGAATGATGAAGAATAAGGCCATCCTTTATATGTTCCTTACCATTATTGGCGGGGCTATCTTCGTTGGATCACAGGCCTGGGAATGGGCTACTTTTATTAAAGGCGACTACGGTGCATTGGAAACAAAAGGAGGTCGTATCTTACAATTTGTAAAAGCAGATACGGGCGAACGCGCTGCATTGGCCGATTTTGCAAAGAAATTCCCGGTGAAAGGGTACATGAAAAAAAGAAGGGGTATGGTTTTATGGGAAGGAAGTTTGCCAAGCTATTCATTGAATGAAGTGACCGAAGGATTTATGGCGAATCCCAATATCCTGATCAGGACCGAGACCATTACTGAAGAAGGAGAAAAGACCTTACTAACCAGAGAAGAATCCTTGGCCAAAATTAAAGATGCGCAAATTGGTGGTCGAAGGAGCCAATCTGATTCGAAATGAATATGGAAGCCGACTTTTTGCCGATTTCTTCTTTTTTATTACAGGATTCCACGGATTTCACGTTTTTTCCGGGGTAGTGATCAATATCATTATCTTCTTTAATATTATCTTGGGCACCTATGAAAGAAGAGGCCATTATGAAATGGTCGAAAAAGTTGGGTTGTACTGGCACTTTGTAGATTTGGTGTGGGTATTCGTATTTACCTTCTTCTACCTTGTTTAAAGAGTCATGAATTAAAAGTTAATAAAAGTAATACGTATGTCACACGAACATAAATTAGCAATCTTTAGGGGGACAGTGAAATTCAAATCGAATACCCAAAAGATTTGGGGTGTTCTTATTTTCTAACTATCGTTACCACAGTAGAAGTTGCTTTGGGTATCACAAAACCTCATGTACTAGTCGCCAATACCTTTATAGGAATGAAAGTATTAAACTGGATCTTTATCATCCTTACCCTGGTAAAGGCCTATTATATAGCCTGGGATTTTATGCACCTTCGAGACGAAAAAAGTTCATTGAGAAGAGCCATTGTATGGACACCTATCTTTTTGGTGAGTTACCTTATCTTTATTTTGCTATTCGAAGCAGATTATATTTATAACGTCTTTAAAGACGGGTATGTAACATGGAATTTCTAACATGGAATTAACATCAAAAAAGACGGTATAACAACCGTCTTTTTTATTTTTGTAACGTGTTATAAATGGCTATGAAAAAGACCTTTGTCCTTGTAGTTTTATTTGTGCTTCCCCTGGTGGCCTATTTGTTTTTTGCTTCGGGGGTAAATAATTTTGGAAAACTCCCCATCCTTAACGGAAAACGTAGAGGACATTAGCACATTGGATAACTCAGTGACCCTACAGGACAAAATCACCATCTTGGGTTTTTGGGCAAGAGATGCGGAATTAAAAAAGGGAAATGCCTTTAATCTCAATCAAAAGATCTACAAACGCTTTTATGAGTTCAATGATTTCCAAATGGTCATGGTGATGCCTATGGGCACAGATTCTGTGGTTCAAGAGATCAAAAATGAACTCAATAATCTAACCGATGCCTCTAATTGGAAATTTATGTTTGCAGAGGATAAGGATATTCAAAATTTTTTTAATTCACTACAGACCGATGTGTTATTGGATGATAATATGGGAACGCCCTATGTCTTTATTATAGATAAGGACAAAAATCTAAGAGGCAGAACAGATGATGAGGACGAGGGCACTAAATATGGTTTTAATACCACTTCTGTTGCAGAATTAAACAATAAGATGGAAGATGATGTAAAGATCATCCTGGCAGAATACCGATTAGCCCTTAAGAAAAACAACGCAAAGCAGATCTAATAAATGAAGAACAAATACACATATGTTTGGGTTTCTCTTATAGTGCTGATCTTTGGGATCATTTTTATTCCAAGGATAATAGACAGAATAAAATCGGGGAAGGTGGTTGAGAATACCCGAATGAATGTCGCTCAAGATGTTGATGCGTCTTTGGAGTATATAACACTCGATGGTAAAAAACGCAGAGTACCTGCGTTTAATTTTCTCAATCAGGACAGTCTGCTTATCAGCAACGAAGACTACCGCGGGAAGGTGTATGTGGTTGAGTTCTTTTTTACTACTTGCCCCAGTATTTGTCCTATAATGAATGAAAATCTTGTAGAGATTCAGGATGAGTTTCGAGATTTTGAAAATTTTGGAATCGCTTCATTTACTATCAATCCAGACTATGATACCCCCATGGTTCTAAAGGAATATGCTGAGAAATATGGGATTACGGATCTGGACTGGAATCTTACTTACGGGAGACTCAGAAAAGATCTATGAACTGGCCAATGTTGGCTTTAATATTTTTGCTGCCACTGCTCCGGATGTACCAGGAGGGTTTGAACATTCCGGTCTTTTTGCACTTGTAGACAAGAATGGATATTTACGGTCTAGGAAAGACAACTATGGCAATCCTCTTATTTATTACAGGGGAACTATTAAGCCATCTCAAGGCCAGAATTTTGAAGGCGAAGAAGAACAGATAAGTATTTTAAAAGAAGACATAAAAAAATTATTAGAGGAGTAAGATGGATGCCGTTGCATTAAAGGAAAAGCAATTGAATAGGGGGATTATGATCATTTCAATTTTGATCCCTGCTAGTTGTAGCTATTTTATTTGGTGTACGCCTTCCGAATGTGGAACCCTTGAGTTTTTTACCACCTATATATGCCACTATTAATGGACTTACCGCTCTTTTATTGATTGCAGCTGTTTGGGCAATTAAGAATGGAAATCGCCAACTGCATCAAAATATCATGACAAGTTGCATTGCCCTATCATTAGTCTTTCTTGTAATGTATGTGGCCTATCATATGACCTCAGATTCTACCTCATTTGGCGGCGAAGGTTTTATCAGGTATTTATATTATTTTATTTTGATCACTCATGTTGTTTTGTCTATTGCCATTATACCTCTTGTATTACATACGTACGCAAGAGCCTATTTAAAGAATTTCGAAAGACACAAAAAATTAGCCAGGATCACCTTTCCAATCTGGTTGTATGTAGCCGTAACCGGGGTAGTAGTTTATCTAATGATCTCACCTTATTATAGCTATTAATTATAAGAATCTAGTCAATGTCTAAAAAGACCACTTTCCTCCCTAAAAAGCGAATACTCCTGGTATTGAGTATTGTACTATTACTCCCTTTTGTAGGTGAAGCACAATGCGCCATGTGCAGGGCGGTCCTGGAAGGTGAGGACAATACTGCGGTTGCGGAAGGAATAAATAATGGCATTGTATACCTAATGGCCATTCCGTATATCCTGATCGGTGCACTTTTCTTTTTTATCTACCGAAAAATGAAATCCTGATCTTTCTAAGATTTAACATGGATTTTACAGGTTTTACTGTAACAAAATAGACCTTTAACAGTCTATATATAGTATCTCATTTTGTAAACACTAACCCAATGTTCGATCTTGAGAGGTGGCAGGAGATCTTCGATACCATCCGAAAAAATAAATTACGAACTTTTCTAACCGGCGTCTCGGTGGCATCAGGGATCTTTATGCTGGTCATACTTCTGGGTTTTGGCCAGGGTATGCAGAATGGCATTAGCTATGAATTTGAGCAAGATGCTACCACCATTGTTGAGGTATGGCCGGGAGTAACTACCAAGGAATACAAAGGCCTGAACCCTGGCAGAAGTATTCAATTGCGAAACAGTAATTACGAAAGTTCAAATGCCTTGTTTGGTGATAAGATAGAGTACAAATCCCCTCTTATTTTTGTTCGCAACGTCTCTGTTAACTACGGCAAAGAGGCATTGGTATATGGAGTGCGTGGTGTTTCTTATGACTATCAGTTTATCGATAATGCCAAACTTGCCGAAGGGCGTTTTCTCAATTATTTTGATGAGATAAATACTGGTAAAGTCGCCTTAATTGGCAGAAAGATCAAACAAGATGTTTTTAAGGCAGTAGACACCCCAATTGGAGAATTTATCAATATTTCGGGGGTACTCTTTAAGATCGTTGGGGTCTTTGATGAACGGGAGGAACGCGAGGAAGAACGTATCTATATTCCGGTTACTACCGCGCAAAGAGTATTTAACGGGGCAGATAAGATCAGTAATATCTCCTATACCTTACCCCCTGTAGAAAATTTTGATGAGGCGGTTATCCAGGCCGTTGCCTTTAAGAATAATTTGCGATCACATCTTCAACAAGTACATAAGGTAGCCCCGGACGATACCAGTGCTATTCAGGTTTGGAGTGCCCTGGAGGAAGCTAAAAGATATTTTAGTCTTATAGGGAATATCAAATTCTTTTTCTGGTTCGTAGGGATCTGCACCATCATTGCCGGTGTGGTTGGTGTAAGTAATATAATGCTCATTGTGGTAAAAGAACGCACCAGGGAGATCGGTATTAGAAAGGCATTAGGTGCCAAACCCTGGTCTATTATTGGGATGATCTTGCATGAAGCAATTTTTGTAACCGCTATCTCAGGATTTGCCGGACTTATTTTCAGCATGGGATTATTGGAAATAGTTGGGCCCTATATTGAAGTAGACTATGTAAAAAACCCTTCAGTGAATTTTAACGTAGCCCTGGCAACTGTTTTTGTGTTGATCCTGGCAGGTACTATAGCGGGATTTTTCCCGGCGTGGAGAGCCGCCCATATCCATACAATTGATGCCCTGCGTGATGAATAAGACAATAACAATAAAGAATAATGTTTAACAGAGATCGTTGGAAAGAGGTTTTGGAGGTCCTTACCAGTAATTGGTTCCGGACCGTTCTTACGGCTTTTGGGGTTTTCTGGGGAATTCTTATTCTTATTATTCTCTTGTCCGCAGGTAAAGGATTAGAGAATGGAATCAGGGCCGATTTTGGGGACATCGCCACCAATACTATGTTTATGTGGACCCGAAGCACAACCAAAGCACATATGGGTCTTCCAATAGGCAGAAATTTTCGATTTAAAGTTGAAGACGTGGCTACATTGAAGGAAAAATTTCCTCAATTAAGCTACATCTCTCCCAGAAATCAACTTGGGGGCTTCGGAGGAAATAACAACGTTGTAAAAGGTATTAAAACCGGAGCTTATAATGTATATGGAGATTATCCTGAGATCATTAAACAAGAACCCATGGCCATCACAGCGGGCCGTTTTCTGAATCACAATGACATTAATGCAAAACGTAAGATAGCCGTTATAGGTCTGGGTGTCCGCAATGAACTTTACGAAAAGGAAGAAGAAGTGTTGGGGTCATATATCAAGATTCAGGGTGTGAATTTTATGGTGGTAGGTATCTATAAGAAAAGAACCAGTAATGGTGATGGAGAGGAAGGTCAAAAAGAAATATATGTACCCTTCACTGCTTTTTCCCAGGCTTTTAACAGAGGAAATGATGTGGGATGGATGTCTATCACCGCAAAGGATGGATATCCTATTACGGCTCTGAAAACGAACATTGTTAATGAGATGAAAAGCGCACATAAGGTACATCCGGATGACACCAGGGCTGTAGGATATTTTGACTTATATGAAGAATTCAATCGGGTGGAAAGCTTGTTTGGAGCCATGAGTTTTATTGGGTATTTCGTTGGCGTTTTAGTACTCTTATCCGGGATCATAGGGGTCAGCAACATAATGTTGATCGTTGTGAAAGAACGTACAAAGGAAATAGGCATACGAAGAGCCCTGGGGGAGGACCCATGGTCCATTAAAAAACAGATCTTATTAGAGTCTATTTTCCTTACCATCATTTCAGGTATGGCAGGGATCGTATTTGGTGCCTTATTTATCTATGGGGTGAATGCCATATTAGATGCCAATGGCCCGGTAGATATGTTTATGAATCCAAGTGTAGATCTTGGAGTAGTAACCGCGGCGCTGGTGATCCTAATTATTTCGGGTTTGCTGGCAGGATTTATCCCGGCACAAAGTGCTATAAAAGTAAGACCCATAGATGCCTTGAGAACAGAGTAAAATAAATCAATCAAAATAACACTATCAAATAATGAAAAAATCTATCACCATCATCACCTTGCTGGTTATTGTACTTGCCTTTGGCGGGTCCATGATCTACTTATATCAGAAGAACTCCGAGGATCCTGTGGTATATGAAACTGAGCAAGCAGAAAGACGGACCATCATTAGAAAAACAGTAGCTACCGGCAGTATCCTGCCCTTGGAAGAGGTGCTCATCAAGCCAAATATTTCAGGTGTAATACAAGAGGTCTATGTAGAAGGAGGCGATTTTGTAAAATCGGGTGATCTGATCGCTAAGATCAAAGTGGTACCAAATTTAAGTGCCCTCAACGATGCTAAAAATGGGATTGAAGATGCGAGGATCAATCTGGAAGATCAAAGGCGTAATTTTGAGCGCCAAAGTGAACTCTTTTCCAAAGGCGTAGTTTCAAAAGTTGACCTGGAACGGGCTCAGGTAACTTATGACCAGGCGAAACAAGCCTATTCTGCTGCCAATAAAAGATATGACATTGTACAGACCGGGACCACCAGAGGGCTCAGTGGTGCTGCCAATACACTGATCAGGGCTACTGTAAGCGGCATGGTGTTGGAAGTTCCGGTAGAAGTAGGGAATCAGGTAATTGAGAGCAACAACTTTAATGAAGGAACTACCATTGCTGCCATCGCTGACGTAAACAAGATGATCTTTGAAGGGAAGGTTGATGAGTCTGAAGTAGGGAAGATCAAAGAAAATCTGCCCCTGGAGATCACAGTTGGAGCTATCGAGAACAAAGTATTCAACGCTGTGCTCGACTATATCGCTCCAAAAGGAAAGGCCGAAAATGGGGCTATACAATTTGAAATTAAAGGGACTCTAAATAAGGGTGACACCGTTTTTATAAGAGCAGGTCTTAGTGCTAATGCTTCCATTATTTTAGCCCGTGCAGATGATGTTTTAGCCATTAAAGAAGCGCTGGTACAGTTCGATGCTGAAACCAAAAAACCCTTTGTTGAAATAGCCACAGGAGACCAGCAATTTACACGTAAAGATCTTGAATTGGGGATCAGTGATGGAATCTATGTTGAGATTAAATCGGGACTAACAGCTGAAGATAAAATTAAAGTTTGGAATGCGATACAAGCTGAAGGATTTGACGGCTAGGGTATTTTAACATAATTTTTCGAGAATTATTTGTAACAAATCCACAACTTGCTAGTCTTATCGAGGGATTGGCAACCAAACACTAAAAGCACCAAGAATGATTGAAATAAAAGATCTTCATAAATCTTATAAGATGGGAAGCAATTCCCTACATGTATTAAAGGGAATTAACTTTTCGGTTGCAGAAGGTGAATTGGTAGCCATCATGGGTTCATCAGGCTCCGGAAAATCTACCTTATTGAACATCCTTGGGATGTTAGATGAAGCTGATGAGGGAGAATACATGCTGGATGGTATACCAATTAAAAATTTAAATGAGACAAAAGCGGCCAATTACCGCAACAAATTCCTGGGATTTATTTTTCAGTCGTTTAATTTGATCAACTATAAGACCGCCCTGGAAAATGTGGCACTCCCACTTTATTATCAGAAGATGCCCAGAAAACAGCGACAGGAAAAAGCCTTAAAATACCTGGATCAGGTAGGCCTGAAAGAATGGTCGCATCACCTGCCGAGTGAGCTTTCCGGAGGACAAAAACAACGGGTGGCTATAGCAAGAGCCATGGTTGCAGAACCTAAGGTTTTATTGGCAGATGAATTAACAGGGGCATTAGATAGTACTACTTCTTACGAGGTAATGGAACTTATTCAAAAGATCAATGATCAGGGCAATACCATCCTGGTAGTGACCCACGAACCCGATATTGCGCAGATGTGTAAACGTATAGTGTACCTCAGGGATGGAGTCATCATTAAAGACGAAAAAGTAAAACAAGTTAGAGCCAAAGCGCATGTTTAGTAGGGATACCTGGCAGGAAATATTTCTCACCATTCGGAAGAACAAAACTTCGGACCATCCTTTCCGGATTTACGGTGTCTTTAGGGATTCCTGATCTTTGTGGGTCTGGTAGGGATGACCAACGGTCTGCAAAATACTTTTGAATTCTTCTTCTCTCAGGATGCAACCAATGTACTCTATGTTTTTCCGGGCAGAACGTCTGTTCCGTATAAAGGATATAAGTCTTTACGGCGAATCGAATTCGAAAATAGTGACCTGGCTGATATTAAGGAGAATTTCCCCATGTTTGTAGACTATGTGTCTCCAGGATATTCCGATCTGCCCTGGTTAAGTACAAGGAGGAATCGAATAATTACACTACAGTTGGGGTAGACTGGGGGCAGCAATTTGCTGAGAAGACCATCATGATGAAGGGTCGGTATATTAACCAGGAAGACGTTAAGAACAAGACAAAGAATGCTGTGATCGGTAGGTTGGTGGAACAGGATCTGTTTGGAACTATGAATTCCATGGGGAAATACATAGATGTAGGAGGCAGTGTTTTTAAGGTAATAGGTGTTTTTCAGGATGACGGAGGTGATAATGAAGAACGGCAACTTTACATCCCGTATACCACGCGTCAATTAATAGAAAAGAATACAGATAAAATTGGTCAGATAGTCGTTGCCTTTAAGGAAGAATTAGGATACGCCGGGGCTATGGCCCTAGAACGGAATTTGAAGAAGTTTTTAAAAGATAAGAAAAATATTAATCCTGAGGATGAAAACGGATTATTCGTCCGAAACGTAGCAGAAGCGTTAAAGAATAACCAGGATTTTGCCGGGGTATTGGCCCTTATAGCTGCCCTGGTAGCCTTCGGTACTATCATTGCCGGTATTATAGGTATCAGTAATATTATGGTGTACGTAGTAAAGGAACGTACCAAGGAAATTGGGATCCGTAAGGCCATTGGTGCGACCCCGCGTTCCGTGATCTCAGTAATTCTATTAGAATCCATTTTTATCACTACCATATCGGGCTTTTTAGGAATGATCATTGGGATGGCGCTTTTAAATACCCTGGGAGATTCATTAATGGATGACTATTTTATATTAAATCCGGGCATCGGTACGGGACTTGCCATTTTTGCAACCCTGGTGTTGATCCTATTTGGAAGTTTGGCCGGCTATATACCTGCAAAACGCGCAGCGAGAATAAAACCGATTGAAGCTTTAAACGACGAATAGTATGCGATTTTTATTTGATAAAAATACCTGGCAAGAGATTTTCGGTTCAATCGGAAAGAATAAAACACGGACCATAATCACGGTGATTGGGGTAATGTGGGGGATCTTTATCTATATCGTTCTCGCAGGTGCTTCCAAAGGCCTGGATAATGGTTTCGAACGAAATTTTGAGACCGTTGCCAAGAACAGTATCTGGGCATGGTCACAGTCCACAAGCATGCCTTATGCGGGTTATAAAACTGGGCGAAGAATGCGATTGAAGGTTGGAGACGCGCTTACTCTAGAGAACAGAATTCCTGAAATACAATACATAGCTCCGGTAAATACCAAAGGTGTCTTTGGAGGGGAAGCGGCCCTGGGTGTAAGAGGTTTAAAATCGAACAGTTATCCTGTTTATGGATACTTCCCGGTCATTGCTAAAATGGCCACTCAAAAGATCTATGACAATGGACGGTTTATAAATGATGAAGACGAGGAACAGGCCAGGAAGGTTTGTGTAATTGGGGAACGTACGGAGCAGGAATTGTTTGAAAAAGATGAGGATCCTATTGGAGGATATGTAAGAATTGATGGAATCTATTTCCAGGTAGTGGGTGTCCATAAATTTACACAAACTACTCCATTTGGTACAGACGGTGATATTTTTATCCCATTTAGCACTTTTAAAAAGCTGTATAATACAGCGGATAATGCTCAATTTTTTACAATTGCCGCATATGACGATGCTGATGTGGTGCAGGTAGAGAAAGACATTAAATCTGTTCTAAAAAGTATCCATAATGTGCACCCGGATGATGAAAGAGCCTTTGGGGCTTTTAATTTGGGTGAGATCTTTAATAAGATTATGGGTTTTGCAAACGGACTCACCTTTGTTTCACTGATCGTTGGCCTTGCTACCATTTTAGCCGGAGTCATCGGTATTGGAAATATTCTTTTGATCTCTGTAAAAGAACGTACTAAGGAATTAGGTATACGCAGGGCTCTTGGGGCCACCCCTAACGAAGTAAGATCGCTTATCATATTAGAATCGGTCTTTCTTACCATGATTGCAGGGATCATAGGAATTATTATGGGAGCCGGAGTATTGAATTTAATAAACAATTTAACACAGGATTCAGAATTTCCATATACCAATCCTACAGTGCCCATACCCCTGGTCATTGGAGCTTTATTGGTGATGGTGGTCTTAGGCACATTAATAGGCCTTATTCCAGCGCAACGTGCTGTGAGTATAAAACCGATAGATGCCTTACGAGAAGAATAATAACTAACAACTTTAAATAACACAGTAAGAAGATGAACAAATACGTAAAATATGGACTAATTGCAGTCCTAGTCCTAGGAGCATTGTGGGCCGCGGCTTTCTTTATTAAATCTAATAGTAAAGGCGCTGTTACCTATGATACCAAGAATCCTTTCATTGCCAATATTGAAAAGAAAACAGTAGCTACTGGAAAGGTTATTCCACAGGATGAAATTGAGATCAAGCCTCAAATATCCGGGATCATTGAAAAGATCTTTATGGAAGAAGGAGACCCTGTAAAAGCCGGTGATCTCATCGCCGTTATCAAAGTGGTTCCCAAC
>CAWCNT010000016.1:0-15344 GCA_963796935.1 uncultured Flavobacteriaceae bacterium
TCTATGAGGGGCAGGTTATTGGTGAGAACTCCAGAGGAGATGATATGACCATTAATGTCACCAAGACCAAAAAACTTTCCAATGTTCGTTCTTCAGGGGCAGATGATAAAGCCAAGATTGTTCCTGCGATGAAATTTTCGCTGGAAGAAGCGCTGGAATACATTCAAAAGGATGAGTATGTAGAAGTTACTCCTAAGCATATTCGTTTGCGTGAAGTATCTATCTCACTGAGGTGGACAGGAAACGCAACAAATTAGCATAAAAAAAAGCGCCTTAATGGCGCTTTTTTTATTGTTGTTACTTAGTCCATGGGAGCCGGATGCATGGCGGCTGCAGCCGCACCAATGATCCCGGCATGATTTTGTAGTCCGGCCGGTATCACAGGGGTTTCAAGGGTGATATATTCTTTGTATTCATCGAAATCTTTGGAAGTGCCACCGCCTAAAATAATCAGGTCTGGAGCAATGATCAGATCCACGAATTCTAAGAAGGTATTAGAGCGTTGCCCCCATTCTTTGTACGAGATCCCTTCACGTTCTTTGGCAGAGGCTGCTGCCCAGTCTTCTATCTTTATATATTCTTTATAAGGAATATGACCTAATTCAAAATTGGGAATAAGCTCTCCGTTCCAAAATGCACCACTACCTAGTCCGGTGCCTATGGTGATCATGACCACAAAACCGCTTCTTCCTTTTCCTATGCCATAATTCATGGTAGCATATCCGGCAGCATCGGCGTCATTTATTATCGTTACCGGTAATCCCGTAGCCTCGCTAAAAAGTTCTTTGACATCTACATTCAACCATTTCTTGTGCAGATTGCCTGTCGACGTACATATTCCGTGTCTAACGGTAGTGGGAAATCCACAGCCCACCGGACCATTATAATTAAAATGGTCAACGATCTCTTTTACCACCTTTGCCATAGGTTTTGGCTTTCGGGAAACTGGCGTTGGTATACGGAAGCGATCTGAAAGCATTTCTCCGGTTATTGAATTAACCAGTGCACCTTTCATGCCCGAACCTCCAATGTCAATTCCCAGTACTGTCATATTGTATTGTAAATGTTGGCGTATTGTGCCTTGTTATTCGGGCGTAAAAGTAACAAAAAACTGGTAGAAGATCGTATACTGGTCATTTCACAGACGCTCTTCTGATCTAAGATGGTTAAAGATCACTTTACATACTTCAGATACCTTATCTATTTCCTGATACCTGAGCCATGCCATCTCTTCAATCTCAGAATCTACCTGTAATTCCCCTTTATATGTTGCTTCATAACAAGTCATGCGAACTAATTTTCCGGGAGGCTTACCATCTGCCTGTGCTTCAAAGACCCTAATGAATTGAAAGCTGTGAGGATCTAAAGTTACTTGTAATTCCTCTTTTATTTCACGCGTTAAAGCTTTCAGATCCGATTCTCCTTTGTCTCTTTTACCACCTGGCAGATAGAACAAGGATTTACCTTTGCTGCGCACACAAAGAATACGTTTTTCCTGAAGTAGGATCCAGGCGAGTTTATCAATTGTATTTTCCGATGGTTCAACGTAGTAATCAATGGAATTCAAAGTATGATTGGGATCTATAGCGTCCAGGAAACGATCGATTCCTTTTCCAAATACTGTAAGCATCCCCAACTTTTTATTTCTTCCCAGCGCACTGGAAATTGTTTCATCTCTATTGCCAAAGGGGTATCCGCCTTTTCGTATCCAAAGGAGATTCAATAAATGCTGCATAAGTACATTTCCCAATTGATCTATTGAAACGGCAATTTTTAATAGGTACTCGCCAAGACCTTTTAGTCCTCCTTTGAAAAAGGTGTAAAAGAATCCATAAATAAAGCCAAGGGGCCCGGTAATAAGCAGTAGTAGCACCGAAATAAAAAATAGCAAAACCCCAATTAAGGGATGCATTTTTTTATCTGGCTGTAAAAGCTTTTTTTTCCGTATCACCTTGTTTCACTAATACTTTACAAAGATTATTTTGCAGTTTTCAAACTTGGTTGAGACCAGTACCACAGGAAGAACAAAAAGCCCACCACAAATAAGATGATCCCCAGCCCATAGAATAATTGGGCTTGAGTAAAATAATCCAAAAAAGGTAGAAGTACAAGTGGCGACAAGAATTGGCCCAGGAACCAAAAGGTAGTAAGTCTTCCAATTTCCCTCCCACGAATTTCTAAAGGAGCTAGTTGCATCACCCAGACATTGGCGTTTGGGATCATCAGACCCATTCCCAGACCTCCAAATAACATTCCAAGGAGTACCATTGAATATGAATTGCCAAAAGCAAAAGCCAGGAATGCCAGAGCGAGAAGAACATATCCAATTCCGAAGATCTGTCTGAAACCGAACATGTCTTTTATCTTACTGAACGAAAAGGATGAAATGGCAGAAAAAAAAGTGGCAGAAGCAACGGCAATACCTATCAGGGAATTTTTTTCTATTCCAATAGACTTTAAGTAAAATGGGATCTGAACAGGGATAATAAAGAAGATGATCCAAATGAGCATTATGTTGCCAAAAACCAACCAAATTATTGCAGGTGACTTTTTGTGCTCTGTAGACTTTTGAATATTAATAGATGTTGCCGGTTCTTTTAAAAATAGATAAGTTGCCGGTAGTAGAAGTAAGGAAAACAGATAGAGAAGAAAAGGAACACGCCATCCAATATCGGCCAGAACTCCACCCAGGGTTATAAAAATAATACCTCCGATAGACATGACGGCAATCTGCAAACCGGCAAATTTTTGTCGTGCCTTGCCTTGATAATAGTCTGCGACTAAGGTGGTGACAATCGTCATGGTAATTCCAACACAGATGCCTAGAAGTGCTCTGCCTGCCAGAATAAGGTAAATATCATTTAAATAATATCCTGAGGTTCCTCCAATTGCATAAAAAATAAGCGCTGCACCGAGTAGTTTGAGTCTACCTATTTTATCAATAATAATTCCGGCGATAATTGCACTCAGGGCAATAAAAAGTCCGGGAATGATAAGCTTAGTTTAACAAGTGCCGCGCCGTTGGGTTGTAGTTCAAAGGTCTTTGTCATATCCGGCAGTGAAGCCGAAATAGTGATCATAGACATAATGGTGAGGCTGCTAACCAATAAGATGGTTGCCTTTACTTGCCAGGTTTCAGAATTCATAGATTGGTCTGGTAAATAATACCTCGTAGATTTTCGCCTACGAGGTATTTGTTAAAATGAAAGCAAACAAAACTTTAAGCCATCTGGCCCTTCATAAGTTTTGGAAGCATTTCCTTAAAGTTCTCTTTTTTGTTTAAATGTGGTAGCGGATCCGCAGGTTCCTTTACCCCCAGGAATTTGCAAAGAGGACCCCAGCCATCGCGAACATCATAGACAAGTAATTTTTCCTTGGGAACAAAGCGTTGTACTTCCGCAATATGACCTTCCCACACTTTTTTGGCATGTGCCTTGTCCTCAAAATTTCCATCCAGCTCCCCAGCAAAGAAGGTCTTTTTAAAGAATTTGATGCATTTTACTACATTTCTGGCTCTGCTGCTAAACAGCAGTTTCCCCATCATTTTAATCTTTTCTCCCGGAGTTTGCGGCCCAGCACGGAATACGGTGCTATCCACACTTTTATACCAGGCTTCAAAATCGCGCACCGTCAGTATCACTTTTGCTTCAGGGTAACGTTTCATATGCTCTTTGTACCATGGGTAGCCGGGAAAGTCTACTGTGGCATCATACCCTTTATAAAGGCCATCCCAGTCAGTATCTCCGGTTTCAGACAAGGTTTTCCAGTAATGTAAATTATGGGGGTTCACCAGTAGTTCTTTCATATGATATACATGATTGAAACCCAGTGTTTCCAGTGATTGTTTTAAGGTAGTAGTTCCGGTTCTCGGAAATCCGGCTCCTATTATTTTAATTGACATAATTGTTGTTTTTTAGTTGGTTGAACTTATTGTGCTGATTCTGGTTCCTTTTCTACTGGCGGCGGTGGCGGCAATGTAAAAACGAAAGGCTCTGGTTGTGGTGTAATAGGTTTTAGATCCTTGCCGGTTAGCCCCGGGTAGTCTTTAGGATATAAAGTACTTCTAAAGACCCCATATATAAATGGGCCAACAGGTTGTGCAACCGAACCATCGGGCAACGCATAGTCGTATTTATAAGGATTCCAATATTCCCATACTATTTCCTTGTTCTCGTCTATTTCTATAAAGCGACCCTGCATTCCCTGAGTAATAAGGGTGTGCCCGTTTTTTAGTCGTTGAGCTCCTGAAATAAAAGCAGAATAAAAGGAATATTTATCTGGTGCCATATATGACCAGTCGGGTTTAACAGGACCAAAAGCGCCATTTTCATTAAGTGCATAGTTTCCATTATCGTTGGTTGGAATAGCCCATTCATAAACAGCAGAGTAATTCCCAACATCTCCAATTTTCACATTCATTTCCGGAGTATTTGCGCCAGCAAGAGCTGCCCACATAGAGGGGAATTTGCTATCGGGGTGAGGAATGTCATTGTTATAGACCATAAGCTTTCCTTCTCCCGGATAACCTTTTGGGATCCATTTAACATCGTGTTGTCCATGGAGGATCTGGTCTTCTTTAGTGCCTTTGCTATAATTGGCGGGATTACCCCATCTGTATAGAAGATCGCCACCATGGCCGTACTTTCCGCCGGTACTTCCCTTGGCTTCCGCGGTAGTTGTGCTATGATCTATTACAAAAATTTCACCAAATCCTGGAACACTAATAACAATCTGATCTAAACCAGGGTTATAAGAGACGGCATTGGTATGGGTTATATCAGAACCTTGATTATCTACCGTTGCATTGGAGGTAAGGAATCCCATTTTTTTCATATGGGCAACTTGTTCCTCAGTCATTGGCGGACCTGCCTCTGCACTTGCGATATTGATGTTTATTTTCCCCGGGTTTTCGGCAACTACACCATAATTATTTTTTGTTTTATCAAGGTCTTGAATTAAATGATCCCTCATGCGCCATTCCCAGATTATCTTGCCATCATTGGGTTTTATGGGCTGAATTTCTATGATCTTGTCTAGCCAAATACCTGCTTTAGGTATATGTGCAGGATCTTTACCTGCCATCTCAGCCTCCTTGGGTGTTAAGGCATCATAAGAAATAGCCAGGATATTGCCATTGGGCATGATCTCAATATCGTGATGAGTCAATTCTTTTTCATTGTAATATTTAAAATCCCATACGATGTTTCCATCCCAATCGTATTCGTGAATCCTTCCGGATTGTCCACCGGCAGCAAAAGTGGGAAAGTTCTCATCGCGCTCCATTCTTATCAGATGGCCATTGGGTTGTAAATAGGAATTCATAGAATTCAGATCGGATTTCCAGGTATGGACTACCTCTCCTTGTTTGTTCAGTAAAAAAGTAAAGGTGCTGTTAGATGGTTCATAGAGTACATAACCATCGGTGCCCATCTCAGAATTATATATAAGACCTCTATCGGCCGTTACACCTGAAAGGCTTCGGGTGTCATCCGGGCTCCATTCCTTTACTACCGCCATAGAAGTAGCAGTATCCTTTGGAGGAACGTCAGATTTACATGAAAAGAGGGTAATTGCTAATACGGAAAGGAATAGTTCTCTAAGTTTCATTTTTAAAATAATTGGTTGGTTGGTGAAAGAAAGATACGCTTTTTTTAAATATCTTTTTTAAGTGTTCACTCGGTGAGAAGAGGAGTTTTCAGACTGCTTTTTGAACTACTTCAAAGACCTTATTTCCATCGCACTTTAGTGTTTTCGATGGGTATTTAAGGATCAGCGCATAATCATGCGTTGCCATAAGAATGGTACGGCCGGTCTTATTAATATCTTGTAAGACCTTCATGACCTCAACACTGGTTTGTGGATCCAGATTTCCGGTAGGTTCATCCGCAAGGATAAGTTCCGGATCATTTAAAAGGGCTCTAGCGATGGCGATACGCTGCTGTTCGCCGCCAGAAAGTTCATGAGGAAATTTAAATCCTTTGGTCTTCATCCCTACTTTTTCCAAAACTTCTTCAATCTTGGCATTCATCAGGACACTGTCTGTCCAACCGGTAGCCTTCAACACAAACAGCAGATTCTTGTTTATATTTCTATCTGGGAGAAGTTTAAAATCTTGAAAGACGATGCCCAATTTTCTTCGTAGGTAGGGGATTTTTTTTTCCTCAAGAGTTTTTAAGTTAAACCCCACAACTCTGCCATGACCTTGTTTTAATGGAAGATCTGCGTATAGGGTTTTCATAAAACTACTTTTTCCACTCCCGGTTTTACCAATGAGATAAACAAATTCACCTTTCCGCACTTCCAGATTAATGTCATTAAGGACTAAATTATCCTTTTGAAAAACAGAAACATCTTTTAAGCTGAGAATGGGTTCTTCCATGGGTGTATTTGTTGATATAAAAGTAATAAGTTCTATAGGATAAAAAAGGCAGCACACTTAAAAATCTTTTTCTTTGGATGGTTTATACTGCAAAACAATATTTAGCGTTACTATGACAAATACGGTAATTCTTAATAGCCCTAGAACACTATGCGAAAGAAAATCACCGCCTTATCCCTTGTCTGCCTTGGGCTGCTCTTTACGGCCACTGCACAGGAATCCAGGATTTACACCCATGATGAAAGGCAATATCAGGAGGCACTAAACCTATACAACAATAAACAATATCAGGCAGCACAGACCCTTTTCCAAAAAGTAAATGGAAGTACCAAGGATGAGGAAACAGCTGCGAATAGCGCGTATTTTGTTGCAAATGCAGCGGTACGACTAAATCAGTTAGGTGCGGACCGACTCATGGAAGACTTTGTAGAAAAGTATCCTACTTCTACCAAGCGAGATGCCGCTTTCCTTGATGTTGCGGATTATTATTTTGAGAATGGAAAATATCCCTATGCCCTTAAGTGGTATAAAATGGCGGGGCAGAGCACTATTCCAAGGAAAGACAGGGAACGTTTCAATTTTAATATGGGATATTCCCTTTATGCCTCCAAAAAAACCCAGGAAGCCGAAACTTATTTTAATAAGGTTTCAAATTCTCCTGTTTATGGTGCACAGGCCAAATACTATCTTGGATTTATTGCCTATCAGGAAGATGATTATGAGGAAGCAAGTGCGCGTTTTGACCAGATCACAGACCAGGAAGTATTAGATGAAAAGCTTTCTTATTTTCAAGCCGATCTAAATTTTAAACTTGGAAATTTTGAAGAGGCTATAGCCTTAGGCAAAAAACAATTACCAAAGTCGGACAGGCAAGAGATCTCAGAACTTAATAAAATAATTGGTGAAAGTTATTTCAACCTGAAGCAATATGCCAACGCCATTCCTTATCTGGAGGAATACCGCGGGAAACGAGGCAGATGGAACAATACAGATTATTATCAATTAGGCTATTGTTATTACCAACAGGAAGACTATGCCAATGCTATTCTTCAATTCAATAAGATCATTGACGGGAATAATAGCGTGGCCCAAAATGCCTATTATCACTTGGCAGAATGCTATTTAAAACTCGATAAAAAACAAGAGGCCCTGAATGCCTTCAGGAATGCCTCACAAATGGACTTTAGCCCTGAGATCCAGAAAGACGCGTATTTAAATTACGCTCGTTTAAGTTATGATATTGGCAATGCCTACGAACCAGTCTCAGAGGTGTTGTCATCCTATTTGGATCGTTACCCAAAAGATGCGAATACATCAGAATTACAGGATTTATTGGTAGACTCTTACCTTACTTCCAAAAATTTTAAAGGCGCCTTAGAACTTCTTGAGAAAAATAAAAATTATGCCAACAAGGCCACGTTTCAAAAGGTAGCCTTTTACCGGGGTGTGGAGTTGTTTTTAGATGGTGACTATGCTGAGACCGTGGAGGTGATGAATTTAGCGGTAGCTAGTGATGCCGATGCATTTTTTACGGCAAGGGCCAGATACTGGAAGGCCGAAGCAAGTTATTTGTTAAATCGATTTGATGAAGCGCTACTCGACTTTATCCAGTTTCAACAAAGCGGTGTAGCTAGTAGGACCCAGGAATTTAAGGACTTAGATTACAACCTTGGGTATACCTATTTTAAATTAAAGGATTACAGTACTGCAAGTAACTATTTCAAAGAATATGCTAAAAGATCTGCCACGGATCCAAAAGCGTTAGATGCAGTTGTGAGATTGGGAGACTGTTATTTTGTAACCAGCAAATATGAGGCTGCAATAGATGCCTATACGCAATATGGAAGGGGTAGTGGAGCTGAAAAGGACTATGCGGCTTTTCAAAAAGCGGTTAGTTATGGATTTGTAGGGAAAAATGATACTAAAATATCCGAGCTCAATAAATTCCTTACTCAATATCCGGTATCTACTTTAAAAGATGATGTGCTTTTTGAATTGGGCAATTCATATATCCGAGATAACCGAGAAAAGGAGGGCTTACAAGCTTATGATCAACTTGTCAGGGAGTACAGGGGGAGTAGTTTGGTTCCTCAGGCCCTATTAAGACAGGGGTTAGTGCATTATAACGCCAACAGGAATAATGAGGCGCTTTTAAAATTTAAAGCGGTAGTCAGCGATTTTCCGAAGACCCAGGAAGCTGTACAAGCAGTGAATACCGGAAAATTGGTCTATATGGATATGGGGAGAGTTAATGAATATGCCGCCTGGGTCAGAAATCTCGATTTCGTTGAGGTTTCGGATATAGAATTAGACAATGCCACCTATGAATCGGCCAATAAGCAAAATTTAGAGGGGAAAGATGCCGCAGCTATCAGGGGATATGAGAATTACCTCAAGGAATTTCCCTCGGGGATGCACACTATGCCCGCCAACTTTGCTTTAGCACAATTGTATTTCTCAAAAGGAGAAAATGACAAGGCCCTCAGATCGTACCAATATGTTGCGGACAGAGGAGGAAGCGAATTTTCTGAACAAGCACTTACCAGAGTATGTGAACTGCTGTTGGCTAAAAGTAATACCAAAGCTGCTATGCCATATTTAACCGAATTGGAAAACACGGCAGACATACCTCAGAATCGCGTTTATGCTCAGCAAAATTTAATGAAAGTGTATTTTGAACAGAAAGAGTATGCCCGTACGTTGGTCTATGCCGATAAAGTGTTGGGTAGCTCTAATGTTGATGATAGAATAAGAAGCGATGCTCATGTGATGATCGCAAGATCTGCCATGAAAACAGGTGATGAAGCTACCGCAGAAACGGCCTATAAGGAAGTGTCAAAGATCGCAAGCGGTTCCACGGCAGCGGAAGCTCTGTACTACGATGCTTACTTTAAGCGAACCAGGAAGGAGTACGAAGCGAGTAATGCTGTAGTTCAAAAATTAGCCAAAGAGTACGCTACCTATAAAGAATGGGGCGGAAAAGGACTGCTTATCATGGCTCAAAATTTTTATGCCCTGGGCGATGCCTTTCAGGCCACATACATTCTGGATAGCGTGATCGCAAATTTTGTTCAATTTCCGGCAATTGTAGAAGATGCTAAGCGAGAATTAGCAAGGATAAAAGCCAAGGAAGCCGAACGCAACGCCTCTGTTAATCCTGAGGGGAACTAATTTAAGTGGTATTTATGCAAAAGAAGATTCAACTATCAATCATAGCAGGTTTAAGCCTTATTTTGGGGGCTTATGCACAGGACGAAAAAGATCTGGGTACTGAAACGGTAACGGTGGTAAAACCGTATTCACCTACAGTTTCAGATGCCTTTAAAATTAAGTCCGCACCTATCTTAAACGATTCAATCGTTCTTGCGAAGAAGGAGATTCGTTATAGTATTTTTTCCGTTCCGGTTGCTTCCACTTTTACGCCGGCAAAAGGCAAGGCTGCAACAGTACAGAAAGCTAGCCCGGAAAAACTCTATAATTCGTATGTTTCGCTGGGACTTGGGAATTTTAACAATGCCCTGCTCGACTTTTACACCAGTAGAGATATAGATCGCGGAAATCAACGGGTTGATATTGGTCTTAATCATTTTTCTTCACGGGGGGATCTGGATTTTACCCCGTTGGATACTGATTTTTACAATACAAAATTAGAAGCTGCCTATTCTAATAGAGGGCGCGATTTTGACTGGGGGATTAGTTCTGCAGCCAGACATCAGCTCTATAATTGGTATGGCCTGCCGGAGGGAGATTACGATGAGGCTACAATAGCAGGAATAGATGAAAAACAACAATATTTTAATGTGGAACTGGGTGCTCACCTCAATCAGGAAGATTCCTTCTTAAGTAAGGGTGAGGTTTTTATAAAAAGATTTTGGGACAAGGTAGAATCTGCCGAGAACAGGGCCCTTATTTCAACTTCCTTCAATTTTCCCTTGAGCGAAGAAGACCTTACCATAACAGCAAAAGGAGATTATGTAGGAGGAGAATTTATAAATGCCGATGTAAACAATACCGCGAATACACCGGCTATTCCATATTCACAATTTCAAGTAGGGATCAGCCCTAATATTCTTATTGTCCGAGATGAACTTACGCTAAACCTGGGGGCAAATCTTGTCTATGGAATGGATGGAGAAACCAATGAAAGCAATTTCTATATTTATCCGCAAGTAACCGCATCTTATCGTTTGCTAGACGCTTTGGTTATTGTTTACGGAGGGGTTAGCGGACAGTTAACACAAAATTCTTATGCTGATTTTGTAGATGACAACCCGTATGTATCACCAACTTTGACAATTCAACCTACGGATCAGCAATACGATGCCAGTATTGGTTTTAAGGGGCAGTTATTTCCCAATCTAAGCTACAATATCAGAGGATCTTACACAGCAGAGAACAGAAAACCCTTGTTTAAACTCAACCCTCAAAATAGCTTTAGGGATGATGAAAAGGGGTATTATTATGGCAATTCCTTTGAGGTTTTCTATGATGATGTAAAAACGCTTGGGATCTTTGGTGAGCTAAATGTAGATGTTAACCGCAATTTTACGCTGGGTATCAACGCGTCTATTTACCAATATGATACAGAAACAGATAATCCTGCCTGGAATCTACCAAATTTGAGAGGTTCCCTCTTTATGGATTATCAGATAGATGAACAATGGTTTATGGGTGCCAATATTTTCTTTGTTGGGGAGCGGGAAGATTTAAGCGCCGATGTGATCCCCAATGCACAACCTTCAGACTACCCGGCCAGCATTCTAACCTTAGATAGTTACTTCGATGCAAATGCACATATAGGATACCGTTTGAGCGACCAACTTTCAATTTTTGCCAAAGCGAGTAATCTTGCCAATAATGACTATCAACAATGGGCTAATTTTAGGGTTCAGAGCTTGCAGATCCTTGCAGGGGTCACCTATAAATTCGATTTTTAGGTTCAGTTTGTTGAAAATGAGATAAATGTGTACTAAAAGGGATAGCAAAAAAAGCGCTATGCCCTAAATTGCCTACTTTTTAACGAACTGCAAGGGCCTAGATCTAACTAAGAGCCAGACTTTCGTTAATTTTATCCTGAGAGTTCTACAGAATTATCGCGATGAAGAAGATCACCATGTATGGCATCAAGGTATTGTTCCTTTGGGGGATATGTGCCGGATTTTCACAAAACCTGGTTACGAATCCAAGTTTTGAAGATCACAGGGCCTGTCCGGTTAAACTTGGAAACTTTAGTGCAGATGTATTAGGATGGAGTACTCCAACAAAAGGATCAACAGATTACTTCCATGGTTGTAGCGAGGCTATGGGAACTCCAAAAAACTTTAATGGGACTCAAATTGCAGATTTTGGCGAGGGTTATGCCGGCTTTTATTTATACGCACCCAATGACTACAGGGAATACATGCAAGCCAAACTACTTACTCCCTTAAAAAAAGGAGTAACCTATGAATTATCCTTTTTTGTAAGTCTGGCAGAGCGCTCAGATTTTGCGATCAATGAATTCGGGGTGGTATTTTCTGAGCAACTCCTCGATTTTGAGATACACAAAGAATTGTCAAAAATGCATCTTTACAAGGATACTGATAACTCTTTCACATATCTGGAAATTGGCTATTCTCATTTTGCCAATGACACCAAAGATTGGATGTTGGTCTCAACTCCATACGTTGCAAAAGGCAATGAACAGTTTATGACCCTGGGGAATTTCAAGAATAATGCGCGTACGCGTAAGTTTGTTTTTAAGAAAGGAGCAAAACAAGGTGCCTATTACTACGTTGATATGGTTTCTCTTTCTAGTACCGAAGTGAATACCACTGTTGATTTAGCGGACACATCCCTGAAAATGGAAACCTTAAGTTTGAACACCACCCACCTTTTTCAACATGTACTTTTTGATTTTGATGAATATGAATTGCTGGAAGGTGCCAAGGGCTATTTAAAGGAAACTTATGATTTTTTGGCTTCGGATCCCAGCTTGCATATCGTTATCCATGGCCATACGGATGGAGTGGGTACAGACCCTTATAATTTACGATTGTCCAATAACCGATGTGAAGCCGTGGCCAGCTATTTTATAGATCTGGGCCTTCCTAAAGAACGTGTGTCTTGGAAGGGTCATGGAGGAAGCCTGCCAATAGCCGTCAATACTACACCGGAAGGAAGACGTCAAAACAGACGGGTTGAATTCATTCTCACCAAAATAGAGTAAGATCTTCCTAATAATCTGAATATTCAGTAGGAGAAAGTAACAGAATATCAGCTTTGCTAATATTATTGTTATAAAAAGGGTCATTGATCAAACCTTGCCATTCCGGGGAATCAACAAAAGCCTTCCAGAGCAGGTCTCTTGTTTCCATATTTTTAAATGTGGTCATATACATAAGATTGGGCATACGGGATCCGGCCAGGACCTCGGCATAGAAGACGGCGTTAAAACCGAGTCGGTCAAAAAGTGTTACTTCGCCTCCCTCATTAAACATATGGACCTTATTGATAAACAAAGCCTGAGTTGGAGATTCATAGCTGCGCAGTTCATACACTCTGTCTTCACGCTTTCCCTCAACATTGGTAGCTTGCATTATCGGCATTTCTTTAAATGCCTTTAGAAAAATGGTCTCTATTCGTTGGTAAGGAGGTGCATCATATGGCGCCTCTAGAAATGATTTATTGTTCTTCCAGAGTTCATCATCGGTATCTAATTTTTCTTTTAAAAGATCGAGTGAGTTCGCAGAGCTGATTGGGAATAATACAAAACGTTGCAGAATGCTGTCTTGTACTTCCTTTCTCCATTTGAATACGCCAACAGACGCAATTTCTTGCCGTTTCAAAGCGGGGAGAAGACCATGTTTCAAATAAGTATCGGTAAGGGTTTCCTGTTCTGCATTGTCCAGGGTATAGATTTGAAGGACATAGTATTCTCTTTTTGATTCCTGGGCTTGCCCATTTTTATGTATTGAAAAGAAGATCAGGATCACAACATAGAAAAGGCTCATTTGGATAGTCTTCATAATACGGTATATATTTTGCTTAAAAATAAGGGTAATTGGAGTAACATCCTACGTGGACTCCACAAACAGAATATTTATGGCCTGCTCGTAATGATCAAAAAATAACAATTTGAAGTTCAAAGATTCGACCTTTAATTTTCTATTCTTTTATCAATAAAGGCCGTACTTTGTAAAAAAGAAAACAATGGATATTAATTTAGCCGTACTGATCGATGGGGATAATATACCCTCAGCATATGTAAAGGAGATGATGGAAGAGATTGCGAAATATGGCAATCCTACTATTAAAAGAATTTATGGGGATTGGACAAATCCAAGGCTTGGCAAGTGGAAGAATGTTCTCCTGGAAAATGCCATAACCCCTATTCAACAATACGGGTATACTGCAGGGAAGAATGCCACAGATTCTGCGATGATCATTGATGCCATGGATGTTCTCTATTCCGGAAAGGTCAATGGCTTTTGTCTGGTGAGTAGTGATAGTGATTTTACACGTCTTGCAACAAGGCTTAGAGAAGCAGGGATGCAAGTGTTTGGTATTGGAGAGAAGAAGACCCCCAATCCCTTTATTGTGGCTTGTGATAAGTTTATCTATATAGAGATCCTAAAGAAACAGTCTGAAGAAAGTAGTACAGATTCGGGAGGTGTTAAAACGGATAAGAAGAGTGGTGTAGACAAGGTTACCAAAAAAGATATACAATTGCTCACTACCACTGTAGAAGATGTAGCAGATGATGATGGCTGGGCTTTTCTGGGTGATGTAGGCAGCCTGTTACAGAAAAAACAACCCAATTTCGATTCCCGAAATTATGGCTTTCAAAAACTCACCCCTCTTATCAGTTCCCTGGGGGAATTTGATATTGAAAGACGAGAAGATGCCAAAGGAAGAAAAAAATTGATCTATGTTAAGATCAGAGAGCATAAGACAGGCGGCACCAAAAAATAAATCTGGAAATCAATAAAAACAAAAAGCCGAAGGAATCCCTTCGGCTTTTTTACATTTTATATATCAGCTTACATTACAAAAGAAATAGGAACGGCAACTCTCGTAGTACCCCATCCCATTACCATGTGAACTGCATTGTCAACCTCCTGAAAGGTAACCGAAAAGGCTTCCAAAGATTCGGAACCTGTTGATACTTTTGCATCTACTCTGGCCACATCACCCGCTTTATCATAAAAATAAGATCCCCATTGGTTCAGATTCTTATTTAGAATTACTGTCCAGCCATTTTCTCCGGGAATAGTAAAAAGGGCATATGTCCCTGCATCAATTTTTTGTCCACCAATAGTGGCACCTTTAAAAAAGGTGATCTCAGCAGCCTCGTTGGCTCCGGTTCTCCAAACCTTGCCAGCAGGTGCCAGTTCTTCCATAGAACGTCCTTTTAGTTGAGGTCTACTATAAATTACACGAACTGCTTTGTCAGAAATTTTGTAATCTGTTGGATAGGATGCCATGTCCATTGGGCTTTTATCCATGCCGCTAAATTCCTGGGCAGAAGTATTGCTTGTAAATATCATGGTGCATACCATGAGCGTAAGGGTAAGTACATTTTTCATAAAAATCGATTTTTAGTTTTTCAAATCTAAGCTCTTTAAGGCTTCGTATTCTTATAAAGAGTCGTTAAAATTTAGACTTCTTACAATTTGTTCTAAGGTTTTATAAAAAAGACACTTTTAATTACAAATTAATATAAATAAATAAAATAAATGACAAAACAGTAAGGTAAAATAACATATGTGTTTTCTATTTAAAATCATATTGTCATCTTTGTCTTTATAATTTAAAAATAAAATTACTATGTGTGGAATTGTATGTGCTTTTGATTTAAAGGAAAGTACCGAAGTATTGCGGCCCCAGTTATTGGAGATGTCTAAAAAAGTACGGCATAGAGGCCCGGACTGGAGTGGGATATACTCAAATGACAAAGCTATTTTGGCTCATGAAAGGTTGGCTA
>CAWCNT010000017.1:0-130464 GCA_963796935.1 uncultured Flavobacteriaceae bacterium
AAAAGAAGTAAGCTTTCGTAATGTTTTACAATAAATAGAGTAAAGCCCTGACTATTTGGTCGGGGCTTTTTTTTGATCTTTAATGAGATATATCTTTATAGAATGGATGATATTTATCGCGGTTCCTTTTTTATTGAATAGAAATCCCTATTTTTGCTATCAAATATGTTGGTAGCGCAAACCATGAGTCAAAAAGTACTTACTTTCCTCAAAAGAAATCCACATTATTTTACATCGTCTTGCTTGTCAACTTTTAGAAAATCACCTCGACTTTACCAACACCGTATTAATAGGAATTCAACCCAGGGGTAGCTTTCTGGCGAACCGTTTGGAGAAGATCCTCAAAGAAGAGTACAAGGTCAAGGAAATTAAACTTGGTCTGCTAGACATCACCTTTTTTCGCGATGATTTTAGAAGGAGCGATAAACCCCTTGAAGCAAGTACCACCAACATAGATTTTCTGGTAGAAGGGAAGAATGTGGTATTAATAGATGATGTATTGTACACGGGGCGGAGCATCCGGGCTGCTTTAACAGCCATCCAATCATTTGGACGACCGCAAGAAATAGAATTGCTAACCCTTATAGACAGGAGATTTAGCAGACATTTACCCATACAGCCAAATTATAGAGGGAGACAAGTAGATGCCATCAATAATGAAAAGGTACAAGTTATGTGGAAAGAAAATGAAGGAAAGGATGTGGTTTATTTAGTAAACAAATAGAAGTATGTCGGTACTTAGTGTAAAACACCTTTTGGGAATTAAATATCTGAATGAAAAGGATATTCAACTCATTTTCGAAACTGCCGATCAGTTTAAAGAAGTTATCAATAGATCCATCAAAAAAGTTCCTTCTCTACGGGATATAACCATTGCCAATATATTTTTTGAGAATAGTACCCGTACCAGGCTAAGTTTTGAGCTGGCTGAAAAACGATTATCTGCAGACGTCATCAATTTCTCTGCTTCCCAGTCATCCGTAAAAAAAGGAGAAACACTGATAGACACCGTCAGCAATATTCTCTCTATGAAAGTAGATATGGTGGTGATGCGGCATCCAAATCCCGGTGCAGGTATCTTTCTGGCAAAACATGTGAATGCAGCCATTATAAATGCGGGAGATGGGGCCCACGAGCATCCTACACAAGCATTATTAGATTCTTATTCCATCCGGGAGAAGTTGGGCGATGTAGCCGGCAAAAAAGTAGTGATCGTAGGCGATATTTTACATTCGAGGGTAGCATTGTCTAATATCTTTGCCTTAAAACTTCAGGGAGCAGAGGTGAAGGTCTGTGGACCTAAAACATTGATCCCAAAGTATATTGAGACTCTTGGGGTAGGGGTGGAGCCAAATCTTCAAAAGGCCCTTGAATGGTGTGATGTGGCCAACATGCTTCGCGTTCAGAATGAACGTATGGAGATGAGTTACTTTCCCTCCACACGGGAATACACACAACAATTTGGAATCAACAGACATATTCTCGATAGCCTAAAAAAGGAGATAGTCATTATGCACCCGGGTCCTATCAACAGAGGAGTGGAGATAACCAGTGATGTAGCCGACTCCTCGCAATCTATAATACTTCATCAGGTAGAAAACGGGGTGGCCATACGTATGGCCGTTATTTATTTATTAGCATCACAAATAAAATAATATCCTATGATTTTTGAAAGGGAAGGCAATTGCACCATTGTTTATCAGGAAAACATCCCACTTTTAAAATTTGTCGAAAATCTGAAGTCGGCATACGAAAAGCTCAAGAACGACCATATTATTGTGAACTTATTTTCATTCTCCAGGCTTAGTTCTGATGAGATACTGGAATTTCTGGAGCTATCTAATATGCACAGGAAGGCCAAAAAATCTTTTGTTTTGGTAACCGATAAGGTAACTTATGATGAGGTGCCGGATGAGATTAGCCTGGTCCCAACGATACAGGAGGCAATGGATGTTATTGAGATGGAGGATATAGAAAGAGATCTGGAATTATAATTATGCCATATCATTTTGCTCAAGTTAATATCGCCAGGGCACAATACAGATTAGATGATCCGCGGATGGCCGATTTTGTAAATAATACGGCAAGGATCAATATCTTGGCTGAAGAAAGTCCCGGTTTTATATGGAGATGGATTGAGGAGCCCTCAAATGAGATATATGATGTTTTTGGTGATCCTGCCTTAATAGTAAATATGTCATTGTGGGAATCCAGAGAAACCTTAATGGCATTTACTTACCAGACGGCACATGTTGACATCTATAAAAGACGAAAAGAATGGTTTTCCAAGATAAAAGATAGTCATATGGTATGTTGGTATACAAAAGAGCCTGTTATCTCGCTTAAGGAAGCTAAAAAGAGATTAGATCATCTGAATACCAAAGGAGAGTCGGCTTATGCGTTTAGTTTTCGCTCCAATTTTACGATTGAAGAAGCCAAACAGTACTTGTAAGAATTGATCACACGGTTATGAAACTTCATATTTTGGGATGTCATGCAGCAACCCCTTCCCTTATGGGTAACCCAACTGCCCAAATCCTGGAAGTAAGAGATCATTTGTTCTTAATAGATTGCGGAGAGGGTACACAAGTGCAGTTGAGGAAACATAAGATCAAATTTTCAAGGCTCAACCATATATTTATCTCGCATCTTCACGGCGACCATTTTTTTGGTTTGCCCGGCCTTATTGCGACTTTTCAATTACTGGGAAGAGAGAAAGAGTTGCACATTTACGGTCCTTCTGGATTAAAAGAAGTGGTGTTAATGCTATTGAAAGTGGGGAATTCCTGGACCAGTTATACCATTATCTTTCATGAGTTGTCTGCCAAAGAGCCCATAGAGATCTTTGAGGATAACAAAGTTGTTGTTTCCACCATCCCTTTATCACATCGTATCTATACCAACGGATTTCTATTTCGGGAGAAATCAAAGGAACGGATCCTAAATATAGAGGCAGTAGCAGCATATAAAATAGACAAGGCCTATTTTAAGAATATTAAAAAAGGAAAAGATGTATTACTTGAGAATGGTAAAGAGATCTCAAATACCCTCTTAACCTTAGACCCACCCAAACCCAAGAGTTATGCCTATTGTAGTGATACCGCCTATGACCCGGGTATCATAGAATGGATAAGAGGAGTAGATGCATTGTATCATGAAGCAACTTTTCTTACTTCAGAAGCTCATTTGGCTGCTAAAACCAAGCATTCTACGGCAGAAGAGGCCGCAAAGATCGCTAAAGCGGCCCATGTAAAACTTCTTATTTTGGGTCATTTTTCTATCCGATACAAGAAGAAAGAAGAATTCATTGCGGAAGCGGTCCCTCATTTTGCTAACGTACAACTTGCAGAAGATGGTAAATTGGTGATTTTCTAAGAATAAAAAGAAGACTGCTATTTCCCTTTTTGTTAAGTTTTCACCAACTTTGTTCTACTGTGAAAAGTTTAAAAAACTCATGAAAAAAAACCTGGGCAATCATCGGAAATCATATGAGAAAAGTGCCTTAATGGAGGACGCTATTTCGGATAACCCTATGGAGCTTTTTCAAAAATGGTTTTATGAGTTAGAAGAATCTGGCTCTGTAGAAGAACTTAATACAATGACCATTTCTACCATGGGATTGGATGGCTATCCAAAAGGTAGGATAGTGCTATTAAAGCGGTTTACCTATGAAGGTTTTATTTTTTACTCCAACTATGACAGTGAGAAGGGCAAGGCCATAGAAAACAACCCAAAGGTCTGTCTTTCATTCTTTTGGCCTGCTATGGAACGGCAGGTTATTATAAAAGGAACGGTATCAAAGATAGCCGAGAATATGTCCGACGGATATTTTGAATCGAGGCCTACAGGTAGTAAATTAGGTGCAATAGTATCCAATCAGAGTGAGGTGATCCCCTCAAGAGATGTTTTGGAAAGTAAGTGGAAGGAATTGGAGAAGCAATATGAAAATAAGGAAATACCCAGACCTTCTAATTGGGGAGGGTATTTAGTAGCTCCTGTATCTATTGAATTTTGGCAAGGCAGACCCAATAGGATGCACGATAGGATACGTTATACATTGGTAGAGGATTATAATTGGAAAATAGAAAGGCTTGCGCCCTAGTGTAGGTTAGCAGCTACAAAAAATTTACATTTACTTACGGTAATTTTTTATTCATTTTAAAAGAAAGAAATCATGAAACAGCTGATACTGGTACGGCATGGTAAATCTTCCTGGAAGTATGGGGTTGAGGACAGGGACCGTCCTTTAAAGGAAATTGGCATACAAGATGCACATAGAGTATCTCATCATTTTGACACAGCCAAGGTTAAGATCAATGCGGTTTATTCTAGTCCGGGCATTAGAGCACTGCATACTTGTGTCATATTTTTAAGGAATCTTAAGATATCATATTCAGATTTTAATCTTTCTGACGAGTTGTATGATTTTTCCGGGGAGGATGTTATGGATTTTGTAAGAAATTTATCGGATTCACATCAAATAGTGATGATATTTGGACATAATCATGCGTTCACAGAAGTAGCAAATATTTGGGGTGATGTTTATATAGCTAATGTACCGACAACAGGATTGGTTCATCTCTCGTTCGACGTCTCTAGTTGGAAGGATGTCAAAAAAGGAAAAACAGAAAAGGTGATTATACCCAAAGAATTAAGGTGATGATCAAAACAAAGAATCAGTATATCAATAGAGAAATCAGCTGGTTAAAATTTAATGACCGGGTGTTACAGGAAAGTGCTGATCAACGTGTTCCACTGATTGAAAGGCTTAGGTTTCTTGGGATATTCTCTAATAACCTGGATGAATTTTTTAAGGTACGTTACGCTACCGTGAAACGGATTGTGGAGGCTGGTAAATCTGGTAAAAGTGTTTTAGGAGGCGAAATAGCAAAAGACTTATTGGAAGAGATCACAAAAATAGTGATTGAACAACAAACCCGCAGTTTAGAGATCCATACAGATATAGAAAAAGAGTTGGAGGCCGAAAATATCTTCCTTATCAACGAAGAAGAGGTCACGGAAGAACAGTCTAAATTCTTAAAAAACTATTTTTTGGAAAAGGTGAGTCCGCAGTTAATGACCATCATTCTGAATGACCTCACAGAGTTTCCTATGCTTAAGGATTCTGCCGCTTATTTGGCAATAAAAATGGTCCTAAAAAGCGAAGATGCCAAAAGGCCTGCAGATCATATCAAAGAGAAGAGTTATGCCCTTATAGAAATTCCCAAGGGTATTGACAGATTTGTTGTACTTCCCAGGGAAGGAGAAAGGTATTATATCATTATTCTGGATGATCTGATCCGATACTGCCTAGACAGTATTTTTTCCATGTTCGATTATACTTCAATTTCGGCACATATGATCAAAATTACCCGTGATGCCGAATTAGATATTGACAATGATCTTAGTAAGAGCTTTATTGAAAAGATATCTTCTAGTGTAGATAATCGAAAGATTAGTGATCCGGTTCGTTTTGTATATGACAAAAGTATTGAGGAAGATACTCTTGCGTTTCTCACTGAAAAAATGGGGATCACTGATACGGATAGTGTTATTCCCGGTGGGCGTTACCACAATAGAAGAGATTATATGAGTTTTCCGAGCTTAGGCAAGGAGGAGCTGATGTATCAGAAAATAAATCCCTTGCCCATCAAAGGTGTTGAACCGGAGGGTAGCTTTTTGGGTCAGGTGGCAGAGAAGGACTTTTTACAGTATACACCCTACCACAAATTTTCATATATCATTAGGTTTCTGCGTGAGGCCGCCTTAGATCCTAAGGTAAAGACCATCAAGATTACAGTGTACCGGCTTGCAGATAATTCTCAGGTAATTTCTTCTCTGATCAACGCGGCAAAGAATGGAAAGCAAGTAACCGTGCAGATTGAATTACGTGCCCGTTTCGATGAAACCGCAAATATTGGGTATGCAGAACAATTACAGGAAGAAGGGGTTAAATTGATTTTTGGTGTTCCGGGATTAAAGGTGCACAGCAAGATATGTCTAATAGAAAGGGAAGAAAATGAAAGGACAAGCCGCTATGGTTTTGTAAGTACAGGGAATTTTAATGAGTCTACAGGCAGGATCTATACAGATTATACGCTGTTTACAGCCAATGAAAAGATCCTGAAGGAATTGAATATGGTTTTCGATTTCTTTGAAACTACCTATAAGATCAACAAATACAAACACCTTATTGTCTCTCCTCATTATACCAGAAGTGCTTTTAAAAAGCTTATAGATCAGGAGATCGAGAATGTAAAACTGGGTAAAGAAGCGTATATCAAGATCAAAATGAATAGCTTAACCTCCTATAAAATGGTAGACAAGCTATATGAGGCAAGCAGGGCTGGTGTAAAGATAAAGATGATCGTTAGGGGTATATGCTGCCTGATCCCGGGGGTAAAAGGGATGAGCGAAAATATTGAGGCCATTAGTATAGTAGATAAGTTCCTGGAACATCCTCGTTTATTCATCTTTGCCAATGCAGGGAACCCCAAAATTTATATTTCTTCTGCAGACTGGATGACCCGAAATATAGAAAATAGGGTGGAAGTAGGATGCCCAATTTACGATGAGGATATAAAAAATGAACTCATCGACACTTTTGAAATCTCCTGGCGCGATAATGTTAAGGCACGCAGGTTTAATCAACTTCAGGACAACAGCTATGTAAGGAATAAAAAGCCGAAAGTGCGCTCACAATTTGCTGTATATGATTACTATCTGAATAAATTGAAAGTAACGAGCAAATTTGCCCACTCTGAAGCCTTTAAATAGGATTGAAAATAGTTGTGCATTAACCATGGATATGTTCCTTGGTTCCTAATTCTTTCATGATGGAGGCTTCATACTCCAGAAGAGCTTTCCATTTAGCATCTACCTCCTTACGGTCCCCATATTTCCTGGCAAAATTTAAGAACATAGTGTAATGTCCTGCTTCACTGACCATCAGTGAATGATAGAAGGCTGCCAGCTCTTTATCATTTAGTTCTTCAGATAATAACCGAAAACGTTCGCAGCTTCTGGCTTCAATGAGGGCGGCATACAAAAGTCGGTGGATCAATTGAGTGGTTCTGGACCCCCCCTTTGGAAAGAATTTATGCAGGGCAATGGCATACTCATCTTTTCGGTGTCTGCCTAATGTTTTGCCCCTGTCTAATATCCTGTCATGAACCATTTTAAAATGACCCATTTCTTCCCGGGATAACGAGATCATTTCCGCAATAAGGTCTGGATATTCGGGAAAGCTAACTATCAACGAGATTGCAGTGCTGGCTGCCTTTTGCTCGCAATAGGCATGATCTGTCAAAATCTCATCGATGTTCATTTCAACGATATTTACCCATCTGGGATCGGTAGGTAGTTTTAATCCGAGCATATTTTGTAATTAAAAATTAAAGAAACTAGCTCAAAAGTACCAAAATTATACGGGTACAAAAGTATGAGAGACATGGGAGCAGAAAAGATCAAAGATCTAGATCAAAGGTTTTTCGCAATAGGTCTATGGCCGGATTTTTCTCCCTCAGTTTATCGTATTTTTCTTGAGGTGTAAAGGCAAATTTCTTTATGGTCTCTTCATTGACTGAAATAGAAAGGCTAAGGTGATAATTATTTAAGGCCTTCTTTAAAAAGGTCATCAGGTCTAACTGTTCACGTTCCACTTCTTTTTTCATAGTGTCATTGGGTAATTCAATGACGATAGTAGAGCCATCTATTATTTTTGGAATGTCGGAACTTAGATTGCTGGCGAGGATTTTCTTTCCTTCTTCATCTACCTTGTTGACATAGGCGTGCCAATGTTTGTGCAATTCTGCCTCTGTAACTAGATCATCGGGAAGAGAATCTTCATCATAGGTTACTTCAATCTTATTGAGTTCGTGTTTCTTCTTGGCTTTGATACTAGATATGGATAAGCCTGATACTCTTTTAGCGTGATCTTTTATATGGATTTTTCGGGCTGGTTCTGTTACTAAAGTTGAAGTTTCTGTTAATGTAACATCTTCAATATCAGCACTTAAAATTGGTTCAGTTTCCTCTGTAATGATCTCCTTTTGTTGGTGATCACCCGCAGGTTTTTCTTTATTTTCGATAGCAGAAAGAGGATCGCTGATGACCGGTGATATAGTTTTTTTAATGGAAGTTGTGATAGATCGATGAAAAAAGGAAGCAGGGATCAACTGCCCTAATGGGATAAGACTTACGGTGCTGTGGTCAGGATTTTTTTTTTCACCTTGAAATGAAAGTGAAGCTAACTTCATAAGTGCGAGTTCTACCAATAAACGTGCATTTTTACTGCTTTTGTATTGCAGGTCTGCCTGATTCGCAATCTCAAGGGCTTTTAAAAGAAATTCCTGGCTGGTTTTTTTAGCCTGCTCCAGATATAATTTCTTGGCGTTATCGCCAACTTCTAACAGAGCAATGGTATCATGGTGTTGACAAACCATCAAATCTCTAAAATGTGAGGCTAACCCAATGATAAAATGATGCCCTTCAAATCCAAGCCCCAGGGTCTTATTGAATAATAAGAGAATGTTAGGAATATCACTCTTTAGGATAAGATCTGTTACCTCAAAATAAGTGTCATAGTCTAATACGTTCAGGTTTTCTGTTACAGCCTTTCGCGTCAGTTCTTTTCCAGAAAAGCTGACAACCCGATCAAAAATAGAAAGTGCATCGCGCAGCGCACCATCTGCCTTTTGAGCGATAATGTGTAGTGCATCGTCCTCTGCATTTATTCCTTGCTGTTCTGCGATATACTTGAGGTAATTTGCTGCATCTGCAACAGTAATACGTTTAAAATCAAATATTTGGCACCTCGAAAGTATAGTTGGTATAATTTTGTGCTTTTCAGTAGTGGCCAAGATAAAAATAGCGTGACTTGGAGGTTCTTCAAGCGTTTTAAGAAAAGCGTTAAATGCAGATTGAGAAAGCATATGCACCTCATCAATGATATACACTTTATACTTCCCTACCTGAGGGGGAATACGAACCTGATCTATAAGATTTCGGATATCGTCTACGGAATTGTTAGAGGCAGCATCGAGCTCAAAGATATTGAATGCGAAGTCCTCATCTTCTTGTTCAGTACCATCCCTGTTGATCTGTTTCGCCAGGATCCTTGCACAGGTAGTCTTTCCTACGCCCCTGGGACCACAAAATAACAAGGCCTGTGCCAGGTGATTATTATCAATGGCGTTGACAAGAGTATTAGTAATGGCTTCCTGCCCAACAACGTCCTTAAACGTTTGGGGTCTGTACTTACGGGCTGAGACTATAAAAGGTTCCACAAATACGGTATTAAGGAATTAAAGCTGAACAATGCGCCATTCTTACAAATATAAAAATAGCGATTGTTTATGGACTTTCTTTTCAGGCCTATTCCCTAATTTTTATCAACAATTGGCCTACCTTTGCACCAAGCAGGTCACCTTATCGCTCTCTGCAGTACGCGGGGGGAGGAAAGTCCGGACACCATAGTGCAGCATAGCGGGTAACACCCGTCACCCGTTCCGGTGTTAATCGGGGTGGGGCGGACTAGTGCAACAGAAAGAATGTACAGGTTAAGCTGTAGTGAAATCATGTAAACTCTATGCGGTGAAACGCCATGTATATCAGTGTTTGAGGGCGGCACGTCCGAGCTGAAGGGTAGGCGGAACGAATCTTTGGGCAACTAAAGATCGAGATAAATGATAAGGATCCTTTTTAAGGCTACAGAATCCGGCTTATGATCTGCTTTTTTTAATCCTCACTTTGATAAAAACTGAACAAACTACTGCCATACTTTCGTGTAGACGTATGATGACTTAGATGCGAAAGATCCATTTTCTTTGAGTGTTCAATGATCAGTGTTCCGGCGGGCACAAGTATATTTCGGTCATAAACAAGCTTGTGGATATTACAGAATTGCTCAAGCGAAAGATCGTATGGCGGATCCACAAAAATAAGATCGTATGTATCTCGCGCAGATTCCAGAAATTTAAATACATCCATTTTTACCGCTTTTATCTTAAAATCCCATTCTGCGGCCTTTGTTCCTATGAATTTTATACATCCGGGATGACTGTCTACACTGGTAATGTCTTTACAACCTCTTGAAGCAAATTCGAAACTCATATTGCCGGTGCCGGCGAAGAGATCGAGAACGCGAATCTCATCAAAATAAAACTGATTATTAAGAATGTTGAACAGGGCTTCTTTGGCCATGTCTGTGGTTGGCCTTACCGGTAGATTTTTAGGGGCATTGATTCGTCTTCCTTTATGAGTACCCGAAATAATTCTCATTTAAAGAGCGTTAATGGCCAGATAATTGGCATTAAGGGCCGTTTCGTCCAACAGAATATCATCTGGTAAGCCAGGAAGGTATATGGAGAGATGCTTCACATATTCCTGACAAATGGAATAAATAGAGTCGCCTTCTTCAATAGTTCCGAAGAGTCTTAATTTTATATCATTGGGATCTAGGTGTAATTGCTCCAGGGTAAAAAGCAGGTAATAGAGAAAATCCTCAGGTGTTTTATAGGAGAAATTATTATAGAATAATAGCTTTTTATTCTGAAGAATGATAAGATCTAATTCATCTGCTGTCACATAGGCGAAGCAAATTCCTTCTGAACTGGAGGCGTTACTGCCGAGAAGAGACTCAACTAAAACGGTACTGTGATGTTTAAAATCAAAGTCTCCAAATTGATCATAGATGAAATTATTCATGTTCACAAAAGGAACATATACATTGACCATTTCAAACGCCGGGATCTCATCGTACTCCAGAAGATCATTGGCCAGGATCTTGGTATTAAACTTAAGGTAATTAGCCAATTCATTAGGATCGAACAACACTTTGGGTACAAGGCTGAATAAATCGTTTCTATGAACAACTACTACCTCAGAAAATTCAAAGTCCTTAATTTGCTGTTTTTTAATAAACCGCTTTAATTCTTTTTGCGCTTCATATGGGTTAAGCCTGTTGTCAAAGCTATGCTTTTCTGCCTTTACAATCTTTTTACCGATTGTATCCAGAATGCAAAAAGAAAGTCCATTCAGGCTAACCTGAATGGACAATTTATGATAATCTTCCAGAATTAGATCGTTGAGATGATCTTTATTGGTCTCCTTTTTTGTCATAAACAGGGGGCCAGTTTCCGTTGGTGCTCACTTCTGTGAGAGATCCTACTTTGATCTCAGTACCATTTACTTCTTCAACACTGATCTGTACATTTTCTCTTGCCAAAAGATCTTTTGGCTGATCATATAAGATGATGTCTTTTTTAACTTTGGCTTCAAAAACAGGAGCTTTATAGCCACTTTTTTCGATGATAGCCGCTTTCATTTCAAATGTCTCATTATTCTGAGCATATGGAACATTCATCATGGTTTTATAGCGTGTGTCGCCTTTGAAGAGCGAATCTTTTATGGCGATGAAACCCAAAGTATCTATAATGGTAACTTCTTGTAGAAGGTCAATACCATATGTCTTGTCAAATTCCATATAAGAAGAATCCCTTTGTTGGGTGATGGTATATCTACCCGTATCTACAAAAGCGATCAAACTATTAAAGTCGTTAGCAAATTTTCCGTTCACGGTTTTGTACGCTTCCTGAGAATTCCTAATATCCTTGAGGACAGAAATTACCTTGTTAAAGCGTTCTTGCTTTATTTTTTTGAATTCGATCGGACCAGTTACAGAACGATAAATCAGGTAACCCAAAACAATACAGGCGATCCAAAGTATTATTTGAAAGATGGTTTTCATTTGAACAAGTATTAATTAAATTTAGCGGTTCCAACAAATCTACAATTTTTTTTCAATCGTAAAAGTTTTTGGCCCAAAAATCCTGTTTATCTTTGAACACCTATGGATACTCCCACCGCTGCCACATTTTACGGCCTTTTAAAAGATAAATTTCCTCATATCCCTACTGTTAAACAGGATATTACCTTACAATTACTGGCAGAATTTTTACTTTCAGGGAATAATGATCAGCTTTTCTTACTAAAGGGATTTGCCGGAACAGGGAAAACAACCATTGTAGGTGATCTGGTCACAAATCTTTGGAAAACATCCCTGAAATCTGTATTGATGGCTCCTACAGGAAGAGCGGCAAAAGTAATGTCTAGTTATTCAAAGACTCAGGCTTTTACTATCCATCGAAAGATCTATTTTCCTAAAAAGGAAAGGGGAGGGGGAATTAGATTTGTTCTGGCACCCAATAAACACAGAAATACAGTCTTTATCGTAGATGAGGCTTCTATGATCCCCGATGCGCCCTCAGATTCCAAGCTCTTCGAAAACGGATCGCTTTTAGACGATCTTATTCAATTTGTCTATTCGGGGCATCACTGTAAACTTATTCTTATTGGAGACACCGCACAATTACCTCCCGTGCATCTTTCGTTAAGTCCGGCTTTGGATGAACATCAGCTGCAAACCAAGTTCGGAAAGGAAGTAACCCTGATTGAACTAGATGAAGTAGTGAGACAGGCCCAGGATTCTGGCATACTAGTGAATGCCACCCAACTAAGGGACCAGCTCCAAAGAGACATCTTTGATAGTTTCCAATTCCAGCTCGATACTTTTGCAGACATCGTTCGTTTAACAGATGGCTATGACATTCAGGAAGCCATAGAAGAGGCCTATTCTGTTCAGGGCAAGGAAGAAACCACCTTGATAGTTCGTTCAAATAAAAGGGCCAATTTGTACAATGAAAACATAAGGAAACGCATTCTTTTTCTTGAAAATGAGCTATCTGTAGGGGATTTCTTGATGGTAGTTAAGAATAATTACTTCTGGCTAAAACCCCAATCAGAGGCAGGCTTTATTGCAAATGGCGATATTGTGGAGGTTTTGGAAATATTCTCATTCAAAGAACTGTATGGGTTTAAATTCGCCGAAGTAAAGGTTAGAATGACAGACTACCCAAATCAAAAACCTTTTGAAACTGTTTTATTACTAAATACCCTTGCAGCAGAAACCCCTTCACTTTCTTATGAAGATGGTAATAAACTATATCAGGAAGTCATGAAAGACTACGCCAAGGAAACTTCTAAATACAAAAAATTTCTGGCCGTAAAGAACAATACATTCTTTAATGCTTTGCAGGTGAAATTTTCATACGCGATAACCTGTCATAAATCCCAGGGAGGACAGTGGCATACGGTTTTTGTAGAGCAGCCTTATTTGCCTTCCGGACCAGACAAAGAATATTTTCGGTGGTTGTATACGGCCATCACCAGGGCCAGGGAAAAATTGTATTTAATCGGATTTAAGGACAATTTTTTTCTTGATTGAGAATACATTACTTTAGTATTTAGATTGCTTTAGCATGACTTCAGAAACCATCATCAGCATTTTTTTGGGTATTGGATTGGCCGCGTCTGTTGGGTTTCGGGTGTTCTTGCCTTTGTTTGTACTAAGCGCTGCATCCTATTTTGGAATGTGGGATCTCAATGAAAATTGGGAATGGATCGGAAGCTTATTTGCTCTCATTACTTTAGGTGTAGCTACATTATTAGAGGTCTTTGCATATTTTATCCCTTATGTAGATAATTTACTAGATAGCATTGCTTTGCCCCTTGCGGCATTGGCAGGTACTGCCGTTATGGTGGCGACCATTTCAGACCTGGATCCGGTCATTACATGGTCGTTGGCGATCATTGCCGGAGGAGGAACAGCCACGGCCATAAAGGGAGCATCGGCTACAGGACGTATTGCTTCTACTGCCACAACAGCTGGGGTAGGAAATCCGATCATCTCATTTTTTGAAACAGTAACTGCCCTGGTGGTGGCAGTAGTTTCAATAATTGCACCCGTAATTGCTATAATTCTTGTAATCTTGCTTTTGATCCTTATATTTTCTATTTATCGAAAGTTTCGACCAAAGCTCAAAAACTAATCACAACACTGGAGTTACCAATATGAATATAATTGCCATGATCCCCGCCAGATATGCTGCTTCCCGATTCCCGGGTAAATTGATGCAGGACCTGGCAGGAAAACCGGTCATTCTAAGAACGTATGAAGCGGCAATTGCCACTAAACTTTTTGATGAGGTATATGTGGTTACAGACAGCACCCTAATTTATGATACTATTATTGCGAATGGTGGAAAGGCCATAATGAGTCTGGAGGAACATGACTGCGGCAGTGATAGAATTGCCGAAGCAGTGGCCAATATGGATATAGATATTGTGGTCAATGTTCAGGGGGACGAACCCTTTACAGATAAAGAAAGTTTAGCCAGCCTAATTCAGGTATTTAAAAAGGACAGCTCAAAGGAAATAGATCTGGCTTCCCTTATGACCAAAATAACAGAAACGGAGGACATTCAGAGCCCCAATACGGTAAAAGTGATTGTAGATCAACAGAATTTTGCACTTTACTTTTCAAGATCAGTGATCCCGTTTCCAAGGGCAACCGATAGAACACCTATCTATTATAAACACAAAGGAGTATATGCTTTTAGGAAGCAAGCAGTAATAGATTTCAAACGCCTGCCAATGCTTCCATTAGAGGCCACTGAGAAGATTGAAGCTATAAGATACCTGGAATACGGCAAGAAAATTAAAATGGTAGAGACAACGGTTACCGGTATTGAGATAGATACTCCGGAAGACCTTGAAAAAGCGAAGGCAGCATGGAAGTAGATTTCAGCAACATAAAAGTCATTGGTTTTGATGCAGATGATACCTTATGGGTGAATGAAACCTATTTTAGGGAAGCAGAAGAACAATTTGCTTCACTACTAGAAAAGTATGAGACCAAAAATAAGATCGATCAGGAGTTGTTTAGGACAGAGATTGGGAATCTGGATCTATATGGGTATGGGATCAAAAGTTTTACCTTATCAATGATAGAATCTGCCATGGATATTTCAAATAATCAGGTTTCACAAACAACCTTAATGCAGATTCTGAATCTTGGTAAAAAGATGATAGCTCATCCGGTGGAATTATTGGACAATGTGGAAGAAGTATTGAAGAGTTTATCGGATAAATATCGATTAATTGTACTAACAAAAGGTGATCTACTGGACCAGGAAAGGAAGTTAGATCGCTCTGGCTTGTCCACGTATTTTCATCATGTGGAGGTGCTTAGTGATAAAAAGGAATTGAATTATTCAAATTTGCTGGAGCATTTGGAAATTGATGTTTCGGAATTTCTTATGGTTGGAAATTCCTTAAAATCGGATGTGTTACCCATCCTATCCATAGGTGCACAAGCAGTGCACGTACCTTTTCATACCACCTGGGCACATGAAGAAGTGTCGTTAGAGAAACATATGAATAATCACCTAACCTTGCCTGGGATCAAGGAACTATTAAAATATCTGTAAAACCTTTATGGAAGAAAATAAAGATTTGATTTTGAATAAACCGAAGAAAAGAGCCAAAACCTCCTTTAAGAACTTTCCCATGGTGCCAAGGGTAGTTTTCGGAAATGGTTGTTTTGATCAATTGGGTGACATTTTATTGCCAAAGCGAAAGAATTCAGAAGCTCCAATAATTTATTTGGTAGATGATGTCTTTGAAAATACTGCATTGGTATCCAGAATTCCATTGCTTTTTAATGACAAGATTGTTTTTATATCTGCAGATGAAGAACCAAAGACGCAGCAAGTAGATTCGCTGGTGTCCATGGTTAAAGAAGAATTCCAGGAATTACCTTCGGGCATTGTTGGGATTGGAGGGGGCACCCTCCTGGATCTTTCAAAGGCAGTGGCAATCATGCTTAATAATGCCGGTTCTGCTTGCAAATATCAAGGTTGGGACCTGGTGCCTAAACCGGCCCTTTATCACGTAGGAATTCCTACTATCAGTGGGACAGGGGCAGAGGTTTCCAGAACCACTGTATTATTGGGACCAAATCGAAAATTGGGAATTAATTCGGATTACACCACCTTCGATCAGGTATTGTTAGATCCCGATCTTACCATAGGGGTAGAAAAACAGCAATGGTTCTATACAGGAATGGACTGCTATATACACTGTATAGAGTCATTAAATGGCACCTATTTAAACGCTTTTAGCCAAAGTTACGGCGAGAAAGCATTAGAACTATGCAAAGAGGTTTTTCTGGATTCACTTTCCCCATCAGAGTCACGAGATAAACTTATGATGGCCTCTTGGCACGGCGGCATGAGTATCGCTTATTCACAGGTAGGGGTGGCACATGCCTTAAGTTATGGCTTGTCTTATGTATTAGGAATTAAACATGGAATTGGAAATTGTCTTGTTTTCCAGCACCTGGAAGAGTATTATCCGGAAGGAGTAGCTCTATTTCATAAAATGATGAACCATCACCAAATTACTTTGCCCACAGGTATTTGCAGTGATCTTTCAGAAGAAGAAATGAATACGATGATCTCAGTATCCATGAGTATGGAACCGCTTTGGGAAAATGCGCTGGGACCAGCTTGGAAATCAATAATAAGCTGCGAAAAACTAAGAGAGATATATCGTAAAATTTAATTTGTTTAGTAGGTATGCATTGATTTTTTTTACGTACTTGCTACACCCTTAGATCTTCTCAACACTTCATACTAAATTAAACTAGTATAAAAAGCTTGTATGCGTGTACTAAGTAAATTCATTTTTTTTAAACTAATGGGATGGAAGCTCATAGGGCCGTTTCCCGAAGTAAAGAAATGCGTAGTGATTGTTGCACCTCATACCAGTTGGGTAGATTTTTTTTTAGGGCTACTAGTGCGAAGCATTCTAAAGGAGGAAATTAATTTTATTGGCAAAAAAAGCTTGTTTAATCCTCCTTTTGGCTGGTATTTCCGATGGATGGGAGGTACACCAATAGACCGCAGTAAAAACAGCGATACGGTGGTCAGTACCGCTAAGATCTTTGCACAGCGACAGGTTTTTAGGTTGGCCCTTTCTCCTGAAGGAACCCGAAAAAAGGTAACAGAATGGAAAACAGGGTTTTACTACATAGCCAAAGAGGCCAAAGTGCCTATTGTTATGGTAGCATTTGATTTTGGCAAAAAGGAAGTTAAAATTTCTGATCCTGTTATGCCAACCGATAACAAGGAAGAAGATTTTAGGAAGTACATGGCTTTTTATAAGGGTGTTGAAGGAAAAATACCTGAATATGGTTTTTAAAAAAACATCCCCAATACCGAGATTTTACCCGGCATTGGAGATGATCATTTTCTATAAGCAGAAACTGTAGTTTTAATTACTTTTAAGCTCTTACAAAAGAAAGGTCCACAGCGGCACATTCATCAATTTCATCGCCGTCAAAATCCCATTCAGCGGTTTCTGGGCCTCCATTTAAACTAAAGGTAGCACCCGTAAAGGTATCTCCAAAATAGGTGGGATCGTCTGGCTCATCGTCGTCAAACTGGATTGCAAAAAACTCGCCATCTTCAAAAAACATTTGACCTGTAATTATAGCGGGTTCAGCACCTTCAATATTAACATTAATAGTTAATGTAAACCTTCCATTGGCTTGAACGACCATACTGGCATCACCTCCTTCAGCAATGACTTCGTATGAACTAGGTTCTATTTGGCCCTGACCACAGTAGGTAAATCGTATGCTTGTAGCATTCCAGGTTCCCTGTAACTCACTAATGGAGTACGCCGGGCCATCGTCTTGCATAACAGGATCATCTTCTGAGCAGGATAGCAATAAAAATGCGAATAGGGGAGCGAATAAAAATAGTTTGCTTAGTGTTTTCATGGCTTCTAGATTTTAGGTTATATATATTATCATTGGCATTAAATAACCTAAGTAACTAAAATCAAATAAACAATGATATAGATCAGCTGATTCCTTTTATTTCAGGGGGGGTAAATAGGAGGATGTTATTATATCCAATCTTTGATTGTTTATTGCAATATATGCGACTTGTCAGTGGACAAGTCAAATTAGCATCATGCCTGGTATGTTTGATGTAGAATTCTATTTTGGAATGATGTATTGGACGTGTTATTCCTGCATGGTATGATATACGTTTTGTACATCATCATCTTCTTCAATTTTTTCGAGTAGTTTTTCTACATCTTCGGCTTCTTCCGCACTTAGCTCCTTGGTGACCTGTGGAATGCGCTCAAACCCGGATGATAGGATTTCAATTTCTCTTGATTCCAATTCTTTTTGAATGGCTCCAAAACTTTCAAAAGGGGCATAGATCATGATTCCATCTTCATCCTCAAAGACTTCTTCAGCACCAAAATCAATCATAGTCTAATTCCAATTCTTCGGGATCTATTCCTTCGGTAGGTATTCGGAAATTACATGTATGATCGAACATAAATTCTACGGACCCGGAAGTACCCAAACTACCATTGCACTTATTAAAATAACTCCGAATATTGGCTACAGTACGTGTATTGTTATCAGTAGCTGTTTCTATAAGGATAGCAATTCCATGAGGTGCATATCCTTCAAACAACACTTCTTTATAATCACCCAGGGATTTGTCTGAAGCCCTTTTAATGGCTCGCTCAACATTGTCCTTGGGCATATTTACCGACTTGGCATTCTGAATTACCGCTCGTAAACGAGAATTGGAATCAGGATCGGGGCCTCCTTCCTTAACTGCCATTACAATATCCTTACCAATTCTTGTAAAGGCCTTGGACATGGCAGACCAACGCTTCATTTTTCGCGCTTTCCGAAATTCAAATGCTCTTCCCATATGCTATCTTAGGTAGTAAATTCAGGCAAATTTAGCAAATTTTGAAAGCCGCACAAGGCGGTATAAATCAAAACAGTTGTTACTCGCTTTCAATGATCTTTTCAATGCTTTTAGCCAGGGTAAAGTCTTTCTCAGTTACTCCATTGGCATCATGGGTGCTTAAGCGTATATGCAGGGAGTTATAGACATTACTCCAATCCGGATGGTGATTTTGTGCTTCACATTCAAAGGCAATGCGCGTCATTACCGTGAAAGCCTCTTTAAAATTTTTAAACTCAAAAGATGTTTCAATTCCGTCATTGACGTATTCCCATCCTTCGAGCGATGACTTTTATCCTCTATCTGTTTAGCTGTGAGCTTTTCCATCGATTATTTTTTTCATAATGTTTCTATTTCAGTTGATTGTCTGCTCTCTCAAGCATAAGGGCACTATTCCCATGTAGAGATAAAGATACAATGAAAAAAGATGATGGTAGTAGCCCGAAATAAGAGGTATTATCCAATGACGTGATGATCAATAACCTCCTGATAGCTCAATTGTAGATTTTTGGGAAGGAGATGATCTTTAGGTAAAACGGCCAAATATCGTTCTTCATTGGTGGTAAATACCCTTTTAAAAATAGGATTAAAGCTCCCAACCCTTTCTACAATCTCTCTAATAAAGTCTTCATGATGCACCAGGTCAGTGCTCCCCAGATGATAAATACCACTTTTGTTTCTGTTGATGAGGTAATGGATTTGCTGAGTTAGTTTGTCATCATTGGTAACATTAATAATAAGATTTGGAAAAACCTCAATGGGTTCATTATTCCAAATAGCCTGTTTCATTTCTTTAATCCGAGGGGAAGTATTCCCAAAGACCATGGGGACTCTTAAAATGCTGCCATTTTTGATTTAGGCAAGCGTAGCAGCATATTCTCAATTTTGATTTTTAATCGGCCATAGATACTTTCAGATAGGGTCTTTTCGTGTTCGTAGGAAGGATATTTACTATAGGCATCAAAAACATTGGCAGAGGATAGGAAATAGATCTTACAATTGTGTTTGGCTACATATTCTGTTATGTGCTGATGCGCCTGAATTTGAGCTCCAAAATCGCCTCGTAGGGCCGAAATGATAATGTTTGGACGAATGTTTTCCAGCAGTTGAAAAATATCATCTTCCTGCATGTCGTATTGAAAAAATTGTTGATTAGAAGTATACCCGTTTCTGGACGAAAAATAGGTACCATAGGTATCATAGTAATTACACAATTCTTTATAGAGCGCATTCCCAATGAATCCACTGCCTCCTAAAATGAGTATTTTCTTTCCTTCTTCTTGCACCGTTCCTCCTGTATTCTATGACTTTCTTAACCTTTATAAAAAGGTAATTTTACCACAGTGGCAGGAATGGCATTTTTTCTTATTTGAATATTGATCTTACTGCCAAGTTCAGTAAATATTTTGGGTACATATCCTAAACCAATACCCTTGCCTAAGGAAGGTGACATAGTTCCCGAGGTGACTTTTCCAATCGTTTTACCTTGTCCATCGACAATATCATACCCTTGTCTTGGAATACCGCGTTCATCCAATTCAAAAGCCACGAGTTTTTGTTTTGGTCCGTGTTCTTTTTCCTTGGCCAGGGCTTCACTATTTACAAAATCCTTGGTGAATTTAGTGATCCATCCCAGACCCGCTTCCAATGGCGAGGTTTCATCGGTAATGTCATTTCCATATAAACAATATCCCATTTCTAGTCTTAATGTATCTCTTGCCGCCAATCCAATTGGTTTTATACCATACTTGGCGCCAGCTTCAAAAACCTTATCCCATACTTGTTTTACTTCCTCATTTTTACAATAGATTTCAAAGCCTCCAGATCCTGTATAGCCCGTGGCAGATATGATTACATGTTCTATACCTGCAAAATCTGCTACCACAAAATTGTAGAATTTAATTGCTCGACAGATCTACCGAGGTTATACGACTGCATTGCCTCAACGGCTTTTGGTCCTTGTATGGCCAGCAAGGGAATACTTTTCTGAGAGATCCTTCATTTCGGCACTAAATCCCTTATTGTACTTTGAGATATGATTCCAATCTTTTTCAATGTTGGAGGCATTTACTACCAAAAGATATATTTCCTCCTTAACTCTATACACAATAAGATCATCTACAATACCACCTGTTTCATTTGGCAGACAACTGTATTGCGCCTTACCAACTGTTAGTTTTGAGGCATCATTGGAAGTGACTTTTTGAATCAGATCCAAGGCATTAGGTCCTTCGATGAAAAATTCACCCATATGGGAAACATCAAAGACACCAACCCCTTTCCGTACCGTTTCGTGTTCTGCATTAACACCTTCGTAGGAAACAGGCATAGAGTATCCTGCAAAGGGTACCATTTTAGCACCTAATTTCTCATGGGTTTGGGATAGAGCTGTATTTTTCATTTATTATTAACTTTTTTGCTGCGCAAAGGTATTGAAAATAGTTGGTTGCCTTCCTAGAAAGCGGGTGTTTTGGTTTCAAAATTGAAACGGAAGAATAACACTACTTCAAAAGAAATCTACTTAGCTGCTCGTACTCGGATATGGCAATTGAGACTTTCTTTTTGTGCATTATCTTTTCTATCTGCGGGGGTAATGAAAGGGTAGTATTCAATGTGGAAGATACGACATCCATAAATTTTACAGGATGTGCGGTTTCCAGAAAAATACCATAGGTTTCGGGATGCTTCTCCTGATATTTTCGAAGTCCTAGATAGCCAACGGCACCATGTGGATCCGCAATATATCCAGCCTGGCATATAAGATCTTTATGGCTTCTTTTGTTTCTTTATCGGTAAAAGAGTAAGAGCTAAGATGCTCTTTTAATTCTGAGAAATCGTCATTGTAAAGGTGTTGAATTCTAATAAAGTTACTCGGGTCGCCAACATCCATCGCATTCGAAATGGTGGCGGTAGATGGTTTAGGGTCATACATGGCAGTTTCCATATATTTCGGTACGGTATCATTTACATTGGTAGCAGCAATAAAATGCTTAACCGGCATCCCCAGTCGTTGTGCCATCATACCGGCACAAATGTTACCGAAATTTCCGCTAGGAACCGAAAACACAAGTTCTTTTCCCTTGGCTTGTAGATGCTTATAGGCAAAAAGAAAATACAGGAGCTGCGGTAACCAACGAGCAACATTAATTGAGTTGGCCGAGGTAAGTTGCACTTTTCCTTTGAGGCTGGGATCTACAAAAGCTCTTTTCACCATCCGTTGGCAATCATCAAAGGTGCCATTTACTTCAGTGCCGTAATATTTTGTCCCAGGGTGGTTAGTTGGCGTTCCTGTATATCACTCACTTTACCGCTGGGATACAGAATTACTACTTTAACACCCGTAACTCCCAAAAATCCATTGGCAACTGCACCACCAGTGTCCCCGGATGTGGCTACCAGAACGGTGACTTTGTCGTCAGAATTCTCAAAAAAATAACCTAAACAACGAGCCATAAACCGTGCGCCCACATCTTTAAAGGCCATGGTAGGGCCATGAAAAAGTTCCAGGGTCGAAATATTTTCATTGATGGGTACAAGGGGAAAATCAAAATCGAGTACTTCCTCAAGTATTTCTCTAAGTATTGCCTCAGGAATATCTTCCTTAACAAATGGCATTAAGGCTCTACATGCGATCTCAAGATTTGAAAGGTCTTGTATGTCATCGAAAAATGAGGCAGGTAGTTGTGGTATTTCCTCCGGAAAATACAGGCCGCCGTCTGGCGCTATTCCATTGATTACAGCCTCTTTAAAAGAAACTTTGGGTGCATTTTTATTAAGGCTATAGAAGTTCAGTTATATCTAACATCTAAAGACCGTTATCCGGTAATGATTTGTATTCCTTTATTATTGATTTCTGAAACGTATGGATCATACGAAAGATCCATTTTCTCAAATACCTCACTCATGGCCTCAGTCACCTTTTCGGCAGTTTTCAGCCTTTGCTCAGCGCAAATATAGAAGGTCCGGATCCGGATATACCGCAACCCAGGGCACCTGCACTTAAGGCCTCTTGCTTTACTTCGTCAAAACCAGGGATTAGAATAGATCTGATCGGTTCTACAATATGATCTACCAAAGATCTGCTAATAAGGTCGTAGTCTTCCTTGTAAAGACCAGCAACCAATGCACCTACATTTCCCCATTGTTTGATCCCGTCTGCCAGTGAAATACTGGTTTTAAGGATCTTCCTGGAATCTGACGTCTTTATTTCAATATGGGGATGAATAACGGAGGCGTAGAGTTCTTTTGGAACGTGTATAGGAATAACATCGAGTGGTTCCGTGCTTCTAACAAGCGTAAATCCTCCATAAATGGCAGGAGCTACATTATCTGCATGCGCAACACCGCTGGCCAGTTTTTCACCTGCCATTGCAAATTGCACTAATTGATGCTGGGAAAAAGGCGAGTTTAATAAATAATTCATCCCCCAAACTGCCCCGGCTGCACTGGCCGCACTGCTGCCTATTCCACTTCCTGCTTTTATCTTTTTATAGATCTCAATTTCAAAGCCTCCTTTGTATTCCGAGGCTTCCATAAAAGCCAGGCCTGCCACTCCGGCTACATTTTTATGGACCTCTTTGGGCAGATCAAGACCGCTAATTTTTGTAATAGTAAGTCCGGGACTTGGGACTTTTTTAATTACCATTTCATCTCCTATAGCGGAAAGGGCAAGTCCGAGGACGTCAAAACCACATGAAATGTTGGCAATAGTGGCCGGACAAAATATTTTAATACTGTCTTTATTCATAAGTGACAGGTTTCATATCTAAAGCTAAGAGAAATTTTACGATGATAGCGATAACTAAGTTTATTAATACGTTCCTATTCTAATGATATCGGCAAAAATTCCTGATGCAGTAACATCTGCTCCCGCACCTGCGCCTTTTATGATCAAAGGTTGTTGAGGATACCTCTTTGTGTAAAAGAGCACTATATTATCGCTTCCTGCTAAGGAATAAAAGTCGTGCCCCTCCGGGATCTGTTCTAAGCCAACACTGGCTTTTCCATTGTCGAGTGATGCCACAAATTTAAGTTTACATTTTGCTTTTTTTGCATCAGCTACCAACTGCTGAAAGTCGCTTTCATATTTCTTTAGGGCTTTAAAGAAGTCTTCATTGTTATCGGTATTTAATGCTTCTGCAGGCAGAAAGGACCTGTTCTCAATTTCAGCTAGATCTAGTTTATATCCACTTTCTCTGGCCAGGATCAGGATTTTGCGCATTACATCAATACCGCTCAGATCTATCTTTGGGTCTGGTTCTGTATAGCCTTGTTCCTGAGCACTTTTAACCACATCATAAAAAGTAGTTGTCTCGTTAAAATTATTAAAGACGAAGTTGAGACTCCCTGATAGTACGGCCTTGATCTTAATGATCTCGTCTCCCGATGCTATGAGGTGTTTTAAAGTGTCTATGATTGGTAAGCCTGCACCTACATTAGTTTCGAACAGGAAAGGGGCCTCGTATTCCTTTGCAAGTTCTTTTAGTTGGATATAGTGCTCATACCCAGAGGAGCAAGCAATTTTATTACAGGTTACTACTGCGATGCTCTGTTTAAGAAAGTTACTATAACTAAAAGCTACCTTTTCATTTGCAGTATTGTCCACCAATATGCTGTTTCTTGCATTTAACTCCAGAATAGTATTGTAGAATTCGGTGGCATCTGCCTTTGTTCCCGTGGCCAGCAATTCCGGCCATTTCTGTAAAGGGATTCCTTGTTCATCGAAATACATGGTGCGGGAATTAGAGATTCCAATTACACGGATATTCAATCGTAAGTGTTCCTTTAAATACTTCTTTTGTTGCTTTAATTGACCCAACAATTTTGAGCCCACATTACCGACTCCTAATATAAATAGGTTCAATTGTTTAGTTTGTTCTTCAAAAAAGGCCTCATGAAGTGTATTCAGCGCTTTTTTCACATCCTCTTTCCTGATCACTGCCGAAATATTCCTCTCTGAGGCACCCTGGGCAATAGCACGGATATTTACATTGTTCTTTCCAAGCGTACTAAACATTTTACCACTTAGTCCCTGGTGATTTTTCATTTGATCACCAACCAGGGCAATGATGGCTAATTCCTTTTCAACCAGAATAGGTTTTATCTTCTTCATGGCCATCTCGTAAGCAAAGGCTTTGTTCACCTGACTTACAGCTTTTTCTGCATCTTCATCCGCTATACCTATACAGATAGAGTGTTCAGACGATGCCTGGGTAATCAGTACAACGCTGATCTCGGCTTGTGAAAGTACTTCAAAAAATCGCTTGGAAATGCCGGGAATACCAATCATACCCGGCCCTTCTAAAGAGAGTAGAGTAATATCCGGAATATTTGTAATACCACGGACAGTCCTTCCTTCTTCGGGTGCTTTACGCGTTATCAAAGTACCAGGCGCATCTGGTTCAAATGTATTCTTTATGACTAAGGGCAAACCTTTAGCCAGCACAGGTTGAATTGTTGGTGGATATAGCACTTTAGCACCAAAATGAGATAGTTCCATCGCCTCTTCATAGGAAATATGCGGGATGGCTTTTGCTTGTTTTACAATTTTAGGATTAGCCGTGTACATGCCACTTACATCCGTCCAAATTTGTAATTCTTTTGCGTCCAGGGCAGCAGCTAAGATAGCTGCGGTATAATCTGATCCTCCACGCCCAAGGGTAGTAACATTTCCATCCTTGGTGGCGGCAATAAATCCTGGCATAACTATAATGTGCGATGCCTCCTTTGAAAAGAACTTTACACACCGTTTTCCACTTTCTTCAAAATCTACTACTGCCTTACCGTGTGTATTATCTGTAACCAGTAGTTCCCGGCTATCTTTAAAAATAGCCTTAAGGCCAACTTCTTTAAAGTATTCACTAATAATGTAGGCCGATAAGAGCTCCCCGAAACTCACGATCTTATCGGATAATTTTGGAGTGATCTCTCCAATATAATAAGCCCCTTCAAGGAGTGTTTCCAAGACATTCAGCTCACTCTTTACCTTGCTCAGCACCTTACTTTGAGCCTGCATAGGCAGTAATTCTTTTATAATGCTGAGGTGTCGGGCCTCCAATTTTTTTAAGATATCCTTATATGAAATGTCTTGTTCTGCAGCTGTTTTAGCTGCCTTGAGTAACAAATCAGTAACTCCGCCCAAAGCAGACACCACTACAATCAACTTTTTGGCCTTCGTATTGGCGATGATATTTTGTACTTGTTGGATACTAGCTGCCGTAGCTACGGAGGTACCACCAAATTTTAAAACTTTCATGATAATCAAGAATTAAAGAAAAGAAAAGTGTAAAACGGAGTAAAAATACAGATTACCCCCATGGGGTTGCGGTAAGAATGATCGTTCCAAAATAAAACGGATTATTCATTCGAAAATGGCAGTTAGCAGCTATCATAAATACCTTTATAAGAGTTCAAATGTAGTATTTTTAGATACCCAACCCAACATTAATAAGATTTTTTGAGGACTCACGGATTTTTTCACCTTATTTTTAAGAATTCAATGACCATCTTACAAGAAAAGAGAATTTCACATAAATCTAGTAATTCAGCGAAGGTGGACTCACCAAGCAAACCGAATAACTTTTAATATGAACATACTCTCCGGCGAACAAGTTAGAAAAGCCGATCAATATACGATACGAAGTCAGGGGATCACCAGTGATGATCTCATGGAAAGGGCTGGGACAGCACTATTTAATTGGCTTCACCAACAATTGAAAGGAGCACCTGTAACTATTCACCTCTTTTGTGGTATCGGAAATAATGGAGGAGATGGTCTGGTGGTTGCAAGGCATTTAAAAGAACACGGATATTCTGTGGAGGTTTATATCGTAAATTATAGTGATAAGAGATCTCCCGATTTTTTAGCTAATCTTGATCGATTAAAGGACCGGAAGATTTGGCCTCATGTCCTTTCTAAAAATGATGTATTTCCCATTATTTCTAATGAAGATTTTATTGTGGATGCCATTTTTGGCACCGGACTTAATAGAGCTCCGGATGAATGGGTCATAAAACTGATAACGCATTTAAATGACTTAAATGCATTCATCCTTGCTGTAGATATTCCATCAGGTTTGTATACAGACAAGGCTGTTGAGAACGCTCTGGGTATTATTAAAGCCAACTTTGTCTTATCGTTTCAGTATCCAAAACTTGTATTTTTCTTACCGGAAACCGGACAGTATTCTGGACATTGGGCTGTACTCGATATCGGTTTGGATGCGGGGTTTGTTTCCACATTGCCGATATGTTATGAGCTTATTCAACAGAAAGAAATAAGGGCCTTGTACCAGCCCAGAAAAAGATTCACTCATAAGGGAACCTATGGCCATTCTTTGATCATTGGTGGTTCTTTTGGTAAGATTGGTGCCGTGCAACTTGCGGCTAAAGCCTGTTTAAGAGCTGGTAGCGGGCTGGTTTCTACTTTAGTTCCGGGTTGTGGGTATATTCCTCTTCAAAGTGCGTTGCCGGAGGTAATGGTCATTACAGATAAAGATCAGGAGCAACTTACTGAAATAAAGTTTGAATTTAAACCAACAGTGGTAGCTTTTGGAGTTGGTGCTGGTACTTCGGATGCTACTATCAGCGCTTTCGAGCTTTTTTTAAAAGAAAATACAGCTCCGCTTGTTATCGATGCGGATGGATTAAATATTCTTTCTAAAAAGAAATCCTTATTAAGATCCTTGCCTCCTCAAACAGTATTAACGCCACACCCTAAAGAGCTTGAGCGCCTATTGGGAACTTGGAAGAATGATTTTGAAAAGTTGGAAAAGGTTAAAGAGTTTTCAACTACCTACGATGTCATCGTAGTAATCAAAGGTGCACATACTATAACTGTTTATAAGGACCACGGCTATGTAAATGATTCCGGTAATCCCGGAATGGCTACGGCGGGGAGTGGAGATGCGCTTACAGGTGTAATTTCTGGGCTAATTGCACAGGGTTATTCACCAACAGAGTCGGCCATTATGGGAGTATACTTACACGGCAGGGCAGGTGACATAGCAATACTGGGTAGTGGTATGGAGGCTTTGATAGCAAGTGATATAATTGATAATTTAGGAATGGCTTTCGGCGAGTTAATCTTGCCTGAAAATGAGATGGAAGGAAGTGATACTAAGGAAGAACCTACTTCTTAGCTACACGTCTTTTAACCCAGGCAAGTGCATTGTTGTAATCGATAAAGAATTTCATGGGCTTTTTATAGAACATTTTTTCTATAGCAAAGTTGTGCATGTCCATTTCTTTTACTGAGACAATTGCATAGGCCTTTAGGTTTTCCAATTCTCTTACATAATTATAGATGGTGGGATCTATAGCATAAGAATTCTTTCTTAAACTAATAAAACCAAAAGGTCTGTCTCTGAAATGTATTTCCGAAATTCCGATCAATTGATATACCCTCTCTAAAGTTACGGTACATCCTTCATTATAAACAGCAACCATATAATTATCAAAAACCTGTATGCTGCCTATTTCCAAGACATACTCCTTTATGACAACCGGTGTTTTGATCGGTCTTACTTTCATCCCCATGTAGTTTTTGTAGTGTTCAAAACGAAAGTAGGTGGAAGGCAATTCGATTTAAAAAAAATTAGATTAAAAGCGGAAATATCGTTTTAAAAACAAGTTGGGAATGATAATAGCTCTTTTTGAGTAAAAACAAAAAAAAGGGTGTCAGTTTTAATGACACCCTTTATACCTTTTTTTCCTACAAGATTATGCCTTTGAGGACTTCTTAGCCTTTTTGATTTCGATAGTCAAAAATTCCTTTTTCCCGTCATAATCCATATAGATACTATCTCCTTCTTCCAATTTGGAATTCACTATCTCCTCAGCAAGGGCATCTTCAATATATTTCTGAATAGCTCTTTTCAAAGGTCTTGCTCCATACTGTTTGTCAAATCCTTTTTCAGCGATGTAATCTTTTGCCTTATCTGTAAGGTTCATCTCATAACCAATTTCCTTGATCCTGGCGAACAGTTTGGCTAATTCAATATCGATGATCAGGTGTATATGCTCCCTTTCTAAAGGATTAAATACAATTACATCGTCTATCCTGTTTAGAAATTCGGGTGCAAATGCTTTTTTAAGTGCATTTTCTATCACGCTTTTTTGATGAGAACCTTCCTGGGATTTCTTGGCAGCTGTGCCAAATCCTACTCCTTGTCCAAAATCCTTCAATTGTCTGGCTCCAATGTTGGAGGTCATTATAATGATGGTATTTCTGAAATCGATCTTTCTTCCTAAACTATCGGTAAGGTATCCGTCATCTAAGACCTGCAGCAACATGTTAAAGACATCAGGATGTGCTTTTTCCACTTCATCTAGCAGGATCACAGAATATGGCTTGCGTCTTACTTTTTCTGTAAGTTGACCACCTTCTTCGTAACCTACATATCCCGGAGGTGCACCTACCAGTCTTGAAATGGCGAATTTTTCCATGTATTCGCTCATATCGATTCGGATCAATGCATCTTCAGAATCGAATAGTTCTTTGGCCAATACCTTTGCCAATTGAGTTTTACCAACCCCGGTTTGTCCGAGGAAAATAAAGGAACCAATTGGTTTGTTTGGATCTTTAAGTCCGGCTCTGTTCCGTTGAATAGCCTTGGCCACTTTGGCCACTGCTTCATCTTGCCCTATTACGTTTGCTTTAATAAGATTTGGTAACTCGGCCAGTTTATTACTTTCCGTTTGAGCGATCTTATTTACTGGTATACCGCTCATCATAGAAACCACATCGGCTACATTGTCTTCAGAGACGGTTTCCCTGTGAAGTTTGCTGTCTTCTTCCCATTTTTCCTGGGCAATAGCCAGATCTTTTTCCAGTCGTTTTTCATCATCCCTCAGTTTGGCAGCTTCTTCGTAGCGTTGTTTTTTAACTACGGTATTCTTTAGCTCCCTAACATCATCTAATTGCTTTTCTAACTCGAGGATCTGTTTTGGAACATCCATGTTCACAATATGTACACGAGACCCTGACTCATCAAGGGCATCAATAGCTTTGTCTGGCAGAAAACGATCTGTCATGTATCTATTGGTAAGCTTTACACAGGCCAATATGGCTTCATCCGTATAGATCACATTATGGTGATCTTCGTATTTGCTCTTTATATTTCGTAATATCTCTATGGTCTCTTCCACCGTGGTAGGTTCAACCATCACCTTTTGAAATCTTCGTTCCAAGGCCCCATCTTTTTCGATATACTGTCTGTATTCGTCCAGGGTAGTGGCACCTATACATTGAATTTCACCTCGTGCCAGGGCAGGTTTAAACATATTAGAAGCATCAAGACTTCCTGTTGCCCCACCTGCACCAACTATCGTATGGATCTCATCAATAAATAAGATCACATCGTCATTCTTTTCAAGTTCATTCATTACCGCCTTCATCCGTTCTTCAAATTGGCCACGGTATTTAGTGCCGGCAACCAAAGAAGCAAGATCCAGGGTAACTACTCTTTTATTGTAAAGGATACGCGATACTTTTTTGTTGATTATCCTAAGTGCAAGTCCTTCGGCAATAGCACTTTTCCCAACGCCTGGTTCTCCAATAAGGAGTGGGTTGTTCTTTTTTCTTCTGCTCAGGATCTGAGAAACCCGTTCTATTTCTTTTTCTCTTCCTACAACCGGATCTAATTTGTTCTGTTCCGCCATTTGCGTAAGATCTCGACCAAAATTATCGAGTACCGGCGTCTTGGACTTTTTACTTCCTTTCTGTGCTGATGTTGATCCATATGAAGCTTCTTTTCCTTCGCCGGGTTCATCAGAATCACTAGGGAAAGATTCTGCGGTAGGAGAATCAATATAATCATCATCACTGGTGATCATAGATTTGAACTGTTCCTTCACCCCATCGTAATCTACTTTTAACTTATGAAGCAACTTGGTAGTAGGATCATTTTCGTTACGCAGAATACAAAGTAAAAGATGCGCTGTATTTATAGAGGAACTCTGAAATAGTTTTGCCTCCAGAAAAGTTGTTTTTAATGCGCGTTCTGCCTGTCTTGTCAGATGCAGGTTCTTTTTATCCTTTTGAGTACTTCCAGGATTGGGATTGGCCGGACTCAATATTTCCACCTTACGTCTAAGATGATCAAGGTCCACGTCCAAAGCATCGAGAATGCTAATGGCTTTGCCATTTCCATCTCGGAGTAAACCTAACATAAGGTGCTCAGTACCAATAAAATCATGGCCTAGCCTTAATGCTTCCTCCTTGCTGTAAGCAATTACGTCTTTTACTCTTGGTGAAAAATTATCGTCCATATAGTTTCCTTATATCACTTTAAAATTACTAAAACTTACCATAAGAACGTCAAATACCGTACCTATATTAGTTAAACATGGCCTAAATGACGAAAAAATGCTCGATTTACAAAAAAATTAACACCCTAATTATCAACTAAATCACCCTATGGTCATGTTAATAAATTCTTCAATAAAGTACGTGTTTTGTTCTACCTAACCTATCATTTTGTGTATATTGCCACGATGTTTTAACCACTCAAAAACAATAGGATTTTTATATGGCGGAAGGAGAAAAGTTAATCCAGATCAACATTGATGATGAGATGAAATCTGCCTACATTGATTATTCAATGTCGGTCATAGTGTCACGAGCCTTACCTGATGTCAGGGACGGGTTAAAACCTGTACACAGGAGAGTGCTTTATGGGATGCATGAGTTAGGCGTAAGGTCTGGTAGTTCACATAAAAAATCGGCTCGTATTGTAGGGGAAGTTCTGGGTAAGTATCACCCTCATGGGGATACATCGGTATATGATTCTATGGTAAGGATGGCCCAGGAATGGAGTCTGCGCTATATGCTAGTAGACGGACAGGGAAACTTTGGTTCCATTGATGGTGATAGTCCGGCAGCCATGCGTTATACGGAGGCCCGTATGCGTAAGATCGCTGATGAAATGCTTACCGATATTGATAAGGAAACGGTAGACCATCAATTAAATTTTGATGATTCTTTAGAGGAGCCTACAGTTCTTCCTGCGAGAATACCCAATTTACTGATAAACGGAGCTTCGGGAATTGCAGTTGGTATGGCTACCAATATGCCTCCGCACAACTTAACTGAAGTTGTAGATGGTACAATAGCCTATATTGACAATAACGATATTGAGATCGATGAATTGATAACACACATCAAAGCCCCCGATTTCCCAACTGGGGGGATCATTTATGGCTATGATGGTGTCAAAGAGGCATTCCATACCGGTAGAGGACGAATTGTCATGCGAGCCAAAACTCAATTTGAGGAAGTTCAGGGAAGGGAATGTATTATTGTTACTGAAATTCCCTATCAGGTGAATAAGGCCGATATGATCAAGAAGACGGCAGACCTGGTCAATGATAAGAAAATAGAAGGAATAAGCAATATACGTGATGAAAGCGACCGTAACGGGATGCGTATTGTTTACATTCTGAAGCGGGATGCTATTCCTAATATAGTATTAAACACTCTTTTTAAATATACAGCACTTCAGTCTTCTTTTAGTGTAAACAATATCGCCCTTGTAAAAGGGAGACCACAATTGTTGAACGTAAAGGAGATGATTGGGTATTTTGTAGAACACCGCCATGAGGTAGTTGTTAGACGAACAAAATACGACCTTAAGAAAGCCGAAGACAGAGCTCATATCCTGGAAGGACTTATTATTGCTTCAGACAACATAGATGAAGTGATAAAAATTATCAGAGCTTCATCTAATGCAGACGAAGCCAGGGAGAATTTGATGGAGCGGTTTAAACTGACAGAAATTCAGGCGAAGGCAATAGTTGATATGAGGCTAAGGCAACTTACCGGCCTTGAACAGGATAAATTACGCTCAGAATACGAGGATATCCTTAATACGATAGAAGACTTAAAAGACATACTGTCTAACGAGGACAGAAGAATGCAGATCATTAAAGATGAACTTCTAGAAGTTAAAGAGAAGTTTGGAGATGAAAGACGTTCGGAGATCAATTTCGCCGGAGGCGATCTTAGCATTGAAGATATGATCCCTGATGAGCAGGTAGTGATCACCATTTCCCATGCAGGCTATATTAAAAGGACTCCACTTTCTGAATATAAAACTCAAAATAGAGGTGGTGTTGGTCAAAAGGCCTCATCCACCCGAAATGAGGATTTCCTTGAACACCTATTTGTAGGGACCAACCATCAGTATATGTTGTTCTTTACACAAAATGGTCAATGTTTTTGGATGCGGGTGTATGAGATTCCCGAAGGAAGCAGAACTTCTAAAGGAAGGGCTATACAAAACCTTATCAATATAGAATCTTCAGACAAGGTAAAGGCCTTTATATGTACGCAAGATCTAAAAGATGAAGACTATGTGAATAGTCATTATGTGATCATGGCTACTAAAAAAGGAACGGTTAAAAAGACATCTTTAGAACAGTATTCAAGGCCAAGACAAAATGGAATTATTGCCATCAATATTCGTGAAGATGATGAATTACTGGAAGCAAAACTAACCACAGGAACAAGTCAGATCTTCCTCGGACTAAAATCGGGTAAAGCGATCCGCTTCGAAGAAGGCAAGACCAGACCTATGGGCAGAAGTGCCTCTGGGGTAAGAGGAATTAGACTGGCAGATGAAAAGGATGAGGTGATCGGAATGGTTTCTGTTAATAATTTTGAGGATGAGATCCTGGTAGTTTCTGAGAATGGATACGGCAAACGCTCCAGTATTGAAGATTATAGGATCACCAACCGAGGTGGTAAAGGTGTAAAAACGATTTCCATCACAGAGAAGACAGGTGGCCTGGTGGCCATTAAAAATGTTTCTGATTCGGACGACCTTATGATCATAAACAAATCTGGTATCGCTATCCGTATGAGTGTAGATGACCTAAGGACCATGGGCAGGGCCACACAGGGAGTAAAACTAATCAATCTTAAGGATTCAGATTCTATTGCTGCTGTTGCCAAAGTAATGAAGGATGAGGATAATTTGGAAGAGGTAGAACTTCGTGATATTGAAGTAAAAACAGAAGATGGCACGGCTCTTGATACCAATGCACCGGAAACCGAAGAATAATTAATAAACACTAATTCAAATAATAAGATAATGAGAACTAAACTATTAATTTTAATGGCCATGACGTTTAGCATGGTAGCTTTTTCACAGAAGAACGAGCTAAAAGATGCTGAAAAAGCGCTAAAAAATGGAGATCCTACAAGTGCCAAGGCAAGTTTAGATGCTGCTTCAGGTATGATAAGTGGGGCAGATGAACGTATACAGGCCCAGTACTATTTTGTACGCGGGAATGTTTATTCAGATCTTGCCAAAAAAGGTGATGCCAGTGCCTTTGATGAGGCAGTGAAATCCTATAAAGAGGTTGTAAGTATTGAAGAGAAGAGCGGTAAACAGAAATACAGTTCAGATAGTAATCAGATGCTTATTGGGTTAACCTCAGATCTTATCAATGCCGCCGTAGAGGATAATAACAACAAAAAATTCAAGGAAGGTGCAGACAAATTGTATATGGCCTATAATTTAAGTCCCAGAGACACTATCTACTTGTATTATGCAGCCAGCAGTGCTGTAAATGGCGGTCATTATGAAGAAGCCCTTAAATACTATGAAGAATTAAAGGAACTTAATTATGATGGTAGCACATTATCCTACAAAGCTACCAGTGTAGAAACAGGTGAGGTTGAAGAAATGAATGATAAGGTTCAAATGGATCTTATGGTAAAATCTGGAACTTATAAAGATCCTGTTCAGGAAAGGACTCCTTCTAAAAGTGCAGAGATCATTAAGAACATCGCTTTGATCTACACGCAACTTGGTCAGGATGACAAGGCACTTCAGGCATATAAGGATGCAAGGGCCAACAATCCGGATGATGTAAATTTGCTATTGAATGAGGCAAATCTTTACTACAAAATGGGTGATAAAGATACCTTTAAGACCCTTATGGCTCAGGCCTCTGATATGGCTCCTGATAACCCAGATCTGCAGTATAATATTGGGGTGATCAATATGGAACAAGGAAATTTGGAAGAAGCAAGAGCTTCTTATAGAAAGGCTATAGCAATAAATCCAGGGTATGTGAATGCCCAATTAAACCTCTCTACTACCTATGTAAATGAGGGGAACGGATTAATAGATGAAATGAATACACTGGGAAATTCTAGAGCTGATATTGCCAGATATGAAGAACTTAAAAAGCAAAAAGATGATTTATTCAGAGAGGGTGCTTTAGTTCTGGAAGATGCATTAAAGCAAAATCCGGATAATCAGAGTTTACTATCTCAATTAAAGAACATCTATGGTGCTTTAGGGGATAATGAAAACTTCATGAGAATTAAAAAACTCTTAGGAGAATAAGACTTTTCTATTAAAAAATGCCAACCCGGTCCTTATGGATCGGGTTTTTTTTATAGTATTTTTTTAATGACCCTCAAGTGATGGGTGTATTCTCCCTTTGCTACATCGAAGATGCCGGTTTGGTCTAGCCTGTCTATACGGACATATCCATGAGCATGTATAACATGGTTATTTTGCATAATGATTCCAACGTGGGTTATTACCCCGTCTTCGTTATCAAAAAAGGCAAGATCCCCGGGGGAGCTTTCTTCAACAAAACTTAATACTTCCCCTTCGTTCGCCTGGTCTTTTGCATCTCTGGGTAGAGTATACCCATTTATCTTATAAACCATTTGCGCAAGCCCGGAACAGTCAATACCAAATGGCGACTTTCCACCCCATTGATAAGGTGCATTTAAGTATTGCAAAGCCGCAGGAATCAACTGATCCTTATCCATGGTACCGCTCACCAGCTCCCCTTCAAATGTATGCTTAATGGTTTTGGCGTTTTGAACAACAGACCCCAAAAGTACCGGGGTTAATTGGCTGTTATGATGGCTTACAAAGGAAATAAGATCTGAAGAATACGCTGGATGTTTTACCGCTTTCAGATCTTTATAGATCTCTTTGGTTAGGGGAGTGACCTGGTTTTTTTGTATCCATCCTTCTGTACCATCGAAGGTTACTCTTATCTTATTCCAGTCCTTTCTATGTTCAGTGATCTTAAAAGTGTCACCGTATAGAAGTTGACTTAGCTGTTCACTTGCCTGATCTGTATTGGCCCTGATGGGAATAATACTCAGAGCACATAGGCCGTAGTGATGCTTGGTCTTTTGCAAGGATCCTTATTTACGTTCCAGAATTAGGGCAGATGCTCCACCACCACCATTACAGATGGCTGCGGCACCTAATTTCCCATTATTTTGCTGTAATACACTCAGTAAAGTAATAACGATACGGGCCCCGGAACATCCTAAGGGATGACCAAGTGCAACAGCGCCTCCATGTACATTTACATTAGAATCTTGTAGTCCCAGTAACTTCATATTGGCAAGACCAACTACTGAAAAGGCCTCGTTAAATTCAAAGTAGTCAATAGATTTGATATCCAGCTTTACTTTGGCCAGCGCTTTTGGTAAAGCTTTGGCAGGTGCAGTTGTAAACCATTTCGGTTCCTGAGCTGCGTCTGCATAGCTCTTAATAGTAGCAAGAGGGGTAAGCTTTAATTCTGCCGCTTTCTCCACACTCATCAATACTAATGCTGCAGCCCCGTCATTTATAGTAGAGGCATTGGCCGCAGTTACAGTTCCGTCCTTGCTAAAAGCTGGTCGCAAGGATGGAATTTTATCCATTTTTACATTCTTGAATTCCTCGTCTTCACTAACTATCAAAGGTTCTCCTCGTCTTTGGGGTACTTCTACAGGGACTACTTCATCAGCAAATTTTCCGCTACTCCATGCTTTAGCAGCACGCTGATACGATTGAATAGCAAAGGCATCCTGATCTTCCCTGCTAAACTTATGTTCAGTAGCACAGAGATCTGCACAAACTCCCATTGCATTGTGGTCGTACGCATCAACCAAGCCATCTTTTTGCATGCCGTCTTCCAGTGTTGCAGGACCAAATTTTTGACCATTCCGCATATGCACATAATGAGGAATTAAGCTCATGTTCTCCATGCCTCCTGCGACCACTATAGATGTATCTCCAAGCGCAATAGATTGTGCGGCCTGCATGATAGCCTTCATCCCTGAGGCGCAGACCTTGTTAATAGTAGTACATGGCACTGTATCTGGTATGCCCGCATAGATAGCTGCCTGGCGGGCTGGAGCTTGCCCGGTACCTGCTTGCACCACATTGCCCATTAATACTTCTTCAACCATCTCCGGAGATAGTCCTATTTTATCCAGGGCACCTTTAATAGCGATCGCTCCCAATTTTGGGGCTGGAATTCCAGATAATGATCCTAAAAAGCTACCTATTGGCGTTCTTGCCACCGATACAATTACTACTTCTTTCATTCTTCTTAAAACTTATGTTACGAAATTAAGAAAATATCGTGCAACGAATAACCATTACTAAAGAAAAGACAGGGTTTGCCATTATATTTTCTATTTTTGAATGAGCAGTAAAACTATATGGAAGATTCTCTGGATAAGGTATACAAAAATCAGTCGCTGATCTACAAGTATATCTTGTATTTTATAACTATTGGATGTATTGTTTTCTTTTTCCCAAAGGGGGGAAAATTTAAATACGAATTTCAAAAAGGAAAACCCTGGCAGTACGAGAATCTATATGCGCCATTCGATTTTTCTATCAAAAAGACCTCAGAGGAATTATCTCTGGAACAAGAGACCCTTCGGGAAAGGCAGATCCCTTATTATGCCTATGATGCCTCTGTGGCAGATGAAGTTTTTAAAGCCTATGAGGAAACTTTCACCACAGTTTTTACAGAAGAAAGATTTTCGAACAATCAACTAAAACGACTTCAAACAATAGGAGATGACATCCTTGAAGAACTATATAAGAATGGAATAATTCAAGGTAGCCAGGGAGGAAATTCGGCAAGAATATCTCTATCTGGTTAAAAACAACGAGGCCCGTAGAATTCTCGTGGAAAATGTTTATTTGATAGGGCAGGTAGATTCAGTAATTCAGGAGATATTAAAGTCGCGCAGAGCAGGGCAGTATTACTCCCTTTACCAGGAATTATTCTTTGATATTGTTAAACCAAACGTTACATACGACGCAGAATTATCCCAAAAGGAACTAGATGATGAACTATCTAAAATAGCCACCACCAGAGGGTCTGTAGATGAGGGAAAACTTATAATTGCAAAAGGTGAAGTAGTAGAAGCGGAGAACTTGGTTGTTCTTAATTCATTAAAATCAGTATTCCAATCGGAGCTTTGGTCAGCCAATAATCAATATTTTATCCTTTTTGGGTATACCATCCTTGTAGCGCTGGTCCTTATGATGTTGTTCCTCTTTCTTAAAAAATACAGGCCATCTATTTACAGGAATAACGTAAAGGTCACCTTTATTTTCTTCAATATATTGTTGATGGTATTTCTAACCACACTTGTAGTGAAGTATGATGAAGCCTATGTTTTTGTAGTTCCACTCTGCATCTTGCCTCTAATTTTAAAAACGTTTTTTGATGCCAGACTTGGGTTGTTCGTCCATGTGCTCACCGTTCTTATTCTGGGTTTTGTAGTACCTAATAGTTTTGAATATATTTTTCTTCAGATCATTGCTGGTATCGTCACAATCCTGACCGTCTCTGAATTATACAAGAGGGCCAATCTATTTATTTCAGTTGGGCAGATCACCCTGATATACATTGTGGGGTATTTCGCTTTCCATATTATTCATGAAGGAAATTTGGACAACATTCATTGGTTCACTTTCGGATTCTTTTTCCTGAACGGTATGATCACTCTTTTTGCACAACCCCTGATATATATCTACGAAAAGCTCTTTGGGATGGTTTCAGATGTTTCCCTTTTGGAATTGTCCGATACAAATTCTAAACTATTAAAAGAACTGTCGAATAAGGCTCCCGGGACCTTTCATCATTCTCTTCAGGTAGCGAATCTTGCAGAAGCGGCAGCCAATGCCATTGGTGCCAATGCCATGTTGGTAAGGGTAGGTGCCTTATATCATGATATAGGTAAAATGAATAATCCCACTTATTTTACTGAAAATCAGGTTACAAATGTTAATCCTCACAATGATATTGATCCAAAAGACAGTGCGAAGATTATTATAGATCATGTGATTGAAGGAATTGAAATGGCGCAGAGAAACAATTTGCCAGACAGGGTGATCGACTTTATAAGAACCCATCACGGAACAACCAAAGTATACTATTTCTACAAGAAGGAAATGGAAAAAAATCCTGATACGAATGAAGCCGATTTTCAATATCCGGGCCCTATACCTTTTTCCAAAGAAACAGCCATTCTAATGATGTCCGATTCTGTAGAGGCAGCTTCCAAAAGTCTGGTTAATCCCTCTTACCTTATAATTGAAGAATTTGTTGAAAAGATAGTCAGCGGTCAAATGAAAGCTAACCAGTTCTTAAACGCAAACATTACTTTTAAGGAAATTGAATTAGTAAAGAAGGTCTTAAAGCAAAAACTCACCAATATCTATCATCTGAGAGTTGAGTATCCTGAGTAGTATTTTGCGTTTCCAATAGTATTTTAAACCCGGTTAAACGTATTTTAATCCTCATTGGGTTTAAACAATTGATAATACTATTTTTTCTTAGTGCTAATAGTATTATTTTAAAGACTGCTATGAGAAAAGAAATCATTTTTAGACTTGCCTTAACGATTTTGCTGTTTAGTTCCTACCTGAATATTTTCAGTCAGTCAGGTCCTTATCCAATAGAATGGGACACAGGTAAACTAAACTTCAATGTATTAAGTCCTCAACTTGATCAATTGGATTCCTTGGTAGTTTGGCAAGAGCAAGTGTTGTTGCATACAGATAAAGCCCATGTTATTCCTAAAGATCAACTTTTCTTTAAGGCGTATGTACTTACTGGTCCAGATCAATTGCGGATAAGTGGTAGTGATGTTTTAAAGGTGGAATTATTAGATGAAAAGGGAACATTAGTTAAAAGTCAATACCATAAAATAATTGATGGCACAAGTGTAGGTTCTTTTCAAATACCCAATCGAATTAAAGAAGGCAACTACTACCTAAGGACGTATACCAGATGGATGTTAAACTATGGTCCGGAGCAGTTTACTACAAAAAAGATTTGGATTTCGGACACCAAAGAAGTAGGCGAATTCAATACAATAAACACCGGTCAGATCTCTTTTTTTCCGGAAGGAGGACACTTAATTGCCGGGGTTACACAAAATATTGTAGTTACTTTTAATGACTCAGATGTTGATAATATCCCTGTTGTTAATGGTAAGGGAGAGGTGGTAGCCAAAGTCAAAAACTACGGTATGGGTATGGGGTCATTCCTTATAAGGCCAGAAAAGGGAGAATCCTACAGTATTATTTTTGATGAGACACAGCCAATTCCGTTACCGGAAATAAAGGAGAACGGCTATTCTATTCAGGTTAATAATCTCAACAATGATAAATTACCCGTTAGAATTGAAGTTTCCCCTGATCTTAGTTCAGAAACTATTTATTTGACAGGAAGGGCAAATGGGGTTACCTATTTAAAAACTCAATTGGATTTTAAGGAGAATAGTGTAATTGACATTGATATTGCAAAAACGAATTTGCCCAACGGGATCTTAAACCTGCAATTGGAAGATGAGTTTGATCAGGTCTGGGCCAAGAGATTGTTATACATTGATTCCGATCTGCTAAAAATAAAAGTTGAGCAACTATCAGAGAAGGAGGGAAATAATATGTTTCGGGTGAAAGTTACAGATCAGGAAGGAGCTCCGGTACAAACAGAATTATCTATCGGCATACGCGGAAAGCAAGTCAAAAATCATAGTTTCAAGGGATCTATGCTTTCAGATGTGCAGAATAGCACGGATAGAAAAAAAAGTTTTCGAAATGATCTACTACTACTTACAGGTCAATGGTCTGATGATTTTCCAGGTAGGGGAATAACAGAACTCCCCAATGAAATTCGCTATAATTTTCAGGACGGACTAGAATTTTATGGGCAGGCCTATGACTTGAATAATACGTTGCTTATTAATACCAAAATTCAAATGCTCATTTCATCTGATGATGATCTCCTTGCAGAAGAAACTATGACCAATTCTGAAGGATTATTCAAATTAGCAGGACTTCAGATCAATGGGGAAGTGAGTATAGTCTTTAGAACTGCTGGTGAGGATACAAAAACCAGACTAGTGAAAGTTATTCCCTACGAGTATGAAATTCCTCCTTTAGGAGAAATGTTAGGCGTGGATGAAGGGAATAACAAGAAATCAAAACTGGTTTTCCCCAAAATACCCTGGATAGATTTTCTATCTGGTACTGATAAAGACAAATTAATCACATTAGAGGAAGTAACTTTAATAGCTACAAAACCGCTACAAAAAAAGAGCCCTTCCGTTTATGATATAGAACCAACCCGATTAATCTACCAGGATAAAGAGCGGCCTAGGCCAATTCCTCAGTTATTTTTAGGCATACCTGGTGTACAGGTCACAGGATTGGGAGGGTTAAGCCCTTCGTTGAGCCTACCTAGGTCAGCAGGTGCCGGACCTGTTCTTTGGGTAGTGGACGGCTTCCCATTAATGCAACAGGGTGGCTTAATTGATGTCATCAACCTTATTAATTATTCCGATATAGAACGAATAGAGATATTACTTGGGCCGGCGGCTTCTATTTATGGTGCCAGAGGTTCAGGTGGGGTCATTGCAATTTATACCAGAAGTGGTTCAGATATTGATTACATAGACAGAAAAGCAGCTCAATTAAGTTTTGCAGGGTTCCACGAATCTATCAATTTTAAAGAATATCAGGAATCAATTTTGAAAAAGGTAAAAAACAAGGTGGATATCCCAACTACCGTATATTGGAACCCATCTTTAAAGACTGATGAAAATGGTGAAGCTATTATTCAATTCTCTTCCACGGTTGATTACAATGAAATGGAGATACAGGCAAACGCTATTACAGAGGAAGGTGCCAGAGGTAGTCTAAAGACTGTTTACTAGTTTAAAAAAGCACATAAAAAAGTTGCGTTACATAAATTGAAGAAGTACATTTGCAGCCGCTATTATAGGATGTTCTAATAGACATTCTTATGAACTTGAAATATAGGAGAGGTGCCTGAGTGGCCGAAAGGAGCGGTTTGCTAAATCGTCGTACCCTAACAAGGGTACCCAGGGTTCGAATCCCTGTCTCTCCGCCAGAGTCTGTGTGAGAAGACAGAAAATTGATAACTAGTTCGGGGTGTACCACGCAAAAAAGCGTGGCAGGTCTCACCCGGTTATCGCGTCCCGCTTGGGCGGGAAGGTCGTCACGCCGAGGCGTGACCACCCAGACTAAAAAAATGATAGTCTATATTTTATATAGCGTCAAAAGTTCAAGATATTATGTAGGTCAAACTGCTGATATCAATAAAAGATTGAAAAGACATAACCTTGGAAGTGTAGCTTCGACAAGAAGTGGAGTTCCCTGGATATTAGTTTTGCAAATAGAAGTTGAAACCAGATCTAAAGCTGTGATTTTAGAGCAAAAGATCAAGAAACGAGGAGCAAAACGTTTTTTAGATGACCATCTCGGGGTGTAGCGTAGCCCGGTTATCGCGCCGCGTTTGGGACGCGGAGGTCGCAGGTTCGAATCCTGCCACCCCGACCAAGAAAAGCCAGACATGAAAATGTCTGGCTTTTTTATTTCCCAGCGTCAAAAGCCAGCTTTTGCAAGCAAGGGAAATAAAAAAACAGGAACGCCTTGCGTTCTGGCTTTTCTTGAGCACCTACCCCTCCCGATAGCTATCGGGATAGGATCACAGCGCGCAGCGATGTAATCCTGTTTCTATAAATACAGGAAATAAAAAACGGGTGCAGCCCGAATTGGATTCTCTTGAGCACCGCCCCCTCCCGATGGCTATCGGGACAGGATTACGTCAAAGGCATAATCCTCTAAACCATTCATTTTTTTATTATTAAAGAAATGAAGGGATGATCAACGGCACATCTTTATAATCTCAAGCAGTTTTTTTAATAGGCAACTTTAATTTCCGATATAAGGCCACATCCAAACAAACAAACCAACTTATAAAAAGTATAAACGTAACCTTTTGTATAACAGGTAGCGATTTAATCAATAAACGAGTCTCGTAGATATAGTAATTGATAAGAAAGACCAAAAGACAAAATACTCCCAACAGGAAAAGGTTTTTATAGCCCACTTTGAAAAGCTCAATTGAACTGGTTATAAGGGCAATTACAGCAAAAAAACCGGCAATATATAGAACCTTATCATGGTTGCCCAAAGCCAAAAAAACAATGGTGATTAGCGATAACAGTCCTGATATTCGCATTATGCTTTGATTGGTACTTTTATTCTCAAATAATCTGGGCAAATAAAACCACAACCAAAATAGACCTGCGCAAAGAAACCCCAATGCGATAATCGCATAAAACCGCGCCGGATTAATTTCACCATTGATTGCATAAACATCTAACAGATCACATAAATAATTATTCCAAAAACTAAAACCATCCTGATCAAGCAATACCCAAGAACCACCTGGATATTTCATGGCAGCTATGATATAGAAAAGTATGAACGAACCAATTCCGCCCAAGGGCAGCAACAACATATTTGGTTTCGTATTTTTGAATATAAAACCGTCCTTTATATTTTCCATTTTTTAATCACTTTAGGAGTGTTCATTAAGAGACTTGTGCCATCCCTTATTAACACTCTGCAGTATTGTTGAAATTGTATTCTTCCATTCACTGGCAAGATACTCTCATTGGCAGGCTTTTATTATGCACCGACCCCGCCCAATAGCTAACGTAAAAGGTTCACCGATGGTAATCCTGTTACCCCGACCAACAAAACTCGGGTTATATCTACTTTTTTAGTCGGCCTTCTAATCCGAATTCAGAATAGGTTGTATAGCAAAGGAATAATTATAAAGTTTGGGAGGAATAGTATATTCATCATGAACCATAGCCCCCCATGAATTATCACCGCCTACTCCCATTTGCAAATAGTCAATATTCCATTGTATGGTGTTTCCGATTTTGATATCTGCGCCATGCTTTTTAGTAACCGGTACCAATCCGGAGGCAGAAATACCGGCATCTTCGCTATTAAAATCAATTTCTTTCATGTTAAATGGCCAAACGCTTGAGTTTAAAAGTAATTTGCTTTGAAGTTTCAAGGTTAACGCATCCGAAGAAACCTGTATCCAACGTACATCCGTCTTGTTACCGGTTTCTTGGGGCCTCATATATCTGTGGAATTGTTCCTCTACTTTACCACTATAGATGCCTGTCTTAACCCCTGTTTTTCGGTCCCAATAACTCTCCGTAGGACCATTACCGTACCATGTAACATCGGTATACGAATTGGGAAGTGTTAGATACATACCTAATCTCGGAATGTTTGGTAGCTCTTTTAAATTGGGTCTAAAAAGATAATCGACATTCAAAATCCCATTTTGGGAAATCACATAATCGACTATGACATCAGCCTCTGAATTTGGTAGAGCGTACCCAACTTTAAACGAAACCCCTTCGTGGTTCTTTACTGGTTGGCCCACTAATTTGGCGGAGTAGTTATAGGTAGCCTCCTGCCATATTTTGGCCCATTTGTCCATTCCGTTACCTAAATCGTTATCGGTAGGAGGTCTCCAAAAATTGGGACGAATAGGCTCATCGGTAATTTGTTTTCCTTTAAAAGTCCACGATAAAATCTCTCCTGTTCTAATGTTGATTCTAAGGATCGTTTGGTCATTTCGAATTTCTATATCTTTCCCAGACGCAACTATTTGTAGGGGCATACTATGGGGAAGGGCTGTGACCTGGCGTTCTCCTTCATTGAGAATAAACTGGTCCCAGGCCAGTTCATGTCCCTTGGGAATCAAGAGACGTTTCATTTTTCTGTACCAGACTAACTTCTAATATATATTCATCTTCAAGGATAAATATTTCCGGAATATTATCAAGGTGTATTTTTTCGGATTCTTGTGGCCTTACATTGACCGCAATGCCGGTTTGTTCTGCCTCCATTCTGCCGTTTACAAGCATTCGTATTTGCACCTCTGTATTAGAAAAATCGGCAAAGAAATTTTTATTTTCGATTTCTATGATTCCTTTACCAAGGTATTTGAATTGGGCGGGTTCATACACCTTTTTCACTTCGGAAAGATGCGGATTTGGTATTCGGAATGGATTTACCAAACCATTGTTCAAAAAATTCCCGTCCGTGGGCAAATCGGGGTGGTAGTCATGGCCATAGGCAAAATAGGGCTTGCCGTTTTCGTCCTTGTATTCCAAGCTTTGATCTACCCAATCCCAAATAAAGCCCCCCTGTAGGTTGGGATATCTTTCGATGATATTCCAATAATCCTGTAGATTCCCGACCGAATTTCCCATTGCATGCGCATATTCGATCATGATTGATGGTTTATCCGAATCCGATTTACCATGCTCAATAAGGTACTCGGGTTTAGGGTACATGGGGCAATAGAGATCGGTATAATCCTCTTTCCCGGCAGGTTCATATTGCACTATTCTATTGTCTTCGCGCTCTTTTAGCCATTTATAGGTCGTTCTAAAGATTTCGCCTTCGCCCGCTTCGTTCCCCAAAGACCAGGAATAGATAGAAGGATGGTTCCGATCCCGATAATACATTCGTTGTGTACGCATCATATGGGCAGGAAGCCAACTCATTTCATTGCCGATCTGGGTCTTCTCATCGATGGCCAACGGATGACTTTCGATATTGGCTTCATCGACCACATAAAGTCCATATGTGTCACAAAGTTCCAGCCAATAGGGATCGTTGGGATAGTGTGCACTCCGAACGGCATTGATATTGTTTTGTTTCATCAGTTTGATGTCGGTTTCCATGGAAGCCCTGGAAACCACATGCCCGGTCAATGGATCCGTTTCGTGCCGGTCCACTCCTTTGATATAAATGGCTTTACCATTGAAAAGTACCTGACTGTTCTTGATTTCCACCCGTTTAAAACCCGTATTCCGCTTGATATATTGATTGTTTTTCGGGTTGTTGCTATCTTCCAACGAAATGGCAAGGCGATATAAATTGAGGCAGTTCCGCCGACCATTTATTTACGTTTTCAATAATTTTTCCCGTCGTAAAATTTATACTTGAACCGGCCGGAATTTCAAGTGTTTCCGTGGTTTTATAAATCGATATATTGCCATCTAAAAGTTCTACAGTTATTGTTCTGGATGCCGCTTCTTCGGTATCGTTCCTAAGGGAAACGGTGTCCTTAAATATCCCGTTGGTATAGCTGTCGTCTAGATTGGTATAGGCGTAATAATCGGACACATAGACCTTAGGCCTCGTATAAAGGTATACGTCGCGTTCAATACCACTCATCCGCAACATGTCCTGACTTTCCAAATAACTGGCATCGCTCCAACGAAAAAGTTGTAGGGCGATCAAATTCTTTCCTTCTGATAGGTATGTGGTAATATTGAATTCCGCCGGAGTTTTACTGCCTTGTGAATAGCCCACATATTTACCATTGATATAGACATACATTGCTGATTTCGCAGCGGCAAAATGGAGGATAACGTCTTCGGACAGGAATTCTTTGTCAAGATTTACCTCTTTGCGATACGTACCTACGGGATTGTAATCTGTGGGGACATCTGGCCATTTGGTATTGAAGGGATAGCGTTCATCCAAATAAATGGGATGGTCGTAGCCTTCTACTTCCCAATTGGCGGGAACAGGAATGGTACTCCATTTACTATCGTCAAAATGCACATTTTGAAACGTGGAGGGACGTTGCTTGGGATCTTTAACAAAATAGAACTTCCAATCGCCGTTTAAACTTAAAAAGCGTTTCGAACTTTCCATATCCGAATTGGCGTCGGATTCGAACCCAAAAAAAGTAGCCCTTGGCGGCAGTTTGTTTTCCTCGAAGATTTTATGGTTGAAATGATTGACTTGTTCGGGTACTTTTGGCAAAGGTTTTTGCTCACAGGCGAAAAGTGCAAATAGACAACCAAAAAGAATATATCGTAGTTTCATAGGTTCCTTGTTCTTAGGTTTTGCATAACGAGTTCACCTTTATAAAATCTTCCCCCAACATCTTCCTTGGTAAAGTTCATTGATGGATTAATTTTAAGAACATTGTTGTCCGGGCCTTCGATATTCCACAAAAACTAACAAAGTAATTCATTCCACTTATTGTGCTTTTATTTTCTCAGTATGTAATTCACTTTAATCTTCCGTTAAAAGCATAATTAGATGTGCGGCGCTCCAGCTAAAATTCTGAGCTTCCCTGCCTTCTCCCGTGATAGGATGGTAATTTTCACGTATAGCTTTCCCTTTGCCCAAAACTCCTTCGGCGCCTTCCATAATCTGAACGGTTGTTTTGTCCGCATCGGCATCAAATCCATAATTACGTAGTCCCTTTACCCCAAAATACGCCTGGTCTAGCCAATTGGGGCCGCGCCAATAACCGTTCAAGGGGTCGAATTTTGGATGGTCCTTGGCCATCGTCTGAAAAGGAACCTTTGTAAAGAACTTTTCGGGATCCATCATTTTGGTTTTAACAACTTCTGCCTGCTTTTGTGAGGCTGCATTTGCCCATAGGGCCGTCCAACCTTCGCTTCCTGCTCCTTTTATAAATGTTGTGCCTTCTAGATTGGTATCATAAAACCACCCGTCTCTCTCGTCGTAAAATTGATCTTGGATGCGCTTTTTCAATGCTTTGGCATCGGTACGAAAGTTGTCCGCTTCCTTCTTCTTTTGCAAAGCGTCGGCCAGGGTTGCCAGGTATAATTTCTCGGCGTACAAATAGGCGTTCAGGTCTATGCTTTCCTGATCGAGGGAATAGGCTCCCTCCGAATTCTTCAAGATTTTGGAATTGTCAAAGCGAATGGCATTGTCCATGCCGCTTTCCCATTTGGCAGCCAACACAGTACCATCTGTAGCGCCGTATTCACATAAGCCGTCATTATCATGATCGCGCTTATCGTACCACCAGTTATGGTATTTTTTTAGTTTTGGATACATTTCCTTTATGAAATCCAAATCCGCATCCTTTTCGAATATTTTAGTTACGGCCCAGGCGGAAAGCGGGGGTTTGGTATCCCGATAATTAAAAGGCTCGATGGTAGTGTCCCTATAGATACAGTCGACGATAAATCCATCCTCGCTTTGATAATCGTACATCGCCCTAATTTGATCCTTGGCCAATTGGGGGTTAAAGTGAGACAGACCAACAGCGTGTTTCCAGGAATCCCAGGACCAGAACCCATGAAACCATTCATAGTGATAGCTCGGAAATAGCCCTTGATGTTTCAATTCCCCGGCTGGAATGCGCCAGTTATTCTGCAAAGTAAGATGGGCTTTGGCCAGTACCAAGGCATATTTTTTATCATCGAAATTTGCTTTCCTGTTTTCAATCAACTCTGGTTAATTCGTTTTCTTTTTCCATCCTGCGAGCGTCCAAAACGGAATCAAAATCGATTTTGGAAATAAGCTTTAGTTCTTTTTCCAACGAATATTCCGGAAAAATAAAGGTTTGTGAGATCAGCAGTTCCTTAGATCGACTTGGGAGGCAGAACCAAAGTTTGACTCTTGATCTCAAACGATAGGCTATCCCTAATAAAAATATCATGTTGTTCATTCAATAATTGAACATAGCCAACCGCATCACTTTTTGAAGATTCTAGTTTAATATGTTTCTTTTCTTTGGAAGCACGGATGCCCAGGTTGAACAGATTTCCCGAAAAACGAGGATTTAGGGTAATGTCAGCATCAGATTCATTGGTAATCACGGTACGTTGCAGGGCCGTATGTCCTGAAACAAAGACCAATTGCTGTTCAACGTGGAGCCTTTGGTTTTTATAGGTTTGTTCCAAATGACTCGCATAACTATTTTGCCCAGCCAGATCGTTTTCCCAATCCATGATTTTTGAATCATCATCACCATCCTTAAGTTGCAAGCGGGTCAAATTAGGGCCTATCCATACCCCATTTTCCTGAGTCATCAGAAAAGGGCCTGTAAACCCGCCAAAAGCATTTACTGAATCTGGCAGACCGTATGCAAACCAAGCCCCCTGGTCTGAAAACATGAGCATGTCCCTATCTGCTTTGTCTTTGGGTGTTCCCTTAAAATTTAAGATATTTTGAGAAAATGAAAGATAGTTGGTCTTAATCACCTTGTCTATTTTCTCTGTTTCCTTTTGATTGCAAGAAAGCAATGACAACATAAGGAATAAGAGAAATATTTTGGATATTTTCATTGGGAATTAACTTAGAAAGCTTCAAGAAACAAGATACCAATAATTGTTACACTAAATAAAAAGGAACACATCGAAGTCATAATCCTATAATCCTACACTGATAGTCCATATAGTAGCCAGTAGGGAGTAAAGAATCAAAGGTTTTATTTTTAGTTTATCAAAATAGAGGATTGGCATACCGTGGCATATAGCTGAATTAATGTCATTTATGAAAAAATTCAAAAATGTCAATTTGACATTTTTTTTAAACTTTTTTAATAGATATGCTTTGAAATTCTTAAGGAATATTTAAAAATTATTGCTGAATAATTCCTGTGTGTAATTTGGCATTTAATTTGTCATCCTGTCAATAGATTATTTGAATTATTGTTTAACCTAAATTTTTTTATAGTTATGAGTAATTTAGTAACAACTAGAAAGAATGGAAGTTTGGCAAACACAAATTCGAATGGCCTAACTTTCCCAACATGGTCTTCCTGGATTGATGAAATGTTTAACAGGGACTTGCCTTCAGTTTTCACTACTAATTTTAATACAGGCATTACTTTGCCCAAGGTAAATATCAGGGAGACCAAGGATGCCTATTTTGTAGATATGGCAGTTCCAGGACTGAAAAAAAATGATTTCCATATTGATATTGACAATAAGGTACTTTCCATTTCTGCTGAAATGGAAGAAAACAGCGAACAACAAGAGGAAAACTTTACCCGCAGAGAATTTGGATATTCTTCTTTCAAACGTTCGTTCTCGTTGCCTGAAACTGTCAAGGAGGACGATATAAAAGCGGAATATACAGATGGTGTACTTAGCATCCATCTACCCAAGAAGGAAGAGGCTATCCAAAAACCTGCCAGAAGGATCAAGATTTCTTAGATGTAATTAAAGAAGGCCAGGAAAACTGGCCTTCTTTTAATATTTCATTGATTATTTAAAGCTACCTAACTAAAAAATTTATAAGAAATGAAGGATATCAAAAAATATATGATATTGCTAATGGCAACACTATTTGGTGTGAGCTGCAATAGTCAGGTAAATAAGAACAAGGAAAAAGAAGATAGTAATAAAGATGTCATTACCGAAGTTCCCAAGGGCAGTTGGAAGGTTAACAGAGAATATGATGAAGAAGGTAACCTAATTCGGTACGATTCCATTTATACCTGGTCTTCCGGGCACGAATTAGATAAGTTGGCCGGCTTTGACCGCGATAGCGTCTTAAAATCAATGCAGTCTAAGTTTTACCGGAACTTTTCCCAATTCGATTTTGACAAAGAGGGGTTTGGGGATATGTTTGCAGAGGATTCAATATTGATGAAACGCTACTTTAATGATGACTTTTTTGAAAACGATTTTGGGAAGGATTTTATGGATATAGATAAGATGCACGAACGGATGGAGGCTATGCAAAAACGATTTTTGGAAAGATATCAACCACTATTGAAGCCAAAAAATGAAGAAAACTCCGGAGAGCAGTTGTAAATAGGTATCACTGGATAACTAATGATAATAAAGTACATGATTTAAACTCCATTGTAGTCATGTGAAAAGATCGGTCTGTATTTTTACAATACTATTAATTGTTATATTGTTCAATGCCTATTCATTAGGTTTGATGAAGTTTTAATTCATCATAAACTTTATAGCGAAGAAATATCATGAAAAATTTGATTGATCGAACTACCGTAAGACTTGTACCTGTGGCACTATATGTAGGTGCTACATTTTTATTGAACGGTTGTGCCGAAAAATATACTACTGAACAAAAAGATGGCTTTGTACTGGTTGCCAATCAGGATGGAAGTACCCTTGGGTACCATGCAGATTCTGGTGTGAAGTTATTGACTGTAGATCGACTTGCCTTTAAGGATTTAAATAAAAATGGCACTTTAGATGTATATGAAGATTGGCGTTTGTCCGCAGATGATCGTGCCAAGGACCTGGCCTCAAAATTAACCCTGGAAGATATCTCCGGTCTTATGTTATACAGCTCACATCAATCCATACCAGGTAGTAGTCGTGGTTTTGGTTCTTCAACCTATAATGGCAAACCATTTCCGGAAAGTGGTGCTGTGGCAAGTGATCTTTCTGATGAACAAAAAAAGTTTTTAAAAGACGACCATCTCAGGCATGTCCTGATCACCCGTGTGGAAACTCCGGCGATAGCCGCCCAATGGAATAATAATGCACAGGCATTTGCTGAAGGCTTAGATTTTGGGATCCCAATTAATACAAGTTCGGACCCGCGTCATGGTACTGATTCATACGCAGAGTACAATGCAGGTGCAGGAGGTGCTATCTCCATGTGGCCGGGTACCTTAGGTATTGCCGCTTCTTTTGATCCTGCATTAATGCAACAATTTGGAGAGATAGCCTCTCAGGAATACAGAGCATTGGGTGTTACAACCGCACTTTCACCACAGATAGATTTAGCAACCGAGCCCCGCTGGAGTCGTTTTGACGGCACCATGGGAGAAGACCCTGATCTGGCTACCGACATGGCAAGAGCCTATGTAGACGGATTTCAATCGACCGATGACATGGGATGGGGTACTGGAAGCGTTAATGCAATGGTAAAACATTGGCCTGGAGGCGGCCCGGAAGAAGGTGGTAGAGATGGTCATTTTGGTTACGGCGCCTATGCCGTATATCCGGGAAAAAACCTGAAAGATCATTTACAACCTTTTACGGAAGGTGCCTTTAAGTTAAATGGCCCAACGAATATGGCTTCTGCCATTATGCCGTATTATACCATTTCAGATGGGGAAGGAGAAGCAGTTGGTAACGGATTTAATAAATACCTGATTACTGATCTGTTAAGAGAAAAATACAACTATGACGGGGTAGTTTGCACCGATTGGGGAATTACAAGAGATGTTTCTGCGGTCGATAGATTTGAAGGTAAAAGTTGGGGTGTAGAAACCCTTACCGAAGCAGCACGTCATTATAAAGTCATAGAAGCCGGGGTAGACCAGTTTGGAGGAAACAATGATATGAAGCCTATTCTGGAGGCTTATAAAATGGGGGTTGCAGAACATGGAGAAGAATATATGCGCAAACGATTTGAGACTTCTGCTGTGCGTTTGTTGAAGAATATCTTTAATGTAGGTCTTTTTGAAAATGCATATTTAGACATTGCTGAAACAGATAAAATGGTAGGGAATGCCGAATTTATGAAAGCAGGTTTTGAGGCCCAGTTACGTTCCGTAGTGATGCTTAAAAATCAAGAGAATGCACTTCCCTTAAAAGCAAAACAGAAGGTGTATGTACCCCAAAGATATATTGCCCCAACAACAAATTGGTGGGGGGTAGTAACTCCCGCGAAAACAGAATATCCTTTTAATATGGATGTTGTGGCGAAATATTTTGAAGTTGTTGACAATCCTGAAGAGGCCGATTTTGCCCTGGTTGGGATCAAGAGTCCGGATGGGGGAGTTGGCTATGACAGAGCGGATCTCGAAAAAGGCGGAAATGGATATGTACCTATAAGTTTACAATACGGTGAGTATACCGCTAAAGATGCCAGAGCAGTTAGTTTAGCAGGTGGCAGTCCTTTAGAGGATTTTACCAATCGCTCCTATAAGGATAAATCGGTTCGCACCAATAATACCACCGATATGAATTTGGTAAAGGAGACAAAGGCAAAAATGGGCACTAAGCCGGTCATTGTAACCGTGCATGTTTCAAAGCCAATGATATTTTCTGAAATTGAAGCGAGTGCTTCGGGTATATTGGTTCATATGGGAGTTCAGGATCAGGCTTTGATGGATATCATCACCGGTGCTGCAGAACCTTCAGCATTACTTCCCTTTCAAATGCCTGCAGATATGAATACTGTTGAAACACAGTTGGAAGATGTACCGAGAGATATGAAAGCGTACATCGATAATCAGGGTAATGCCTACGATTTTGCTTTTGGATTGAATTGGAAAGGGGTTATCTCTGATGAAAGGGTATCAAAGTAATAACTATAGAATAGAAAAAACGGACAGCGTTAAGATCTAAAAGAAAGCCCTGACTATACTAATAGTCCTGGGCTTTTTATTATCATGTTTATATGAAGTACTTATGTTAGCTTCTTATTAAAAAATTCAATGGTCCTGCTCCAGGCCAATTCAGCTGCTTCCCGGTCGTAACGTAGGCGTGGTATCGTTATGAAAACCGTGGTTTGCATTTTTGTAAATGAAGGCTTGGTATTCTTTTCCATTCGCTTTCAGAGCGGCTTCATAAGCCGGCCATCCTTCATTAACACGTTTGTCTAATTCACCAAAATGAAGTAGGAGCGGGGCATTTATATTTTCAATTCCCTCCGTTGGCTGACCTCCATAAAAAGGAACAGAGGCTCCTAATTCTGCTACTTCTACGGCCATCATATTTGAGATCCAGCCGCCAAAGCAAAAACCAACGACACCTACCTTTCCTGTACATTCAGGATGCGATTTCAAATGTTCAAAGGCAGCGATAAAATCTTGCAAGCATTTCATTTCTATCGCGTTTACGCTGCAATTCACGCCCGGCATCATCGTTTCCGGGATAACCTCCTAAGGGTGTGAGGGCATCAGGTGCCAGGGAAATAAATCCTGCCAGGCCTGCACGTCTTCCAACATCTTCAATATGCGGATTTAAGCCGCGATTTTCGTGAACCACAATAATGCCGGGAAGTTTTCCTTTGACATCAACTGGTCTGGAAAGGAGCCCCTTAATAGTTCCACCGCCTTTTGGAGATTTGTAGTTTATATATTCAGATTTCAATTTTGGATCATCTTGAGGTATCTGAATTTTTTTCACATAATCCGGAGAAATAAAGCTTGCCAAAGAAGCTACTGTGAGACCTCCTACAGCATATGTAGACAGTTTATCCATAAACAGTCTCCTGCTAAGCCTGTTATGTGCGTAATCATCATAGAGGTCAAAAACTTCTTGTTTAATATCTTCTTTTTTTAGTTTTTTCATGATGCGATGGTATATAAATAAGTTAGATTTTATAGCTGGCTTTATAGAAGAGAATTACATTTTTAATTACTGTAAAAAGATACCAAAAAAAGACGAGTTAAGTATAAGCAGTGCTAATCTATCAGAAGAGAATAGAATACGCTTGATTTTTCTTGCTCAATTTATTCCTATCTTAGAACAACGGTATACACATAATGATCCATGAGTTTTAGAGAATTTATTAAGGAATGTCATGAAAAGGAAGTATTTAAAAACCTTTCGATCTACATCGTTTCCAGTTGGGTCCTTATACAAGTTTTTTCAACGATATGGGAACCTTTTGGCCTTCCTAAAATTTCGATGACCTATTTATTGCTCGTTCTTATAGCGGGCTTCCCTTTTTATGTGTACTTACTTTGGAGATACAGGCTAAAACCCTCAGAGTCTAAACTTAGCCAAAGAGGAGGGCTTAAATATACTGCGAACGCTAAGGTTGACGAGTCGGGTAAAAAGATCACTAAAAAAAGAAAGATCCACCTTCCCGGGGTTCATTTTTACAGCCCCTTTCAGAAATTATATTTTACGTTGCTTTTTGGTATTACCATAATGGCAGTATTTGCAATTTCCCTTATTGTCAATGTCAATTTCTTAAATAAGGAAAATGTGAGCGACTTTGTATTTGCTATGGAGGATCAAAACAATAAGATCGCTGTCCTGAAATTTGAAAATAATACTGCCGATGAGAAACTAAATGTTGTTGGGAAAATGGCTGTAGACTGGATTATTCACGGGATCACCCAAAATGATGTAGGACAAGTTATTTCACCCAAAATCGTAGAGGAATACTCCAATGTTTTAAAAGCTTCTTTGATACCCTCAACAGACGATAAAATTCTTACCGATTATCTTAAACCTGGAAAAATACTTAAAGGCACCTATTACTTAAATGATGGAAAACTATTGATTCAGTGTTCGTTATTAGATGGTAATATGAACAAGACACTCATATCTTTTGACCCGGTTGAATGCGATACAGACTCACCCCTAACGTGTATTGAGGAACTAAAACAACGAATTTTAGGATATCTGTCCAAGGGTAGGCCAGGAACCGATTATGAAGAGACACCGCCCAAATATGAGGCTTTTAAGCTTGTTTTAGAGGCCTTTGACAACTACGAAAATTCTGATCCGGAATTCTTAAAAGCAATGAACGATGCAATTGCCATTGATAGCAATTATTTTGAACCAAAACTACATCGCGTTACCTATTATTATAATAAAGATCAATATGTCATTGCAGATTCTCTTGTAACTGTATGGTCGCGGGAACCTAAGACCGGGGAACGACAGGTTAACTTAGTAAGAATGTGGGAGGCTTTGCTCAATGGTGATAATCAAAAAGCGTTCAATTATTTTCGAAAAGAATACAATTATCAACCGGATGATATAAATAATAATATGAGTGCTATGGTCCTGGCTTTACAATTTGTAAACAGACCAGAGGCTGTAGATTCTATCTATAACCAGCAGACTCGTCATGGAAAGGGTTGACCTTAATAATTGCCAGGAATGTGAATATCGTTATTATGTAAAAGGGTTGGCAGATATAGAACTCGGAAATCCGCAAAGACCTATTGAAATGTTTAAAGATTATGGCTCTACGAAGGGATTTGAGTGGGTGAAAGAAGTTTTGATCAATGCCTATGTAGTAACGGGAAATGAGGAAGCCGTAGCCGAAATTATGAATGCCTACAGGCTTACGAGCGATATAAGCTTGTGGCGGGAAAAAACACAGGTCACAGCAAAAGAGTTTTTAAGGGTAGGTGATAATGATAATGCGGATAAATATTTCAATGAGTTATTAAATTCATTTGAAGATCAAACCACAGCATTGTCAAATGAGGACAGAGAATTAATGGCATATGCCTATTTCTATAAAACGGATTATGAAAAAGCGGAGAAATTGTTGAGATCTCTTTTAAAAGAAGATCCTGAAAGTATCCAAAATAAGACTTACCTGGCCATGTCACTGTTTAAGAATGGCAAAGAAAAAGAAGCAAGTTCACTAATTAATAGCTTGGATGTTCTGCGGGGTTCTTACCAATATGGCGCTATTGACTATGCAAAAGCGAGGTATTATGCCATATCGGGTGATGAAGATCAAATGATTCAGCATCTGATAAGAGCAGTTTCAGCAGGGAAAAGATTCACTTCCTTTACCTTCCAACACGATATATTGATGAAACCCTATACTCAATCGGCCTCCTTTCAAGAAGTGTTGAACTTTTGGCATTGATATTTTAATTCTTTTCTAGAAAACACCCAGGGTTTAAAGGTGTCTTGGAAGAGTGACCTTCCATAAAATCCTAAAGAAATTTTATCCATTAAAACTTGTGCTTATGTGACATAAGTCACATTCTGTGGAGCACCTTATTCGTAATTTTATCCTAGAATTTAAAGAGTTTTATAAAGCGTAATAATAGGCGTTTCAAAACAAATTACGTTTATCATAAACAGTTTAAATTAATTCAATTCAAAGCCATAAAAAACGATAAAATGAAAAACTTAGTAATTCTTGGTGCAGGAACAGCCGGAACCATGATGGCCAACCACCTTACCTCCAAATTGCGAAAAGAAGATTGGCAGGTTACCATTGTGGACCAATATGCCACACATTATTATCAACCCGGGTATTTATTCCTTCCCTTTGATATTTACAAACCAAAACAAATAAGGAAAAAGGGTGTAAAATTTATCCCTAAAAACGCTAAATATATACAGGAGAAAATAGAACAGATCATCCCTGAGAAGAATATAGTGATGCTGGAGAAAGGGAAAGAATTGCCCTATGATGTATTAATTGTGGCCACCGGTTCCAAAACAGCACCGGGGGAGGTAGAAGGTATGTTAGGGCCTAATTGGTACAAGAATATTTTCGATTTCTACACCTTTGAAGGCGCGAAAGCATTACGAGACAAATTGAGAGGATGGAAGGGTGGCAAACTGGTCATTCACATTACCGAAATGCCTATCAAATGCCCTGTAGCTCCATTAGAATTTGCCTTTTTGGCCGATGCCTACTTTAAGGATAAGAAAATGCGGGACAAAGTAGATATTACTTATGTGACCCCCTTAAGTGGAGCTTTTACCACTACTGAAGCAACCAAAGTATTGCAATACTTGTTGGATGAGAAGAAGATCAAAGTGGTCAGTGATTTTAATATTGAACGTGTAGATCAGGAGAACAACAAGATCATTGACTATGCAGAGACTGAAGTGCCTTATGATTTATTGGTAACAGTACCGACCAATATGGGGGATGAGGTTATTGCTCGTTCAGGTTTGGGAGACGACTTAAATTATATACCTACAAATAAAGGGACCTTACAGACCCTTGCTCACGAGAATATATTTGCCATAGGGGATGCCACTAATGTTCCTGCTTCCAAGGCCGGATCTGTGGCGCATTTTGAAGCAGAGATCTTAATGGAAAACATATTGCGATACATTCATGGAGAACCGTTAAAAGATGAGTTCGATGGCCACTCTAACTGTTTTATAGAAACTGGTGGAGGGAAAGCCCTTTTGATCGACTTTAACTATACTCATGAACCGGTGGAAGGAAAGTTTCCTTTCCCTGGTGTAGGACCATTGAAATTGCTAAAGGAAAGCAGGATGAACCATATGGGTAAACTGGCTTTTAGATGGGTCTACTGGAACATGTTACTCAAGGGAGTACCAATTCCGTTTGTCCCTTCAAAAATGTCGGAGAAAGGCAAACAATTTGTAAACGCAGAATAAACAATAAGAATTCAACATAAAAAATCAATAAAAATGGAAACAACAATTGCAGGTAGAGAAATTCATGTAAATGAAGAAGGATATTTAACCGATTTCAGTCAATGGGATAAGGAGATTGGAGAACAACTGGCTAAAAAGGAAGGAATTAGTCTTACTCCCAGACATTGGGAAGTCATAACCTATGTACAGGAGAAATTTAAGAAAGAAGAACCCTTGTCTATTCGGGGTATTAAAAATAGCGGTGTGATCAACATCAAGGAATTTTATAGCTTATTCCCAGGAGGACCCTTGAAAAAATCAACGCTTATTGCCGGGATTCCTAAACCAAAAAGCTGTATTTAATTTAAAACTAAGATCATGAGCAATACAACAGTAAAAAAAATGCTTTTTATTCTCTCCAAAGCTACACTGGAAAATGTGTATGCGGCCTTTGTGATGGCCAATGGGGCTAGGATGGAAGGAATTGAATCTGAAATATTTTTCACTTTCTTTGGACTGGAAGCGATTCAAAAGAAGAAGCTAGAGCACTTGCATGTCGCTACTGTGGGAAATCCGGCTATGCATATGCCAACCATGCTAGGTGGACTACCAGGGGTGGAAGCACTTGCTAGTAAAATGATGAAAAAGGAAATGGAAAAACTGGATATGCCTCCTGTAGGGGAGTTCTTGGAGATCCTATCCGATTCTGGCTGCAGGCTTTGGGCTTGTAAACTAGCCATGGATATGTTCCATCTGGATAAAGAAGACCTTATTGATGAGATAGAAGATATTATCACTATAGGTCAGTTCTATGACAGGGCCAATACAGATAACACCCATATTGTCTTTGTCTAAATCTATTTATTGTTGAGAAACAAAGACATTAATAAAAAGAAAACCCAACGTATAACGTTGGGTTTTTTAATTTGCTAGCCTAATTTAACTCTTGTGGCTTTTCGAATAAACCACGATCATTTTTTACGTATTAGGGACATCAAATTGCTTTGAAAATGTTTGATGGAATGATGCTTAATATAATTTCTTTCTGATTAATATTTACTTCACAGATTTGATAAATTTCTCTGTTGCCATCTAGTTGTAATAATCCTTTGTAGGCTCTGTTATTTTTCATAATGGTATTATTTTTTATTTGTTGATGTGTCAAAAGTAGTCTCCTGAAGCTATGTTTATTACCAAGAGGAGCTCTCTAAATAATCTCTGCTGGCAGATGACATGTTTATATAGGAAATTAGGCAGCCTTGTAATGCCAGGCTATTTGCCCTAACTGCCCTACGATCTTGATAGAGTCTTTCATGGAAAGCTTTGAGCCATCTGCATGGATCCACCTTTTCAAAGGTTGTTCACAGATCAAGCTCTGAACAGTTTCTTTTCCATAGAATTTTTTCATTCGCATAAAGATCTCTACATCGAACAACCAACGTGTTATAAACTTTTTGTTGAACATTGGAGCTATCATTTCACGCTTCATGATCTTGGCACCACATTGGGTGTCTTTAAAAGGCATCCCTAATATTGTTTGAATAATAAGATTGATGGTCTTACTGATGATCTTTCGAGCTGATTCCTTAGTAATGTTAGCACCCATCCTGTTGATACGGGAGCCACTTACAATCTTAAAATCTGAATTCTCCAAAGTATTAACCAAATCATCAAAATCTCTAAAATCTGTTGAAAGATCGGCATCTAAATATCCCAAATAATCAAATTGTGGGTCCTTAGCCAGATGTAATAATCCTTGCCTTACCGCTTCGGCCTTCCCACCATTCTTTTCACAATCATAGATACTGATAGTGTCTTCATTTCCTTTTCTCAGCTCTTGAAGTACTTCCAGGGTTTTATCCGTACTTCCATCATTTACAAAACATAAATGATACCCCAGGTTTTTTGTGGCAAATTCCTGGAATACTGCACTGGAAAGTCGCTCTTCTTCATTATAACATGGAATGACAACCCCAACACAATATTTCTGGATCACTTGATGATTCGTCGTTGGTCTTGTTGTGTTTGGCAGCGTACAAACCCCTAAGATATGATGGATACGTGCAGCCATTTCATTTAGGCTTACCGGCTTTTTCATATAATCATTGATACCAAGATCAAATCCGTCTACAATGATAGATTCATTGGTATTACCGGAAAGCACCAATATAGGAGTATCCTGGTGTTGCTCGATCCTTATATGCTTTACAACTTCTAAACCAGACATACCGGGCATATTGATGTCCACTATTACAAGGTTAGGCTTAAAGCTATTATAAAGTTCAATTCCCTTTGCACCACTATCGGCGATCTGAACTTCAAATCCCAATTCGGTTAGTTTTTTTTCTACTGACAGCAAGATTAATTGCTGATCATCAATTGCTAAAATTTTCATAGGTTAAGTATTAAATTAATTTGTTTTTAATGAAACTAGTTTGATTTGGTTTTCTAATTTCTTTGCCAAAAGTAGATAGTTAAGACTTCCAAAAAGGACCAACAAAGACGAATGGGGATTTTCTGTAGGTCAATGGCGGTGTTCTGCCTGCCGCCGATAGTGGGCCTACATCACAATATATCTATCTTTATAATGTTATATTTTCCTACAGAATTGTTGCATGAAGCAGACAAATATTTTATTGGTTCTTGCTCTTTTGATTGGTATCGCCTTTCATGGGTCTGCTTTATTTTTCACCTTGGAATCTACTTATGACGCGCTAATACACCTATTCTTTGCCGATCATTACGCCACAAGTTGGTGGGAACCATGGGAACATAGGTGGTATACAGGCTTTACAGTAATGGGATATCCTCCTTTAGCGCATCAATTAATGGCGCTTTTTTCATTTCTAGGTGGCCTTAAGTTCGGACTGTATACAGTGGCCTTATTAAGTATCGTTTTATTCATAACCGGTGCGTATCGTTTTGGGTTATTACTTACAGGGAACCGAAGGATTGCCGGCTATACTGCCCTGATGGCCGTATTTTCTTCCACCTTTATTGAAACTTTGCACATTTTTGGTCAGTTGCCAAGTATAATCGGACTTTCTGTATTGTTACACGCTCTTCCTGAGATCTATCAATGGATCAGAACAGGAAGGTATTTCAACTTAATTACCGCATTTTCTCTAATAGCAGTGACAGTTACTTCGCATCATGTTACGCCTATTTTTGGAATGGTATTCTTTATTTTCCCCTTGATAGGCATGGCCATCATGGACGATGCCAAGGAGAAAGTCAGAGATTCGAAAAAAATCACCTTCAAAGTATTTCTTACCTCTTTCCAAAAATTATTTTGGAGAATAGTAGGATTTGGAATGGGGTCACTCGCACTAATTGTGCTATGTATACTTCCCTACTGGTTGAATTCCAAGGCAAATCCGATTACACAAGTGCCTATCCCTCATGGCTCACGCGATAATTTTCTGGAAGTAACCTCTTCCGGACTCGTGTTTTTTATAATTCCCTGGGGAATATTGTTATTTATTCTGCCCTATGTTTTCTATCGCTTTTATAGTAAGCGCTATCTCTTTTTCGGATTGTCCATAAGCATCCTCACAATTTTAGGAACTGGAGGAACTACCCCCATTCCAAGGATGGTATTGGGAGAGACGGCTTTTAACATCCTTACCTTAGACCGTTTCACCTTATGGGCAACTATCATGGCACTTCCCATTTTTGGGGAGTTTCTATACCGTATCGTTGAAGGAGACCTTAAAAAAGCGCTTCAGGAGAGATTTGGACCTATGTATCACCGTATCCTGGGAGCATTTCTGGCAGCCGGTATTTTGTTTATGGTGATCTTTACGATGAGTCTTGGCTATTTCAGGCCCTCCCAACCTCAAAAAATTAAGATGCTTCCCATCGTTAATTTCCTTAATCAGGATATGCACGACCAATGGCGATATCTAACTTTGGGATTTGGTGATCAAATGGCATGGCTTTCAGCTCAGACAAATGCCATGACGGTTGACGGTAACTATCATTCCGCCCGCCGATTACCAGAATTAACAAGTAAGGCTATTGAAAGATTAGAGAATTCAAAATTCAGGGGAGTGGAAGGTATAGGATCCCTGCAGCAGTTTTTGACGATTCCGGAGAAATACAATCTGAAATACATTTTCTCTAATGACAAGTTCTATGACCCTATTCTGTATTACTGTGGATGGCAACGATTGCAGCAATTGGAAAATGGCATCATGGTCTGGGAAAGACTCAATGTCCCACCTTTACCGGCAATAATACCAAAAGACGATGTTCCTACTTTTCTCAAGCTTATGTGGGGCGTCATTCCTGTGTTAACGATACTTCTGGCTTTTATTCTCAATATTCAGTTGGTGTGGATACGGGCATTAAAATCAAAGGATATACGAATCCCTGAGTACATGAAATTAGGAGTATCATATGATAGGTTTCCGCAAAAACTTATTGCGATAAATCATATTTGGGCCTTGCTCATGACCGGATTGTTGTTCTATGGCTTGTATCAATTCTATTTAAATAATACAGCACAACGATCCCCAGAAAATGTAGTGAGGGCATATTATGACGCGATAGATTTCAAAGAATTTGAAAAAGCCCATAGCTACCTCGATCCCGCAGGAGGTGTTTCACTTGCACAGTACATGTTGGAGATCTCTGTAAATGATGGAATTCTCAGCTCGTATGCTAAATTAGATTCCATTGGCGTGGAGATCATTAGTAAGTCTTCCAAGGCGGCAACGGCAAATATAAATACGGTATGGATCACTCCATTGGAGACCATAAAAAAAGAAGAAGTACGAGAATTGGTCATGGAAGACAATGAATGGTTCATAGTTCCCTCACCGCCACAAGCAGATATTCCACCAGACCAACTTTTTACTGCCAATACCACTTCGTACTACAATCATGGGAGAAGACGGATCACTACCCAGCAGACCCATCATGAAGACGTTCTGGAACAACCTGTGCTTGAAGTACTTTCTGCAAGTTTGGTAAGATCTGGATCGGAATACGCAATTGTTGGGGAACTTCAGAATATAGACCATGTTCCGGCAGATGTAGTAATTCAGGCTAGTTTGTACAATGAGCAAGACGAGGAACTCACAACGTATAATGCCAAGTATCATATAAAGCATAAATTACTGCCTAAGGAGATCACTTCCTTCAGGATAAACTTTGAAAGTATTGCATGGACCACTAAGGAAAGTAAAATGCCTGAAACCTATGATCCCGACGAATTTACACCTGTTAACCTGACAGATGTCCCAGTGAAGTTCAATCTGCAAATAGCCGCCAATGTGGCTATTACCGATCTGTACAAACAGGTGGCCCTTCAGGATCTTATTTTAAATGAAAAAAATATGGAAGGCGTTCTTTTTAATGCCGGAAACCAGGAAGTAACCATACCTCAATTATTGATTTCCTATTACGATGCTTCCAATAACTTGCTGTGGGTAGATCACAGCTTTATTTCGGAGGGAATACGGATACAGCGGAAACAATCATTCGACTATGAATTTTTGGATCTAAAAGGTGTAACGGTGATCAATAGAGATTTATCAAACTGCTTTGTAAATGGTCTGCACAATGCTCAAATATCAGCGAAGGTATTTCCGAATAGAGCTCTTTCGCATCCAAAAGAACAATTACTGGAACATAAGTCAGACGGCTTTGATTTTATTAAGATCGAACTAAATCATTTTATAGGTAATCCAAAGTAGATGAAATATTGTACTTACTTCATGCTCTTATTATTGACACTAGGATGTGCCAAAGCACCTACTATAGTAAGTGAGATAAGCATTGTACCTATTCAAACTCCTCTCACAGCCAAGGCAGGAGATAAGGTTACCCTGAGATTTGAAATTTCCGGAGAAGGAGATCCCTATTTGATCCTTGAGAATTCTATAGGAACCTCTGTTATTCCCGGGATTCGGGAAAAAGATGAACTCTGGTTCACTTTACCCACCCAGTTTACACAAAAATCAGGTTTTTGTAAATGGAACCTAATCTACAATAACAATATATCCGATTCAGGTATAATTGAAATTTCAAGCTCGGAACGGCCTGTGAAAATGGAAACTTATCTGGGTCCAAGAAGCATTTATGCCGGCACTACAGACTATGCAATGCTGGTGAACGTACCAACAGACATTTACGATAATCCAGTGAAGGAAGGGACTCCCGTGCAAATAAAAAGACAAATTTTGACTGAGAATGAAGCTTATGAAACCACCACCAAGGATCTTATAAGTTGGAAGCGTTTGTTCTCGGTTGAGAAGTCGGCCCGAATGCTGGTCACAGCCAGCACTGTAGGTAGCAATACAAAAGAACTAACCGTAGATATTTTCCCTTCCCAGGCAACTGGTTTCGAGTTGTATTTTAAACGTAACCATGGGTATGCAGACGGGAACCAGATCATTATTTTCGAAACTTCTGTGATCAAGGATATATACAGCAACACCATAAGTGACGGTACCCTGGTGACATTTCAAATAACCAATAATAATGGCATTAAACTAAAGACCGAAGGTACTACCATTAATGGAATTGCCATGGCACAGATGCTTCATCCGGAAGTAGAAGAGAATTGGAAAGTTGAAGCCTATGTCACAGGTTCGGCTAAAAGTGAGGCGATCTCCATCGATTTCAAGCCTGCGATTCAAAGTTATGATCTTACAATCTCTGAAGATGGCAGAACCATTCTGGTAGGTCCCATCTTAAGTTTTATGGATCAGCTAAATCCGGATGGTATACCTATAGAAATTAAAATTAGTGACGAAAAGAATAAGCAATTAGAAATTAAAAAAAATACCTCCGTTAATGGTTTTACAGAAATTGAATTGCCCGAGGAAAACTATAAAGCGGGCATATATCACCTTGAAGTTACTATAGCAGGAATTACAAAAAAACAGATGCTACAACTCCATGAAAAGTAAGTGGAACAAGAACATATATAGATCTTTATTGATCCTTTCATTTCTTGGGATCAATGCCATGGTAATTTATGGTATTAGTTCTGTATGGGCCTATCTCAATTCCGGAGCAGACAAATCCTCTATCCTTCATATTCAGGGTAACATAGAAGAAACCTATCTGCCGGAAGTTCAGTGGGAAGATCTGGAGAATCCCGGAAGACCCATGGAGGCACAAACACTGAAAGAAATACAAAATGATTATGTAAGATCATGGTATGTTAGAAATATTGCCCTGTCTAACAATGATTCCTATGGAGTTGCTGATTATTATACAGACAGTATGCAGATCAAAATAGATAGGGTGCTAGATCTGAACAAACAACATAATACCTCAGTGAAACAGACAAGTTTGGCTCATCATCCTTCACTCAACTTTTATAGCGCCGATGGTAGTCTTGTAGTGTTCACTGACAGACATGTGGAAACTTATAAGGAGATATGGCAGAATGAACAGTTGATTTTAAGAAAAAAGGACACTAGTTCATACAAGGTCCTGATGTTATTAGAAGACGGTTTTTGGCGGATTAGACATATGGTTGAAATAGAAGAACCAGATGAAGAGGAGCATACTTCAACAAAAAACAATACTTCGCGGTACGATATTGCAAAAATGAAAGGGCTTAATTACTATCCAGGCAAAAGTGCATGGGATACGTTTGGAGCCAACTTCGATAAAGAGATAATTGCGAATGACTTCGCCCGGATACGTAAAATGGGCCTTAATTCTGTGCGAGTATTTGTTCCTTATGAGGAGTTTGGGAAAGGCAGTGTTTCTGATGAAAACCTGGCAAAACTAAAAATAATGCTGGATCTGGCGAATGCCAATAAACTTAAGGTCTTAGTAACCTTGTTCGATTTTTATGGGAATTATGATGTGATGGACTGGACCTTAACTCACAGACATGCGGAGACCATAGTAAAAGCCCTGAAAGATCATCCGGCACTTTTGGGATGGGACCTAAAAAATGAACCCGATCTCGATTTCGAGTCGAGAGGAAAAGAACAAGTATTGGCCTGGTTGGAAGAAATGAGTAATCAGGTAAAGAAATGGGATCCAAACCATGCTGTAACAATTGGTTGGTCCTCCCCGGAAGCTGCAATTTTATTGAGTGATGAGGTCGATTTTATTTCCTTTCATTACTATCAGGATCCTGCTGATTTTTTAGGGAAATACAAGGCTTTAAAAGACAGGGTAGGAGATAGGCCTATTTTGTTGGGAGAGTACGGGTATTCTTCCTACAGCGGTATTTGGAATGCATTTTTAGGATCGGAACAAAAGCAGGCTGATTATTATAAAGAAATGCAGCAGCATTTAAATGAGGAGAAGATCCCATATTTATTCTGGACACTTTATGATTTTGATGAGGTACCAAACTCTGTGGTTGGTAGACTACCGTGGAGAAAACAACGACAAAAATATTTTGGTGCTATTTCTATAGAGGGCAAGGAAAAACCATGCTTCCAGTATCTGGATCTCTCCTCACAAAAATAAAAGGAGAGCAGTAACCACGCTGCCCTCCTCTCTACTTAACCTAACCAAAAATTAGTTAAACTTCTTCCTTGATGGTTTTCTTTTCTATAACAAGATCTGGGGAAAAGTTAGGTAAGCTCTTATATTTTATCGCTTTGAAATAATCCGTATACATTTGGGTGATTGCTGACATAGGCAAGGAACATGCCGCATCGTAATTGGTTTTTCCTAAATGAACCCTATGTGAATCATTGATCAGGATATTTTCTATCGCGTCTGCTAATGATCCAGTATTATCTGGTTTAAAGAACTCCCCTTTGTATCCTTCTTCACGGACCAAGACACCAAGATCACCCAGATCTGGCAGTGCTACTGCTTTACCATAACTACCCGCCTGGTGCAAGACACCAGAGCTACCGGTGGTAGAGGTATATGGAAATACAACCACGGCGCTGTCTCCGAAAATAGTAGGGACATCTTCTTCTGCAACATAGCCCGTAAACCTTAGGTTAGGCACATGTGCATATTTTTCCTCCATGGATTTAAGATATCCCGGAGTGTTCGGACTATCAGTACCTGCAATAACAATTTCTATGTCTTCCTTGGTTCTGCTTCGGATCAATTCTACGGCCTCAATCATGATCTCAACCCGCTTATAGGTACCGAATTTACCAAAGGCCATTACTTGTTTTGGTCCTTTTGGTAAAGCATAATCGGGCTCTGGAGGTGTTTCAAAGGATCCATGAGGTATCAGTGCAATATTGCGTGCATTGTATTTCTTCTCCAGAATAGTAACATATTTACTGATGGTTACAGCTACTACGTCTGAAGCCAATACAAATTTGGTTAACATGGTCCCAATTACATTATACACCTTTTGTAACAATTTGTTCTGGGTAATTCCTGCATTATCAAGATCTACTTGTTCCAGAATATTATGAATAAGTGAAATGGTTGGGATACGTCTTAATTTACAGATAAAAGGTGCCAACAGGCCAAGAGCTGCAGGTACTTTCTTATCTCCAAACTTTAGGAATTGAAGGTTAAATAAAACTGCATCTGGTTTAGTTTCTGAGATTGCCTTATTGATGTGATACAGGTTTGTATAACTATTAAAACTCCAGCTTTCTTTTACTGTAATTTTACACCCTTCACCTTCAAAGGACAGATCTTTTTCTTCAGTAGTTCTGTCGGTGATCAATACGATCTCCGTTACATCGTCTTGTAAACGGAAGTGTTTTACCAAATGGTACCCATATTCAGTTAAGGTTACTTTACTAGGTGGATACGCCGTTACAATTGCTAATTTCATAGGTTAAGTATTAAGATTAATATTTTATTTACAGGGCAAATATCTTATAAAAGGCAGTGAATACGGGCTCTGAGAAGCTCACTGCATCCTTACTGTAGACGAATGGAAAATCAGTGTCGGTAAGCAGAAAATAGGGGTCCTGTATTTTTGGTGCCTTATGGATCCTAATCATCTTTACTGTGTCCCTGGATATAAACCTGATAGAAACAAAAAAAGGTCGGAACTATTAAAAGATCCGACCCTGACATTTTTGAATAGAAGGTTGTGTTATAAACTTCGCTTCTTATATAGAAAATAAGCAATTTGGGAGATCAGTAAAATGACCATAACAAGGATCTGTAACTGTACAATCTGTTCTAATGAGTTATGTAATACGCTTATAAGTGCTATCTGCGATAGCCCTAAAACTCCGGAAATAATTACGGGGACATAATGATCAAGGGATAAAAAATAGTAAGCAAAAATATTCCCAATAGCAAAAAGTGAAGTCGCTACCGCATATTGCCACAACAAACCTGCCATAGACAGATAGGCATCACCGAACATAAGTTTGATGATCAACTCCGGGAAAAAATAACAAGAAGTAATGATGGTCAGGGAAAGGAGGGCAACATAGCCAACATATTTAAATAATACAGGAGCAGTGGCTTCCCCATCTTTTTCCTTTTGAACAACTGCAGGCAAGAGAAGCATCACAAACATCCAGGCTACAAAGTAAACTACTCGGCCAATGAGAGCCAGAGATGCGTATAAACCTGCCTCATTAGGGCTGAAATAATGCTTCACCATAAGGACATCGCTGTTGTTAATGATGATCTGGGTAATTTCATAACAAAGGGTCAGGATAATGAACTTATTTACTCGTTTCGCATTTTCAGATGATAGCATGGAAGGTCTGGCAATTGAAATACCTTTTACATCTGAAGGGATCAAACCAAAAAGAAAGGAAAATCCGATCCCTATGGCAACGGAAAGGGCGGGTTCCCAGGGGCTAAATAACAGGAACGCCAGAGTGATCAAAAGTCGGCTCCACATCTCCGTTTGATAGGTGATAGAGAGCTTATTAAAATTATGATGTCCCTGGTAGTTCCCTCTATTCACACTCATAAAAAAGTATAAAGGGATTCCAAAGCCAAGTGCCACAAACATATAGGGTGTATTTGTCTGAAACAGCAATTGTAGATCTTTGGCAAAATAAACGAACAATGCACCAAAAAGCATTCCCACAATAATGGCTTGTTTGTAGGTCCTGTTTAAGAAACTGTCCCACACCTTCCCGGAAAACACAACGGCGAATTTCGTTGTTGCCAACTGAAATGTCATCCCCAAAAAGGACAAAACTAACAGTAGTGTTACAAGAAGTGCAGCATCTGCATATGCTTCTGGCCCCAATAATCTTCCCAGGATCAGGTTGTATAAATAGTTGCCACCATTAACGAGTAACACACTACCCATAAATACTTGTTCTGGCGTAAACTTTTTAAATAGAATTCTAATTGCGGTCATGTCTAATTTTTAAAGATGTGTCCTGATGATCAAGCCCATTAATTGCTTGAATTTGAAAACACATTTATGAATTGTTTTGGTTAAGCATTCTTATAATTATTACCGCAAATATCTCCCAAGCTGACGTTTCAAAATTCCCAACTTAGACGGATGGCTAATTGCTGTAGACGAACGGACATTATCGCACTTCCGGTGCGGGAAAGACTGCATTAACTTTACATAACCAAATAACAAGAAGGTGAGAAGCTTAAAAATTGGCTTCGCAAACCATCTAAAAATGCTTAACCTATGAAAGCTAAATATTTATTACCTGTATTACTTTTCACTTCCACTCTAATGAGCGGACAAGGAAGTATGAACGAAGGATTTCAATTATTGGAATCCGGATCGTTTGAGGAAGCAGAAACCTATTTTGATTCGTATCTGCAAACAGACCCCGATAACAAAACGGCACAGATCTGCTACGGCAGGGCAGTGGGCTTAAGCGGAGAACCTACCAAAGCCATTGAATTATTTTCTGAGCTTCTTCAGGAATATCCATCAGATTTTGAGGTTCAGATCAATTATAACGAAGCGTACCTGTGGGATAAGCAGTATAGCAATGCCAAACCGTTGTATGAAGAATTGGTAGCGAATAACCCAAGAAATTTTGGGGCTCTTTTAGGGTATGCAAACACTCTAAGTAATTTAAAGGAATTTGAATCAGCACTCGATTGGGTAAATAAGGCCCTGTCACTGCAACCTGGTAACAATAGCGCCAAAACCTCAAGAAAATATATCAAATTAGGTTTTGCCAACACCTATATTACCAAAAAGCAGTATGATATCGCGGAGCAATTATTAAAAGAAATATTCATTGATTTTCCGGAAGACAAAGAGACACTGCTAAATCTTGCCAATCTGTATTTGATCACCAAAAATTCAGAACGCGCAAAAAGCACTTATTTACAAATAGCTAAGAACCCGTCAGACTCTATTGTAGCGCTTAATGGTATTGCACTTGCATCACATATTGGAAAAAATGATAAAGAAGCGTTGAATATAGCACGTATTGCACGAACTAAGGTTGCCATGGTCAATGATACCATGCTAACGAATAAAACAAATGAACGCTATATTCAGGCCCTGATCTGGAATAGCAAGTATAGGGAAGCAGATAAACAAATAGACAGTTTGGAAAGAAGAGCGCCTAAACAGAATTGGATAAAAGCACTCAGAGCAACCTTGGGAATGTATACAGCCGATTTTAAGACCAGCCTGGACTCATATGATGCTATATTATTAAATGATAGTACGTCATTTGATGGGAACCTGGGAAAGGCAAATGCCTTGTTTGCCTCAGACAGGATCATACCTGCTTATGAAGCAGCTTTTAAAACTTTATCACATTACGAAAACCAGGCAGATGCCCAGGGATTTGTAGAGAAATTAAATTCACTGCATACACCTATGTTGGAGGAGAAAGCCTTTTACACCTTCGATAACGGTAAAAATGTGGCTTTCGGAAATCAGATAAGTAGCAGCCTGCCGTTTTCGACAAAATTTAGAACATCATTTTCCTATCAGTTTAGAAATACAGAAAATACCATTTCTCAGAACAAGGCTACTTCACATGTTGTATTGGCCGGGGCAGAGTACAAAGTATTCCCGCAGACTAAATTAAAAACCGTCATAGGGTTTAATAACTCTAGCTTTGGAGACCGATCGTATACCCAACCCATCCTGGATGCACGATTTCAATTACAACCAATGCGACTTCAAAATTTGGAGATAGGGTATCAGAGAGAAGTTCAAAATTTTAATGCAGACCTCATTGAGCGTGAGATCGTCATGAATCATTACGGACTTAACTATAATATAAGCAGTAATTTTAATTTGGGATGGTATACCCAGCTAATGCATACCAGACAAACTGATGGCAATACCAGGAATCTGATCTTTACCTCCTTATATTATAACGTACTGAAAAGTCCGGCCCTAAAAGTTGGGGTCAACTATCAATATATTGCTTTCAAAGACCAACTGCCAAGTATCTATTTTAGTCCGGAACAGTATCACGCCACGGAGGTTTTCGCCGATATCAGGGGATCATTTTCAGAAAAGACCCGGTATATGTTGAGTGGAGCAACAGGCTTTCAAAAGGTAGAAAGTGACGATCAGTCGGCCATTTTTAGGGTAGAGGCGGAATTAAAGCATCAATTTACCAATAGGTTGGGGGTTGATCTATACGGAAAGTATAGCAACATTGCTTCTGCCACCGCAGCCGGCTTCGAATTTACTGAGATCGGAATTAAAGTAAAGTGGGCAATTACAAAGGCTCCTTTATTCAATAAGAAACTTCTTGCCCTGAAGTAAACTTTACAACAAATTTAATCGGCGCATCAGCTCGGGTCTGTTAGACCTGCTAATAGGGATCACGTTCTTTTCTATGAGGACACTATTATCTTCAATATCAATGATCTTAGTGAAGTTGATAATAAACGATCGATGTATCTGCAAGAAGAGTTCTTCCGGAAGTTTTTCCTTGATCTTTTTTAAGGTATTATGGACCCTGTGAGTCTCCTTTGTGGTCTTCACATCTATATAATCGCCTTTTGCCTCAATAAACAAGATCTCATCAAAAGTTAGTTTAATTAGTCGTCTGTCTATGTTGATGTACAGATCTTCACCAACACCCGATGTATTTCCTTCAGAAGCGCTCAATGCAGGTTGTTTCTCCAAAGAATTCTTTACTTTTTGAATAGATTTTGCAAATCTTTCCGGTGAGATAGGTTTTACCAGATAATCTACTATAGCTTCATACTCATATGCCTCAATGGCAAAATTGGTATCGGAGGTGGTAAGAACAATTTTAGGTGGATTCTTAAGAGTCTGTACAAAATCAAATCCAGTGAACCCGGGCATATGGATATCCAGAAAAACAAGATCTATTGTCTGTTGGTTCAGGAACTTAATAGCATCTATAGCATTGGGAAACTCTTCAATAACATCCAGTTCAGGATACGAAGTACATAACTGGGCTACAATAGCCCTGGCGGCAGCTTCATCGTCAATAATAATACAGGTCATGGTTAAATGGTATTTAGGTAGGATTCTATTTTGTCTAAAATGCTTGTAAATTTTGGTGCCAGGCTGGTATCTCCTTTTTTTAGCTCTTCTTCATAGATCACAGACAGGCCATAGGCTTTTTCCAAGCCTAAAATATTGAGTTTGTGTTTTAATTTGTGCACTATCAATGCTGTCTCATTTGTATTAGAGGCATTCAGTGATTGATAATACTCTTCTTTTTCGATCGGAAATTCATCCTTTAAGATAGCAATAAATTTATTTTTAAAGATCTCATCGTTTCCGGATAATTTCTCAATGTATGTCAAATTTGGCTGCTCCATACTTATTTTTTTAAGGTAAAATAAAAAGTAGTTCCTTCACCAACTTTACTATCTAACCAGATCTCTCCGTCGTAGATGTCAACTATCTTTTTGACAATGGAAAGGCCTATTCCGGTTGAGCGTTCCTTTGTACCGATGGACTGAAAGATCTTAAATATTTTTTGATGATACTCCTTTGGAATTCCGGTACCATTGTCTTTTATAGAAAATTCCCAATAGTCCTGCTTTTCGGTAACATCAATGCCTACAATTCCTTCTTCCTTGTCAATATTTATGACCGCATTGCTGATCAAGTTTTGAAAAAGTTGGTGCATTTTAGTAGAATCTGCCTGCAAGACAGGTAGTGGATTCATGATGATGACGCTAACATGATCTGGAATAAATATGATATCCCGTATCTCATTTACTACCTGGTTGAGGTCTACCGCTGTTTCTTCTAAGGTCTCACTTTTTATACTGGAATATTTAAGGATACCGTCTATGAGTTTATCCATGCCCTCTACTTTTTCCTGCATCATTTGCAAATTGAAAAGTCCGGTCTCATCCAGAATATCCTTATAATCATCATGCAGCCAGGTGGCCAGTGCACTAATACTTCGCAAGGGCGATTTCAGGTCATGTGAAACAATATGAGCATATTCCTGTAATCCTTGATTACTCCCTTCTAATTCTTTTAACAGCAATTCTTTTTGGAGTTCTAAATTCTTTTGTGCTGTTATATCTAAATGGATCCCTATAGAGCCTACTACGACTCCTCCTTCATCATAACGAGGTGCACCACTGATCAGCCAGTAGCGGAGTTCATTGTTTTTAGTCTTTACCTGTATCTCGTATGAGTCAGATTTTCCTTCTATTCGTTCTTTTCCTTTTTCAAGGATGATCGTTTTTTCCTGAACTTTCAGCATTTCAACGGCCTTCTTTCCAAGCAGTTCCTTTTCGGAATAACCGCTCATAGTACAAAAGCTTTGGTTTACTAACTGAATAACGTCCTGATTATCTACTTCAATTAGCCCGAGATTCATATTCGCAATAATGCTCCAGTATTTTTCTTTCTGGATCTCCAAATTCTGTTTGTAATTCTTTCGAATGGTTACATCATTGTAGGTCCATAAATGACCTTTATAGATGCCATCTGAGAAAATCGGGATATAATCGCGTTCCAGGATGCGTCCGTCCTTCATTTCAAGTTCATCAGATAAGACCACTTTTTTATCTTTTAAAATATTCTTGATCCTTTGAACAAAGCCCTTTGGATCTTTAAAATGATGCTTATTTTCCTCAGCTGCATTAGAGCAGTCGGCTCCCTTTAATTGATCTGGAGTAGCTGGTATCTGAAAGATGTCACAAAAACGTTGATTGGTGAGTGAAATGGCCCTATTCTCATTTTCTAACAAAACGCCTGTATGCAGATTAGTGATGAGAGTTGCTAGTCTGTTCTCTGATGCTCTGATCTGTTCTTCTGCCTCCTTTTCCTTGGTGATATCTTCAACTATAGCAACTTCATAGGCAATGGCACCGGAGGCATCTCTGACTGCACTTACTGAGGTCTTAGCTAGAATTGAATTGCCCCCTTTGGTGAAATATCGTTTTACGATGGAAAAATTGTCAATTTCTCCCTTATCCATGGCCGATTGAAATCCTTTGGAAATTTTGTAATCCTCAGGTTCGGAGATATCCTTTACCGACAGATCTTTTAATTCTGAATCTGTGTAACCAATGAGATCAGAAAATGCTTTGTTTACTTTTATAAAGGTACTGCCTACGGTTAGTACGATCCCCAGGGGAGAATTCTGTACGATTATATCGAGTTGTTTTTTCTGCTCAGATAACAGCGCTTCTACCTCACTTTCCTTGGTGATATCCCGAATAATTCCTTGAGCTGCAATAGGATTTCTATTCTTGTCATAGATAAGGCTACTATTTACTTGAATAAAATGAACAGAATTATCTTTTGCAAGGATCTTGGCCTTATAGTTCTTTAGAGTGCCAACTTCATATAGTTGTTTAAAGGATTCCTTGGTGTATTGAATATATTCCGGATGTACTAGTTGTTGGAGGTTGATCTTTTCTTGTGTATGGTCGTATCCCAGTAGTTGTGATGCTGCCGCATTCATACGGATCACATTTCCCTCAATATCCATGACCAGGTAGGGATCAATGATGTTAATAAAAACACCTTCTAATTCAGAAGTTTTCTCGCTGAGAAGATTTTCGAGACGTTCATTGGTTTCTTTTAATTGTCTAGACGTACTGTAAAGTTCCTGAGATTTTTCCTCCAGAATCTTTTCGGCCTGAAGTCTTGCTTTTTTCTGGCGTTCCAGTGCCTTTTTAAGCAAATTAACTTCCTTGTTATCCATGCTGAACAATATCAAATTTCACTTCTGTTCCGTCTTCCTTTAAGAGCTCATACGATATTTGAGCGCTTTTATTGAAGTGTGTAAAGGCCTTTTCCATAAGACCATGCGCCAGGCTGTATAGTCCGCGAGACGATGAGTAAATCATGGATAGTGAAGTATCAGTTTTTTCAATTACGGTAAAGGAGGGAAGTTCCGCATCCGGATAGAGCTTTTTAACATGCACATGGATGTGGTCTTCTATGGAATATAACAGCCCCAGCGGGGAGTTATAACTCTGTATAACTTCGGGATGTGCTTTACCCAAACTATCAAAAAGATAAAGTCCGAAAGTATGTAATAGATCATTGGCCGGCAATTGTACCTCTTCGCAAAGATTGGTTAGCAGGGCCACCATTTCATTGAATTCATAGGTGCCTACCGAGGTATAGATCCCCTCAGAATCTAATTCAGATTTTTCAATGATATTATCTACAACTTCGAGTCCAAATTTGGATTCTACCATCTCCAAAAACTCTGTAAAAACAATTCCTTTCATGTATTTTCAAACTAAAAATTGAATGTAGGAAAATTACGACTCGACGAAAAAAAAATGTTGTGAAAGTCCTTATTTCATTAGGCTTTCACTAATTCATTGATCTCCCAATAGGCGATCAATTTTTGTATTTTGTCTTCGTAATCTTCGTATTTAAGGGGTTTTATTACATATCCCGCGATCCCAATCTTATAACATTCTAAAAGATCGGTTCTGTTCTCAGATGTTGTCAAAATGATCGTAGGCAAATATTTTAATGTAGCATTACTTTTAAGGATCTGTAGAAATTCTATCCCGTTCATTCTGGGCATATTGAGGTCTAGAAGAATAATATCGGGTATCTTATGTGTGTCCTTTAGTATTTCAAGGGCATCTTCACCGTTGTTGGCTTGTATGATGGTATGATTTACCTGAAGTTTAGAGATGGTTCTATTGAGCTTCATTGTTTCGATAGCATCGTCTTCTATAAAAAGTATTTTCATATCCTTTCGCTTTATTAGAATGTTGCAAGGTCTTACTTTAAAGCTATCTAACTATTTTGTTGTAGATGAGTGGCGGTTAGGTATAGACGAATGGTCGGTTCCTATAGATAAGATTATACCTGGTCCGTTTTAGCTCTTTTTTCCTTTAGGTGTTCTAAATATTTTTTATTGGCGTGGACACCTTTTTCTGTTAAGTAGGGATAAATAAGGCTAAAATGCGATTCCATTCCCTTTACTACCAGATCTTCTTTAAAGTCTTTTATTCTTGCGTAGGAGATCCAAAAATGCGTATTTCTCCAAAGATGGGCCGCTAATTCATCATATAATCCCGGAAAATCCTTAGGCTCTGGTTTCATAAACCCCATACCTATAGATAGATAGTTGATGCCCTTGATCATCTTAAACGCATCTTCTATCTGATCTTTTATTTGTTCAGTTACGATGGGATACGACTTTAGAATGTTGGGCGTATTGAGAAAGAAAAAACTAAACCGTTCTTGGAATACAAAGAAACTTTCGGTGATGGCAAGGCCTTCTCCTTCCATAATTAGTTTTTTGTTCCCATAAACATTCTGTATCAGCTCTTCCGTCATATAATCGAACGTAGCCTTAACCAGGTCTTTTTTGGTGGCATAATGGTAGTTGAAATTACTTAAGCTGATGCCACTTTTCTTGGCAATATCCTGGTTTCTCACTTGCGCGATCCCCAATTCGTTGAATAATTCTACAGCAGCAACAATTATTTTCTTTTTCGTCTTAGAAATGGGCATAGTCTCTCTAGTTGATCTTTGGGCTAAGTTTATACTCTATATATCGTTTTATTTAGATTATTAGTATATAGAATACTAAGTATATTCAATATTCTAGTCAGAAAAATAAATTTATTAATGTAAGAACGAAAATTCTTAAAGAGGAAAGCCTGTTTTAGAGGTCAGAATTTCTTTGAGTTCCCTGGTAGTAGAAGCATCAATTAAATTTAGGGCTCTCACTTTACAAAGTTTTTCTACCATACTGATGCCGGCCAGGGTGTTGGAAGCAATTCCGGTTACAATATCGGGTAAAAAATCAAAGGCTTTCATCAGGCCATACGCGGCATAGGGATCTGTTGCACTCAGTATGGTACATTTGACCTGGTCGCGAATCGTATTTATAGCAACATCCCCGTTATAAGATTCCAAAGGTGAGGCACCAATTTCTATGATGGCGATATCTGCTTTTTGTGACTCAATTCTACTTGTTAACTGAGCTAATTTTGATTCGTATAATTCCTTCTCACATATGGACGAAGGCAGCCCCACATCAACAAAATCATAAATTGCCATGGCACCTACATCTTTGATAGCCAGAATATCTTTATAACGCCCGGCACCTGTAAGTTTCGCTCCCACCACTTTATAGCCTGCTGTCTTAAATAGATTTGCGACTATTCTCGCCGATGTTGTTTTCCCCGCAGACATAGAGGTACCAATAAAGAGTACGACCGGAGTTTTAAAAGGTATAATTTTAACGGGCTTTACAAAACTATCCATCGTAATTTTAGCACCGTCTCGTGCCACATGTCCTGCATATCGCAGTTTCATCATTTGTGGTAAGAAAAATGATTTTGAGGTCATTTTACCAAAAAGTCCCGCCCCGGTCAATAAGTGAAATGTATGGTCTTCTTCAATTTTCTTCCAGGTTCCTGTAATTTCCAAAGTGGCAAATCGCTCTCCAAAGGCTCCGACAACATACTCACCCCCAATGACGCCTCTCATTCTTCCACTGGGAAGTTCAAGTAGCAGGGAAGTACTTCCAGGATCCAGGATCTTACCAATCACATAATCGCCGGTTGCCCATTCAGATCTGTCTAACTTAAGCACATCAAATGCTTTAACCTTCAGGTCGGAAATGCGAGTGAGTGATGTAAATATAGAAGTATGTGCCATTATCTTATACTTATTTCATTATCCACGGTATCAGAAATAATTAGTTGCGTTAACAAGGCGGTTCTTTCGACCAACTGTTCCAAAAAAATAAATTCATGGGCCGCATGAGCCCCATCACCAGTGGTCCCGAGGCCATCTAATGTTGCCGTGAATTCACTTGTTGTATTTCCATCAGAGCCTCCCCCGGCTATAGCCTCGTCTAAGTGCAATCCCATAAGCGAGGCCTTGGCTTTTGCAAATTGCCAGAGTTTTTGGTTTCGCGGGGTACGTTCCATTGGCGGCCTGCCAATACCACCCTCTATTTTTAATTTTATATTGGGCATTGATGGTTGTAAACCATGGATCTTTTTTGTAATAGTCTCCCCATCTGTATGGTTCAAGACCCTTACATCTACAATTGCCTTACTTTCAGGAGCGACCACGTTTGCCGAGATCCCACCTTCTATCATTCCTACATTAACCGTAATTCCTTTTTCGAAATCATTCATCGCATACAATTGTTGTATTTGATGTGATAGTTCAACGATCGCATTTACTCCTTTTCCGGGATCAAGGCCGGCATGAGCTGCTTTCCCAATGGCCGTTACTGTGAATCTACCCAAACCTTTCCTTGCAGTTTTTAACTTTCCCTCTAAACCCAAAGGAGGTTCCAATACAAAGGCCCTGTCAGAAATTTTGGCTAATCTTTTTATCATACGAGTAGACTCCCTGCTCCCAATTTCTTCATCCGAATTGATAAGGATAAGTGGTGTAACAGGCAAGGGTAAAGACAAAGCATTTATTGTTCTTAGAGCGAAGATCAATTGCGTTAGACCGGCTTTCATGTCATAAACACCGGGACCTGTCATAGTACCATCCTTTATGGTGACAGGCATTTTTTTAATAGTATCTATGTCCCAAACAGTATCGCAATGGCCAACCAATAATTGGCATGGAGCATTTTTCTTTCTTTTCTGAGGCCTGGCATATAGGTATCCGCCTGTTTTGTTACCTGGCATATAATTAGTAAAGTACCCAAGTTCATTGAGTTCACGGCTGATCACTTCTAGTATGGTTGTTTGCGATTCCAGATCTTTGGAGGGCGATTCAAGAAGCACAAGTGTCCTTAGAAACCCGGTCATCAATTCTGCATTCGCATTGATGTATTTTAATATGTCAGAAGCCAAGGTCATGGTTCTTTATCTTTTAAAATCCTTTGGGAACGGAAAATTATACGTTTCACTTATTTCGGCAAACCTGCCATTTGCGATATAGGCCAACAAGGGATGCTTCCTAAGTTGCTCCTGTTCGTCATTTTCCGAGATCCTCAGATAGTCTTTATGTACATAAGCCGCTTTTATTTTCCCTGCGATTAAACTATTTTCATCAAATCCGTCGATGACTTTAAAAAGTTCACATTCCAGGTATAAATAGGCATCTTTTATTATTGGAACATCCATTGTTTTAGCTTGAATGGTCGCTAAAGCACCTACAATTCCGTCCGACTTAGAAATTCCTTTACTCCTGGGAGTGGCGCTTAAAGAAGTTATTACGATTTGTTCGGGCCTGGGAAAACTTACCGTGAATTCCCCGGTATTTTTCACATTGTGATAGGTGTGGTGTTTAGGAGTACAAACAAAACCAAAGTAATTACCGAAACTCAATGGCGTTGCCATGTGTTTTGGGGCAAGATCATAACCCGCCTCTTCTTTGGTTCCTATGATCACCAAAGGGGCTACTGTAAAAACCCGGTCCCAAACAGGATTTTGAGGGTTTAAAGACACATAATTCTCTTTTAGCAGGGTACCCATAGCTCTCCAAATAGTGGTTTTACTTAATCATTTTAAAACTATCTTTCACCAACGCAATGATCTGCTTATCAGTCATGCTGTCCACTGTTTCAACAGATTTTATTTTTGCTGCCAACAGTGGGTATTTCTCATTCATTTCCTTTTTAAATTTATCTTTTACTTCTCCGGGCCCAAATACTGAAATAACATCTGCATCCTTGATGATTTCGGCCAATTTCTTAAAGTATACTCTTAATTGATGTTTTTCACGTTCTAAATACTTGCTGTCCTGCACCACGTCTTGTGGACCCCATCTGGTTTTTGAACGCGACCCACCATGTATGCGAAAAGATTCCAATTCAGATTCTAGTGTTCTGAATTGCTCTTTATCATTAGATAAAGTAACTAAATGTGCTTTTTCCTTATCGATCCAAATTCCAATTTTTTTCATGACCTTGAATTTTTATAGTTTCTAAAAATGATATCGTATTACGGCATTTATTCAATTTACAATTATGAAATTTAGAGCACAATGATAATTATCAGCATATGAAAATATTAGTATCATGATTTTAAGAAGATGAAAGTTTGTGAATGATCATCTTTAAAAGAGTGCAGAAATAATGAATACAATAAATTTTATACTAAACAATACATTAGTATATTTGCCCCGCAAAATAAATGAGAAATCATTGGTGGCATAGCTCAGCTGGATAGAGCACCTGCCTTCTAAGCAGGCGGTCCTAGGTTCGAATCCTAGTGCCATCACTTAACTCAGAAAATCCATTCCGAAGGGAATGGATTTTTTGTTTGCGGAAATGTCAAAAGGCACCGTTTTTTGAAAATGTACGCAAACAAAAAAGCAATCGCCAAAGCGATTGTATTTTCTAATTTCACGATTGAGCCGCCTGGGAACACCGAAGGTAATCCTGTATCAATTACTTTGCTGGAACGCCAAAGCACCATCCCATGATGAATCCCAGTCCGCCTCTGCTTTTAAGTAATCAATGACTTCCGCCTTAATCCGGTGTACCTCAGTTTCCATTTCGGCAATTAGTTCAGGATAGCCAGGGTGGTTCGCTATGGCCGGGTACTTCAGGGCCTTAAGATCCCTGTAAAGAGCAAGCCGATTGGGACCCTGCCTGGGACAGGGAACTGGGACTGGAATAATTTTAGTAAATTGTTCCTATGAGCAACTTCTTTAAAGAATTACAACGGCGCCATGTTGTAAAGGCGGGCATTGCCTATCTAGTTGTGGCCTGGTTGATAATCCAGGTCATTACGGTCTTACTGCCAATGTTCAAGATACCAGATAGCATCAGTCAGGTTGTAGTGATCGTTTTAGCCGTTGGCTTCCCCATTTGGCTTATCCTGGCCTGGGTCTATGATTTCTCCTGGGGGAGTATTCAGAAAACAGAGGATGTACCTTTTGATGCTGAGGTGTCCCGGAAAAAGAATGTGGGTCTTAACCGGGTAATCATTGGGGGACTGGCAATAGCCGTAGTTTTATTAGTAGTGAACACCCTTCGGTTAAGCGGCAAGGTGGATGTAATGGAAGGTCAGTTACTCCCCATGGAATTTGCTAATTCCCTAGCAATTCTGCCTTTTGATGACCTGAGCCCGAAACAGGACCATCGTTATTTTTCAGATGGGCTGGCCCGGAGTATTTACGACCGCCTTGCTCGATATAAAGACCTGAAATTGATCAGTCCAACCTCTTCCTTCAAATACCGGGACAAAGATGTTAGTATTGAAGTGATCGCCGAAGAATTGGCTGTACGGTATATTTTGGAAGGCAGTGTACAACTCTATGGCGACCAGTTCCGGGCCAGCGTCAATTTAGTAGATACCCGGGATGGATCCACGATCTGGTCCAAGATCTTCGAAGATAACCTGGAAAATGTATTAGCTACTTACGATGAGGTGTCAGAAAACATCGGGAAATATTTGAATGTTACGCTTACCAGCAAGGAAGTTCGGCAACGCAAGGTAGACCCGGAGGCATATTTGTTGTACCTAAAAGCGGAGGAAATGTTACAATACTTTGATCAACCATCAGTTTTGGCTGCTGATTCCCTGATACGTAGGTCCATCTCAATTGATCCCAATTACGCATCTTCTCATGCATCACTCAGTAAAATAACAATACATAAGGGATTATATCATGGACATTATTCGTATGAGGAAAGCATTGAGATCGGGATAGATGCTGCCAAAGAAGCCGTACGACTTGATCCCAGTTCAGCTGCTGGCTATGTCGGTTTATCCAACTGGAAGTGGCATGCTAGAGATGTTAATGCATCGATGATGTATTTAGATAAGGCCTTAGAATATGGGTCAAATATTGCAGGCGTTATCGATTATGCAGCCCATCAGGCAACACGAATGAATCAAATTCGAAAAGCATATCAATTTACAAAGCAAGGTCTACAACTCGACCCATTGCAGAGAGACCTTAACATGTGGAAGATGTATCTCGAAATATATTTTACCGATTATAAAGCTGCGTTAAATTCATCGGTAAAATATACTGAACTGAGCAAATCAGAGGATCCTTATTATGCATATGAGGCTATGATCAATGGAAAAAATGGTGAGTATGAAAAGGCGTTGAGGATCATTGAGAAAGAAAAAGATCGTTATTGGTACCTGTTCTATAAATCACCAATTCTCTATGACATGGGCAAGATAGAAGAAGCGAATAAATTAATAGAAGAACTTCGGGAATTTCCAAAGGATTCTATTCCAGACAATGGTTGGCCCAATTTTGATTTGGCTTTTTTATATGCGCATCGAAGCGATCATGACAAAGCCTTTGAATATTTGAATAATGCATTTAATGTTGTTAAAACCTACACTGAGTGGCTCTTTATTACTTCCGAATTCAAAAATCTCTATGACGACCCCCGCTGGGACGCTTATATCGACAGACTTAGTAAGGAGTTTGACTATGATTTTCCACACAGACCCGAATGACTTATTTCCGCATAGAATTAAAAAAAGATCAACGCCAATAAAGGTTCCTTAACATATATGCTATTTTCAAAAGATACTCTTATCTTACATTCTAATAGTTGATCAACCTTTTGTGAAGATATTCTACTCTTTTCTTTCCATCTTACTCTTCGGCACCTCCTTTCTTCAGGGTCAGGTTGCCGACAGGCCAACGCTTGCGGCCGGCAGGTTTTTAGGGGAAATACGGATCGATGGCTATATGGACGAAGAGGAATGGAAAAATGCCCCTGCTCTTACTACCTTTCAAACTACGGTCCCTGTTGAAAAAGGAGTGCCGTCGGCTGCTACACGGGTACGGGTTTTAGTGAATGAAAAATCAGTGATCATTGGGATCCAATGTGATGATCCGGAGCCGGACAAGATCGTACGGTTCTCTAAATTAAGGGATACGGACATCTCCAATGAAGACCACGTGAAAGTGGTCCTTGATCCTTTCCTGGATGGGCAATCCGGGTATATACTGGCCGTAAATGCCAATGCCGCTCGTTATGATGCCCTGGTCTCCAATAGGGGAGAGTCTGAGAATGAGGACTGGGATGCCATATGGGAAGCCCGCGTAAGTATCAATGAGAACGGTTGGGTGGCAGAGATCCGCTTGCCTATACAGAGTATCTATTTTAAAAAGGGACTTACCGAATGGGGATTTAATGTGGAAAGACGTATTCAACGCAACCAGGAGACCATACGCTGGGCCAATGTGCAACGCGATCAGTTCTTTGGGCAGACCAGCAGGGCCGGACTTCTAACAAATTTACCTGAGTTTAATTATGGTTTGGGCCTTAATGTGCGTCCATCCCTGGTAAGTTCCATGAATAAAGCAGGTGCAGATGCCGCTGCCATAGTAGACTTTGAGGGCAGTTTGGATGCCAGTCAACGTTTGGGTCCAAACGTCCTGGCCACTGTTACAGTAAATACAGATTTTGCCGAGACAGAGGTGGATACCCGGCAAACCAACCTAACGCGCTTTCCACTTTTCTTTCCTGAGAAACGCACATTTTTTCTGGAAGGCTCTGATATTTTTGAATTCGGTTTTGGCACAGGAAACAGCACTGTTTTACCTTTTTTTAGCAGAAGAATAGGCCTTTTTGATAATACACAGGTGCCAATAATGGCCGGGGCCAAGATCAACGGAAGAATAGGGAATACAGCCTTTGGCGGATTAGGGATCAGGACCAATTCTTTTGCTACTGATGCGGCCTCTTATGACGCCACATCTATGGGGGTAATGCGTATACGCCAAAATGTTTTTAAAGAAAGCACGGTAGGCCTTATCACGTCTGTCGGTGATCCCTTAGGGAGGGACGGTAGCTTTATGTCTGGAGTAGATTTTACGTATCAGACCACCCGTTTTAATGGGGATAAGAATTTTATTGCAGGTGCCTGGGCCCTGTATACAGACCGGGCAGATCTTACTGATGATCGCTCTGCATTTGGGTTTAAGATAGATTACCCCAATGATAAATGGGACCTCTCCGTAACATATGCGAGGATAGGTGAATTCTTTGATCCCTCGCTCGGATTTGTACCCCGTAAAGGCATTCAGTCCTTTAGGCTTGGGTCTATTTATGCCCCCAGGCCAAAATGGCCTTTGGTGCGGCAGATGTTTTATCAGTTCTTTGTTACTTATATAAAGGGAATTAACGAGGAGTGGCAGTCCTACAGTGTCTTTACAGCCCCTGTTAATTGGCAATTGGAAAGTGGCGACCGTATAGAATTGAATGTAAGACCGGCAGGGGAGAATATTACAGCTCCTTTTGAAATAGCAGACAACGTAGTTATACCGGTGGGAAAATATCATTATATGCGCTACCGTATGGAAGCTGAATTTGCTGCCAAAAGGCGTTTAAATGGCCAGGCTACCTGGTGGTTTGGATCTTTCTACGAAGGAACCCTGGATGAATTTAGGTTGGAACTGAACTGGAACCCGAGCTCACTGATTGGATTCGAATTCAACGGAGTTAGGAATATTGGAAGATTGCCCTTTGGAGATTTTGATCAGACGCTTATAGGAACGCGTGTGCGCTTTAATGTTACCTCAGACCTGCAACTGAACAGCTATGTACAATACGATACAGACAGTAGGGTCCTGGGCATCAACGCTCGTATTCATTGGATATTTTCTCCCCTGGGAGATGTTTTTCTGGTCTTCAATCACAATACATTCAATGACATTACAGACCGATGGACACTCCAAAATGAACAGATCTTATTAAAAGTACGCTACAATTTCAGGCTCTGACCTACTAATTGTACAGTTAATATTTCGTTTCAAACTTGAAGAATAATACCTTTAAGCTGTTATGAAATATACCTCTGTCTTTTTATGGATGTCCTTTTGTATAACCCTTGGTGCGTTTTCTTCCTGCAATGCCCAAAAACAACTCATTGAAGGCGAGGAACAAACCATGGTAACGGAGAAGCTGCAGTACTATCTGTACTTTCCAAAAGACTATCAAGAGAAACAGGATAGATCATTCCCTTTATTACTATTTCTTCATGGGGGTGGCGAATCTGGCGATAGCCTCCCTGCCTTGACCAAGAATGGGCCGCCAAAGATGCTGGTAGAAGGAAAACAATTTCCCTTTTTGGTACTGGCACCGCAAAACCCTCATAAAAAACAATGGTGGAACGTGCGGGCTGTGATGCAATTATTAGACACAATTGTAGCTCATAATAGGGTAGATCCGAAACGCATCTACTTATCAGGTCTTAGCAGGGGTGGGAGTGCAGCCTGGGAACTTGCCGTGCAGTACCCGGATAGATTTGCTGCCATGGCTGTTGTTTGTGGGATGACCCCGGTGCCTTATGCTTCCTGGATCAATAAAAAAATGCCTATCTGGGTCTTTCATGGTACAGAAGACAACTCTATTCCCTTTTCGGAATCGGAGGAGATGGTAAATGAACTTAAACGAATAGGGTACGATGTTACCTTTACTGTCTATGAAGGGGTAGGGCACGATTCCTGGATACAGGCATATCAGACCGAGGCATTGTACGACTGGTTTATGAAACAGCAATTGGAATAAAGATTACCGTATGTCGTATTTTCGTTATTTCAATCTATAATTAGAACATGAGTAAGGCCTCCATATTTTCTTCAATTCGTTTTATTCTTTTTTTTGTAATTATTCTGATTGTTGGATGTAAACCACAAACGAACAAAACAGAAGAGCATGCCTATACGAATGCGTTAATAGATGAGACAAGTCCGTATCTTCTGCAGCATGCCCATAACCCGGTTAATTGGGTTCCCTGGAGTGAAAAAGCTCTGGAAGAGGCCAAAGAGCAAGACAAACTTATCGTGGTGAGTATTGGATACTCTTCCTGTCATTGGTGCCATGTAATGGAAGAGGAGAGCTTTGAGGATACCGAGGTGGCCAGTTTAATGAATGAAAATTTCATAAATATCAAAGTAGACAGGGAAGAACGGCCAGATGTGGACCAGGTTTATATGACAGCCGTACAATTGATGACAGGGAGTGGAGGGTGGCCCTTGAATGTGATCTTATTGCCAAATGGAAAACCATTGTATGGTGGAACCTACCATACCAAAGCCCAATGGATAAAGGTTCTTACCGAGATAAATAAGCAATACAGGAAAGATAAAAAAGCAGCCGAGGAATACGCGAATAAGGTAGCACAAGGTATTACTGAAGTTAATTTTATCCCTCAGATCACCACAGAAACCAATCTTAAACCTGAATTGCTGTCCCAAGCAGTAAATGCCTGGAAAAAACAATGGGACATGGAATGGGGTGGAAACCGTGGGAAACAAAAATTCATCATTCCTGTAAACCTCAATTTTCTGCTAGACTATGCGGCACTGTCTGAAGACCTGGAAACAGATGTTTTTGTTGAAAACACGCTAAACAAAGTTCTTCAAGGAGGTATCTATGATCATATTGGGGGTGGATTTTTCCGCTATAGTACGGATCCAACCTGGAAAGTGCCCCATTTTGAAAAGATGCTCTATGACAATGCACAATTACTGAGCTTATATTCTAAGGCCTATACCATCTATAAAAACCCCGATTATAAAAGAATAGTAATGGAGACCATTGAATTCCTGGATCGGGAAATGAAAAATCCGGATGGGGGCTACTATGCCGCCATAGATGCTGATAGTGAAGGGGAAGAGGGGACCTACTATATCTGGAAGGAAAATGAACTGCGATCCTCATTAGGAGACGAGTATGACCTTTTTGCTTCCTATTATTCAATTAATAAAGCATCGGCCTGGGAAAAAGATAAATATGTTCTGCACAAAAAAATAACGGACCCCGACTTTATAAAAAAACATGAAATTACCGATAAGGAACTTCAGACCTATAAGAAAAAGTGGCAATCATTGCTGTTAAAACGAAGGGAACAGCGCATTCATCCGCGAGTAGATGATAAGATCATCACCTCCTGGAATGCCTTGTTGATTCAGGGATTTCTGGATGCCTATAAAGCATTTGGTAACAAGGAATTTCTATCACATGCTCAGGCTACATTTGAATTTATTTTACAACATGCTTATGTAGATTCTAGACTTGTTCACACATATAAAAAGGGAAGTAAACAGCAAGAAGGATTTCTTGAAGACTATACCTTTCTGGCGAATGCCTCCCTGGGATTATATGAAATTACCTTAGATACTACCTATCTGGAGTTGTCTAAAGAACTTACCGGGTATGCAGAAGACCATTTTGGAGAACCAGATTCAGAAATGTACAGGTATAATGAACAGGCCTCTCTTATCGCTAAGATCATAAAGACAGATGATGGAGTGATTCCCTCTCCAAATGCGGTGATGGCTCAAAACTTATTTAAACTGGGTCATTTATATTATGATACTGAACTATTGGATAAATCCCGGCGCATGGTCTCTATCATGGTGAAGCCTATTCAGGAAGCGGCCAATAACTACGCTATGTGGGGTTCTTTATTATTAGAACATGCATATCCATTTTATGAGATAGTTGGGGTTGGTGCCAATGCCAAGGAGCTTCTAGATGCAATGCACACAGAATATATCCCAAATGCGCTTTTTGCCGGGAGTATTACCAAAAGTGACCTGCCGCTATTCGAAGATAGATTTGTAGCAGGTGAGACCTATATTTATGTCTGCTATAACAATACTTGCAAATTACCGGTTAAGACAGTTACGGAAGCCTTACAGCAACTAAAGGATTTTCAGGTGTATTGACCTTTACCAATTGCAGTGATTCACTATTCTTAGCTACCAGAATATACTCTTGTCCTTTTATTTTAATGGGCATCATATCTTTTACGTCGCCCGGAGTAAACCAGCCACTTTTATAATTAGTTACAGGTGTAAAGTCGCCTTTTCCATTTCCCATTAAATAAAGTCCATTACTGGCATCGTTCCTGGGGGTCTCTACCTCCGAGCTATAAAGATTCCCTGCGATCACAATATCGAGATGTGTATCGGCATTGTAATCACCTACCAGGATCTGGTTGATGCTTGAGATCTGCGCCAAGTTCGGAAGGGGATGACTCTTAAATCCTTTTCCGGTGTTTTCAAGATATACACTGGCAAACGAGGTTACCTGGTAATGCAGGGCTTCCGACAGATACTGTTCTGTATACACATCTTCCAAAGTGGCCGTAGAAAAGGAGGCGTAATCTTCAAATTTCTTTTTGATCCCCGGCATTTGTTGAGAAGAACATTCTCTTCCACGAAGCGGATATTCTTTGCCGCCGTTAAAATAACTCAATACAATATCTGACGTACCACTATTGTCAAAATCACTGTAATATATGTCAAATGTTTCCTGTTCATTGGCTTTGTATTTGTAATTCAGCCCCAGGTTTCCTGCTACATAATCCATGTCTCCATCTGCATCGAAATCGCCCTGCTGAATACTAAACCACCACCCGGTGGAAGACGAAAGGCCATTTTTATCAGTGGTATTTTCAAAGACTCCATTATTGTTCTTTATCACTGTAATTGGCATCCATTCCCCGGTTACGAGAAGGTCTTCCCAACCATCTCCGTCGTAGTCTGTCCATATAGCATCGGTGACCATTCCAAGATCTTCGAGGAAAGGTGCTACGGTCTGGGTTACATCCTTAAATTCAGCACCTCCTTTGGCAGTACTCACGTTTTCCAGGATATAACTTTTGGCTGGTAAAGGGTATTGTCCGGGAACTAGTCTCCCGCCTACAAACAGATCAAGGTCACCATCCTTATCAAAATCGGATGCTTTAACGCGCGACCCACTGGTGTACATTTCAGGAAGTGATTTTGGAGCTCTTAATAACTGGCCGCTTCCATTATTGAGATAAAGTCGGTCTTGTAATAATTCTGAATCTGCTTCAAATTCATTCCCTCCACTTACCATATACAGATCATTGTCACCATCTCCTTCAGCATCGAAAATAAGGATGCCTAGGTCCTCATAAATACTATCACGAGCCACTGAGGGCATCTTCATTCTTTCAAATCCTTTTGAAGTTTGATAGTAGATCCCGGCCTGGTGGTTGGCTGCTCCTCCGATCACAAAATCGTCTAGCCCGTCCCCATTAAGATCGCCTACTCCTATACCTGGTCCAAACATGGAGGTTTGATGAGGTAGGAGGATCTCCTTTATAAAATCATCGTAATAGTTCTCCTCATGCCTAAAATCTACCGCCAGGTCTGCAGCATTTACATTTTCAAAGAGTTTATTTTTTTCATGTGTTGACTTATTGAAGGAACAAGTTGAGCATTGGCGTAATTCAGCGTATACGCTTTATTAAGGGCAAGGTTGGTGATCAGTTCTTCCTTTCCATCGGGCCAATGCACCAGTAGGCTATCTAAGGTGGTACGATCGCCGAATCCAAAATGCAATTGCGGCGCGGTAGACGATTGAAATCCACGGGTAAGCGTCATTTCCTGGAATTGTCTTGCTCCCTGGCCAATTGCTGTGACCTGAACCCCAATTCCAAAAGGATTTTTCTCAGGTCCTTTAAAATTAAAGCTAGCATAACTTCCTTTTGAGGCGCTTAGATTTTCAAATACAGAAGCCGTGTCATCAATGTTATTGGTAATGATCTCCAGATCTCCATCATTGTCGAGGTCTGCATACACAGAGCCATTAGAAAAGCCTTCAAAGGAGATCCCCCATTCCTGGTTCATTTGAGTAAAGGTGAGGTCCTTATTATTTCTAAATGCGAAATTATCGATAGGTTCTGAAGGCAGATCCATGCTTCGTTGAAGCAGGTTATCTAAAGGCCGTCCTTCTTTTTCCCAGTTAAGGAAGAAATCGCGATTATTGATCTCCCTGCGCGTTCCATTTGAAATAAAGATATCTTTCCACCCATCATTGTCAAGATCTGCTATTAGCGGGCCCCAGCTCCAGTCTGTAGACGATACCCCTGCTAATCTGGAGATATTGCTAAAATCTGGCAGGGAATCATTGAGCATTCCGTTGTTGAGTTGTAAACTGTTTTGCATGTATTGATAATGGAAGCCCGAATTAACCGTACTCCAGAAAAGATCGGGGTTCATACTGGCCATATTGGCCTTAGAGCGCCTGTTTACATTAGCGGTCATGTCTACCTGCAGAATATCGAGCAGATCATCGTTGTTGAAATCGGCTATATCTACACCCATTCCATAGAATGCAGTATTCTTGGTGACCTTTTTCACTTCTTCTGAGAAGGTTCCATTCTTATTATTGATGAACAGGTAGTCTGGTGTAGAAAAATCATTGGAGATATAGAGATCTGGCCAACCATCTTTGTTCAGGTCCCCTACGGTAGCGCTTAATGAGAGTCCAAAGGTTAATAGTCCGGCCTCTTCGGTAACATCTATAAACAGCCCTTCATCGTTCCTGTAGAGTTTATCTGTTTCAATAGGTTTAGGGTATTGTTGTTTAAAACTGTAAAAGCTATTAGGTGCATCGAAGCGGGTAGGGGGGTAATTGGCTATATACGCATCGAGGTCGCCATCCAGGTCATAATCAAAAAAGGTGGCCTGAACACTATTGCCCGGATCTGCCAGGCCATAATCTGTCGCCTTTTCGGTGAACGTTAGATCTCCGTTATTGATAAATAATTGATTTTCCTTTACCCCAAATTTTCCTCCAACGGAGCAGTAAACATCTAATAGTCCATCGTGGTTGATATCTACCATGGTGGTACCCGTATACCATCTATCATCTCCTGCGATCCCTGCGCTATCTGAGATATCCTCAAAGCGCATATTTCCTTTGTTGAGGTATAGTTTATTAGGGACCATATTTCCGGTAAAGAAAAGATCTATAAGTCCGTCATTATTGATATCTCCAGCAGAGACTCCTCCACCCATATAGATATAAGCATAGGTGAAATAGTTTAGGGAATCATTTTCTGTAAGTTGATTTTTAAACGCAATGCCGGTATCTTCTTTTTCCAGTTTTTTGAAGATCCGTTGTCGTCGTAGATTCGGAATTGTTACAGGAAGCTAGAAAAAAGAGGCAAATAGCAGAAACAATAAAATAGGTCTTCATAGGATACAAATCTCAAGCTTTAAATATAGGAATTCACGGCAGTATTAAAAACAAAAAACAGGGCATTTAACATGCCCTGTCTTCAATTTAGATTGGTTTATTTTTTAGAATCCTGGATTCTGTGTCAATACCCCTCCACTTAAATCGATCGCATTGATCGGGATAGGTAATAGGTTCATATTTGCTGTAAAGGTTCCTGCCTTTGTGACCAAAATTAGAAATGGTACGAGCTTCGTTTGTCACATATGCATTAAGCACAGTTTCGGCAACACCCCATCTTCTCAGATCAAAGAGTCTATGTCCTTCCATGGCTAATTCCAAACGTCTTTCAAAACGAACTGCTTTTCTGGCGGTTGCCTGATCTGCAAAAGATGCATAAGGCTCAACCTGATAATTTGCAGCTGGTCCTGTACCTGTATCATTTTGTACATAAGACATATTCTTGGCACGGTTCCTAACCTGGTTTACATAATTCAAGGCAGTGGCAAGATCATTTGCTTCTACAGCTGCCTCAGCGGCCATAAGCAATACATCTGCATAACGGATTATGTGGTAATTGATTCCGGAACGTTGCTCGCCCCAGGCTCCAGTACCTACATTCGCACCTTCTCCAGCCTGATAGACATTTTTCTTTGGAAGATATGGACCAGAGATATCTGCAAAACTGGCACGGATCCAATCCTTACCAATATGAGGACCATATCCATTGTAATCTATAGCTCTTCGCCCAACCGTATAATCCAGTCTTGGATCTAGCGGTCCTACTTCCGGCACAAATGGATCGGCACTTTCTACGCCATAATCATTCGCCACGTCAGTCTGGTTAAAGGTATCTAACAATGGAAGTCCAGTTCCATCTGTCTGATATGCATTCACAAGATCTTGTGTTGGCTGATAAAAGCCACAGCAAGAACCAAATGGTCCCGGATTAGGGAAGTTAAGTGTTCCACCCCTGTTTCCGTTAAATGATTGCCCTCCATCTGTAGTGAATTGAATAGCAAAAATAGATTCTACACTGTTATCTCCGGCTAATCTAAAGTTGTCAAGGAACTCAGGTAATAAGGAATAAGGTCCATTGTTGATCACATCGGTTAACAACGCAGCAGCCGCAGTATAATCTGACTGGAACATATGCGCTTTACCTAAATATGCTTTAGCTGCCCAGGATGTTGGTCTTCCAACATCTGCCTGAGAAGTTGGTAAGTTATCAATGGCATACTGTAAATCAGCCTCTATCTGGTCCCAAATAGGTCCTGTATTAGGTTGATTAAATTCAGTATTGGCATAGTTCTCCTCTGAGATGTAAGGAACATTCCCAAACATCTTTTGAAGTTCAAAGTTAAAATGACCTCTTAGAAAACGTGCTTCTGCCAGTTGAGAAGAAAAATCTCCTTCAGGAATAGTATTTATCAGGCTAATAACTGCATTGGCCCTGTTAACTCCGGCAAACCTGCCATCCCAAACTGTTAGATAAGGGTTAGCTGCTGTCCAGTCATAGATCTCTAATAAATATAGATCTGCCTGATCCCCATCGGTACTTCCTTTATGGGCATCATCAGTAATTACATCGGCCCACCAGTTATCACCGGTAACCGCCCAGTCTGCACCAGGTTGGTTGTTACGTATTCCATCGAGTGTTGAATAAGCTCCTACCAAAAGAAGGTTGACACCTTGTTCATTTTGAAGCGTTGCGTCGCTCAGGGCACCAATAGCAGGTACCTTTGTAAAATCTTCGCTACAAGCAATTACGGCAGCGAATAAGATTAAATAATAAAAGATTCTCTTTTTCATTTTTTTAGAATTTTGTGTTAATACCAACGGTAAAGATTTGTGCTAATGGGAATACACCCGTATCTACGCCCAAAGATAAGTTATCAAATGAAATTACTTCAGGATCAAATCCACTGTAATCTGTAATTGTGAACAAATTTGTTCCTTGTACATACAGTCTAAGCATATTCATGCCAACCATACCTGCTATATCATCCGGGAAGGTGAATCCTATCTGTAGATTCTTTAATCTCAAAAAGGATGCGTCTTCAACGAAATAAGAGTTAGGCTGCGTTTCAGCATTTGTGATAGTCTGACTCAAGGCAGGCAAAGTAGCATTGGTGTTAGACGGTGTCCATGAATCTAGCACTCTGGTGCTTCTGTTTCCATCGAAAAAGGTAGGGAAGTCAGTATAGATCTTCTCATAATTATAGGCATCATTTCCTTGAGACCCGGAGAAGAACAACGACATATCAAATCCTTTGTACGAACCATTGAAGTTTAAACCGTAAGTGAAATCCGGATGAGGAGTTCCTATATAAGTTCTGTCTCCATCATCAATGGTACCATTACCATCTACATCAGCATAGGTAAATCTACCAGTGCCGTCAAAACCAGTTACCTGTCGTCCGTAGAATTCTGAAATAGAACGTCCTTCTTCGGTCCTTGTTACTGCCCCACCACGAAGGTCTGTTCTACCTACCTGGAAGTCACTGATCAGGTTTTTCACTTCATTTTTATATTTGGAAATGTTGGCATTGATCGAATAATTAAAACCATAAGTGGTTTCATGATTATATCCTATGGCAAGATCAAAACCGGTATTCTGAATATCCCCAAGATTCACCAGTGGTGCAGAAGCATCTATCGCTGTACTACTAATTAAACTGTTATCTCTTGTGATAAGATCCTGAGTGTCTATGTCATAGACTTCAAAAGAAACACTAAGTGCGTCATCAAAAAGTCCAAGATCAATTCCAAAGTTAGTGGTTACACTCGTTTCCCATTTTAAGTTAGGATTTCCTACCTGAGCAAGTATTGCACCGGTAGCAATGGAGCTTCCATTTAAACTATAGTTGGCTAGAGCCTCATTCAAATTAGAAATATTGATTGTAGGATTACTTGTAGGCAGGGTTTGATTCCCTAATTGCCCATAAGAAGCTTTTAACCTTAATCTGTTAACAATACCATCTTTTGGGAAAAAGTCTTCATCACTCATTTTCCATCCTGCACTAAATGATGGAAACGTTTGACTTTGGTTGTCTCCCAGGAATCGGGAAGACTTATCGTTCCTCACTGTAACAGTTGCAAAATATTTCCCTCGGAACGAATAGTTCGCAGTTCCAAAGATGGAGAACAAAGTGTTGCCACCTTCATATGCAAAATCTACGTTAGGAGTTCCGCTACCATTACTTAGAAGATAAAAGTCTGGAGTTTCAAATAAGAAACCATTTCTACTTATTTGTTTCCCTTTGCTATTTTCTTCTACTGCCTCCAGACCACCAAGTACATTTATATTATGCTCACCAAATACTTTGGCGTAAGTGGCTATATTGGTCCAGGTCCAGGAATAATTATTGATATCCTGCTCAAATAAAGTATTTGTAGAAAGAGGCTCAATAAATTCTGGATCGAGCGCCTGAAATCTTCTTTGGCTAAAGTTTTCAATATTACCACTGATAGTGGTTTTAAACGTTAGGCCTTCATAAAGATCAGCAGATAAGTATATATCACCAAATACCCTGAAGATCTTATTGTAGTCATCATCTTGTCTTAACAGACCGGCTACCGGGCTTCTTGTATTACTCAATCCGGGAGCACCAACACCAGCTAGGTCGCCTTCATCGTCATATACAGGTACCAATGGGGTCATCCTAAAGGCATCTTCTACTGTATTTCCCGTAGATTGATTGGAGAATGAAGCGTTTAAATGCTCACCTATAGTTACTTTATCTCCTAATTTAAATTCAGAGTTTAAACGAGTAGTTCCTTGTTTAAATCCGGTAGTTAGTAAGATACCCTCTCTATTCAAATAATTGGCAGACATATAATATTTCCCGGTTGCATTACCATTCGATACAGACATATCAAAACTCTGTGTTTGCGCAGTTTGGGTAATTTCATCTAACCAATCTGTTCCATTAGGTTGCTTTACGGTAGCTGTTCTAGGTTCTCTTACAATAGGATCATAAGATACCACCCTTGAGTAGCCTTGTAAGGTTGCTGGGATAACCGGTGATGCTCCACTTCCGTACTGTGGATGTGTTACAACGGCACCGTCATTCGCCAAACTCTGGAAGATCATATCTCCATGTTGTTGTGCATTTAATAAACTAGGCACATTGGTCGCGTTAGATACACCTGTGTAAACATTTACAGAGATTTCTGGTTCTGCCTGGTTGTATCCACCACCCTTGGTGGTTATGATAACAACCCCGTTAGAAGCCCTCGCCCCATAAATAGCTGCAGCACCATCCTTTAAAACGTTAATCTGATCAATATCACCAGGATTAATACTATTTAGGATAGATCCATTATCTGTTTGAACACCATCAATAATATATAAGGGATTGGTATTGTTACTTGTACCAAAACCTCTGATCACGATCTTTGGAGCAGATCCCGGATTACCACTATTGGTAACCGTTACCCCAGTTACACGTCCTTCCAATGCTTCTGCAGCATTTATAAGAGGAGCTTTGGTTGCCTCACTTACATCCACAGAGGCAACAGATCCGGTAATGTCACCCCTTGTCTGGGTGGCGTATCCTGTTACAACTACTTCCGATAATTGGCTGGCATCTTCAACCATTTGCACGTTAATAGTGCTCTGACCATTTATTGGTACTTCCTGTTTTGCAAAACCGATATAGCTGAAAACCAGAATATCATTTGCATTTGCAGTGATGGTGTAATTTCCATCGAAATCGGTTTGAGTACCATTGGTGGTGCCCTTTACCAATACATTCGCTCCCGGTAGAGGCCCTCCCAGATCATCCGTTACTGTACCAGTAATGGTTGACTGAACATTTTCTTTGTCAATCTTGTCCAGATCAACGTTTACATTGGCAAAAGCCAAGGACCCCGACAGAAATAGAAGCAAAGAAAAAGCCCCGACTGCAGTTGAATTGGCTCGTACCATCCACTTTCTGGGATTTAGCACAAGCTGAGTAATTTTTCGAATCATAATCGTGTCTCGTTAAGTTAGTTAATGATGGTTCCTTATCTTTTTTAACACTTAAATCTTCGCAAACGATTGCGAATAAGTGTTAAAAAATTTAAGAATAAGCGATAATATTACTAAAAATATGTGAAAATCAAATTAGGAATGTTATTTATTTTCTTGAAAATTAAAATATCACGAATCGAATCTAGAATGTTATTAATCAATCTATTTATATCTGCAATTCAGATTAATTTAAATCTTCAAAGACATTTAGTATCTACTAATTGATCTGAATTATTCATTATAATTTTTAACTTGTAGAACTATCCAAATAAATGCCTATGCAAATAAAAGAATCCGCGGTTCAGTACGATGCAATCATTGTAGGTTCTGGTGCCGGAGGCGGTATGTCTGCTAAAGTATTGGCAGATGCAGGCCTTAAAATTGCCATCGTAGAAGCCGGACCTTATTTTGACCCGGCCGATCCAAAACAGATGACCCAACTAAAATGGCCCTACGAATCGCCGCGAAGAGGTGCCGGTACTTCCCGTGATTTTGGGGAGTTCGACATGGCCTATGGCGGATGGGAAATTGAAGGAGAGCCCTACACCCAAAAAGATGGCACCAATTTTAATTGGTTTCGTTCCCATATGTTGGGCGGACGTACAAATCACTGGGGCAGAATTTCACTTCGTTTTGGCCCTAAGGATTTTAAGCATAAGGATGTAGATGGGTTGGGCGACAACTGGCCTATTGGATATGAAGATGTAAAACCGTATTACGATAAGGTAGATAAGCTAATTGGAGTATTCGGAACCAATGAAGGTTTGCCCAATGATCCGGACGGATTTTTCCTTCCCCCGCCAAAACCAAGACTACATGAACTCTTCTATATTAAAGGAGCCAGGCAATTGAATATCCCTGTGATCCCTTCAAGGATGTCCATGCTCACCAAAAAGATCAATAATGACAGAGGGGTCTGCTTTTATTGCGGACAGTGTTCCAGAGCATGCCAGGTCTATGCCGATTTTTCCTCAGGGTCTTGCCTGATCTTCCCTGCGCAGAAAAGTGGCGGCCAAATAGATCTCTATGTAAATTCTGTAGTTCGTGAAGTTACTACCAATGAGGAAGGTAAGGCAACCGGGGTATCCTATATTAATAAGGATGACAGAAAAGAATATAAATTAAAAGGTAAAGTGGTCGTATTGGCTGCCTCGGCATGTAGTTCGGCACGCATCCTCCTAAATTCAAAAAGTAAACAGCACCCAAATGGTCTGGGGAATAGTAGTAATATGGTAGGGAAGTACCTGCACGATTCTACCGGTAGCAGCCGGGCCGGATTTATACCCGGACTTATGAATCGCAAGATGTACAATGAAGATGGGGTAGGAGGAATGCATGTGTACACACCATGGTGGTTAGACAATAAGAACCTCGATTTCCCGCGCGGGTACCATATTGAAGTATGGGGAGGTATTGGCATGCCCAACTACGGCTTTGGCTTTAACCCTAATGATTTCAATAAATTCTTTGGCCTGCCAACCGGCGGATACGGGGCTGGTTTAAGAGATGACGTAAAAAAATACTACGGATCTGTCATAGGATTTGGAGGTAGAGGAGAAGCCATCGCCAGAGAAGATAATTATTGCGAAATAGATCCTACTACGGTAGATGAATTTGGGATCCCGGTATTGCGCTTTAATTATAAATGGTCCGACTTTGAACGCAATCAGGCGAAACATATGCAGAGCACCTTTGAAGAACTAATACATGGCATGGGTGGGGAGCCTCTAGGAGATACGCCAACCAAAGAACAGGATTACGGCTTGCTGAATCCCGGACAGATCATTCATGAGGTAGGAACAACCCGCATGGGGGATAATATTAAGAGATCGGTGGTTAATCGTTACCAGCAATTGCACGATGTTAACAATGTTTTTATCACGGATGCTGGACCTTTTGTATCTCAGGCAGATAAGAACTGTACCTGGACCATTCTGGCACTGTCCTGGAGAGCGTCTGATTATATCGTGGAACAATTAAAACAACAAAATATCTAAGTTATGGATAGAAGAAAGAGTATAAAATCGATTCTACTTGGAACCGTTGCGGGAGGACTTGTCATGCACGGATGCAAACCGGGCGAAGAAAATGGAGAAGAATTAGAAGGTTTAGTTGGAGACGCAAAATATTTTGGCCGTACACCCAAGGAACAGGAAGAGATTGATAAACTTAATGCGGAGCAGTTTCTAAATGAACACGAATTGGAAACTATTGCAGTTCTAAGTAATCTCATTTTGCCTCCTAACGAACATGGAGGTCCAACGGAGGCTGGAGTGCCAGAATTTGTGGAGTTTATGGCAAAGGATATACCTGAATTGCAAACAACATTACGTGGCGGACTCATGTGGTTAGATCATAAGAGCAATACAGAATTCGGAACCGAGTTTAAGATCACCCCCGAAGCATCTCAAAAAGAAATATTGGATGCTATTGCTTTTTACGATACAAAGATCCCCTTGGATGACCACCCACTGGAGGTACAATTCTTTAATTTGATGCGTAACTTAACCCTTACAGGTTACTACACTTCTAAAGTAGGAATAGAAGACCTGGGATACCAAGGAAATATGCCGAATATCTGGGACGGAGTGCCCCAGGAAGTGCTAGACCAGCATGGGATGGCCTATGACGAGGAATGGCTGGCTAAATGTGTAGATCAGAGCAAACGGGGAGATATTGCGGAATGGGATGATAAAGGCAATTTACTTACATAGAATTTTAAAGACTTAGACAACATCATATTAATAAGATAGAAATATGAAATACATAAAATCATTATTTGTTTTGCTTGCCTTTTCTCTTGTTTGCACTGCCTTCTGTTTGTGCACAGGAAGTAGGGATTCAACTTTACAGCCTCAGAAATCAATTTAAAACAGATGTAGAGGGAACGCTGAAAATGATCCATGAATGGGGCATTTCAAAAATTGAAGGTGGGGATACCTATGGGATGCCGTTGGAGGAATTTGTGGGGTTGTTAAAAAAGTATGAGTTGGATGTAGTAAGTATAGGTGCGTCTTTTGAGGAATTGGCCAATGATCCGGAAGCCGTAGCTGCAAAAGCAAAAGCGTATGGAGCCTCTTATGTGATGTGTGCCTGGATTCCCCATAAGGGTGATGATTTTACTATTGAAGATGCCAAAAAGGCTGTTGAGGTCTTTAATAGTGCCGGGGATATATTAGACAGTGAGAATATTACTTTGACCTATCATGCACATGGATATGAATTCAGACCCTATGAATCTGGCACTCTGTTCGATTATATGTCAGAAAACGCGGAGGACTTCTATTTCGAAATGGATGTGTACTGGTTTCAGCACGGGGGTGCAGATCCTATGGAATATTTAAATAAATACTCAGATCAGTTCGTTTTGATGCACCTCAAGGATATGGAAAAGGGAATAAAGGGAGATAATACAGGTCATGGAGATGTAGAAACCAATGTGGTACTGGGGACAGGACAAGTTGCTATGGCCGAACTGGTGGCTAAGGCGAAAGAATTGGGGATAGAATACATGTTTATAGAAGATGAATCGTCCCGGGTAGTGGAACAAGTCCCTCTAAGTTTGGCATTTTTAAGAAGTTTGGAGGAACAATAAAAGTATCCCATCCCAAAAATTCAATGCTACTTTTTTATGGCTACGCCTACCATAGAATCTGCAGTTCCATAATACAGGAACCATTGATCTTTATAATATACCAATCCCTCAATAAAGGTTGTTCCTGCGGCATATTGCCCGCTGGTCTCATGAGGCAGACTGGGACATATAAAAGGTTCAGACAATCTCTTTAAGAACTTTGCCGGATTCTCCTTGCTAAATAAGACCTGCCCTCCACAATAGGTATTTTCCGGAACCATTTTACCTGCTCCGGGGCCGCTGAGGTTCTTTCCATTGTAAAGAAGTAGAATCCCGTTATCTGTATAAAGTGCAGGCGGACCTGGTTCTACCAAATGGCTGTCGAAATCATCTAAACTAGGTTCAAAAACATGAAGCAACTCCCCATTTTCATCTAACAGCGGGTCCCAATGTATCCCGTCACTGGAACTTGCCAGATTCACAAACAATTCTCCCCAATACATCCAGTACTGATCCATTATCTTTTTTGCAATTAGTCGGCCATTGACCAACTCTGTGACTACAGATCCTGATTTGCTCCAGGTATCTAGAAATTTTCCGTTGTAGGCCTTTTCGAGTACGGGTCCTTTTTTGGTCCAGGTTCTGAGATCATCAGAGGTGGCAACCGAGAGTCTGGCTACATCATTATTCCAGCTGGTATACATCATTAGATAAGAACCATCCGGTAGCTCCACAACACGGGGATCTTCCACGCCTCCAGGATGATCCCATTTTGCGAAGGCATCATTATCCGGAAAGAGCACGGGATCAGGAAATTTATCAAAGGAAATACCATCAGTGCTATATGCAAGGCCTATTCTGGAGGTTCTTCCGCCTAGAATTGCTGCTGGATTATCTTCAGCTCTGAACAAAAGAAAGACAGTATCGTTTCTAACAATTGCTCCGGGATTAAAGACGTCCGCTTTTTGCCATTGTACTTCTTGTTGATCTAATGGGTTTAAAAATATAGCAGTACTATCAGCTTGCATAATAGGGTTGGTGGCGGGCTTTTCAAATCCCAGTAGCCACGGCTCTTGTGCTGTTGAACAAGAATTACATAGAAAAGCGAGGATCAGGAATATTGCAGGGAGATTTCTCATGTTTATTTTTTTGTTTAGGTAGTTGGCTCAGGTTGCCTTTCTGCTGTATTTTTGAGTCAGGGAATCGGGCACTCTTTGAAAGATACGTCTTTTTAGGATTATCCTTACTTTTAATACCGCATTAGTTAACACGCCATAAACTTACTTTAGCATTGAATAAAATACCGTACTTACTAGTTGTTGTTTTTATCATCTGGAGTTGCAGGGAAAAAGTCAAGGAGTCTGATGCAGAACAAGTATCACAGCCTGTTGAAGTAATTCAGGATTCAGTTATCCCTGAAGCAACCAAACATCTTCTTTCGTTAGATGGCATATCGGATACTACCTTTATAAGACTAGCCAACTATAGTAAAGACTTTGCGTATGATTTAAGGTACGCTACGGAGAATAATTTTTTGAAAACCAAAGTATATGATTGCGCGGAATGTTATACCAGGAGTAAAACCGCCAGAGCTCTGATAGCTGCAAACAAAGTATTGTTAGATAAAGGATTTCGAATCAAATTCTTTGATTGCTACAGGCCAAATTCCGTGCAATATAAGATGTGGGAGATTTTTCCCAACCCGCAGTATGTAGCAAATCCTGCCAAAGGTTCTATTCATAATAGGGGAGGTGCGGTAGACATTACCCTGGAAACGCTAAATGGAGAAGAATTAAATATGGGTACAGATTTCGATTTTTTTGGAAAAGAGGCCCATCATGATCATTTACAACACCCTGAAGAAGTGATTCGCAACAGAGCTTTGCTAAAAGAAGTAATGGAGGCACATGGGTTTTGGTCAATACGGACAGAATGGTGGCATTATAATCTCGGAAGTGCATCAAATGACCCGGTGGCCAACTTTCGATGGGATTGTCCCTAGCGTCGTTTATACTTTTCGGCATTTAATAAGGATGCGCTCTTCTGTACAATCTGTTGTAAAGAACAAATAGAGGTCTCCTCCGTCTAAAATTTTGTATTGCTTTCGGAGTTGAGCCACAGTTTCCGGGAAATTCCTTGTCGTAATATTGGCCTTCATGCTCTTAAAAGCCTTCATATTCCTTTTGTTATATGGTATAGTCTGTAAGATCTCAAAAGTACGTCCCGGGAATTCTATTAGAGTATTAGACGTATATAGATGGGAATGTTCGTGTAATTTATTTAATCCCAGGGAAGTGCCCAGTATCTTAAAGCCCCCCGATTTAAGCAGGGCGGCATTAGGTTCGTATAAGTATCGCAAAGGTTTTGAAAAATCGCTGATAGCTTGCTTTTCCTTTTGCCAATAAAAGTTGAACACTTCGTCGCCCTTGCTGGTATGGTTAATTGTTTTAATAGGAAGTTCCTTGGGAGCAGGAGCATTCTTAAGAATCCAAAGTAATTCCTTTACTTCATTATTTACTGCAACCACATGTATCTCGTGTACCTGTAGTAATTCTAGAAGTCCTGCCGTAATATCGAGCAGGGGAGAGGTCTTTATTAATAGCTGATCAGTGCGCGAAAAAATAAGATCTATGTGCAGTGAAATATTTGGCGTGCAATCTTCAAGTTTATAGACCTTATTTTTAGAGATATCTCGTCTGCCGGGATCCACATAGATCCAGTCGAATTTTAGATCAGTGTTCTTCAAGAATTCTATTCCGTCAATGCATTGAGATTCCAAATTGTCAATGCCCAATTTTGAGCTGTTATGAGATACAATTTGACATAATTCTTTGTCCCATTCACAATGGTAAACCCTGGTCATTTTCTGGCTAAAAAAAAAGGCGTCAACTCCAAAACCACCAGTCAGATCTGCAAGGGTTTTTCCATTGACTAAATTGGCCTTATACCGGGCAGTTATTTCGGAGGAGGTTTGTTCTATATGTAACTTATTTGGGTAGTAAATTAAGGGTGTATTAAACCAGGTTGGCAACTTGGATTGGGCCTTTTTCTTACTCTCGATCTGCTGAACAAGTTCTTTTTGTGAAATATCTTTAAAAGTGGGCTTAGAAAGCATTACTGACAGGATGTCAGCATTCAAATTATTTTCTATAAATACTTGTACACCAGTATTTAATATATTTTTATTCAAACTAATGCTATAAGTTTTGAGTAAGTTGTTTTACGATCTTATTATCGGCTAAAAACTCCTTTAAAATCACTTTTATGGCGGTATAACCGGGCACTGCCACTATCAATCCAAGCACACCAAATAGAATACCGGCAATTATTATGACCAGGAAAATTTCGAGGGGATGCGACTTCACACTATTGGAAAAAATAATAGGTTGTGAAAAGAAATTATCGATCAGTTGGCCAATGACAAAACCGATGAAAACATAGCCGGTAATTGGCAAAACAACGGACGTAAAATCTGCTCCAAGATTGGAGGTCATAGACAGGACAATCATGATCACCGCACCAATGATCGGTCCCACATATGGAATGACATTGAACAGGGCACAAAGGAAAGCGATCACTATGGCATTTTGGATTCCTGCAAGCAGTAAGACAATGGTATAAATAACAAACAAGATCAGGATCTGAAATAATAATCCAACGAAATAACGCGATAGTAAACCATTGATCTTTTCAATAGAATTGCTCATCCCGGTTTCCTTGTCATCAGGAACAAAGGTGAGTAGGCTTCTTTGCAAAAGCGAAGAATCTTTAAGAAAGAAAAAAGAGATAAACAATACCGAAAAAAGTCCAATGCCTGCGGCACTCAGGGTATTTACAAAGGAGTTAAGGAAATTGGGGATAAAACCGATATCGAATCCTTGTACGATATTCTTTTCAAATGCTGTGCCTTTGATAATATCATTAAACTGATCTGGTGAGGCACCAAAGTACAGGGTGATCTCCTGATAGAGCGTAATGAATTTAGTTCTAAGATCTTCTATATTCAATAGGGATAAATTGGCAGCTTGTTCGGTAATTAGCGGGAAGAACAGGGCAATGATACCCGCAACAATACCTACCATCAGCAGCATAGTGACAACCACAGCCAAGGTATTTGGAAATTTAATTCTGCGTCTAAGAAATAGGACCACCGGTCTTCCGATAAGGGCAACTACCGCAGCCATAGACAAATAAGCCAGGACAGATCTAATTTCATAAAGGAAATAAAAAAGAACTGCAAGACCCACAAGGATCCCCACGGCTCTCAGAATCCCATTTGATACTATTTTTGAGTTCATATTTTAATTTTTGAAGGCATACTGAATAATGTTTGCACCCATTTGAAGGGCTTTTTGTCTTACTTCTTCCGGATCATTATGAACCTCCGGATCTTCCCATCCATCTCCCAGATCGCTTTCAAAAGTAAATAATAGGATCAAACGGTCATCATTAAAAATACCAAAGGCCTGAGGTCTTTTTCCATCGTGCTCATGTATCTTAGGCAGCCCATCCGGAAACTGAAATTTCTGAGAGAAAATGGGATGTTCGGGGCCTATTTCTTCTAATTCTTTATCTGGGAAGACCTTCTTTAATTCCTTTCTTAGATAAGGCTCCATTCCATAATTGTCATCTATATGCAGGAAACCGCCGGCTAGCAGATATGTTCTTAAATTAAGGGCGTCTTCATTTGAGAAAAATACATTTCCATGCCCCGTCATATGAACAAATGGATATTGAAAAAGGGCTGAACTGCCAACTTCTACAGTCTGTGGCTTGGATTTAATTTCAGTACGAATAGTTTGATTACAAAAACGAATGAGGTTAGTAAGGGCAGTAGGGTTTGAGTACCAATCGCCACCACCCTTGTATTTAAGAACTGCTATTTCTTGCGCTTGAGTGGCAAGAGAAGCCATCAAGGTTATTAGAAGTAAAAACATGGTACGCTGCAACATGGAAAATGGACCTAATTATTGAACCAAATGTACATAATATCAATTTTAAACAAGCAGCATCTTACGCTATACATATTCCTAAATTAAAAACATGATCAACGGCTATTAAAGACTGCTACGGCGGTGCAGGCATAGATGGCGGCTGTTTCGGTGCGCAATCTGCTTTCTCCAAGAGAAACGGGCAAGAAGCCTTTCTCATAGGCCAGATCTACCTCCTCCTCCGTAAAATCTCCTTCCGGCCCTATCAGGATGGTAATAGGCTTATCTGGAGCAATACGGCGCTTTAATTCCATTTTTTCTTCCTCATGACAATGAGCGATGAATAAAATACCAGTATGCTTTTTTTTCATATACTCGGTAAAAGAAATAGGCGGATGCAACACGGGTAGAAACGTTCTTTGCGATTGTTTCATAGCCCCTTGAATGACTTTTTGTAGGCGATCCATTTTGAGTGTTTTGCGTTCGGACCTGCTGCAAATAATGGGTGTTATCTCGTTTACCCCTATCTCTGTAGCTTTTTCCAGGAACCATTCGAACCTATCATTACTTTTGGTGGGAGCCACTACCATATGCAACGAATGCATTTTCGCATGTATTTTCTTGGCAGAAACCACTGTTGCGGTAGTATTCTTAGGATCTACATTGACCAATGATGCGGCAAACAACCAGCCTTTTCCATTGGTTATATGAAATTCATCTCCTTTCTTTTTACGCAATACTTTTAAAAGATGCTTGCTCTCATCTGCTTGGAGGGTAAATTCTTTTGTTGTCTCTGAGATCTCCGGATTGTAAAATAATTGCATATTCTTTCTGTATTCAAAGTGTTAGTTTGCGACGAGCGTGTTCTATTCCCAGCTCTATCCAATGCTGAAGCATTTCTTCTGTTTCCAGTCCTGCAGGTGTCACATATATAAATTCTTTCATTGGTTTATTCGTAAAATCCATTGGAACCACATGTTGGTTTTCTAAAGCTTGCTCCATTTTCTCAGAAACAACTCGAACCATAAGCTTCTCTTTCATCACCCCTATGGTCATTTTTCCTTTTAACAAAAAGGCCAGGCCACCAAACATTTTTTTCTCTGTTATAAATGAGTTTATAGAAGTTGGGTACAACTTCAGAGAAAGCCGTATTCGTTGTGCGAGAAGTTCATCGAATGCCATGGACTAGGAAAATAATTTAATAGGTAAATCTACGGAAATAAAGGTATGGGATTTTTGCAAACTTTGATAGATAAGATGGTAAAAGTCCTTAGGACATCTACTCAATTTAAAATAAATTTTAAGGAATAATATATCGTGCCTTTGCAGTAACCCCCTGATCGGTAAAATTATCTTCAAGGTATTTTAGATACCCCACTATCCCTATCATAGCCGCATTGTCTGTGCAATATTCAAATTTGGGAATATAGGTTTTCCAGCCAAGGGATGTTTCGGCTTCTTTCAGGGCATATCGTATTCCTGAATTAGCAGATACTCCGCCACCTATGGCCACTTGTTTTATCCCAGTCTGTTTAACGGCTTTCTTTAATTTGTCCATGAGAATACCCACTATGGTGTACTGTATAGAGGCACAGATATCTTCTTTGTGCTGTTCTATAAAGTTCGGATTTTTTGCAACTTCCTTCTGAATAAAATATAGAATACTGGTCTTTAGGCCGCTAAAACTAAAATTAAGGCCCTGCACTTTTGGCCTGGGAAACTTAAACGCCTTTGGGTTTCCAACCTGCGCAAATTTGTCAACTAAAGGTCCGCCGGGATAAGGCAGTCCCAAAATTTTCGCTGATTTGTCAAAAGCTTCCCCTACCGCATCATCCAGACTTTCTCCCAGGATCTCCATATCAAAGTAATCGCGTACCAGAACAATTTGTGTATGCCCACCACTGATGGTCATGGCGAGAAAAGGGAAATTAGGTTTATCATATCCTTCTTCCGATATAAAATGTGCGAGGATATGGGCTTGCATATGATTAACTTCTATAAGTGGAATACCAAGGCCAAGGGCCATAGATTTGGCAAAGGATGTGCCCACCAGTAAGGATCCCATAAGACCCGGACCTCTTGTAAAAGCTATGGCGGATAGCTGATTTTTATCGATATTTGCTTTGGCTAGTGCCTGATGAATCACAGGAACAATATTTTGTTGATGAGCTCTGGATGCCAGTTCTGGGACAACACCCCCAAATTCCTCATGTATTTTTTGGGTAGCAACCACATTGCTAAGGGTGGTATCATTGCATAAAACGGCTGCTGAAGTATCATCGCAAGAAGATTCAATGGCCAGTAGGTATATATTTTGTTTTTTCACCTAGCTTTGGAATAATTATTGGTCATACAAAGGTAAATCATAAAGCCCTATCAAAAAACTTAGAAAAATACTGATAAGAGTACTCCTGGCAGTATTGCTTGTATTGGTTCTTGGCTCCATTATTTTGTCCTTACCTTTTGTACAGACCAAGTTGGCAAACTATGCTACAAGCTCCATTAACAAGGAGTACGGAACCAATATCAATATAGATAAGCTACGTGTTTCCTTGATCTCATGGGATACATCTCTAAAAGGGATTTTTATTCAGGATTATAAACAAGACACCCTTTTCTATATCAATGAACTTACCACCTCCATTCTTAGTATTCGTAATTTAATAGGAGGCAGACTTGAATTTGGGGATATTGAGGTAGATCAATTAAACTTTAAATTAAAGACCTACAAAGGGGAAACGAATACTAATCTTGATGTATTCGTTGAAAAATTAGACGATCATAAACCACGGGATCCTGATACTCCGCCTTTTTATTTTACCTCTTCAGATGTATCCATTGAGAATAGTAAATTCCGATTGATAGATGAAAATCTTGAAACCGCGGAAACCTTAGATTTTCGTGACTTGAATTTAAATGCGACGGATTTTCAAATATTAGGTCCGGAGGTCACTACCAAAATAGCTGCATTATCTCTAAGGAGCAGAGGTGGAGTAGAACTTAGCAAACTGGCCACTTCTTTTAAATACACCAAACAACAAATGCGATTTGATTCGCTGGAGATCCAAACACCCAGATCACATATTATAGGTAATCTGGTATTTGATTACAATAGGGAAGACTTCAGTGACTTTCTTAACAAAGTGAATATCACAGCTGTGTTTCAGGATTCTAAAGTATCCCTGGACGATGTTAATATTTTGAGCAAACAGTTTGGTGAAGAAAAGGAAGTATTGTTTTCTGCTTCCATGAATGGGGTCTTAAATGAACTCAATGTGAACGAAGTGTTTCTGACTACCGAAAATACGGGGATCAGAGGCGATTTTAATTTTAAAAATCTTTTTGCAAAAGATGATCCTTTTGTATTGCAGGCCGGTATAAAAAATATTACCACCAGTTATTATGAATTAAGATCCTTGATGCCCGAAGTGCTGGGAACGTCTATACCTACCTCTTTTTCAAAATTAGGACAATTCACTGTTCGGGGAGATGCTACTATTACTGAATCTTCTGTTGATGCCAGGGTGAATATTAACAGCAGTATTGGAAGTAGTTATGTGGATCTTAGTCTTACCGATGTGAACGATATAGACAATGCAAAATACAAGGGCTTTGTATCACTCATAGATTTTAACCTGGGCAAGTTTGTAAATGATGGCAATCTCGGAATTACATCTCTGGATGTTAATGTTAAAGGACAGGGTTTTGCCAAGAATAATTTAAATACAGAGGTTGTTGGGCAGGTATATAATCTTCAATTCAATAACTATGACTATAAGGACGTAAGTGTTTCCGGGATCTTAAAAGATCAGTTGTTCGACGGTTCTTTGGTGAGTAAAGACGCAAACTTCAATCTCGACTTTAAGGGATTGGCCGACTTTGGTGGTACGGTTAATAACTTCAATTTTAATGCATCCGTTGCCTATGCAGATCTGAAGAAATTAAATTTCATAAGAGACAGTGTATCTATTTTTAAAGGCGATGTTATTATGAATGTCTCAGGTAGTACCCTCGATGATGTAATAGGGAGTGTCAACTTCACCAAGACCAACTATCAAAACATTAATAACACCTATTTTTTTGAAGACTTTAATGTGGTTTCCTCTTTTAGTCAGGACTCTGTTAGGAGTATAGAAATAAACTCCCCGGATATTATCACGGGCTTTATGAGAGGTAAGTTTAAGGTAAATGAATTAGACAAGCTTATTCGAAATTCCATTGGTAGTATATATACCAATTACAAACCATTTGATATTTCCGGGGGGCAGACGCTCGATTTTAATTTTAAGATCTATAATAAAATTGTGGAAGTCTTTTTTCCTGAAGTGGCTTTTGATCCCAACACCTTTATTCGTGGCAATATTGTGGCAGATGAAGGCGATTTTAAACTAAATTTCAAATCGCCCAGGATCGCGGCCTTTGAAAATGTATTTGATAGTATTGATGTAAAGATCGATAATAAGAATCCGCTTTTTAACACCTATGTTTCTATCAAGGATGTAGAAACTGTATATTATAACGTACAGGACTTTAGTCTTATCAATACCACTTTGACTGACACACTTTTTTTTAGGACCGAATTTAAAGGGGGTAAAGAGTTTAATGACATTTTCAACCTTAACTTCTACCATACTTTTAATGCACAAAATAGGTCGGTCATAGGTCTTAAAAGATCTGATGTGAGCTTTAAAGGAAATACCTGGATCCTTAATAAAGAAGGAGATCAGAAGAACAAGGTGATCATTAACCAGACGTTGGATAGTATTGAGATACAGGAGATCGTCATGAACAATGATAACAGGGAACAGATTAGGTTAAGAGGGGAGCTGGCCGATTCTACCTATAAGGATCTGCAACTCGATTTTAAGATCGTTTCGCTGAGCAAGATAGCGCCTACGATTGACAGTCTGAAATTAAAAGGTGAGATCAACGGAACCTTGAATATCTTACAAAAGGATGATATTTATCTACCATCCTGTAACCTGGAGATCACAGATTTTGGGGTGAATGATATTACCTTGGGCGAATTGACAATCGGGATAGTTGGTAACCGCGATCTTACGGAATACGTGGTAAATTCACAGATAGCTGATCAGGGTGTTGAAAAATTTAGTCTTCTTGGCAATTTTGACAATAGGAATGATGTACCCAATGCAGATCTCATGGCCAATTTTAGTAATTTTAACATGGAACCTTTTAGTCCGCTTGGGGATGGGATCATTACAAATATCAGAGGGTTCTTAAACGGCACTGCTCAAATTAAGGGAGACCTTCGAAATCCCGATATAAGTGGCTTACTCACCCTTAACGAAGCCGGGATTGCTATTCCTTACTTAAATGTGGACTATGCATTTGGACCAAATTCTACCGTAAGGTTATTCAATCAGACCTTTGATTTCCAGAATATTCAGTTAACAGATGTTACCATGAATACGAATGCTTCCTTGGATGGAACCATAAAGCATCAGTATTGGGATGATTGGAGTCTGGATCTGGATGTGAATACCAATAACGATCGTTTTTTAATTTTAAATACGCCTTTCGAAGAAGAGATCTTGTATTACGGTACGGGTTACCTCAATGGTCAGGGGAGGATCTTTGGACCCACTAAAGCACTTACTATTAAAGTAAATGGAGCTACAGCTCCCGGAACTTCATTAAAGATACCACTTAGTGATGTGGCCTCCGTAGGGGATTATTCCTTTATAAATTTTATTGAGAGAAAAGACCAACAAACCTTTGAAGTAGAAAGAACCCTGAAGGATTACGAGGGATTGGAATTGAACTTTGACCTCGATGTTACTCCAGATGCAGAGGTGGAGATCGTTGTAGATCAAAAGACAGGAAGTTCACTTAAAGGCACAGGAGAGGGAATCTTGCTTATTGAGATCAATACGAATGGTAAATTTAATATGTTCGGTGATTTTGTGGTGGTCACAGGGACCTATAACTATCGTTTTGGAGGGGTGATCGATAAATCATTTACGGTGAAGCCCGGGGGCAGTATTGTTTGGGATGGTACGCCTCTTGCGGCCCAGCTCAACATGGAAGCTGTTTACTCACTCAATGCAAATCCAGCACCTTTATTGGACAACGCCGGAGTAACCAGAAGAATTCCTGCTGATGTTGTGGTACAACTCACCGGGGAGTTAGAAAGACCTACGATCGATTTTAAAATTGAATTCCCTGGTACAAGTTCTATTGTAAAGTCGGAATTGGAATACAAGCTTCAGGATCCAACAGTAGAAGAGCGAAATGCGTTTTTCCTCCTGGCTCAGGGGACCTTTGTAGATGAAGGCAGCGGACTTAATCAACAAGCCGTTACCGGGAATTTGATACAAACGGCTTCCGGCCTGGTGAACTCTTTGCTTGGTGGCAGTAATGATAAGTTCGATTTTGGGTTTTCGTTAGAACAAGGAACTTTGGATCCAAGTCAGGTTCAAACCGAGAACAGATTAGGGGTAACAGTTTCCACCAGGATAAGTGATAGGGTATTGTTTAATGGCCGGTTTGGAGTTCCGGTTGGTGGGGTAAGTGAAACTGTTGTAGCGGGTGATGTTGAGGTTCAGGTTTTACTTAATGAAGAAGGTACGTTGCGAGCAAAGATCTTCAACAGAGAAAATGAGATTCAACAGTTCCTGGCAGATCAAACAGGATACACCCAGGGTATAGGGCTCTCTTATGAAGTAGACTTTAGTACCTTTAGTCAACTGCTTAAAAAAGTATTCAGTCCTAAGAAAGTTGATGATACTTCAACAGTGAAACCCAGAAATGCGAGAAGTACGATGGGGAAGGACAGTCTGGTAAAATTTTATCAAAAACCAAAAAATTTGCCGGTAAAACAAGACCCCCAAAAGTGAGGTAACAAGTGAGATCATTTGAGAATAATAGAAAAGGCTCCGGATATCCGGAGCCTTTTCATATTCAAAATTAATTTTAAGCAATGGTGATCTTATTGTCCAGGTAAACATCCTGGATGGCGTTTAAAAGCAATACCCCCTCATTCATAGGTTTTTGAAAGGCCTTTCGCCCGGATATCAATCCCATACCACCTGCGCGCTTGTTAATAATTGCTGTTTTTACGGCTTGTGCCAAGTCGTTTTCTCCTGAAGAACCTCCTGAATTGATTAATCCGGCTCTTCCCATCAGACAATTTGCAACTTGGTAACGTGTTAAGTCTATAGGATGCTCAGAAGTTAATTCTGAATATACTTTCTCGTGAGTTTTAGCGAAATTTATGGCTTTAAATCCTCCATTGTTTTCGGCTTGTTTTTGTTTTACGATGTCGGCCTGTAAGGTGGAAGCCAAATAGTTTGCCTGTCCGGTTAAATCTGCTGAAACGTGGTAATCCGTTCCGTCTTTCTTAAAGGAAGGATTTCGAAGATAGGCCCATAATACAGTAACCATTCCCAACTCATGAGCGTATGCAAAAGCTTCTGTCACTTCTTGAATTTGCCGGGTACTTTCCGGGGATCCATAATAAATGGTAGCACCCACAGCAACGCAACCCATATCAAAGGCCTGGTCAACGCTGGCAAACATGATCTGATCAAATTTGTTTGGATAGGTTAGTAGCTCATTATGGTTTAATTTCAAAATAAAAGGGATCTTGTGGGAATATTTTCTTGCTACAGAGCCCAGTACTCCTAAAGTGGAAGCTACGGCATTACAACCACCTTCAATAGCCAGTTCTACTATTTTTCCCGGATCAAAATAGATGGGATTGGGTGCAAAGGATGCTCCTGCGGTATGTTCAATACCTTGGTCGACGGGTAAAATGGATACATATCCCGACTTGCCCAAACGTCCTGTATTAAACAAAGTTTGCATGTTTCTCATGACGATGGGATTTCTATCGGACGGACTCATTACCCGTTCAACAAAATCTGCTCCGGGAAGATGAATTTGGTTTTTACTAATAGTTTTACACTTATGACCGAGTAAATATTCGGCATCTTTTCCTAGAAGTTTTTCAATGTTTATGGACATATGGCAAAGTTTTAGATGAATACATAAAGATACGTCGAAAAGGCCTTTTATTAAGATTTTCGTACCCTTTTATTACCCAAAACCGGTGTTTTTCTCCCGTTATTTTATTACATTAACGAACCTTGTTTTCGCAAGGTTTTTTTGTGAATCATTAAAGTAATTGGAGTATGGCTAACATAAATAAAATTAAAGGCACTATAGGTATTCTAACTGGCGGGGGAGATGTTCCAGGACTTAACCCTGCCATAAGGGCTGTAACTTTCCGGGCAATTCGCGAGGGATACCGGGTAATAGGCTTTAAAAGAGGATGGGCAGGTGTTATTGATATTGTAAGGAATAAGAAGTATGACAATAGCAATAATTTCGCTGAACTTTCAAAAGCTGTTGTCAATAAAGCGGCAAGAACAGGGGGTACCTTTCTGCACACTTCCAGAACGCGTCCCAGTCATGTGGCAAAAGATATGGTGCCAAAGCATCTCAGGGATAGTTATGATAAGGAAATGAATGACCTTACTCCTGAGGTTATCAAAAACCTCGATTGGCTTGGTGTAGATTATCTAATTCCTATAGGGGGTGATGACACCTTGAGTTATGGAGTTCACCTCTTTAAAAAAGGCTTAAAAGTAATGGCCATTCCAAAGACTATGGACAATGATGTTCCGGGTACGGATTATTGCATTGGCTTTAGCACCTGCGTTACCAGGACCATCAGCCTAACCAATAGTCTCAGGACAGCTGCGGGCTCACATGAACGATTTTTGGTTCTGGAGGTATTTGGGCGTTATGCTGGTTTTACGGCCATGTTGCCCACACTGGCCGGAGCAGCACATCGATGCCTAATTCCCGAAGTACCATTCAATATAGATCAGCTTGCCGAATTACTTACCAAAGATCGAAATGATAATCCCAGTAACTATTCTATTGTACTTGTTTCTGAAGGGGCTACTTTTGAGGGAGGTAAAATGACGTATGAAGGAATGGAAAAAGATGCCTTTGGACATGCCAAACTGGGAGGAATTGGTGATGAGGTTTCTCTGGCATTAAAACGTGTGTCCCCAAAGTACAATGATGGGCAGCGGGTAAATGTCATAAATCAGAAATTGGGTTACCTGGTGCGGTGCGGTGATCCGGATTTCATTGATTCCGTTGTTCCCACTGCATATGGAAATCTTGCGTTAGACCTTATCCTTAAAGGAATTGATGGGCGAATGGTTGTCCTAAAGAACGGCCGGTATGATCATGTCCCAATTGAAGTGGTTACAGATTCTAAGAAATTTGTAAACGTGGATAAATACTACAACCGGGAAAAGATGCACCCATACTACAAGAATTTTGAAATGCTGCCACTGTTTATTATGACCAACGATTAAAGGAGAAATAAGGATAGCAGTAATTCCTGAAAATTGTATTCAGCCCGGACCTAGTCTTTTGTAGGTCTGCATTTAAGAGGGAACTGCGTTTTTTGAAGTAAAATTGTTAACATTTGGCATCAATTTTATTACGAAATCGATTTCGGGCTGCGATTTTGGCAAATAAAGAAGTATGCTAATTCATTTTATCTCTAAAGTTTGCTAGCTTTGCATTTCTAATTTTTCTAATGGGTTCTAATATAAAAAAGATAGCAGTTTTCACATCGGGAGGCGATTCCCCGGGGATGAATGCAGCCATACGATCTGTAGTGCGGACATGCGCATACGTAAAAGTCGATTGTATGGGAATTTATCGGGGCTATGAAGGAATGATCGAAGGGGATTTTGTTCCGTTAAATGCCAGAAGCGTCAATAACATTATCAATAAAGGGGGAACTTTTTTAAAGTCTGCCCGCTGCCCTGAATTTAGAACTAAAGAAGGCAGGAAAAAGGCCTATGACCAGCTCAAGTCTGAAGGTGTGGATGCCTTGGTGGTCATTGGAGGGGATGGTAGTCTTGCAGGGGCAGAGGTTTTATATAAAGAATACAACATCCCATTCATCGGAATTCCAGGAACCATTGATAACGATATCTTCGGAACACGTTGCACATTAGGATTCGATACGGCTTTGAACACCGTTGTAGAGGCTATAGACAAGATCCGTGACACGGCCAGTTCACACCATAGGTTGTTTTTTGTGGAAGTGATGGGAAGAGATGTAGGGCATATTGCCCTTAATGCAGGCATTGGAGGTGGTGCGGAGGAAATATTAATTCCCGAAGAAGATCTTGGACTAGATCGTTTATTGGATTCCTTAAAGCGCAGTAAAGCAAGAGGGAAGTCGTCTAGTATTGTGGTCGTGGCTGAGGGAGACCGCACGACAGGAAAGAATGTTTATGAACTCAAGGAATATGTCGAAAAAAACTTACCGGTTTATGATGTTAGGGTTTGTGTTCTGGGCCATATGCAGCGAGGAGGGTCACCAACTTGTTTTGACAGAGTTCTCGCAAGCCGGATGGGCGTTAGGGCAGTGGAAGCATTGTTAGAAGGCAAGACTAATTTAATGGTAGGTATTCGAGATAACACTATTATTCTTACTCCAGTTAGCGAGGCCATTAATGGGAAAACCAAAATAGACAGAGATCTTATCAGGGTTTCAGATATTATGACTTTATAGTAATTAATTAAAAACTTAGAAAATGGCAACATTAAAAGTAGGAATAAACGGATTTGGTAGAATAGGTAGACTTGCTTTCAGGGCTATCGCAAAAAGAGATGGGGTTGAGGTAGTGGCCATCAATGACCTGTTAGACGTGGAACATTTGGCATATTTATTATCATATGACTCAGTACACGGGAAGTTTGATGGAACAGTTTCTGTGAAGAATGGAAATTTAATAGTCAATGGTAAGACCATCAGAATAACTGCAGAAAGAGACCCAAAGAGTATTAAATGGGATGCCGTTGGAGCAGAAATAGTAGCAGAGTGTACAGGGATCTTTACAACCTTGGAGACAGCACAGTACCACATAGACGGAGGGGCTAAGAAAGTAGTTATTTCTGCACCTTCTAAAGATGCTCCTATGTTTGTTATGGGCGTTAACCATAAAAATGTAAAAGCCAGTGATAAGATTGTATCTAACGCATCTTGTACCACCAACTGTTTGGCACCGCTCGCCAAAGTATTGAATGATTCATTTGGTATTGAGGAAGCATTGATGACCACTGTACACGCCACAACAGCAACGCAATTAACTGTAGATGGTCCTTCTAAAAAGGATTGGAGAGGCGGTAGAAGTGCCATGTTGAATATTATCCCTGCTTCTACAGGGGCTGCCGTTGCTGTAACTAAGGTAATTCCTGAATTAGTAGGAAAGATTACAGGAATGGCATTCAGAGTTCCAACCGCAGACGTTTCTGTGGTCGACCTTACAGTTAGGCTTAAAAAAGATACTTCTTATGAAGAGATAAAAAAAGCATTTAAAACGGCTTCAGAAGGATCATTAAAAGGGATCTTGGGATACACTGAGGAATCTGTAGTTTCCCAGGATTTTATTGGGGATCCACGAACTAGTATCTTCGATGCAGGTGCAGGGATAGAACTGAACTCCAAATTCTTCAAAGTTGTGTCTTGGTATGATAATGAGGCAGGCTACGCCAATAAATTGGTTGACCTGGCCCAATATGTTCATTCACTATAGTAACGATATATTGTAACTTTTAAAATCCTTGAGATAAGTAAAATTTGCTTATTTTAAGGATTTCTTTTTTAAGCGCATTCATATGATTTTAATAGTAGATAGTGGAGCCACCAAGGCCGATTGGATCGCCCTTGATGAAAAAGGGGACGAAGTCTTTATGACACAAACTTTAGGATTAAGTCCTGAGGTACTCACCAGGGAAGTAATTGAAGACCGTCTGGCTAACAATTTTGAGCTCTCTAAAAACAGGAATAAGGTAAAGCAACTTCATTTTTATGGCGCCGGTTGCGGGACCAACAGAATGAAAAAGTTCTTAAAGAATATTTTTAAATCCTTTTTTAAAAATGCGAAAACCGTAGTAAGGGAAGATACTTACGCGGCCATTTACTCCACAACCAAAATTGGTCATCAGGGAATCGTTTGTATTTTGGGAACAGGTTCTAATTGCAGCTATTACGACGGGCACCAACTTTTTCAAAAAGTGATCTCGCTGGGCTATATCCCCATGGATGACGGCAGTGGTAATTTCTTTGGACGGAAATTAATACGTGATTATTACTTTCATAAAATGCCGCAGGCGCTGGCTCATAAATTTGCCAGTGAGTACAATTTAGATGCAGATGTTATAAAGGAGAATCTCTACAAACAACCCAATCCTAATACGTATTTAGCGACCTTTGCCCGTTTCTTGATTGAAAATAAAGATCATCCCTACTGTAAAGGAGTAATAGACAAAGGATTGCAGCAATTTGTGAATAATTATATCATGCAGTTTGAACTGGCCACAAAGGTTCCTATTCATTTTGTAGGGAGTATTGCCTATTTCCTCCGGGAGGAATTAAAAGCTGTGTTAGAGCGCAATGATCTGGTACCTGGTGTTATCAGACAACGACCTATAGAGGGCCTGGTAGAATTTCACAAGCAAACTATCTAATAGCGATCATAGAGATCTCTACATTGACGAACTTAGGGAGATTGGCAACTTCTACAGTTTCTCTCGCAGGTGCTGTAGCCTGGTCAAAATAAGAGCCATATATTTCATTTATACTGGCAAACTGATTCATGTCCTTTACAAAGATGGAGGCTTTCACTACCTGGCCAAATCCCATACTCGCCTTCAGTAAAATGGCCTTTAGATTTTCCATACATTGTTTTGTTTCCGCCTTGATATCTCCTGAAATAAGTTCTCCAGTATTTGGATCCATAGGGATCTGCCCGGAAATATAAAGAGTATTTCCCGCCATTACCGCCTGATTGTATGGCCCTATAGGTGCGGGAGCCTTTGAGGTGTGAATGATCTTTCTGCTGCTCATAGTAGTATAATTTTAAAATAGTTATCGCCTTGCACGTTGACTTCTGTTCTCCCATTTAAGATCCTGAAGAATAGAACTCTTGATACCAATAAAGAAGTACCATCGTTCAAAATTACCAAATGGTGTCCAGTTAAAACGCAAATTAAAACTTTTCAGATCGCGTTCAAAACGCAACTGAGTTACAGTAAATCCTTTGTTTTTTATATCATATCCTGAAGACACCCCTACTTTCCATCGTGGCGACAACTCTATATTTCCGGAAAACATCAGGGAGTGATTAGAGAATTCATTCTGCCGGTTACTATTGCTATAGGTAGCGGCATACTGTAAGTTAAGGTCCCAGGGTATCTTGGTGCCATACCTGGGAACTTCAACATCATCTGGGTCTCTGTCCTTAAAACTACTCTGATTTAGATTATCGGCGGTACCAAAGAGATCATCTGTACGGCCACCGCTAGATTCAATGTAGTTCTGACCGTTATAGGGATCTTCTTCCTCTTCTTCTTCCTCCCCGTCTCGTTCAAAATCTTTACTACTTATTTTATAGCTAATATTTGCCCTTGCATTTGTTAATCTGAATAGACTCCCACCATTTTTACTGTTAAAAGTATTGATACGTCTGCCGTTGTTATCAATAGCATAGGGATCCAGGCTGGCACCGAAGTTTACAGACATCTTATTTTTAAAGATATTGGTACCCCCACTTATACTCACCGGACTTATTTTTAGGGAGTCGGCTTCAAAGTTGTACCCAGATGACAAATTAAAACTATTTAGAAGTTGAATTTTCTTTGGTTCAGTGGCCGTAGAATCCTTATCGCGTACTTTGGCCTCCAAGGTATTTTGTAAAGAAAATGTCATGGCATTAGACTTCCCCAGGCTTGGAGTTCCGTAAATGGTATTTTGGAAGCGAGTATATTGCACAATTGCTCCGGTGGTCTCATTTAGATATTCATCGTAATACTGCTCAAAAGAAGGAGCATATCCATAACTTACAGTAGGCCGCATTACATGCCTGATAGCCTGAAATTTCTTATCCTCACCAAATGTAAATGTTCCATACAGGGTTGTTCCCACACTTGCGCTAAAGTTGTATTTGTTAAACCGGTCGAATCCGCTAATGGTATCGGTTACTACGGTCTGTGTATCCGGATCAAATCGTTGACCATAGGTTTCCAATGTCCAGATATCTTCATAGTTTCCGCCCATTGTAACACTAAAATGCTTGGCCACCTTAAAATTGGTACTGATGGGGATACGGTGCCTGGCGCCCACTTTGGCATCATCGAACATCTTTGCCGTTAAAAAGTCTTCATCATTGGTACTAATGCTATTTCGGGCATTAAGGTCATATTGGAAATTAACATTCTGTACGGCACCTTTCTTAATCCCTTCTTTTTTCGCAAACGGAAAAACCCGCTCCATACTTGCTTGTAAGGTAGGCAGGGTTACATCTACCACATTGGTATTGGTATTTTGGTTATGAGTAGCAGTAAGACTCATATTTACCGATGGATAGGCCGGGAAGGTCTTAGAATAGGAAATAGAGGAAGATAAATTGTTGGTCTGTGTCAATGCCAGGTTCTGTTGTAAGAGGGAATTCCTGAAATATTGACTGCTCCCCAGGTTAACGGAGGCCGATAATCTGGAATTTGGATTCGCCTTGGGATCCTGAGAATGAGAGATCTGAATGTTATAAATGGTCCCCCTGCTGTAATCATCAAACCCTTTCTGACTTACTATCTGATTTTCATATCTAAAGTTAACATTCCCCCTGTACCGGTAGCGTTTGGTATAGACAGATTGACCTCTAAAACCATAACTCCCGTTGGTATACAGGTCTCCAGTTAAAGTGAGATCCACATAGTCATTAATTGGAACGTAATATCCTGCATTTTGCAGAAAGTACCCCCTATCCGGATCATTGCCAAACGTGGGCATCATGATCCCTGCAGTTCTGCCCGTAGTTAATGGGAAGTAGGCAAATGGCAGCGCAATTGGCGTTGGTACATCAACAATGTATAGGTTTGTAAACCCTGCGATTACTTTTTTACCAGGAACAAACTTTGCCTTACGCACTCGTATATAATAGTCCGGATCTATGGTGTCCTTGGAGGTTGTGAGCTTTCCTTCGCTCAAGAAATAAACAGAATCGTTCTCTTTCTTTGTTTTTTCAGCGTATACCTTCATTGCATCACTCCCCAACTGGCCTAAACCTGCCTGTTGTTCCGTCCTTGAATTCCAAATGACCGCTTTTTGGGTATCAAAATTAAAACGGATAGAGTCTGGTATTACTACATTATCTCCCTGCTTAAAATATGGGAGCTGGGAATAATTTCCCAGAGAATCTTTAATCCTACCGGCATAGACTTCATTTTTAATGTAGTCCATAATAATGACCCCGGCCTTTAATTCGGTATCCTGATAGTAGATCTCAGCCTCATTATAGAGATATATTTTCTGATCTTTCTGGCTTAATTTCACGTAATCTTTGGCCTTGTATTGGATGTTATCCAGTAGTAGGGCGGGTTTTTTTGGAACAGAATCGGGTCGCACAGAATCTATCCTAACAGTGTCTTTTACAAGGGTCTGAGGGAGGGCAGGGGCTTTTATAGAATCTTGTATAGCCTTAATGGGTAGGGGTTTAATCTGGTCCTCCTGACCATACATCAATGAGGCCCCTAATAAAAACAAACCAATGAAAAGAAAAAGCTGTTTATTTGATTGCAAAGCTATATATCCTATTTTTGTAATGATATGGCTTGATTTTTGAAATCAAACTTACATATATTTTTTTTCTGCCCGTTGCAGATTAGAATAATTTTAACCCGAGTACAGGAAGTAAAATTCCTCCCAAACCATGAATAAAAAAAATCTTTTCACATACTTTGCAATCTTATTTTTTATTGGACATTTCTCCATCGCTAGTCCTTCTCCGGTAGATCGCGGGAATGATGGTTTTGTAGTAGTCTTAGATGCCGGTCATGGCGGACATGATCCGGGCAATTTAGGAAATGGGTATATGGAAAAAAACATTGCCCTAAATATTGTTCTTAAAGTTGGAGAACTCCTTAAAAATACCCCTGGGATAAAGGTAATTTATACACGCGATGATGATTCGTTTGTTGACCTTTTTGTTCGAGGTGAGATTGCCAACAAAGCAGGGGCCGATCTTTTTGTCTCGGTTCATTGCGATTCTCACACATCCAATGCGCATGGAGCCGGTACTTTCGTCCTGGGCTTACATGCGAATAAGCAGAATTTCGAGATCGCTAAAAAAGAGAACTCGGTGATCTATCTGGAGGATAACTATGAGGCGCGCTATGCAAATTATGACATCAATTCTCCCGAATCTGTCATTGGCCTTACCATTATGCAGGAAGAATTTTTAGATCAGAGTATACTGTTAGCAAAACTTATTCAGGATAATTTTACCTCCAAGTTAAAACGTAACGACCGCAAGGTAAAACAAGCCGGTTTTATTGTCTTACATCAAACTTTTATGCCAAGTGTGCTTATTGAAACGGGATTCCTTACAAATAAAGATGAAGGCAGATATTTAAATTCTACAAAAGGCCAGACCGAAATAGGCAGTGCTATTGCAAAGGCAATCATCAATTATAAGAATAGTATCCCTGATGCCGAAACTGTGATCTCCAATGGAACAGCAAGTAGCGAAACGGAAGAAGTAAAACCAGAAGTAAAAAATCCGGATCCGGATATTCAAAAGGAAGTAGAACTGCCTATTGTGAAGGAAAAAGTCCAAACTACGGAGCCTGTATCTGCTATTCCGGAAGAAAAAAAGATAACAGAAAAGGTTGAGAAAGACCCCAAAACTAAAATGCTGGTATCTGTAGGGGGTATAATATTTAAGGTACAGATCATGGCGACTGCTAAAAACCTTGCTTTGAATTCGTCAGAATTTAAAGGTTTGAATAAGATATCTAAAGAGCCGGTAAACAATTTATATCGGTATCTCTATGGAGAAACTGACACCTATATGGGGGCAAAACTTCTAAAATCGAATGCAGATATGAAAGGATTTACAACTTCATACATTGTAGCCTATAAGGAGGGTAAGCGGATCCCATTGCAAGATGCTTTAAAATACGAAGATGATTAATGGTCGGCCTTCCGATTTTATTTCTAATTTTGTTTGTAACCTAAAAAATAGATGTTGAAACTATCACGAGAAATTAAGACGGGTATCATAGTGATTGGAGGTATCCTCCTTTTCATTTTGGGCTTCAGTTATTTAAAATCGACGCCTCTTTTTGATGATAGTAAGATCTTTTATGCCGTATATCAAAATGTTGGGGGCTTACAGACTGGCACCCAGGTCTCTATAAATGGATTTAGTGTAGGCAAGGTCAATAATATTCAATTTAAAGACGACACCGGCTACCTTGTGGTAACCTTTTCCGTGTCTAGCAGTTTTGAATTTTCAAAGAATAGCAAAGCAGAATTATACGATACCGGTATTATTGGTGGAAAGGGCATTCAAATAAAGCCTGTATTCGATGGTGGTCCTATAGCTCAATCTGGTGATACGCTTCTAACAAATACACGGCCAGGACTAACAGAATTGGTTCAACAAAAGCTTGCACCCTTGCAAATAAAGGTTGAAGGAGCTGTCGCCAATGCAGATTCACTATTGATGAATGTCAACGAAGTGTTAGATGATAAGACCAAAAAAAGCCTTCGTGAAAGTATACAAGGCCTTACCTCGGTGGTAAATAGTTTTCAAAAAAGCTCAGCCTCCCTCAATGAGTTACTGGATACTAATAAAATGCACATCGACAGTTCTTTGAGTAATATCAACACCCTGACCAGCAATTTCGCCAAATTCTCAGATTCCATCGCAGCTACTAATCTGAGTGCCACAGTAAGGAGTTTAGAATCTACCATTAAAAACCTGGATGCCCTTCTTGGAAAGATGGAAAAAGGAGAAGGCACGCTTGGAAAACTGATGAAGAATGAAGAATTGTATGATAACCTAACAGCAGCTTCCAAAGAACTGGACCTGCTGCTTCAGGACTTCAGACTAAATCCAAAAAGATATGTAAACGTATCCGTATTTGGAAAGAAGCAGATTGAATATAGCCTTCCCCAAAACGATCCCGCACTTATTAATCAGCAGTAATTAATGGAATACCTTCCTAACATAATTTTTGCCTTGCTCCTGATCCTCGGGTTAGGCTTTTTTACAAGGAACGTAAAAAAATTACGAAGAAATATCCTTCTGGGAAAAGAAACCGATCTCACAGACAATAAATCTCAGCGATGGCGAAATATGGCAAGAATTGCCTTGGGGCAGTCCAAGATGGTAGTGCGACCTATTGCCGGATTTATGCATGTAATTGTGTATGTGGGCTTTATTATCATCAATATTGAGGTGTTAGAGATCATTATAGACGGACTACTTGGTACACATCGTATTTTTGCACCTCTTGGGAGTGTATATGATTTTTTGATCGCCTCTTTTGAGATCCTGGCATTTCTGGTAATTGTGGCAGTTGTAGTATTCTGGTTACGCCGTAATGTTTTGAAGCTGGCAAGATTTATAAAACCGGAGATGAAAGGATGGCCAAAGAGTGATGCTAACTGGATCCTTTACATTGAGGTGATCCTTATGGGCTTGTTCCTTACCATGAATGCAGCAGATTATCAGTTACAACAACTAGGGGCTGCAGAATACATACAGGCGGGATCTTTTCCTGTGAGCCAGTTTATTGCACCTGTTTTTGATGGCTTGTCTTCCAGTACTATTATCATGATAGAAAGAACAGCATGGTGGTTACATATTGGTGGAATTTTATTTTTCTTAAACTATCTCTATTATTCTAAACATCTGCATATTTTACTGGCATTTCCCAATACCTACTTTGGAAATTTGAATCCTAAAGGGCAGTTTAGCAACCTTGAGGCAGTAACCAGGGAAGTAAAGTTGATGATGGATCCCAGTGCAGATCCTTTTGCCGCGCCAGCGGAAGATGCAGCGCCACCCGATAAATTTGGTGCCTCAGACGTACAAGATCTTAAATGGGTCCAACTCTTAAATGCATATACCTGTACAGAATGTGGGCGTTGTACCAGTGAATGTCCGGCCAATCAGACAGGAAAGAAACTATCGCCCAGGAAGATCATGATGGATACCCGCGATCGCCTGGAAGAAGTAGGTCGAAATATCGATCAGAATGGCGGAAAATTTGTGGACGATGGGAAGCAATTACTGGATGACTACATAAGCAGGGAAGAACTCTGGGCATGTACGTCGTGCAATGCCTGTGTGGAAGCCTGTCCGGTGAGCATAGATCCCTTGTCTATCATTATGGATATGAGACAATATTTGGTCATGGAACAGTCGGCTGCACCAGCTGAATTGAATGCCATGATGGGGAATATAGAGAACAATGGGGCCCCATGGCCTTTTAATCAAATGGACCGACTCAACTGGGCAAACGAGTCGTCTTAATGAATAACGAATAAGAGAAAGCAACATGAATGTACCTACGATGGCATCGCTCTTTGCGGAAGGAAAACAACCCGAGGTTTTGTTTTGGGTTGGTTGTGCCGGTAGTTTTGATGATAGAGCAAAAAAAATAACCAAAGCCTTCGTTAAATTATTGAACAATGCCGGCGTATCGTTTGCAGTTTTAGGAACTGAGGAGAGTTGTTCCGGTGATCCTGCAAAAAGGGCTGGGAACGAATTTCTATTTCAGATGCAGGCAATGACCAACATAGAGGTTATGAATGGGTATGGGATTAAAAAAGTAGTAACTGCCTGTCCACATTGTTTTAATACCTTAAAAAATGAATATCCCGGTTTAGGAGGAACATATGAAGTAGTGCACCATACACAGTTCTTAAAGGAGTTGGTGGATGAAGGCAAGATTAGCTTAGAGGGAGGAACATACAAAGGAAAACGAATCACCTATCACGATCCTTGTTATTTGGGACGGGCCAATAATGTATATGAGGCACCCAGAGAACTTATTAAAAAGTTGGATGCCGAATTGATAGAAATGAAAAATTGCAAGTCGAGAGGTTTGTGTTGTGGCGCTGGTGGTGCCCAAATGTTCAAAGAAGCCGAAAAAGGAGATAAGGAAGTAAATATTGAACGAACAGAACAAGCTCTGGAAACTAAGCCGGAGATCATTGCTGCAGCCTGCCCGTTTTGTAATACAATGGTGACAGACGGAGTGAAAAACAAAGAGAAAGAAGCTTCTGTGGCGGTGATGGATATCGCTGAACTCCTGGCAAATGCACAAGATCTTTGATCTTCATTTATTTTGGAATGATTTTGGTGAAGATAGAAGATGAAAGAATGTTTAAAAATTAATCTAAGAAAAAGAAATGATAGCATCGTTTAGTGAATTACCCGAAACGGCCAGAATATGGGTCTATCAATCCAACAGAAATTTTGCCGAGCAGGAATTAAAAGAGATCAACGACTTACTAACCCAGTTCTTAACTGATTGGACCGCCCATGGTGCTGCCCTTCAAGCAGCTTTTGAGATACGTTATAACCGTTTTATCATTATTGGCCTGGATCAATCCAACGCTTCCGCTTCTGGTTGTTCTATTGATGCCTCGGTTCATTTTATTCAGAGTTTGGAAAAAAGATTTGGGGTAGAACTTATGGACAGGATGAATGTTTCTTTTAAACAGGGCGACTACATCACCTATAAATCCATGGCAGATTTTAAGAAAATGGCTAAAGCCAAGGCTATTTCAAAAGACACCATCGTTTTTAACAATCTTGTTGCCAATAAGCAGGAATATTTGGAACATTGGGAGGTACCGGCCTCTGAGAGTTGGCATGGAAGATTTATTTAGGCTAGTTACCACAAAAACAGCATGTTATCTACCTTTGTGTGCAATAATCTCCTTTTAATGCAGTTAGAATCAATGATCAAAATGTCTATGCGGAAAAACGTTTACCTTCTTTTTTTACTTGTTTCCTTTTCTTTTAGCTCCATCGCTCAGTTACATCCTTTACAAACAAGAGATAGTATTGAGCAACAGGTATGGGTTAATGCTACCTACCAAAAAATGAGCCTGGAGGAAAAAATAGGCCAATTATTTATGGTCCTTGTTGCTTCAGATCAGGATAAGTCGGCCACCGATAAGATCAAAACACTGATCCAGGAGGAACATTTGGGAGGAATAATTTTTTCAACAGGAGGCCCGTTAAGACAGGCTAAACTCACCAATGATTATCAGGCATTATCCAAAACCCCATTGTTAATAGGGATGGATGCAGAATGGGGGCTGGCGATGCGATTAGATTCTACTTTTGCATATCCCTGGAATATGACCTTAGGTGCAATAACGGACAGTACTATTATTGAACGAGTAGGCTATCGAATAGGAACTCATGCTAAAAGATTGGGTGTTCATATTAATTTTGCGCCGGATATTGACATAAATATCAATCCAAAAAACCCAATAATTGGCAATAGATCCTTTGGAGAAGACAGGGTGAATGTAGCTCAAAAAGGGGCAGCCTTTGTTCGTGGTATGAACAGGGCAGGTGTACTTAGTAGCAGTAAACATTTTCCGGGCCACGGAGATACGGCTGCAGATTCGCATAAAGAACTTCCTGTAATTCCCTTTGAACGCGACAGACTAGATAGTATTGAATTATATCCGTACAAGAGGCTTATAAAAGAAGGAGTATCGAGCGTTATGGTGGCCCATTTGAACGTCCCGGCAATGGAACCAGATGAAAAAAGGCCGTCTTCGCTTTCAAAAAATATTATTACCGGGGTTTTAAAAAAGGAGTTGGGTTTTAAAGGACTGGTCTTTACTGATGCCTTAAATATGAACGGGGTAGCTACATTCGCTCCAAATGGTGGTAGTGAATTGGAAGCCTTTCTAGCGGGGAATGATATACTATTAATGCCAAAAGATCTAAAGGCCGCCAGATTAGCTGTTAGAACTGCCTTTGATAAAGGAATCATTACAGAAACGAGGTTGTCCACTTCGGTGAAAAAGATATTGATGGCAAAATATAAGGCAGGACTCCATAAATATCAACCTATTAAGCTAGAGCATCTATATAAAGATCTCAATACCATAGAAGATGACCTTTTATATGAAGAGGCCATTGAGAATGCCATTACAGTGGTGCGGAATGAGGTAGATCTGTTACCCATCAAGAATCTGGAAAACAAGAAAATTGCCTATGTGGCGCTGGGTGATGTTTCCGGGGAGCCATTTTATAAGGCCTTGCAAAAGTATACAGAGGTAGTGCAGGTAGAGGGTAAGGATATTGGTACGCTTAAAAAGAAATTAGCCGATTTTAATGTGATCATTGTTGGCTATCATAAAAGCAATGACAGTCCATGGAAGGCCTATAAGTTCTCAGAAAAGGAAATCTATTGGTTGAATGAACTCGCCAGAGAACGAACTTCCAATTTGATCTTAGCTGTCTTTGCCAAGCCCTACGCACTCTTGGACCTTGTTAATTTTGATGGATTAGACGGGTTGGTTGTTGGGTATCAGAATAGTGAGATAGCGCAGGAGAAAACAGCAGAATTGATCTTTGGAGCTATCCCTGCAAAAGGAAAATTACCGGTGTCGCTCGGAAATACATATCCGGTAGGCTATGGTGTTTCCCGGAAATCACTAGGCCGATTAGGTTATAGTATTCCGGAAAGAGTAGGTATAGATAGTAAAAAACTATCCCAGGTAGATGTGTTAGTTCAAAATGGCCTGGATTCTTTGATGTTTCCGGGGGTTCAGGTATTGGTAGCCAGAAAAGGAAAGGTCATTTACAATAAGAATTTTGGAAAGCCAACCTATGATTCCACAGACTCTATTTCATTTGATCATTTATACGATCTGGCTTCCCTTACAAAGATCCTGGCAACCCTGCCCATGATCATGACGATGGAAGAGGAAGGCAAGATCTCTTTGAACGACACCTTTGGGGAATTGATCCCTGCCTATGACACAACTGATCTGAAGAATGTAACTGTTCTTAAGGCCTTAAGTCATTACGGTCGTTTACCTTCCTGGATCGCCTTTTATTTAGCTACGCTTGATAAGGATAGAAAACCTTCTAAAGAATTCTATCGCAACAGACCGGATAATGGATTTAGCATAAGAGTAACCAATAATCTGTATCTCACAGATTCCTATCAGGATTCCATTTACAATCGCATAGGGCGGCAATCCTTAAAGTCGAATCGGTACCGTTATAGCGATGTGACATATTATGTCATGAAGAAATACATTGAAGAGACCTACAAAGAATCGTTAGATGTACTGGCAACCTCCAGGTTTTATGCCCCTTTGGGAGTTAACTACACCCGATTTAAACCTCTGGAACACTTTAAGAAAGAGCAAATTGTGCCTTCGGAAATTGATAATTATTACCGGTATCAGACGGTGCAGGGATATGTTCATGATATGGGAGCGGCCATGCAGGGTGGAGTAGGAGGGCATGCAGGATTATTTAGCAACGCCAATGATGTGGCCAAGATAATGCAAATGTATTTACAAGGCGGTTTTTATGGAGGTGACCGTTTTTTACAAGCCAGAACCATCGAAAAATTTAATAAATGCTATTTCTGCAACAATGATGTTAGGAGGGGCGTAGGTTTTGACAAGCCTCAGTTAGAAGAGCACGGACCAACATGTGGATGTGTTTCAAGAAAAAGTTTTGGTCACAGCGGTTTTACGGGGACCTATACCTGGGCAGATCCTGAAAAGGAGCTTGTTTATGTCTTTTTATCAAATCGCACCTTTCCTACAGCATCTAATAATCTATTGATCAAATCGGAATTGAGAACTCGTATTCAGCAGGCGATTTATGATTCCATTATCAATTAGAAAAAGAATTAAACCGTAATTTTACAGCTATGAAGATCGCTATAGTTTGCTATCCTACTTTTGGTGGGAGCGGGGTGGTGGCCACAGAATTGGGGATTGCACTGGCTAATCGAGGTCATGAAATCCATTTTGTAACCTACAAACAACCAGTTAGACTTGAACTATTGGGGAATAACATTCACTTTCATGAAGTGCATGTACCTGAATATCCCTTGTTTCATTACCAGCCTTATGAACTTGCTTTAAGCAGTAAACTGGTAGATACCATCAAACTTTACGGGATAGAACTCTTACATGTACATTATGCCATCCCTCATGCTTATGCGGGGTATATGGCTAAAAAGATATTGGAAGAAGACGGGATCTATATTCCTATGATCACCACCTTGCACGGTACGGATATTACGCTGGTGGGGAACCATCCTTTCTATAAACCTGCCGTGACCTTTAGTATAAACAAATCGGAGGTGGTTACCAGTGTTTCGGCTGATTTGAGGCAGAAGACGCTCGATTTTTTTGAAATTGAGAAGGAAATAGAAGTGATCCCTAATTTTATAGATAAAAGAAAGTACAGTTCAGAATTTACGGATTGTCAGCGCTCGTTGATGGCCGGTGAGAATGAGAAGATCATCACCCATATCAGTAATTTTAGAAAAGTAAAGCATATTCCGGATGTCATTAAGATTTTTTATGGTATTCAGAAGGAAATCCCGGCTAAATTGATGATGGTAGGGGAGGGACCTGAAAAGGAAAAGGCTGAATTGTTATGTGAAGAATTGGGGATCATGGACAAGGTAATGTTCTTGGGCCAGAGTTCTGAAATAGACCGTATTCTATGTTTTTCAGATCTGTTCTTATTGCCTTCGAAATCAGAGAGTTTTGGTTTGGCAGCTTTGGAGGCGATGGTCAACAAGGTACCCGTAATATCTAGTAATACCGGGGGAATTCCAGAGGTGAATATTCAGGGAGTAACCGGATTTTTAAGTGATGTAGGAGATGTAGATGACATGATAAAAAATGCCTTATATATATTAAAAGATCCTAAGATCCTGGAGACCTTTAAAATGAATGCCTATAAAGAGTCTCTGAAATTCGATCTACAGAACATCATGCCTTTGTATGAAAGCCTTTATGAAAATGCATATAGGGATCATTATAAAAGTGTATTGCGTTAAACTAAAAACTGCACCTTTTTAAGCAATACCTTTTCACCTTTTTTCACTTATAGATGTATTTTTAAGTGTTGATTATCAGCGCAATAAAACACTTCGTCGTTTATAAAATACCCCTTATCGACTGTTCTGTGAATCGAATTATTATTAGCTTTAATAAGCTTCAATAAGTTATGCTTCTTATCGACTTATTGGTAGATAAATGTCAATTTTCCCTTTTCGTTTCTACCTGTTTGTACCTTTACACCTACGAGAACCCCAAATTCTTACTATTATGAAATTATCCAGGCTTTCTTTAGCTTTTGTGATGCTTTTTGGCTCCATCAACCTTTTTTCTCAAGATACCATTGTACTTTCTCCCAAAGATAGTTTGGTTCAAAGTTCATGGATGGTTGGAGTAGGATGGAACTTTATCGACGATTCCGGAGATGCATTTAACGACTTTACTACTATCAAAGATCAGTGGAATGGCGTAGCCTTTCCCTCAAGGATCAATATTGGAAAATATTTTAAGAATGGTTTGGGCATAGAGGCTATTGCTTCTTACAACCGTTACAAAGAAGGAAATATCATTGATGGTGTCATACTTCCTGAATTCAAGGACTACTTCTCAATTGATTCCAGGCTAAGCTATGACCTGAATAAATTAGTGGGTCATACCGCATGGTTCGATCCTTATGTGGGAGTAGGTATAGGATATGCAGATGCAAATGACGTCCCCAGAGGAACGTATAACGCCATTATAGGCTTCAGAACATGGTTTTCGGACCGTTGGGGTCTCGACTTCAGTTCTAGCGGAAAATGGTCATTTGGGAATGAGGCCAGTAACCACATACAACATGCGGTTGGGGTAGTGTATCAATTTAATATTGAGAAGGGCCTTACCAAAAAAGGGGAGGAGAAGGTTGCCCTGTTGAAAAAAATGGAAGAGGAAGCACAACGAGTGCAGGATTCGTTGTCTTATGTCAAATTAGTGGAAGACAGGAAGCTGCAGCTGCTTTGGCTCTACGATTGGCGAAAGAGAGGGAAGAAGCGTTGCTTGCTGCTCAACAAAAAAATAAATATCAATTAGATTTCAGAGACTTGCTTCAAGGTCAAATAGATAGTCTTGGAGCTGTTTATTATGATTTTGACTCCTCTTACCTCAATGGACCTTCTAAAAGAACATTAGATGCTGTTGCTGTTCTC
>CAWCNT010000018.1:0-196715 GCA_963796935.1 uncultured Flavobacteriaceae bacterium
ATATATAGTTTTATTTGTGATTTGCTATATTTTTATTTGCCTGAGATCAAGAGGGGGGTATTGAACTTGCCAATGACACTATTGGTATCCAGCCTTATAAATTTCTTCGCTTTATCCGAATCTTTCTTCTCCCTATCTATCAATAATAGACTGATGTTATTTTTTGATAGGTAGTTAGCCAGGTTCTTGATTGTGCCATCATTCTGTTCAAATACATATTCTATTGTTTCGTCGTCCATAACTTTTGATACTTCCTTTACCGCAGTAGAATTTTTAATAATCTTGAACGATTTCAAGGGTTTTTGAATATGTTCCATCAAATCTTCGGCAAAAGCCAAATTTAAGAATGGTTTCGAACTATTAAGTAAGCCGAGAGAAATTTCTTTGTTCGGCAATAATACATCATTATCTGTAGTTATTAGAACTACCCCGTCATGGGCATTTAAGACAAACTCTGTAATACTATCACCGATCAATTTAAAGGGTTTTGATTTTCGTTTCGCCAGCACAATAATATCGGGTCGCCGTTTTTGGATATAAGCACCAATTTCATTTTTTACATTACCGAACGCAAACGAATATGCTATATTCATCCCGAAATCCTTTTCTATAGGGGTAATCAAATTTTGAATTTTCTTATCTACTGTTTTATGCTTTGAATTAATTGTACGCATTGCGGATAATTGATTGTCGCTGGCTACAATATCCGTAGGCTTTGTAACATGGAATACTTCTATCTCAGCATTGATCATTTTAGCAAGGCCTACGGCGCTTTTTAACATTGTACTTGAAGATTTACGCAAATCTGAAAGTACTAGTATTCTATACATATTTCTATTAGGTTTCATAATTTATCTAATTAGGCTGATTTTGGTCTTAGTTTAAAGAATTCGATAAAACTCAACGGATTTTCAACGGTACCCAGCTCTGAAATCAACTTTATATCTATATTTCTTTCTTTGGCTTTGAATGCAAAATCGTCAAGAATTTCAATGATATCATTGTCCAGATACCTTGTTTTTCTTACATCCAATTCCAAATATGTATCTCTAGGTAAACTGTCTAACTCCTTTAAAATGGCACCTTTGTTAAAGAATGTTACTTCTTCGGCAAGTGTCATTTTAATTCTATGTTTGCCGTTGCTTTTATCCTCTATATGCAGGAAATGAGAGTTTTGATAGCTCTTAATTAAGATGACTATAATACCAACACCTAATCCAAGACCAATTCCGATAAGGAGATCTGTAAAGATGATCCCTCCAACCGTTACCGTAAAAGGAACAAATTGCTTCCATCCAAGATCGTACATTTTCTTAAAGAGTGCCGGTTTTGCCAGTTTATAGCCAACGATAAATAAAATTGCGGCCAGGACAGACAAAGGGATCATATTTAGTAATCTCGGGATAAGGATAACAGAGATCAGCAAGAAGAATCCATGGATAATGGCAGACATCTTAGATTTCCCTCCAGATTGGATGTTAGCAGAACTACGCACAATAACCTGCGTAATTGGTAAACCACCAATTAATCCGGATATGATATTACCGGTACCTTGAGCCAATAATTCCCGATTAGTTGGGGTTACCCTTCTTTCAGGATCTAGTTTATCTGTTGCCTCTACACACAACAACGTTTCCAGACTCGCAACCAATGCAATCGTAAAGGCGGTGATCCAGATCTCAGGACGGGTAATGACACTAAAATTTGGAAAACTGAATTGATTCATAAACGAAGCAGCATCATCCGGAATAGGGACGCTCACAAGTTGCTCGCCAGAAATTGACAAAAATTCATTGTCCTTAAAAAGAACAAAAAATAAAATACCTACAACAACGGCAACCAATGGACCCTGGATCAATTGAAATATCTTGGACTTTTTGGTTAAGACCTTATCCCAAAGGATTAGTATTCCCAGTCCAAGTGCTGCGACAATGGTTGCGCCAGGACTAATAAAGTTTAGGGAATTGATAATTTCGGAAAAGGTATTTTCACCATCGACCTGAAAAAAGGCAAAATCTCCTTCCGGGTCTGCGTCATACCCAAAAAAGTGGGGAATCTGTTTCAGGATAATGATGATACCAATGCCTGTAAGCATACCTTTAATAACAGAAGAAGGGAAGTAGTATCCTATGACCCCTGCTTTTAGTACACCAAAAAGTAATTGAATAGCTCCACCTAGTACCACAGCTACTAAAAAGTTCTGATACCCGCCTAAGGCACCAATAGCTGTAAGCACAATGGCGGCTAACCCAGCCGCCGGGCCACTGACGCCAATTTGGGAGCCACTTAAGGACCCAACGACAATTCCACCTATAATTCCGGCAATTAAACCTGAAAATAGTGGGGCTCCACTAGCAAGGGCTATGCCCAGGCAAAGCGGAAGGGCTACAAAGAATACTACGATACTTGCAGGTAAATCTTTTTTTAAAGTTTTAAACATAATAACAAAATGTTTGTTTCCTGAACCTGGGGCTCAAGGTTGTTTATTAATAAGATAAAAAGATGAAACATTATTGCATAACCTCAGGAGGAGGAAGCTTAATCTCTGTAGTGTAAGACAAATAGTGAAGACTGTGTTCCCAATTGGTTTGGGTTAAACCTCTTAAAAAGAATATGGATTGATGTCCGGGAAGATTTGAAAGGATGATCTCTTCATTTAGATCTTTTTTAGCCTGTTCCTGAGGCTCTTCTTCGTTAAAATTGATCGATATAAAAGGCTTAGTAGCATCTAAAAGCTGAAGCACTGGCGGAGCCAAAATTCCTGTTAACCAGACAGACGTTAAGATGATAAATATAAATGACTTCATAATTACAGAAACAATAATGCCAAAAATATAAGGAAAATCAGTAAAATTATGTTAAGGATAAACTAAAAATCTTTCAACACTCTGAGATCGGTTGCAGGGATCCACCCATTTTTACCATCTGCCAGTCGAATCTTATTCCAATCGTCTAATTCTTCTTCTATAAAAACTTTACTGCCTTCATGTAGGTCAAAAATTGTATTGCTCCTGTTGTTGGGTTCTTCCTTCACTGCAGTTTCTGAAGCAAAAATAATAGCGGGCTGTGTTTGCGTAAAGTCCTGGTATTGAATTACGGCAAACAAAATGCTAATGGCTGTTGCTAGCAGACAGATCATACTTGCGATAAATGCCATTCTTTTTCTATCGGCAAATTGAAAAAAGTAGAAGGCCAGGTACAACAGAACAAACAAAAACATAAAGATCACAGCAGTATAGGCCCATTGATCAAAGGTGAGAATGTTCTTTACACTCGCAATTATTCTTGATATGGAAGTTTGTGGCATTGGCTCTATGGCATCGATAGTCATTTTTTGTGCATAGGACAAGTTGCTCAATATTTCGGTATCATTGGGATTGAGCAGCAGGGCTTTTTCGTAATAATAAATACTGGGACCTATTTTATTTACCTTGTAATACGAATTTCCCAGATTGAAATATACTTCGGCAGAATGCTGGCCCGACTTCAGGATCTCAAGATAGTTGTCAATGGCGTCTTGATAGTTTGCTTCATTATAGGCTTTCGTTGCACTCTCGAATAATATTTCGTTTTGTGCCATCCCTATAGAAAAGGAGAATATACATAATAATAAGATCCACTTTTTCATGACTACAATTGTTTATCCATGGCTGAAATGACCTCACTGGCCTTGTTGTAATCTTGTTGCATTTGAACCTCAGAAAATGGACTGTACCTTGCCATTTCACAATTCTTTAGCAGGCTGATAAAACCTTCTGTTGTGTCTGCGTCTACCGTTTTCTGAACAAGTAATGATTCAATTTTCTCCTTGGCAAACTCGGAGGTTTCTATCTTTAGTTTTGCTTTCAGATAATTATGCAAGGCCTTTTCCAGGGCGATGTAAAACGCATCTTTTTCTCCTAAAGCTCTTTTAGCTTTGAAAAGGAATTTTCTAGCTAGTCTATTGGCCTTTTTTATTCTGTTTCCCTCTACATCACTGGCTATAGCTTCTCTTTTCTTTCCAAAGACAATGGCAAGTGGAATTAGAAGAAGCGGACTGATCAGGAAGAGATAAAATTTGAGAGAGCCAAAAAAGACAACTTCTTTTATAGCTTGTAAATTGGGAGTCAATTTTATAAAATGGAATTGCGATCCCGTGGTTAGAATTGAGCGTTTGTTTTGCCCAACGGCAATATTCCCTGCAGAGGTTTCCATCGGCCCTTCCAGTACATCTATCATGATCTCTTCGGAAGAAATGGATTTATACCCCTGTGTTTTCGGATCAAAATAACTAAAACGGATGGGAGGAATGGGATATTTGCCCTTAAAGGAAGGTACCACTGTATATTGGTTGCTCACCTTGCCTTGCATTCCAGAAAGAGTGGTTCTTACATTTTCATTAAACTCTGGCTCATATACTTCCAGAGATCCTGGCATTTCCAAAACGGGTAATTGAAATAGCTTTAGATTTCCACTTCCTTCTACTTGTACTATTGCTTGTAAGGATTCTGAAGCCTTAAGACTCTTTTTGCTTGTAGTAACCTTGAAATTGAAATTCCCAACAGCACCGCTAAAATTGGCAGGTTGCCCCTCAGTTGGCAGAGGTTTTACATTGATTGTACGTTGCCCGGCAGATACGGTCTTATTCGTTTGGGCATATATAGGTCCGCCGAAGAAATCCCTCCTGTTGGTAGGGACCTCCAGGGTTACATCGAGAGATAAGGGTTCAATGTCTAGTGAGCCGCTTTTCTGAGGATATAAAACAACGCGTTTTAGAATAACATAGCGGTATGATTTACCATTATAAGTACCATTTTTAACGTTATAAGAGGTAACCGGGATATCCTGACTCCAGAAATTATTGTAAGTAGGATTGTCCAGAGGACGGAAATTGGAAACATTAATAGACGGACTTACATATAGTTTGTAAACAACACTGATGGCTTCGTTTAAATATGGCGTTGCCTTGGAAACTTCTGCAACCAAATGAAGACTTTGATCCGCAACATCATCTGCGGTCATTTGATCACTGGGCTTGTCAACTGCCGCGGTCACCTCCACTTTTTTTGGAAGCGACTTATAGGTTTTACCATCAATAACAATAGAGGCTTGTTTAATACTAAAGTTCCCCCGTTCTGTAGGTGCCAGAATATAGAAGTAAGTTTTGGAGTAGCTTCGCACTCCATTGACCCATGAAGAACTAATATTCTGAGAAGGACCCATCAGTACACGGAAACCTTCAAAATCTGGAGGAGAAAAGTTGTCCCCATCTTTATTCATTGTAAATTCTACTCGCAGTCGCTCATTGATTCCCAGTCTTTCCTTACTTAGATTAACCTCAAATTCCACAGCCTCCTCGTCCTGAGAATAGGAAAGGGTTGTTCCCAGAATCAGAAATAGCATACCTAACAAATATGTAAGTCTATGCATCACTACCAATCTTTAGCGTTTTTACTTTTAGGACCTTTTACTTTTTTCTCGTTCATCTTTTCCTGCACCTTGTTTTCTTCATTCTGCATGGCCTCAAGCAGGTTTTTTACTTGTTGAGGTGAGAGCTGATTTTTTCTGGGCTGTTTTTCCTCCTCTGGTTTTTCTCCTTGCTTAGGTTGCTCTTTCTTCTCTTCGCCATCACCCTCCTTATTCTCATCTTTCTCCTGGTCACCTTCGTCTTTCTCCTTATTATCCTGTTGCTGATCTTTTTGTTCTTCCTTATTTTTATTTTCTGATTCTTCGTCTTCCTTGGCTCTTTTTATCGTCATCGCCCTTCTTATCCTTGTCTTTCTCTTTTTTGGCTAATGCTTTGGCCAGGGCAAGGTTATATCTGGTTTCTTCATCCGTCGGGTCATTTCTAAGAGCTTCTTTATATGCTTCCACGGCCTTGTCATACTCTTCATTCTTCATAAATACATTACCCATATTATGGAAAGCCTTATGTTTTTCAGGCTTACCGGAGGCTAATTCCCCCACTTGTTTAAATCTTCCAAAGGCTTCTTCCAAACTCTCCTTTTTATAATATGCCGTTCCTAAATTATAGGGGGCCACTACATTCTCTTCACTTTTGGAAATGGCCCTTCGGTAGTCTGCTTCAGCCTTTATAAATTCATTGTCTGTAAGTTCTTTATTGGCCTCCCAGGTAAGATCTACCGAGGCTTTTAATGCTTTCTCCTTCTCCTTAATAACTTCGTTCTGCGCATTTAAAAAGGCAGTAAAAAGCAATAGAATTAGAAGGCTATATCCCTTATTCATGATCTTTCTCATTAAATAGGTTTAATTTCTTTAACCACTTTGTTTTTCGGTCCAACAAAAAGATGTCTAAAAATAGGAAGAATAAGCCTGCGCCCAAAAACCATTGAAACTGGTCCTTGTAATCTGCAAATTGTTTGGCTTCAAATTCCATTTTGTCCATTTGGTTCAGGGCTTCCTTGATCTTTTCTACCGCCTCATCGGTATTAGATCCGTCAATATATTCCCCATTGCCTTTTTCCGCAATTTCTGTGAGAATTTCTTTATTGAGCTTGGTAATTACTACTTCGCCCTGGCTATCTTTCTTAAGTTCCTGGGTAATTCCATTTCTCTTGATCGGAATTGGTGCTCCTTTTTCTTTTCCGACACCAATTGTAAATATTCGTATCCCTTGCTCTACTGCCAGGTCTACGGCATCTATAGCGAGTCCTTCCGAATGATCTTCCCCATCAGACACAATAAATAATACCTTATTGGTCTGGTCCTCATCATCGTAATAAGTAGTAGCCAATTTAATTGCCTCATCAATGGCGGTCCCCAGGGATGATAATAGATCCGTATTCAGGTATTGTAAGAACATCTTTGCTACACCGTAATCTGTAGTTATTGGTAATTGTGGTGTTGCCTGTCCTGCATACGCAATGATACCAATTCGATCACTGGCCAGTTGATTGATGATCTCTGATACCAGGCGTTTTGACTTTTCCAATCTATTGGGCGCAATATCTTCTGCCAACATACTTTTGGAAACATCGATCGCAAAAACTATGTCGACTCCCTCCCGTTTAACGGTCTCCAATTTGGTGCCGATCTTTGGATTGGCCAATCCAAGGATCAATCCGGAGAGCCCCAGGAGTAGAAACATTAGTTTTAATACTCCTTTAAAACTAGACCTGCTGGGAGTAAGACGCTTTAATAGTGTAGGCTCGGCAAACCTACGTTGTGTCCTTTTCTTCCAGTATATCAGAACAACATACAACAACACCATGACCGGGAAGATCAGGAATAAATAAAAATATGTCGCTTCGTCTATTTGTATCATAACCTAAATAAAACTCCTAAACAGTGTATTTCTAAAAAGCCATTCAGAGAGCAGATAATACTCCGGCGAGGAGTACCCATGGCCTAAATTTCTCTTCGTTATTATAGTACTTAAATTCCTCTACTTCTGTTTTTTCCAATTTATTGATCTCATCATAGATAGCTTCCAGCTTTTGATTGTTGGTAGCCCTAAAATATTTACCTCCGGTTACCTCGGCAATTTCCTTGAGTAAGGGTTCATCTATTTCTACCTGCCGCATCCCGTAACGGAACGATCCATCTGCGTTATAGGCAATAGGAGAAAGGGCGTTGCCATTGGTTCCAAGGCCTATAGTATAGGTTTTTATCCCAAATTCAACCGCAAGATTGGCTGCTGTTTGTGGTTCAATAAATCCGGAATTGTTTACACCATCTGTTAAAAGAATAATGACCTTAGAGGTTGCCTTGCTATCCTTTAATCTGTTCACGGAAGTGGCCAGCCCCATTCCTATGGCTGTTCCATCTGCCAATTGTCCATAGGTGATCTCACGAAGAGCATTTAACACTATACCTTTATCGCTGGTAATAGGGGTTTTTGTATAGCTTTCTCCGGCATAGGCAACCAACCCAATACGGTCGCTGGGGCGTTCTCTAATAAAATTGGAAGCTACTTCCTTTAGTGCTGCCAACCTATTTGGGCGCAGATCTCTTGCCAACATACTGGATGATACATCAATGGCCATTACAATATCGATCCCTTTTGTTGTCTTTGTCCTGGTAGAGACTTCCCTGGTTTGGGGCCTCGCCATGGCTATAATTACAGCAGCAATTGCCAGCAGGCGTAATATAAACAACAGAGGCCTTAGTTTAGGAAGAAGATCATTCTTCGGGAAACCTTGTACACTTGAAATCTTTAGGGTAGCAGTTTGTTCTTTTCGTTTAAAAAAATACCAAAGCAAGGCCAATGGAAGTCCTAAGAACAACCAAAAGAATTGTGGATTTGCAAATTGGATATTTTCAAACATCTACACTTGTGTTTTAACGTCTATGGAGTTAATAATTCTATTGATGATCTCTTCTGCATAAGAATCTCCATCTTCCCAGGAGAGCACTATTTGTTGTTGAAATCCTTTTCCTCCAAATAATATAATGGCATACTTTCCTTTTACTCTTTCATCCGATCCACTTACCTGGAAAGTACCACTACCGTAAACCTTAACTCCGGGCACTCCAGATACAGAACTAAATTCTTCTTGTTTTGTAATGATATTTCTGGCGCCTTTGGCGGCAAAATCTTTTAAAATATCATCTATACTTTTTTGAAAATCAGGATCGGTAGGCTCTGCTAAAGTAGTAGAGGTGGTGCCCACCCCCAGCATATTATTAGGATTGTAATAGGAAAATACCTGGGTGTTCTTGATCTTATCTTTTTCCTCTGGTGGGATCACCACTTCCTGCCGTATCAATACTTCGGGTGCAGACAAGTTAATTGGCGGATAACCATAGGAACTGGAAACCCATTCCCCTTCCAGCAATAATTTCGACGGATTTCGAACCATTGTATCGCGTACATTCTCAAACCCGTAATAAAACATGGACACTACAAGAGCAAGGACCAGAAGGGCTGCTGTTGAGACACCGGCAAGTACCCAACGTTTTCTCTTTTTTCTCAAAAGTAAAGCCTCCTGATATGCAGCCTCTTGCATCAATTCTTCTTCAGTTGGTTCCGGGATAGCCTCTTTGGTCTTGATCACTATCTGCTCAATGGCCTTTCTATCTTGTTCCGCCCTGGATGATTCCGGTTTAGAACGCGCAAATTTTACAAGATCTGCAGTTTCAAGTATTTTTTTGAATTGGTCAATGGTATCTGCTTCAATCTTCAGTGTCCCGGCATCCTTCATCATTTCCAACTTGGTGATAAGCTGACTGGTAGTACTCTCAAGGGCTGAGATATGTACATCTTCTTCCAGGTAAGAGCGCACAATATCTGTTAGTTCCGAATAGTATTTTTTATATTCATCCTGAATGATATAGCGCGAATTTTCTAGTTTTTTTAGTTCCAACAGAGCCCTGTCATAGGGAGGAAGAAGAGCCTCCTTCTCATCTTCACTCAAGCGTTTTTTTCTAAAAAAGAACCAATAACCCAGCGCAGCAATTATCAATACACCAAGAATGATCCAAAGAAAGAACGGAATGTCTGCACTATTTTTTTCTACCGGGATCAGCGGCTTTATATCATAAATTTCCCTGGTAATAGTGTCCACTTCCACCGTGGTTACCTGTACGTTTAATGAATCTGTAAAATATCCTTTTCCATCTATCTCAATTCGTTGTATAGGCAGGGTAAAAGAGCCGGAATCGAATTGTGTTAGCGCATAGATCTTCTGCAGGGTCATCCTATCTAGCTGCTTAGTGGTATCTGTCTTAAAGGCCTCTACAGTTTCTAGAGGTGAAAAGGTTTGACCCTCAGGAAATATTACTTGTGCCGTAGTATCTGCTTCTACGGTTACCTGAAATTTAATTTGTTCTCCGATCTTTATGGAAGTAGTGTCTACGGATGAACTTACCCTGGGCTCAGTTTGGGCCTTAATCGCAAGAGTAAAAAACATAAAAAGCACTGCAAGCCCTTGACCAATAAGCCCGACCTCCAAACTTTTCAAATATGTTTTAAAACTATTCATCATAAATGCTACCCTCGTTGTTTGAAATATCCCAGTAATTTTTTTACATAGCTTTCATCTACCCGGCAATCTAAAATACCTGCACCCGATTTGGTAAACGTATTCTTGAAGTAATTTACCCTGTCCCGGTAATAGGCATGATACGCATTGCGCACTTGCTTAGACTGAGTATTTACTACATGTATATCCCCGGTCTCGGCATCTTCCATCTGCACCATTCCAAGGTTAATGATGTTCTCTTCATTTGGATCATACACTCTAATTCCTGTTACATCGTGCTTATTACCTACGATCTTCATGGTGCGCTCGTATTCGTCCATCATAAAATCTGAAAGGATAAAGACGATGGCCTTTTTTTTCATCACATTAGAGAGGTATCTCAAGGCTTCCGTTAAATTGGTCTTCTTACTATGCGGTTTAAACTCAAGTAATTCCCGAATGATCCTTAAAACATGACTTTTTCCTTTTTTAGGTGGAATAAACAACTCAATTTCATCAGAGAACAGGATCATCCCCACTTTATCATTGTTTTGCAGTGCTGAGAAAGCCAATGTTGCAGATATTTCTGTGATCACCGCTTTTTTGAACTGGTTCACCGTTCCAAATAATTCAGAGCCACTAATATCTACCATGAGCATTAAGGTAAGCTCTCTTTCTTCCTCAAACACTTTCACATAAGGTTCATTGTAGCGGGCCGTGACATTCCAGTCAATAGACCGAACATCATCCCCAAATTGATACTGCCGAACTTCACTAAAGGTCATGCCGCGTCCTTTGAAGGTTGAATGATATTCTCCTCCAAAAATGTGGTCGGATAACCGACGGGTCTTGATCTCTATTTTGCGAACTTTCTTGAGTAGTTCTTTTGTATCCATGGGTTCAAGTTTTAGCAGCTTGGTTCAAAAGGGAACTGTTGAACGATTTTCAAACATTGAACTTTTAGGGTACTTCAATTTCGTTTACAATACGATTGATGATCTCTTCCGAGGTTACGCTTTCGGCTTCAGCCTCATAAGTGATCCCAACCCTGTGCCGCAATACATCGTGAATGACCGCTCTCACATCTTCGGGCACCACATAGCCTCTTCTTTTTATAAAGGCATAACACTTGGCTGCAATTGCTAAATTGATGCTTCCCCTTGGAGATGCTCCAAAGCTGATAAGGGGTTTTAGATCTTCCAGATTGTATTTTTCCGGATAGCGTGTAGCAAAGACAAGGTCGAGAATATACTTTTCGATCTTTTCATCCATATAGACCTCTCTTACTGCCTTTTGGGCACTCAGGATCTGTTTTAGCGTAATGACCGGCTTTACAGCCTCAAATGCACCCTTCAAATTCTGGCGAATGATCATTCGTTCCTCATTCATCTTTGGGTAGTCTATCACCGTTTTTAACATAAACCGGTCTATCTGGGCTTCTGGTAAAGGATAGGTACCCTCCTGTTCAATAGGGTTTTGAGTAGCCATTACTAAAAAGGGGGCGTCTAATGGGAAGGTCTCATCTCCAATAGTTACCTGACGTTCCTGCATGGCCTCCAGCAATGCTGATTGTACCTTGGCAGGGGCACGGTTTATCTCATCTGCCAACACAAAATTGGCGAATATGGGTCCTTTTTTGATCGAAAAATCACTTACTTTCATGTTGTAGATAAGGGTACCTACTACATCTGCCGGTAAGAGGTCTGGAGTAAATTGTATACGGCTAAAACTTCCCTTAACTGCTTTAGCCAGAGTATTGATGGCCAATGTTTTCGCAAGCCCGGGAACTCCTTCCAACAGAATGTGGCCCTGGCCAAGAAGGCCTATCAGTAATCGTTCTGTCATATGCTTTTGACCCACGATCACCTTATTCATCTCCATCATCAGCAGATCTATAAAGGCACTTTCCTGAGCAATTTTCTCGTTTACTGCACTTATATCTATCGTAGTATTCTCTTCCATAATTGTCTTTTAATGTTTGTCTATCAATCCATTAGATCAAAGGCTATGCAAATTGAAAATTTATTCATTCAATGCCTGTTAATGATTGGTTAAAAATTTTCGGGAAGCCCAAGTTTTATGAAGTTTTTAAGGGATTTTTAGTAATTTCACTAGCCTATGAAAATACCTTCAAAGTATTCTAGAATTATTGCCGGAACGATGACCTGGGGAAGCTGGGGAAAACAGCTTTCCAAAAATGAGATGATCTCCTTAATGAAACATTGTTTGGACCAGGGCATCACAACCTTTGATCATGCTGATATTTACGGTGCATATGGTAATGAAGAAGAATTTGGAAAGGCATTCTCTGAAAGCAAGATTCGTAGGGAGGATATAGAATTGATCAGCAAATGCGGTATTCAATATGTTTGTGAAACCAGAGATAATGTAACCAAGCACTACAACTATTCAACTGAATATATCATTTGGTCTGCCGAGAGGTCTCTGGAAAAATTACATACGGAGTATCTTGATCTCTTTCTGTTGCACAGGCCAAGTCCGCTGATGGATCCTGAACCAATAGCAAAGGCGATTGAACAGCTGATGAGTAGTGGAAAGATAAGGTCGTTTGGAGTATCTAATTTTACACCTTCTCAGATTGAAATGATTGAAACCGCAGTACCGGTCAGTGCCAACCAGGTAGAATGTTCACTAACTGCAGAGGGAGTTATGTTTGATGGTACCTTAGATGATTGTATTTCACGAAATAGAACTGCCATGGCCTGGTCTCCCCTGGGGGCTTATTTTAGAGAAGATAATGAAAGAACCAAAAGGATCAAAGAAGTGATGATCCCATTCACGGAAAAATATAAGGCAAGTGAAGACCAATTGATCTTAGCCTGGTTGATGAAACACCCTGCACATATTCATCCTGTTGTGGGGACAACCAATATGGACAGACTGGCCGATGGGATGAAGGCATCTAAAATCAATATGGAACTGGAAGACTGGTTTACACTCTTAACCGCATCACAAGGGCATAAAGTTCCCTAATAGATCATAATTTTGACAACTATGAATAAAACAGCATTTATTACTGGGGCAACAAGTGGAATTGGCAAGGCCACAGCTAAATTATTTGCTTACCATGGTATAGCTGTGGTGCTTTGTGGAAGACGACAGGCAAATCTGGATGCCCTGGCGAAAAAACTTAGTGCTCATACCAAAGTCCATACCCTGAATTTTGATGTTAGAGACAAGGAAGTAGTGGAAGCCGCCGTAAAATCGCTTCCGGAGGAATTTGCCACTATAGATATTTTGGTCAACAATGCCGGTAATGCCCATGGCATGGACCCTATTCAAACCGGAGATCTTTCAGATTGGGATGCCATGATCGATATCAATGTAAAAGGTTTACTCTATGTGTCACGGGCAATCCTGCCCGGGATGGTGGCAAACAGCATTGCCATTGGTTCCAAGGCCTATAGTATAGGTTTTTATCCCAAATTCAACCGCCAGATTGGCTGCTGTTTGTGGTTCAATAAATCCGGAATTGTTTACACCATCTGTTAGAAGAATAATGACCTTAGACGTTGCCTTGCTATCCTTTAATCTGTTTACGGAAGTTGCCAGCCCCATTCCAATGGCCGTTCCATCTGCCAATTGTCCATACGTGATCTCACGAAGGGCATTTAACACTATACCTTTATCGCTGGTAATCGGGGTTTTTGTATAGCTTTCCCCTGCATAGGCAACCAACCCAATACGGTCGCTGGGGCGTTCTCTAATAAAATTGGAAGCTACCTCCTTTAGAGCTGCCAACCTATTTGGGCGCAGATCTCTTGCCAACATACTGGATGATACATCAATGGCCATCACAATATCGATCCCTTTTGTTGTCTTTGTCCTGGTAGAGACTTCCCTGGTTTGAGGCCTCGCCATGGCTGTAATTACAGCTGCAATTGCCAGCAGGCGTAACACAAATAACAGTGGCCTTAGTTTAGGAAGAAGATCGTTCTTTGGGAAACCCTGCACACTAGAAATCTTTAGAGTAGCGGTTTGTTCCTTTCGTTTAAAAAAATACCAAAGCAAGGCCAATGGAAGTCCTAAGAACAACCAAAAGAATTGTGGATTTGCGAATTGGATATTTTCAAACATCTACACTTGTGTTTTAACGTCTATTGAGTTTATAATTCTATTGATGATCTCTTCTGCATAAGAATCTCCATCTTCCCAGGAGAGCACTATTCGTTGTTGAAATCCTTTTCCTCCAAATAATATAATGGCATACTTCCCTTTTACTCTTTCACCCGATCCACTTGCCTGGAAAGTACCACTACCGTAAACTTTTACTCCGGGTACTCCAGATACAGAATTAAATTCTTCTTGTTTTGTAATGATATTTCTGGCGCCTTTGTCAGCAAAATCTTTTAAGATATCATCTATACTTTTTTGAAAATCGGGGTCTGTAGGCTCAACCAACGTAGTAGAGGTGGTGCCCACCCCCAGCATATTATTGGGATTGTAATAGGAAAATACCTGGGTGTTTTTGATCTTATCTTTCTCCTCTGGTGGGATCACCACTTCTTGCCGTATCAATACTTCGGGAGCAGATAAGTTAATTGGTGGATAGCCATAGGAACTGGATACCCATTCACCTTCCAGCATTAATTTGGACGGATTTCGAACTATAGTATCTCGTACATTCTCAAACCCGTAATAAAACATGGACACAACAAGAGCAAGGACCAGAAGGGCTGCTGTTGAGACACCAGCAAGGACCCATCGTTTTCTCTTTTTTCTCAAAAGTAAGGCCTCCTGATAGGCAGCCTCTTGCATCAATTCTTCTTCTGTTGGTTCCGGAATGGCCTCTTTGGTCTTGATCACTATCTGCTCAATAGCCTTTCTATCTTGTTCCGCCCTGGATGATTCCGGTTTAGAACGCGCAAATTTTACAAGATCTGCGGTCTCCAGTATTTTTTTGAATTGGTCAATGGTATCTGCTTCAATCTTCAGTGTCCCCGCATCCTTCATCATTTCCAATTTGGTAATAAGCTGACTGGTAGTACTCTCAAGTGCTGAGATATGTACATCCTCTTCCAGGTAAGAGCGCACAATATCTGTTAGTTCCGAATAGTATTTTTTGTATTCATCCTGAATGATATAGCGCGAATTTTCTAGCCGTTTTAGTTCCAAAAGAGCCCTGTCATAGGGAGGAAGAAGGGCCTCCTTCTCGTCTTCACTCAAGCGTTTTTTTCTAAAAAAGAACCAATAAACCAGCGCAGCAATTATCAATGCACCAAGAATGATCCAAAGAAAGAACGGAATGTCCGCACTATTTTTTTCTACCGGGATCAGTGGCTTAATATCATAGATTTCTCTGGTGATAGTGTCCACTTCCACCGTGCTTACCTGTACGTTTAATGAATCTGTAAAATATCCTTTTCCATCTATCTCAATTCGTTGTATGGGCAGGGTAAAAGAGCCAGAATCGAATTGTGTTAGCGCATAGATCTTTTGCAGGGTCATCCTATCTAGCTGCTTAGTGGTATCTGTTTTAAAGGCCTCCACAGTTTCTAGAGGTGAAAAGGTTTGACCCTCAGGAAATATTACTTGTGCTGTAGTGTCTGCTTCTACGGTTACCTGAAATTGAATTTGTTCTCCGATCTTTATGGAAGTAGTGTCTACCGAAGAGCTTACCCTGGGTTCCGTTTGTGCCTTAATCGCAAGAGTAAAAAACATAAAAAGAACAGCAAGCCCTCGACCAATTAGCCCGACCTCCATAAATTTCAAATATGTTTTAAAACTATTCATCATAAATGCTACCCTCGTTGTTTGAAATATCCCAGTAATTTTTTCACATAACTTTCATCTACCCGGCAATCCAAAATACCTGCACCCGATTTGGTAAACGTATTCTTAAAGTAATTCACCCTGTCCCGGTAATAGGCGTGATACGCATTACGCACTTGCTTAGACTGAGTATTTACTACATGTATATCCCCGGTCTCGGCATCTTCCATCTGTACCATTCCAAGGTTAATGATGTTCTCTTCATTCGGATCATACACTCGGATACCTGTTACGTCGTGTTTATTACCTACGATCTTCATGGTGCGTTCGTATTCATCCATCATAAAATCTGATAGGATAAAGACGATGGCCTTTTTTTTCATCACATTAGAGAGGTATTTCAAGGCTTCCGTTAAATCGGTCTTCTTACTATGCGGTTTAAACTCTAGTAATTCCCGAATGATCCTCAAAACATGACTTTTTCCTTTTTTAGGTGGAATAAACAACTCAACTTCATCTGAGAACAGGATCATCCCCACTTTATCATTATTCTGTAGAGCAGAGAAAGCCAATGTTGCAGATATTTCTGTGATCACCGCTTTTTTGAACTGGTTCACCGTTCCAAATAATTCAGAGCCACTAATATCAACCATGAGCATTAAGGTAAGCTCTCTCTCTTCCTCAAATACTTTCACATAAGGTTCATTGTAACGAGCCGTGACATTCCAGTCAATAGACCGAACGTCATCCCCAAATTGATACTGCCGAACTTCACTAAACGTCATACCGCGTCCTTTGAAGGTTGAATGATATTCTCCTCCAAAAATGTGGTCGGATAACCGACGGGTCTTGATCTCTATTTTGCGAACTTTCTTGAGTAGTTCTTTTGTATCCATGGGTTCAAGTTTTAGCAGCCTGTTTCAAAAGGGAACAGTTGAACGATTTTCAAACATTGAACTTTTAGGGCACTTCAATTTCGTTTACGATACGGTTGATGATCTCTTCCGAGGTGACGCTTTCTGCTTCAGCCTCATAGGTAATCCCAACCCTGTGTCGCAATACATCGTGAATGACCGCTCTCACATCTTCTGGCACCACATAGCCTCTTCTTTTAATAAAGGCATAACACTTGGCGGCAATTGCTAAATTGATACTTCCCCTTGGAGACGCTCCAAAGCTGATAAGAGGTTTTAGATCTTCCAGGTTGTATTTTTCAGGATAGCGGGTGGCAAAGACAAGGTCGAGAATATATTTTTCAATCTTCTCATCCATATAGACCTCTCTTACTGCCTTTTGGGCACTCAAGATCTGTTTTAGTGTAATGACGGGTTTTACAGCCTCAAATGCACCCTTCAAATTCTGGCGGATGATCATTCGTTCCTCATTCATCTTTGGGTAGTCTATCACCGTTTTTAACATAAACCGGTCTATCTGGGCTTCTGGCAATGGATACGTACCCTCCTGTTCAATGGGGTTTTGTGTGGCCATTACCAAAAAGGGGGCATCTAATGGGAAGGTCTCATCTCCAATGGTTACCTGCCTTTCCTGCATAGCTTCCAGCAGTGCCGATTGTACCTTGGCAGGGGCACGGTTAATCTCATCGGCCAACACAAAATTGGCGAATATGGGCCCTTTTTTGATGGAAAAATCACTCACCTTCATGTTGTAGATAAGGGTCCCTACTACGTCAGCCGGTAGGAGGTCTGGAGTAAATTGAATACGGCTAAAACTTCCCTTAACTGCTTTAGCCAGGGTGTTGATGGCCAATGTTTTCGCAAGTCCGGGAACGCCTTCCAAAAGAATGTGGCCCTGGCCAAGAAGGCCTATCAGTAATCGTTCTGTCATATGCTTTTGACCAACGATCACCTTATTCATCTCCATCATCAACAGGTCAATAAAGGCACTTTCCTGAGCAATTTTTTCGTTTACAGCACTTATATCTACCGTAGTATTTTCTTCCATAATTGTCTTTTAATGTTTGTCTATCAATCCATTAGATCAAAGGCTATGCAAATTGAAAATTTATTCATTCAATGCCTGTTAATGATTGGTTAAAAATTTTCGGGAACCCCAAGTTTTATGAAGTTTTTAAGGGATTTTTAGTAATTTCACTAGCCTATGAAAATACCTTCAAAGTATTCAAGAATTATTGCGGGAACGATGACCTGGGGAAGCTGGGGAAAACAGCTTTCCAAAAATGAGATGATCGCTTTGATGAATCACTGTCTGGAACATGGCATCACAACCTTTGACCATGCTGATATTTACGGTGCATATGGTAATGAAGAAGAATTTGGAAAGGCGTTCTCTGAAAGTAAGATTAGCAGGGATGATATAGAATTGATCAGCAAATGCGGTATTCAATATGTTTGTGAGACCAGAGATAATAAAATCAAACATTACGATTATTCAACAGACTATATCATTTGGTCTGCGGAACGGTCTCTGGAAGAATTACATACAGAGTATCTGGATCTGTTTTTGTTGCACAGGCCAAGTCCGCTGATGGATCCAGAACCAATAGCAAAGGCAGTAGAACACCTAATGAGCAGCGGCAAGATACGTTCGTTTGGAGTATCTAATTTTACTCCTTCTCAGATCGAAATGCTGGAAACCGCTGTACCGGTTAGTGCCAACCAGGTAGAATGTTCATTAACTGCAGAGGGAGTTATGTTTAATGGCACCTTAGATGATTGTATTACAAAGAAAAGATTGGCCATGGCCTGGTCCCCTCTGGGGTCTTATTTTAGAGAAGACAATGAAAGAACCAAAAGGATAAAAGAAGTGATGATCCCCTTTAAGGAAAAATATGGGGCAAGTGAGGACCAATTGATCTTGGCCTGGCTGATGAAACACCCTGCGCATATACATCCTGTTGTTGGGACAACCAATATGGACAGACTGGCCGAGGGGTTTAAGGCTTCTGAAATCAATATAGAACTGGAAGACTGGTTTGCCCTCTTAACGGCATCACAAGGGCATAAAGTTCCCTAACAAATTATAATTTTAACAGTTATGAATAAAACGGCATTTATTACCGGGGCAAGCAGTGGAATTGGGATGGCCACAGCAAAATTATTTGCTTACCATGGCATAGCTTTGGTACTTTGTGGAAGACGACAACCAAAACTAGACGCCCTGGCGAAAGAACTCAGTGCTCACACAAAAGTGCATACTCTGAATTTTGATGTTAGAGACAAGGAGGTAGTGGAAGCTGCTATAAAATCGCTCCCGGAGGAATTTGCCACAATAGACATTTTGGTCAACAATGCGGGGAATGCACATGGTATGGACCCAATACAAACCGGAGATCTTTCAGATTGGGATGCCATGATCGATATCAATGTAAAAGGTTTGCTCTATGTATCGCGGGCAATTCTGCCCGGGATGGTTGCTAACAGATCAGGGCATATTATCAATATAGGTTCTACAGCCGGGAAAGAGGTCTATCCCAATGGAAATGTCTACTGCGCCAGTAAACATGCAGTAGATGCTATTAATCAGGGGATGCGTTTAGATCTGAATGAATATGGGATACGCGTAGGTGCTGTAAATCCGGGATTGGTAGAGACCGAGTTTAGTGAGGTGCGTTTTAAAGGTGATGAGAAGCGTGCCGAAAAAGTGTATCAGGGATATAAACCTTTACTCCCAGAAGACATAGCAGATATTATTTATTTTGTGGTTACCAGACCTTATCATGTGAACATTGCCGACTTGGTGGTTATGCCCACGGCCCAGGCAAGTAGCACTATTGTGAAAAAACAACTATGATCAACAAACGCCTCCTGGTAAAAAACCTTTTGGCTCACAACGATGAGAATAGTTTTTATGATAAGAAACGATTCATCGATATTGGCCAGAAGGAGGGTAAGGGTAAATTCTTAAAGCACGTCTGCGCCCTGGCGAATAGCAATCCTAAAAACAATTCCTATATCGTCATTGGAGTTGAAGATGAGGATAACAAGATCGTAGGAGTCGATTTTTTTGATGATAGCAAGATTCAAAATCTTGTCAATGCCTATTTAGACAATCCACCTTTGATAGCGTATGAAAACATACCCTTTCCCCATCTTCCGGAAGGGAGAGTGGTGGGATTGGTAACCATCAGATCTAACGGTAAGGTCTGTTCTCTTCGAAAGAACATTTGGAAATACTATGGAGGAGCCGTCTTTTTTAGAGAAGGGAGCATCAGTATGCCCAAAGCTTTTGATATCCAATTAAAGAACCTCAATTCGGCCACTGTGGCTACCATAGAACATCATGCACGTAACAATATTGAACTTACCTTAGATGGGGTGATAGATTTTCTCAATAACCGTCATAAAGACCTAAGTAGCGATTACAAGGTTTTTAAGGAGCAATTTGTGATCTGTTGGGCAGGGAATAAGAAAAAGGTAAAAGATGAAATTTATTATTCGCGGGTAGATATAGAATTGATCAATGAGCAGGTAAAACTCTTTTACTCAACCCTAGATGAGATCACCATTGGTTTTACAGATAATTCATTTACAATCACGGAATATGTGCAACTGGGCCTGGGGAAAGAACAGCGGTACTTTCCTTTGGAAAAAGTGAGCATCGCCTTTCAGAATAATGGCACCTATCAGATAAGCGGCGAACTTATCTTTGAGCCTCCGAAATACGACCGTAAGACCTTGCACCATATCTACAATGCTAATAATGCTTTGATCCAAAAAATTCATAAGAACAGGGATCTTACCAGGGCCGAAGTAACAGATCTAAAACTAGCACCGGCTACCTATCTCATTTGCTATTTAAATGGTTTTGAAGAAGCAAAGGAGCAAATGGAGATTTTAAAAAATTTGATCAAATCAAAGGAAGAAACAGTGTACAACAACTTAAAAGAATCTCTTAGGATCTTACGGAAAGTCCGATACAATTAAAGCTTGGCAAGCCAAAGGAGCTGATAGGGTTGTACTTCTACCAGGCCACTGCTTAAGGTTCTTTTATTATTGGTTAGCAGATCGTGAAACACTCCATCTTTCAGATACCCCAATGATAAGAGCACAGAAGCATCTATTATTTGTGGATGTTCGTCAAAATTAGCGAGGATCAATACCCCTTCTTTATTTTTCCCTACTCGTTCATAAAGAAATAAATGGGAATTTTGGGCATCGTGCAAGATCACATTATTGGTATCCGAAAACAGTTTTATTTTCTTTCTCAGAGATATCATATGTTTTAGTCCCTTGAAAATAATGGAGGCGGGCCTGTCATCTTCCTTTAATTGTGCAACAGTTTTCCAATCGTGTGAAGGTCTGTTTACCCATCTGCTGTCGTACTTTTTATTTTCATCATTCAGATAAGAATAATCATTCAAGGTGCCAAGTTCATCTCCGGCATAAATCAATGGGATCCCCCCAAAAGATAAGATGATCCCATGAAGCATAAGGATCTTTTTTATGGCTTGTTCAATGGCTTGCTGTTGCTTGATGTGTATTGCTTTTTCCAGGCCTAATAAAGAGGCGCAACTACCTGTGATACGACCATCGCCTGTAGATGGATTATGCATAAATTTATACCCAATAGCCGGACTCCAATCTAAATTCTGGCAATAATAATCTAGCAAAAACAATCTGTGGAGCTGTGGATTCCATCCAAGTTCCGAAATATACTGATCTTCTAATCCAAGGCCAATATCATCATGACAACGAACATAATTGATCCAGGTTGTTTCATCAGGTTTCTCCGGACTGTTCCGAAGGGTTTTATTAAGCAGTAAGGTTTTTTTGGTCGCTATGGAATTCCATAGTAATGCCATAAGTGAAGCATTATAAGCTACTTCGCACTCATTTCCCCGCCTGTTTCCTTCTCCAAAATACTTAATGATGTCTTTAGGAGCTACTATGGCTTCTGCCAGTAAGATTACACCTGGTGTAATGGTTTGCAGACACATGCGAAACAAAGTAATAAGCATATGGGCCTCTGGCAGGTTCTGCGAATTTGTTCCAATTTTTTTCCAAAGAAATGCAAGGGCGTCAAAACGCACCACATCAACTCCACTGTTCACCATGGCAACCAGGTTAGATAGCATTTCTAAGAATACCTTCGGATTGGCATAGTTAAGATCCCATTGATAGGAGTTAAAAACTGTCATGACCCATCGTGCTATTTCTTTCCTGTACGTAAAATTTCCGGGCGAAGTAGCAGGGAATACTTCCGGTAAGGATGCTTCAAAAGCGTCGGGGATGGTCCTGTCTGGAAACATATAGTAATAGCCCTGATATTTTGCACTACCCTTTAAGGCCTTTTTGGCCCAGGGATATTCATCCGACGTATGATTCACAACAAAATCGAGCATCAGATAAATGCCGTTCTCTCTTAATTTTGAAGTGAGTGCCAATAGATCTTTCTTAGAACCAAATTTACGGTCAACAGCGGTATAACTGTTAACGGCATATCCGCCGTCATTTTCTCCTTTTGGCCTTGTTGTGATGGGCATTAGATGAAGAAAATTTATTCCTAATTCTTTAAAATAAGGGATCTTTTTTTCTATCCCTTTCAAATTCTTGTTGAACAGGTCTACGTACAACTGCATTCCAACCATTTTCTCGGACTGATACCAGTTTCCCTTCTTGAGTAAATGAAGGTCATGGATCTTTAATTCGTCCGATCTTGTTTGAAACAACGAAGGAAGTAACTCCTGAAGTTCTTCAAAATACCGGCTGTGTTTAGGATCGCTGTAGAGTGTATAAAACAATTCCTTGATCAGCGGAAGGTTAGTAGCAACCCGAAGATCAAAAAGTTTTTGAGGGCTAACCTTTTGGAGATCTTTCAGATCTTTTGAGGCCAGCTTTCTGTGAAGCGCTGTTTGATTCATCTAGATTCGTACAATTGACGTTCATCTGGCAGAGATTCAATAGCGCCATACCCCGTTGTTGTTATTGCTCCGGCTTTATTGGCATTTACAACCATATCCATAAGCTTGGTATCATTTTCTAATATATGATTATGATTGGGTAGCGTGCTGATTTGTTGTAACAGACATCCAATAAATGCATCTCCTGCTCCGGTGGTATCCACAGGAGTTACCGGAATAGTTGGAATGGTCTGTTGGGTATTTTTGGTGCTTACAAAGGTGCCTTCCGAACCCAGGGTAACGGCAATGATCTGGGCTCCAATGTTATGAAGTACTTCACATGCTTCGGTAAGAGAACTCTTTTTTGATATCATTTGAGCCTCTTCCAGGCTAAATTTGCACAAATGAGATTTCTCTATGTAGGACATGCTTTTTTTAATAAAAATAGCTTCCTTGTCTTTCCATAGATCCTTGCGAAAGTTTGGATCGAAACTGATAAAGGCGTTTTCTGTAATTGCGTCGAAAAGGTAATGCCCATACGCTTTTTCCAATGGTCCGCCCAGGAGAGCAGTAGCAGCACCTAAATGAACCATATGATCTTTTATAACAACTTTTACGGATGAGTCATATGTTAATTCCCTGTCGGCGCCCCGTGAAAAAACAAAATCGCGTTCCCCATTTTCTGCCAATGAAACAAAGGCCAGTGTGGTAAAAGTCTGTGATCTTTGAACAAGAGAAAGATCTACGTCGAATGCATCTAATGTATTTAGTAAAAAGGTCCCAAAAGGGTCGTTACCAACACATCCAATAAAAGCGCTTTTACCTCCTAATTTCGAAATGGCACAGGCCACATTTGCCGGAGCTCCCCCTGCCTTCTTTGTAAAAAGAGTTGCCTTGGAAAGATCGGCACCTTGCTTTTCGGCGACAAAATCTATTAATAACTCTCCAATACAATAAATACGTTTAGATGGCATAGGACGACCTTAGTGGTTTAAGAGTTGCAAAATACGGTAAAACTAAAGTGCAATATAAACCATGTCTTCAAGAATTAATAGAAATAGGAGGAGAACTGCTTTATTTTTTAAGCACTCCATTGTGAGTTCCTGTTATAAATTGCGATTTTTGTGCCATGAGAACATTGGTTATCGGAGACATTCATGCAGGTGTAAAAGCCTTGCAACAAGTATTGGAAAAAGCAGATATACGAAAGAGCGATCTGCTTATTTTTTTAGGGGATTATGTAGATGGGTGGAGTGAAGCAGTTGAGACCATTACCTTTCTTTTGGAATTACAACAGAAGCATAGATGTATCTTTCTAAGAGGTAATCATGATGATCTTTGTTATCACTGGTTAGAGACCGGAGAAGACAATCCACTTTGGTTAATGAATGGAGGACAGGCAACAATTGATTCTTATGACAGGGCCGGAAATGATATAAAGAAAGCCCACCTGCCATTTTACGAGGGACTGCGAAATTATTATCTGGACAAGGAACAAAGGCTCTTTTTACATGCCGGATTTACCAACCTGAAGGGAGTAGATTTCGAATATTTTTCCAAGACGTTCTATTGGGATCGTACCCTCTGGGAACTGGCACTTTCTTTAGATCCTAAATTAACAAAGGAAAGTCTGTATTATCCTAAACGCCTTACTCATTACAAAGAGATCTATATTGGCCATACACCTTTAAGCAAAATAGGGAAGACCCAACCGCACCGGGCAGCCAATGTTTGGAACATTGATACGGCAGCAGCTTATAAAGGCCCCTTAACGATCCTCGATGCAGACACAAAAGAATTTTGGCAAAGCGATGCTGTATGTTCTTTTTATCCTGGAGAGCAGGGTAGGAACTAAATTTTGGTAATACTTTAATAGAATTTCCTTTAATTATTATCGTACTTTGTAGTGTAACATGGAACAAATGAAGAATATTCGACTAGAAGTGATGGATGCCATTGAGCCACAGGTATCCGGGTTTATGGATGATTTCTTAATCCCTGCAGAACAGATTTGGCAGCCTTCAGATTTCTTACCCGATTCTCAATCGGAAGGCTTCTTTGATCATGTTGAACAAATTAGAGAAGAGGCTAAGGAATTAGGATATGATTTTTGGGTAACTCTGGTGGCCGATACCATTACAGAAGAGGCATTGCCAACCTATGAATCATGGCTTATGGATGTGGAGGGGATCAATCAGCATGCTAAGGAAAATAATGGCTGGTCTAGATGGGTAAGGGCGTGGACAGCAGAAGAGAACAGACATGGAGATGTATTGAATAAATACCTATATCTGTCTGGCAGGGTCAATATGAAACAAGTAGAGATCACTACACAGCATTTAATCACCGATGGATTTGATATTGGGACGGACAGGGATCCGTACAAAAACTTTGTTTATACCACCTTTCAGGAATTAGCCACTAATATTTCCCATAAAAGAGTAGGTCAGATGGCCAAGAAAAAAGGGAACACCCTTTTGGGTAAGATGTGCTCTATCATTGCAGGAGATGAAATGAGACATCACCTTGCATACCGGGAATTTGTAAAGACTATCCTGGGTCATGACCCTAACGGAATGATCCTGGCCTTCGCAGATATGATGAAGTTCAAAATTATTATGCCGGCACATTTCTTACGAGAATCTGGAGGCTCCAAAGGAACAGCCTTTGAGAATTTTTCTAATTGTGCACAGCGACTGGGGGTCTACACTGCTCAGGATTATATTGAGATTCTGCAAAAACTAAATGCGTATTGGGATCTTGGGTCACTCCGAGGCTTAAATGCAGAAGCAGAAAAGGGCAGGGATTATCTGATGAAACTCCCTGAGCGATTAATTCGTATCTCAGAACGCATGAAATTTCCTGAAGATCAATACCGTTTTAGTTGGGTGCAAGCCAATGGGGTGATATAAAAAACCCGCTTTTTAAAGCGGGGATTTTCTATAATTTTCCATGTTTATGTTCTTGCTGCCATTTGGCAAGGTCTTTCCATTTACCTTCAGCAGCCATCTTTGCTTGCAAAGGCCATGAGGCCGGGTCGTGAACTTTATAACGATCGCCGCCGGAATCCAGAACTTCCTGACATTTAGCTACTGATGTCTCTGAAAGAGCCTGCCAGGTATTAATTTCAAAATTATGAAAGAGGCTTCGGATCTTAGGGCCAATCCCTTCTACCAGTGAAAGATCATTATATTTTACTGCTTTGCCAATCGCCTTTTTAGCCGCCGCAGCATCAAACGAATGCGCACTAACGTCAGGTAAGGCAGAACCGGCTGCAAGTTTCTGTTCACATTTGGCAAGATCGGCCTTTGCCTTTTCATTTTGTTCTTGTAACGATTTAATTTCCGATTTAAAATCAACAGTTGGGTTAGACCCTTTACCAATTAGGTAGCCAAAAAACCCGCAGATTAGCCCAACGGCCAATGGGATGAGCCAGCACCAGATATTCATATATTCAAGTTCCATAAGAAGTGTATTTTATTTATTTATACTATTGTTTGTTAGACCGCAACCGTAATTAGGAAAACCTATTCTCCCTGAATATACAAAGTTTTCTAGATTACGCGCACTGACTGCAGTACATTACAAAAAAAAAGGTACCAGCAAGGAGGGTAATGATAAATCCGAGAATGTTCGTCGTTTTTTTAGACATGGAAGTAATGGTTAGATGTATTTTCCTACAATATATTAAAAATTCAGATAACAATTACAGAGAGGTTCTCGAACCTCTCTGTAACTATTATTAGTTCTAAAGATACTCAAAAGAGCGCATTATAGATCAAATTTTATTCCCTGGGCCAGTGGCAATTCTGTAGTGTAATTAATGGTATTGGTTTGCCTTCTCATATACACTTTCCAGGCATCAGATCCGGATTCACGACCCCCGCCGGTCTCTTTTTCACCACCGAATGCCCCACCTATTTCAGCTCCTGAAGTTCCTATATTAACATTGGCGATACCACAGTCGCTTCCGGTAACAGCTAAAAACAGTTCTGCTTCTCTCATATTACTGGTCATGATAGCAGATGATAATCCTTGTACCACTCCATTTTGGATGGCAATGGCATCCTCAACATCTCCCGAATAAGACATCAGATAGAGAATAGGAGCAAAAGTTTCGTGTTGTACGATCTTGAACGAATTTTTGGCCTCAGCGATCGCAGGTTTTACATAACAACCACTTTCATATCCCTCACCCTGAAGAACACCACCTTCCACCAATAGAGATCCTCCCTGTGCAACTACTTCTTGAAGTGCATATTGGTATGCAGCAACAGCGTCTTTATCAATTAAGGGCCCTACATGATTAGACTCATCCAGAGGATTTCCAATACGCAATTGAGCATAAGCATCTACGAGAGCATCTTTTACTTGTTGGTAAATAGAGTCGTGGATTATAAGTCTTCTCGTGGAAGTACAGCGTTGTCCTGCAGTACCCACAGCACCAAATACCGCACCAATGACAGTCATTTTAATATCGGCATTTGGGGTTACTATGATGGCATTGTTCCCACCTAATTCCAACAGGGATTTCCCCAATCTACTCCCAACAGCCTGAGCAACAATTTTACCCATACGGATAGATCCTGTAGCAGAGATCAAAGGAATTCGCTTATCATGGGTCATATATTCTCCCACCTTGTAATCTCCATTAATAAGACAAGAAATCCCTTCTGGAAGGTCATTCTCTTTTAGAACATCGGCAATGATATGCTGACATGCAATTCCACATAGAGGAGTTTTTTCTGAGGGTTTCCAGACACATACGTCTCCACAGACCCAGGCAAGTGCAGTATTCCAGGCCCATACAGCTACAGGGAAATTGAAGGCAGAAATGATCCCTACTACACCAAGGGGATGGTATTGCTCATACATTCTATGTCCTGGTCGTTCGGAGTGCATAGTAAGCCCATGTAATTGTCTTGATAGTCCAACCGCAAAATCACAGATATCGATCATTTCCTGAACCTCACCCAAACCTTCCTGATACGATTTTCCCATTTCGTAGGAAACGAGTTTTCCCAGAGGTTCCTTTAATTCGCGCAAACGCAGACCAAACTGTCTCACTATCTCACCGCGCTGAGGAGCTGGTTTTAATCGCCATGTTTTAAATGCCTCTGTCGCTGCAGTCATTACTTTTTCGTAGTCTGCTTTGGAAGTGGTCTTAACACTCGCAATTTTCCCTCCATCTACCGGGGAAAAAGAATCTAAAGTTTCTCCTGTAGAAAAGAAATGGGAGCCCGTAGAAGTGCCTTCGTTGAGATCTTTAATATTTAGTGCTTTAAGGGCCTCTTGGATCCCTGAATCAACCGTTACCGTAGTCATTATTGTATATTTTTAAAAAGATTAGAACGTTGTTCGGCAAAGCTACGAATATTTCGAATCTTGCCGGTGCCATTCTCATAATTCCGCTGTAAGAATACCGATTAAATATGTAAAAGTACTAATGCAATAAGCGCCGGGAGTGCCTGGACAAAAAAGATCTTTTTAGACACGGTAAAGGCGCCATAAGTGCCTGCGATTATCACACAGCTAAGGAAGAATATGGCCACATAGAAACGCCAGTGATCATCCTCTATAAAAAAGGTCCAGATCAATCCTGCTGCCAGAAAGCCATTATACAATCCTTGGTTGGCTGCCAGTGCTTTGGTGGGTTCAAAAAGATCTTTTGGAAATCCCCTGAATACTTTAGGCGCCCTGCTGGTCCAGGCAAACATTTCGAGCCAAAGAAAATATAGATGAAGGAATGCTGTTAGTCCAATAAGGATCTTGATCGTCAATGCCATTTGCTAACAATTTAAATTAACCTTTTTCTGCCACAAACTTTGGATCTGCTTTCATAACGGTTCCGCAATTGTCGCAGGTTCTTAAAGACTTGGAACTATAAAAATGTTCGAAGTGTTTTAAAAAATCCTGTTCAATATCTTCGAGAGTAAAATATACCTCATACAATTTGTGATTACAGTTGTCACAAAACCAAAGCAATCCGTCTTTTGCATTATGGTCGGCTCGCTTTCGTTCAATCACAAGGCCTATAGACCCGGCATGCCTAACAGGAGAATGGGGTACTTTCGCCGGATGCAGATACATATCCCCTGGCCCCAGTTTCATAGTTTTTTTCTCACCTTCCTCTTGCACCAACACTTCGATGTTTCCTTCTAATTGATAAAAAAGTTCTTCGGTCTCATTGTAGTGATAGTCTTTGCGCGCATTTGGGCCCGCTACGATCATTACGATATAGTCGCCTGCATCTTTGTATAAGTTTTTATTTCCAACCGGAGGTTTAAGTAGATCTCGGTTTTCCGCAATCCATTGAGAAAGATTAAATGGGGGTTGTATGGCCATACTATAATTTTAAATATCAGAAGGGCTAATGATATTGTTGCTACTCAAAAATAAGAAAAGTAAATGGCATTTTCACGGCTACTTGAAGAAGAGCTGTGTATAGAAATAGTCCCCTGCTGCATTTATTTTCACACTTATGGCAGTATGGGTAAAATCGGCTTCCATAGTGTCCTTGTGATTGGGACTCTCTAACCAACCCTCAAAAGCTGCTGCAGCTGTAGGATAGTCCATAGCTACATTCTCTGCTATTTGTTTGGCATTGGTCTCAGCAGCAATTTTAGAAGCACGGGAGCTGAAATTATCATGACTAATAGTTCCTTTAGAGATCATGTAATCTGTATGGAGATTAGCATGCTCGTAAGCCAGGGCACTAAATTCTAAAGGAGTGGCACCAAGTGCATTTCTATGGGTATTCACAATATAGAGTAGTTCCTGTTCAACAGCCACGGCATTTACGGCCACAGGAATGTCTTCACTATTGATAGATTCTTTGGAACAAGAAACAATCAATAGAATACCTAAAGCCAGGAAAGCTGTATGCAGACTTCTTCTCATATAGTGTTACTCGCAAGTAGGTAGGGAAGAAGTGGGAGTTCTCGTTTACTCCAAAACAAAAGTTCGAAGTCTGTAATAATACTAAAAATGATTTAAGGATACCCCTAAACGTTTGATTTATTCGTTGAAATGCACCTCAGACAGGACCTGCTTATTTTGTTGGTTAATTCTGGCACATAAAATTGAAATATCTAATAGGTTTATTCTGAACCAACATCCTTATCAGCATCCGATTTAATAACAGCGCTAAAGACCAGATCCCCAATATTGCGAATAGGTTCATAGAGCACCGATTCGGATTTGGTGTCCTCATTGATGAGTCTTAGATTTTTATTGACACTCTCCAGGAAAATCAAAAGTGCTCCCAATATGATTGCTACTTTTAGTGCACCGAAAAGTCCACCCGCAATTTTATTAAGCAAGCCTAACATCGCAAACTCAGCAATTTTTGTTAGCAATTTTCCAGCCATGACCACCACAATTACAATAATAAAAAAGGTAATTATAAAGGAAAGAAGACTCATGGTGCGCTCATTCCAATCCCAATGAGTTGCCAGGTAATTTCCAACGATATAGGAAAAATGAATGGCCCCGTATAAGCCGGCTATAAGCGCCAGGATAGAAGCAAGTTCTACAAGTAGACCGTTCTGCACCCCTTTAAACAGACCATAAAGAAGTAATAAGCCCAGAACAATATCGATAAAACTCACAAGCGGTTGTTTTATACAAATATAGAACTTTGATTTGTACCTTTACTCCTTCAGTTATTCATCAATTTACACTGCTGCAAAAGAGAATAAATGGCCAGAGATAATATACTTAAGGAACAATGGGAACTATTGGTTCAAAAACTTTCTTCTCAATTTTCGGACGGGGACCGGCTAGACCTGGATGCTATTATTTACTTAGTAGGAGTACAGGAACTGGGGAAGTATCACAAGAAGTACAAAAAGGATGAAAAGATCAATCTGATGCATATTGCTATTTGTAGATTGTTGGAACCTTACGGATATTACGAGTTTGAATTCTTCGATGAACACGGCTGGCCTCATTACATTATAAAAGAAGCCTTACCCCCATTAAAGGCAGGAGAACAATCGGTCTTGATGAAGGAAGCTATTGTAGGCTACTTCCTGGAAAAAGAATATATCCAATGAAGAAAAGGCAACCCCCATACTATGCCGTGATCTTTACCACCCTGAGGAAAGAGGGAGATCATGGGTATGAGGAGATGGCTAAAAAGATGGAGGCTCTGGCAGCCAAACAAGTTGGTTTTCTTGGCTTTGAAACTGCAAGAGGTGCCATGGGGATCAGTGTAAGTTACTGGGAAAGTCTGGAGGCTATCACGCAATGGAAGAACAATAGCGAACATCTTATTGCCCAGAAGAAAGGAAAGGAGCTATGGTATCAATGGTATAAATTACGTATTTGCCTGGTGGAGAGAGAATACGAATTTGGCGAGCCATAAATAACAGTAGAAATTCTTATGAAAAAATCAATTCCTTTTTCTAATCTGAACCGAGCGGCTACAGTCAATAAAATTGCCAAAGAACATTTTGATATCGTAGTCATTGGAGGAGGAATTACAGGTGGTGGGATCGCTCTCGATGCGGCATCGCGTGGTTTAAAAGTGCTATTATTGGAGAAGGGCGATTTTGCTTCCGGGACTAGTAGCAAATCCACAAAGCTAATCCACGGAGGCTTGCGATATTTAAAGCAATTCGATTTCTGGCTGGTAAAAGAAGTGGGATCCGAAAGAGCCATAGTTCACAAATTAGCACCTCATCTTGTATTGCCAGAAAAAATGCTTTTACCCTTAATAGAGGGTGGTTCCTATGGAAAATGGCTGACTTCTGTTGGCCTTAAGGTGTACGATATCCTGGCACAAGTTTCAGGTGATGATAAAAGGAAAATGCTGGAGAAAAAAGAGGCGATGGCCCTTGAACCTCTCTTGCCCAAAAAAATGGTAAAAGGAGCCGGGTATTATGCGGAATACCGTACAGATGACGCCCGACTCACCCTGGAGAACATCAAAACCAGTTTGCAGTATGGGGCGAAGGCACTGAATTATGCCGAAGTAACCAATTTTATCTACAAGGAAAATCGCGTGAAGGGTGTGATTGTAAAAGATCATTTTTCGGGCGATGAGTTTTCTGTGAATGCTAACTACGTTGTTAGTGCAGCTGGTCCATGGGTCGATGAACTTAGGAGCATCAACAATTCAAAAAAAGGAAAACGTTTACATCTCACCAAAGGAGTCCATCTTGTATTTCCGCATCATAAATTACCGGTTAAACAGTCTGTGTATTTTGATGTGCCAGACGGCCGAATGATCTTTGCTATTCCAAGGGGGAAGATCACCTACGTAGGTACCACGGATACCAATTACAACCTTGATAAGGATAAGGTTGAGACCGATGTTGCCGATGCCATCTATCTTATTGCCGCTGTCAATAATATGTTTCCGAGTATTAATTTAGAAATGGAGGATATTGAATCTTCCTGGGCCGGGTTGCGGCCCCTGATCCACGAAGAAGGAAAATCTGCTTCCGAGCTTTCCCGGAAGGATGAGATCTTTACTTCAGAAACCGGACTTATAAGTATCGCCGGAGGGAAATTAACAGGGTACAGGATAATGGCCGAACGTGTCGTAAACAGGATCGCCAAAAAAATGAAAGAGGAAGAAGGGAAAGAAGTGCCAGATTGCCTTACCGAGACCCTACCCCTGTGTGGGAGTAAATTCAAAAAAAACAAAGAGGTTAAAAAATATATTGCTTCAATTTATAAACGTATTGAAGCTGATGGGTTCACTAAGTATGATGCATGGTATCTGGTGACCAATTACGGGGTTCAGACGGAGGCTATTCTAAAAATATATAAAGACAGAAAGGAAAAAGACAATGCAGTGCGTATGGTTCTTTCAGAATTGGAGTTTGGTGTTGCTTTTGAGATGGTACAATCCCCAATGGATTTCTTTATTAGAAGAACAGGAAGGCTCTATTTCGATATTCACAGTGTGCGTACTTTTATGAAGCCTGTTAGTTTGGAATTGCAGAAGATCTTTAAAGCAGATGAGGCCAAGGTGCTTATATGGAAGGAGGCGTTGGTAAACGAATTAAAATCTCATTCCGATTTTTCAATAGAAAGAATTTAATCGCAAGGATCTCGATCACCCCCTAATCTAATTTGTCTGTCAGTATTTTAAAGGTCTTACGTGCATTCTCATTTTGATAAAGCACTTTGTAGACGGCATCAATGATGGGGGTACGCACTTTGCTTTTAAAAGTGTTCTTTAGTTCATAGGCACTTTTGGTAGCGTAATAGCCTTCGGCCACCATATTCATCTCCATCATGGCACTTTTTACAGTATATCCCTTCCCGATCATATTGCCAAACATGCGGTTACGGCTAAAGGTAGAGTAACCCGTTACTAACAGGTCGCCCAAATACGCAGAATTATTGATGTTGCGTTTCATCTTATGCACTCTTTTAATATAGCGCTTCATTTCACGTATGGCATTGCTCATCAGCACACTTTGAAAATTATCACCATACCCAAGGCCGTGAGCAATACCCGCTGCCAGGGCATAAATATTCTTTAACATGGCAGCATACTCAGTGCCAATGATATCGTCTGAGATCTTGGTTTTAATGTAATCGCTGTTAAGATGTGCAGCTACTATTTTGGCTTTGGCCTGATCTGCAGATGCAATTGTAAGATAGGACAAACGTTCCAGGGCAACTTCCTCTGCATGGCACGGCCCGGTAATGACCCCTATGTTTTCAAAAGGGATCTTATATTTCTCATGAAAATGTTCCCCAACGATCATTCCGGTTTCGGGCACTATTCCTTTGATGGCGGAAAAGATGATCTTATCTGATAAGGAGACAGTGAGTTTTTGTAGCTCGCTTTCTAAAAAGGCAGATGGGATGGCAAAAATAAGAACATCGGCCTCCCGGGCGGCAGTATCTATAGTATCGGTTAGCATTAATTGATCCAGATTGAACTCAACCGAGGTGAGGTAATTAGGATTGTGCTTTTCCTTTTTGATAAAAGCAATAGCCTCCGAACTGCGCATATACCAAATTACATTGGAGAGGTTTTCGGTAAGCATTTTTACAATAGCTGTTGCCCAGCTACCTCCTCCGAATACTGCAAAGCGTACATCTTTTTTCATGAATTGTTCTTCTCTTAGCAAATGTAATTAAAAAGCATCATCTTATATATGACTGATAATCAGCACTATAAAACAAATGGCACGATGCTTGTTTTATAGCGTATAAGAACCATAAAAAAGAATATCATGAAAAACTTTACACTCCTCGGTACAGGAACCTTACTGATGCTGCTTTTAAGTAGCTGTTATACGGAGGTGATCCTGGAAGACGTTTTTGTAGAAGATACGCCTCTGCAAACCAGGCAACTTATACAAGCATATGATCTTTGGTATGTAGACATTAACGCCACAGAGGGACAAGGTGAAGTTCCTTTCCTGCAACGTGCCTTTACCTTGACTTTTACAAATGGACTGCTCTATGCTAATAACAATATTTCCGGGATAGGGAAAACAGGGAATGGTCTGGGTATTCGGGTAGGGTATTACGATGCCGGCAGTGGACTTCTGGAGATCGATCATGATGTGGACGGATTATGGGTCTTTGACGTATATCAGGTAAATTCAAGGACGCTGGAGTTATATGACAGGCGATCTAATACTTCCTATTTTGTTGATGGGTACCAACGAGGTAGTTTTGACTATGACAGAGTATTTTATGAGAATATTGAATTTCTTCTTCAGGAATACGATGTTTGGGAGAAGACCTTTGTGAGCGAGACGGGAGCTATAAATGACTTTGATGAGGAGAATTACCTGCAATTCTATGAAAACAACGGGGGTACTACCTTCAGATCCTCCATAGACCCTCTTGGAACACCGGTTAATGGTATTTTATGGGATTACGAAGGCTTCTATGAAGTGTATGATGTGCAAAATGACGCAACGCTTAAAACGTTAACACTCGACTATGATTTTATGGGTGATGATTATTTTGAGTTATATGTGATAGATGATAGCACCATAGAGTTATATCACCCGAATAGCGGCACCGTATATGAATTTCAAGGAAGAGGTTATATTCAATTCCTGAAATCGGATGCAACGGCAACAAGCAAGAAGCGAGTGAAGACCAAAAATCCGATCATGAATGTGGTTCGAAAACGTAAGTAAACACGCTGTTTTACGACAAAATAGCAGAAGATAATTATTTTGGTTGGTTATTTAGTTAGAAGCCGCCCTCTCCTTAACGGACAGGGCGGTTTTTTTTATTACAAAGCGGAATTTCAGTACCTTATGGTGTTAATTCCCAATATCAAGATCATTATGGCTTCTAAGTACAACATCGAAATGGGAAATAAGGGACATAAAGAAATTCCCGGAAATCCCTCCACTGCCACCAGTAGTTCACAAAAACTAAATGACCGGTCTAATGGAAAATCACTACGCGTATTAAGTGAGGAAGATTGGGCCTTTTGGATGCATAATGGTTATATCGTGGTAAAGAATGCAGTCTCCAAAGAACAGGCAAAAGCTACTGCCGATTTCCTTTGGGAATTTGATGAGAAGGATCCCAATGATCCCGAGACATGGTATGCGCCTCCCAGGGCAGAAATGAAAATGAAAGAGCTGACCGGCACCGGAATGGTAGAAGTTTATAATAATCAACATCTTTGGAATAACAGGCAGGAACAACGGGTATATGATGCGTTTGTGGATGTCTGGGGCACGGAGGAATTATGGGTCACCATAGACCGTGCAAACCTCAATATTCCTCAACGCCCCGGCTTTGAACGCAAAGGATTTATCCATTGGGATTATGATCCTGAAACAAAGCCACAGAATGTGCAGGGGGTACTGGCCCTGGCAGATCAGACGGATGAAAATATGGGTGGCTTTCAATGCATTCCCTGGCTGTACAGAAATTATGACACCTGGAAAAAAGGACAACCAAAGGACAGGGATAGGTTCCAACCAGATATATCCGATTTGGAAGATAAGATCGTAAAGGTAAAACTGGAAGCGGGAGACCTGTTGATCTTTAACAGTACAGAGCCACATGGTATTAGACCCAATAGATCTAAGAACAAGGTCCGAATAGCCCAATATATTTCAATGATGCCGGCAGAACCAAAGAATGAGGCATTATTGGCGTGGCGAATCAATTCCTGGAAGAACAGAGTGGCTCCGGAAGGCTATGCCTTCCCCGGAGATCCCCGTAACTGGGAACAGAAAAAGTATGAAACTGCTAATTTATCGCCTTTGGGAAAACGATTATTGGGATTATCGCCCTGGTAGATTACTAAATTCATTATTTTTTCTGAATGTAAGGTTGCCTGTCCATTTTGTGGTATTTTTGCGCCCTTAAAACCATAAGCGTTTGAAGAAGTACCTTAATCTATTCGATTTTTCACAAGAAGTAAATTATAAAACCGAGATCCTTTCAGGGATCACTGTGGCCCTGGCTTTAGTTCCCGAGGCTATAGCATTTGCTTTGATCGCGGGCCTCTCGCCCCTAACTGGGTTATATGCTGCTTTTGTAATGGGTCTGGTTACTTCCATTTTAGGAGGTAGACCCGGGATGATCTCCGGAGCTACAGGTGCTGTGGCGGTGGTTATCGTAGCATTGGCTCAGCAGTATGGAGTAGAATATGTTTTCGCAACCGTGGTCCTGGCGGGTATTCTACAGATGCTTGCTGGTGTCTTACGCCTGGGAAAATTAATGAGGCTCGTACCTCATCCTGTGATCTTTGGATTTGTAAATGGTCTTGCTATCATCATTTTTCTTTCCCAGTTAACTCAGTTCCAAACAACAGATGGAGCCTGGCTTAGTGGAAATACCTTATATCTTTTTACCGGACTTGTGTTACTAACCATGTTGGTTATCTGGGGTCTGCCCAAGATCAGCAAGGCGGTTCCTGCATCCTTGGTGGCTATTCTGTTGGTATTTGGAATAGTGTTGTTCTTCGGGATTGATACACGAACCATTGGAGATATTGCTTCCATCAAAGGTGGTTTCCCACCTTTTCATCTACCTATGGTCCCTCTTACTTTTGAGACCCTACAAATTATTTTTCCCTATGCAGCTATTGTAGCCGGGGTGGGACTTATTGAAAGTCTTTTAACACTTAACATAATAGACGAGATCACCGAGACCAGGGGGCGTGGAAATAAAGAAGCAGTGGCACAGGGTGCAGCTAATATCCTTTCGGGTGTCTTCTCCGGAATGGGAGGATGTGCTATGATCGGTCAGAGTTTGATAAATACCTCTAATGGGGCTCGTGCCAGACTCTCTGGTATTGTGGCGGCATTAATGCTATTGGTCTTTATTATGTTTGGAGCCGATCTTATTGAACAAGTTCCTATGGCGGCGCTTACAGGTCTTATGATCATGGTAGCGCTGGGCACTTTTGAATGGGCCAGTCTGCGGACCTTCCGCAGAATGCCAAAGAGTGATGTTCTTGTAATGGTGCTTGTAACCCTGGTGACCGTATTTCTCCATAACCTGGCCCTGGCTGTTTTGGTAGGGGTGATCATCGCGGCCCTGGTCTTTGCATGGGACAATGCCAAACGCATCCGCGCCAGGAAGTACATAGATGACGATGGGGTAAAACACTATGAGATATACGGACCATTGTTCTTTGGCTCGGTAACCTTATTTAATGAAAAGTTTGATGTGTTAAATGATCCGGATGAAGTCATCATCGACTTTCAGGAAAGCAGGGTCGTAGACATGTCTGCCATTGAAGCACTTAACAAGATCACTGAACGTTACCTAAAAGTGGGCAAAAAAGTACACCTTAAACATTTGAGTCAGGATTGCATTAAACTTCTGCAAAATGCTGATGACATCATTGAAGTGAATGTATTGGAGGACCCTACCTACAAAGTAGTCATTGATTAGTTACAAGGATACTTATTTTAGTTATCTAGTTCTGGATTCAATTAAACCACACTGCATAGCGCTTTCGGCGCAATTCCATTGCCAGTATTTTTTCCATCTTAAGTGCTTCTGCCCTGCTTGGTAATGGGTCAATATGGTTGTAAAGACTTGGACGGAGGTAGGTACCGTATTTCTCTACTATATTAGAGGATAATTTGTGGCCTTTTTTATTCCTGAATCCCGTTTTATGCTGCTCAAAACGCTCCTTTGGTGTCTTACTGGTCATGCCAACATACAGGCACTCTAAAACACCATTAAATTGTGGATTCGCGGCCCGAAATTTTGCATTTTCGGTGAAGACGCGTTTAGATAATTCTATGACGTAAATTCTGTAATTCAAATTATAAATTTCCTTTTCTATCCCTGTTCTACCTCAAGGGATTTCTATAAATTTACCTATATGCAACTAGCGCAACAAAAAAATTTAAAGCTCTTTTTTAGCACACTGATCCTGTTTGTAGCATTTTTAGCCATCTTTTTTAATGCCAGCGATAAAAACGAACTTTTTATAGTACTAAAACCATTGACAACCATCTTGATAATACTGTTTGCCGTTTTTTTCGGTATCAGGAAAAACAAGTTCAATAAATGGGTAGTTATTGCTTTGAGTTTTTGTTTAGCAGGAGACACATTGCTTCTAAAGGAGGCATATTTTATCTGGGGTCTGGTGGCTTTTTTGATGGCGCACCTGTGCTTTAGTCTTAGCTTTATAAGTCTTGGAGGATTCAAGTTTTATTTGATCCCATTACTTCTTCTACTAGTATTTGGCATAAGCTATTATTGGATGCTGTATGATGGGCTGCAAAACCTTAAAATACCAGTACTGATCTACTTCATCGTTATTCTGTTTATGGGCTGGCAGGGGATCAGTCTTCGTATCTGGAAAAATGAACTTCCATATACCCTGATCTTTGCAGCCGTACTCTTATTTATAACCTCAGACGCATTGTTGGCCTGGGCAAAATTTAAAGGACCATTTCGTTGGGACGGAGTGCTTATTTTGGCAACCTACTGGATTTCCATTTTTTCAATTGGCCTGGCAAGCACTTTAGAACGGACGAAACCCAATTAATTAAAATTAAGAGGAATAAAAGTACTTGAGAAAATTGCTCCTTCTCTAACTTCATACAATGTAAATCCGGAATTGACTTTAAAACCATTATAGATAAAGGTATCCGGTCCTGTAATAGCCGCAGTCTGTGCAAATTGAGTGTCAGATCCCAGTATAGTGCTTGTTTGAGGGGCATGGTAGTGCCCTGCAAGAGCCAGAGGATAAGGTCTATTGCCTATTAAATCCTGAACTTCTTTAAAATTATAAACAATATGCCTGTGTTCTAATTTGTTGTTTTGCTCCAAAAGTTGTGGACCGTAGTAAGGATCATTTTCAAAATTCTGGAAAGAAAACCCAGGTGAAACAAAAGGAATGTGATTGAAGGTTATGACGGGGGTATGTGTATCCAAATATTTAAGATCTTTTTGAAGCCAGGCTAATTGGGTTTCATCTACTCCTCCATAGTAGTAAAGATTTTGATACCCCACTCCGTCAATACTGATAAAGTGAATACCGCCATAATTAAAGGAATAGTAATTGGGGCCTAAATAATGCCGGTACATATTCTTTCCATATAGAGGATGCTCTTTACTCACCAGTGATTTGTCGCGTTCAATTCCAAAAAGTTCATGATTTCCTATCCCTGTGTAAACAGGGGCTTTAAACTGTGTAATTTCCTTTTTAAACATTTCATAGTAGGCATTTGCCGTTGTCTCATTAACTCTAAGAGCATCTTTGATAAGGTCTCCTGTAATGATTGTAAAAGCGACTTCCAGGGAATCCGCCATTTCCCTGAATCTTTGTATTCTGGGGAGACTATTGGCATCCATATGTGTATCTGAAGCATGAATAAATCTAAATGTTGATTGATTGGGAGACTTATGAAGAGGGAACGATATTTCAGAAGCTTTTTTGGAGTAAAAATGTCCGTTGTAGCCTGAAGGCTGAGAAATAAAAAGATAAGGGAATTCACTTTCAGAATTAAAAATAAATTTTCCCGTTACGTCGGTGACGGTTGTTTTCTCCTGATCAGAGACAACTACATTGGGTATTCCCTTTTCATCACCATCGAGCACTAAATTTCCATTTTTATCCTCAAAGACAATACCTTTTATGTTGGTTGATTGGGCTACTAAAATGGATGGGATTAAAAGAAATAGTATGCACCCAAATATTAGCACGCCTATCATTTCACGAATTTTCATACATTTTATTTTTTTATATGTATTAAGTGAGCTTCGCTCCCCGTCATTTCCCAATGCCCCAGAGAAATAGGGATGTTTCCTATCGCATTTAGTGTATCCATAAAATCCTTGATCTGAAAAGGCTCTTTCTCCATTTCTTTCATTTTGGCAAAGTCGGCCATGGCAGCTTCCAAGAGATACTTCCCTGTAATATAGCTACTACCATACCCGGGTTGACGCATATAGAGGTGTTGTTCAAAAAGCAACAATTCCTTTTCGGTTTTCATCCAACCTCTGGGGGTATATTCAGAATGGATACTTCCTGCTTCTTCCATGGTCATTTCATTGGCATGGGCATACAAAGATCCCAGGCCCCGGGCAGCTCGTTGGGCTATCATGATGTATACGATCTCTCTGGTCCTTGGGGAGTCGTCATACAAGCCGGCTTGCAGGAAGAGTTCTTCTACTGCTGTTGCCGTCCCTTCATTCCGCGAATCAAAAATATTATAAAGCAATGGGCCTCGGCGAACTTCACTGGTATGGGGTTCCTGTTCCATACGGGCAAGTTCAAACCAGTGATAAAAATGGGAGTAGAGCGGTCTGGGATCGTAGTGTTCCCCTATCAGGAAAAAGTTCCGTTTTTCTTCAGGAACAAAGCTCCCCAGGTGCTCCCTTAGGGCGGGTTCAAAATACTCCTTTACAGTTACGATGTCTTGTTTCTCCAGAAAGTTCATCAGGCTTTTGGCGCCTTCATCGGCCATAAGATCATAGGCTTCAGGACTACCAGCGGCCCGGAGTGGTGGGAGGTTCCGGTTGCGGTGTTCCTCCAACTTCAGGGAGGACCAGGCTCTGGCCAATTCCCTTTTTAAGAGGAGAACTTCATCTTCCCAGCTGAGGGGTACTAAATGTACGTTTTGTAAATACCAGCTATAGTTTTCCTTCCCGATGCCCGATGGTCCGGTTTTGAAAGCAGCTTCCTTGGTCAACCAGTCTGCGAAAGTGTTGGTAGAGGTAATAGCCTCCTGAACGGCTGCCACTAAAGCTGCATCTTCGGAAACACCTTCATTGCTCAGGATTCTTTGAAGTGCTGTACTTTGATTCTCTATGACCCTTATTCCGGCCTTCCAGAGCTCTTTTGCATTTCCAGTCAGGTTCTGTTGGGCCTGTTCATTTAGTGGAGGGATAACGCTTAGGTCGGAAAGCAAGCGTTCCTTTTCTTCCTCACTTAAAGGAAAAGAATAGGTCCATACTTCGGTGGTTTTATGGTGGGTAGGACCTTCGTGTGCCGGCACATCAGAACGATATTCCCAGACCGATTTGTAATAAGCAGGGTCTCGCTGCCAGGGTTTCAGGATACGGTGGTTAAAATCATAGCCATTCATTTCGGCCCAGACCAGCATCCAGTCTACTTTTTGAGGAACTGGCCAGTTGGCAGTATCAATGGCCATCAGCTGTTGTTGCAGGTTCTTAAAGGCTGGCATGCGCTTTTCAAAAGTAGGGGAAGTATAATCAGGTGCTCCGTCCTGCATCGGGGGCACTTCAAAGGCGCGCCAATCTTTGAATAAGGCAATCAGGTCTTTATATGTTGTTTTGGTTTCTAAATTTGGGATTGCTTGGTTCTTAAGGCCTCCACAAGCAGTCAAAAATAGAAATGGTAGTATGAAAAATAGAAGTAGCTTTTGTATTTCTTGCTTTCGATTGTATATGAACCTCATTATTTCCGTGTAGCTTTAAAGGTACCGTTGGGCTGTATCAGCATTACTTCATTGATAGAGCCGTCTTCAGCTTCCAGAAATTCTACCTTAAAGCCTTCCAGGATCTTAAAGGAAAATTTGTGTTTGGAGGTTGCTAATAATTCATATTCCGGTTGTCCTGCCACAAAGAGGAATAAGACGTCTTCGTTCTTAATGTATACTTTTATGACGGTTCCTGCCAACTCATAATCTCCCACATACGTTTCCAGGGTAGCCTTATCCACATCTATAGTGGTAGGAGTATGTTTAAAGACAATGGGGTCTTGCAGGGCCCCTTCTACTTTCATTTTTACGTTTGAGATATCACCCCCGTCATTGGTGCCGAAGTTAAATCTTAGCGGGCCTATTCCGGTAGTATCAATTCCCGTTTCAGTTATTTCAAAAGGTTCAAACACATCGTAATGCACATGCTTTAAATAATAGTTGTTGAGTTTAAAGTGGGCAATAAGCGAATCGTTCTTATTCTCTATTTGAAAGGCTCCATACCCCGGGTTATCATATTTTCCGGTATACTGTTGTAAAATATGCGAAGGTCTGGTGCCTTTAATAGCAGTAGAAGTTTCGTTGGCCTTCGCTTCTGCTTCAGCTTTTTTTGCTTTCTCTTGTCTGTCCATATAGACCTTGGCCCAGTTAGTTTTATCCTCTTTAAGGAAGCGGTCTGCCATGGTATTGCGCACCAAACCGGGAACAGCCGACCCATTTTGGTTGGTGAGTACCACGATCCCCAGACTGTCTGAAGGAAAAAAGGCTACGCTGGCAGAAAATCCGTCTATATTACCCCCGTGCTCTACCCTGTAATGTCCTCTATAGGAGGCAAGAAACCATCCATAGCCATAATTGCCCATATGCATGTCCGGAAATTCTTCTTCCGGTAACCCACCACTGACCACCATCTGGGAACTGATAGCCTCTTTCAGATAGGTTTCAGGAATGATCTGTTTATCTCCATTCTTTCCGTTATTTATCCAGGTCCGCACCCATTTGGACATGTCATTTACACTGCTGTTGATGCTTCCTGCCGGACTCATTGCGGCAATGTCGTAATAATCCATTTTACTGATAATACTGTCCTTTTTCAACTCGTAGCCATAGGCCGCATTTGTACTTTCTTTCATTTCCTGAATACGGGTGTTAGAGCGATTCATCCCGAGGGGTTTTAGAAAGCGTTCTTCAATATTCTCTTCCCAGGATTTCCCGGTGATCTTTTCTGCGATGACCCCCTGTGCCAGGAACATAAAATTGTTGTAATACCATTGTTTCCGAAGGCCTGTAAAAGGTTCCTGGTGTTCTATCCGCATCATAAGACTATCTCGGTGGTCTGTGGGGAAGAGATACCATGAAAAGTCGTGGCGTGGCAGCCCGGTACGGTGACTCATCAGGTCTTTTAGTATGATCCCGTTATTCATCTCATCATTATAAAATCGTAATTCGGGGATATGCTTAATGGGGCTATCATCAAAGGTTAATTTATCTTCCTGCCGTAATTGACCCAGAATGGCAGAGGTAAAGGCCTTGGTACTGGAACCGATGGCGTAGAGTGTGTTGGCATCTGCGGGCACTTTGTTTTCAAGATCACGGTAACCATACCCTTTAGCAAAAATTATTTTATCGCCTTCCACTACTGCAACTGAGAAGCCCGGGGCTTTGGTAGCTTTTAAGATAGCATTGAGCTCTTTGTCTATGCCATTTAAACGTTTGTCTTGTTGTGAAAAAGAAGTAGTGATAATACAGCATGTAAAAAGCATGCATAGAAATTTATTCATAAGTGTAGTTTTGTGAACTAAAATAAAGGCTAGATATCTCCTTTTTAAAGAAGGAGATACATTTTTACAACTTTTTTGATTTTTTTAATCGCTTTTCCGCCTTTTTCTCTTTTGCAGTTTTTAATGGTTCTTTTTTTACATTCTTCTTCGAATCTTGTCCTTTGGCCATAATAAAGTTTTATATGTTAGTGTAATTAGTAGAAAGATATGAATTTTAAAAGGGATATAATACGATTAGACTAGCACATTGACCTACAATAGTCAAAGTTGTATGCGTATTTAGTTTCGTTGATTGTATATACTTGTCATATATGAATTACCCTACTATAAATTTCATTTTTCTTACACATTTTTTATTATCTTCCTCCGTAAATTATAACATTATGAGAAATCTACTTTGGTTAGTTGCTGTGATTTGTATTGTTATTTGGTTGCTTGGACTACTGGGAATTGTCGAAGGTTTGGCTACCAGTAATCTCATCCATATTCTATTGGTGGTGGCCATTATAACGATCTTGTATAATATAATATCTGGAAGAAAGCCATTATAAACTAACTATCAAAAAGAATATTTTATGAAAAAAATTATCGGAATTGCCCTTATTGTTCTGGCTGTTTATTTGGGATATGTTGGGATCAACATGTTTTCCGGAAGTACAGCCTCTGTTGAGGTGGTGGGTATAGAATTAAAGGCTGAAGATAACCAGCAAAAGACTACCTCTTTTTTATATATGGGGGGCGCAATCCTTTGTGCCATTGGCGGTATTGTATTACTAAAATCTAAAAATTAGGTCCCTTAAATGTACCAGGTCTACTCTGTAATTACGGGGTAGCAAGTGGCGTTTAATAATACCAGTATTAATTAAAAAAAACCTCAGCGAAAGCTGAGGTTTTTAAGTTTGTTCAGAAGTCGAAAAGTCATCTAACTACTATAGTATAATTATTAAGAGTAGAATAATAATAAGGGCACCAGCCGATATATAAATGCCATTCCCTGTTGTTCTTAATTGGGTTTTTATGGCCCTAACTTCTTTTCGCAGCGCTTTTCTCTCAAATCGATCCAGATCCGATCTGTCCATTTCTTTAATTTCTTCCAATCGATTCAGCATAACTTTTACTTCAGCCGGAATTTCTTTTGGTTCCGGAGCTGGCTTTTTGTCAGCAGCTTGGACATTAGATAATACACCAAATGATAACATACAAATCATTACATAAAGGCTTGCTTTTTTCATTTTATACTTTTTTAAAAGAGGTTAGAAATTGTTCTTAAAAGTACTTATATCTTTTTGATATAAGTATATAATTAGACCAAAGAAGATAGTGAATTCAATCGATTAATTCAAGGGGAATATATATGAGAACAGTACAGAAGTTATGCAACATGTCTCAGAAGGGTTACTCTTATTTATTATCGGGCAAAAATTCTTTGGGAATAGGGTTCTCCTCAGATTCCTGTGTCCAGTAGATATTTATGACCCACCATCGTTCACCATCATTTAATAGTTGAATGCTGTTAATTCCTCTCATAAAAGGAGCCGTATCGGCCTCACTTCGGAAAGATTCATAGGTGCTGAATACCTGAGAAATGTTTCCAAAAGTATGGACAGACCTGTGAATTTCCTTTTCAAAGAATCCATTTTCTATAAGCCATTTCCCCGATCCCTGAACATATTCTTCTGGGGTCATATACCGCGCTGCGTAGACCCCTGCTTCATTTTTCCCTGAAGGAATTAATTTGGCATCCGGATGGAATAAAAACCTAAAGAGTTCCCAATCTCTTTCTTCTCCTTTTTCTCCGGAAATCACTGCATAGAGTGTTGAAAGTGTACTATCCATAGATTGTACTTTTTCGGTATAAATTTCTATGGGAGTTTGAGCGTTTGTTTTTAGTGCAAAAACGCAAAGTATGGCAGTACAGAAGATCAATTTTTTCATATCCCAAGTTTGTGTCTTATAGTATTAAAAATTTCAACAACCCAGCATTCTTTTTTATTAAAATCGATTTCCCCCAGGATTTTTATAGTGTCTTCATATCCTTTTTTCATTAATTCTTCGATCTGATTTGTATCGGTTCTGTCAAAAGCTGACAAATCTGGTTTGATCAAAAGATCGGCATCCTCCGTTTGTAATTTTGCGGCCTGCTGCATGATAAAATGAAAACTATTCATCAGCACATCCAGAATGTTTCCCGGCTTCTGGTAATTGTGATTGGCATTGAGATCAACTCCAATAATATACTTGGCTCCTAATTTTTTTAATGTATTTATCGGTACATTTTCTACGATCCCGCCATCTACGAGCATTTTATCACCTATTACAACAGGCTTAAATATTCCGGGAATACAGGTACTCGCCATTACTGCCTGGGCTACAGAGCCTTTTTTTAGGACGACTTTCTCTCCGCTCACTACATCTGTAGCAATAATGGCCAGGGGAATTATGGATTCCTCTATTTTTTTATCTCCTATATGTTCCACAAGCAGCGTACCAAATTTCTCATTAGAAAGCAGGCTAAACCGAGATAGTGAAATACTAGTGATATCCATCCAATTTAACTCGGAGGTAATCTGATTTATTTCATTCCAATTCTTGCCAAAAGCGTACAAAGCAGCTACAAACGCACCTATACTGGTGCCGGTAATAAATTTTATTTCAACACCCTTTTCTTCAATGGCTTTTAGGACACCAATATGCGCAGCTCCAAGTACAGCACCTCCTCCAAGTGCCAATCCTATATTGTTCATTTTTTTCAAAGTGTTCGATAATTCAATTCTCCGAAAATTATTTATCTTTTATTTCTACGAAAACCAGGGTTTTGTGAACCCCTTTTTTTGTTCCGATTGGCAAAAAACTCTTGCTTCTTCCGTTGCTTCTCCTTCTCTTTTTCTTTCTTTTCAGCAGCGTTCATAGGACGGTCTGTCTGAGGGAAGGGATGGTCCTTTATGATTTCGATCTTCTGACCTGTGAGTTTTTCGATATCGGTGATATATGCGTTTTCTTCAGGTTCACAAATGGAGATAGAAATGCCTTCCTCTCCGGCACGTCCGCAACGGCCAATTCTGTGAACATAGGTCTCAGACTCATTGGGAATATCGTAGTTAATTACATAACGAAGCTTGTCAATGTCTATCCCACGTGCGGCAATATCTGTTGCCACCAAAACTCTTTTTCTTCCATCTTTGAAATCCTTGAGTGCCTTTTGACGTTGGTTCTGAGACTTGTTTCCATGGATGGCTGCCGATTCAATTCTTTTCTTGTGAAGATTCCTCACAATTTTGTCTGCCCCGTGTTTGGTCCGGGAAAAAAGTAATACCTGTTCTAATTCCGGGTTTTGAAGGATGTGTAAGAGCAAATCATTTTTGTGCCCTTTGTTAGTGGTATATAAATACTGTTGAATGGTTTCGGCAGTAGAAGAAACCGGACTTACGGCTACCTTCTTTGGATTGTTTAAAATTTGATGAGACAAGGTCACAATACTTTTTGGCATAGTAGCCGAGAAAAATAGAGACTGTCTTTCCTTGGGTAATTTAGCGATGATCTTCTTAATGTCATGAATAAAACCCATGTCGAGCATCCTGTCTGCTTCATCCAACACAAAATACTTTACATCTCGCAAAGAGATAAACCCCTGATTCATTAAATCGAGCAAACGCCCGGGAGTGGCAACCAGAATGTCTACGCCAGAGCGTAAGGCATTTGTTTGTGAACCCTGAGAAACACCTCCAAAGATCACTGTATTCTTAATACCGGTGTACTTCCCATAGGCCGTAAAACTTTCCCCGATCTGTATGGCCAGCTCCCGGGTAGGGGTCACTATTAAGGCCTGCACCTTTCGTTTCCCGTTGAGGTTTTGCTGATCATTGTACATATGCTGAAGCATGGGAATGGCAAATGCGGCGGTTTTACCTGTCCCGGTCTGCGCACTGCCAATTACATCTTCCCGCTTAAGGATGAGAGGGATAGCATCTGCCTGTATGGGGGTAGGGGTGGTGTATTCCAGATCCTTTAATGCTTTAAGAATAGGGGTAATCAGTTTCAGATCTTCAAATGTCATATTCTGTAGTTTCAGGCTGCAAAAGTACTACTAAATGGTCCAGCAGCGAAGGGAATGGGGCAAGAACTGCTTTAGCGATAGGGTGCATTGTTATATCGAGCTCCGGCATCCCTGCGGCATATAAACCTGCCACAGGCATGGGAGTCGAGATATAATATTAAAATCAATACTGGTCTTTATTCCTCAGTCTCTCCAAGGACTACAGGCGTTCCAAGGGCCGACTTGGTTAATTCAATAATCCCTGCCCTGTCATAGTATAAAAAGCAATGGCTTATCTTCATTTCGTCATTGAACATAAAAACCATATGTTGTCTTACGGAGGTAGATTTGTCCCCTAAAGTGAGTGTTAAATCTGTATAGGCCAGTACCCCGGAACCTGTTACTTTATAATAGTTAGAGGGAGTATTAATTTTTAAAGGTAATAAGGTGTTATTGGAAAAGTTTAAGGCAGCACCTGTAGTCTCCTGGTAGTTCTTCCACCAGGCAACAAGTTCATCTTTACCTTCAATGGAATGGCGTGTCTCTGAACTACCATCTGGCCAGTACCACATCAGATCATCGGCCATATGCTCAGCGTAGGCATCATGTTCAAAATTTGCCAAATGGCCTAATGTTTTCAGGACTATATCTGAATATTCATCCGAGGCCGCTTCCACCATTGGGACTTCTTTTTCTGCCATGGCAGCATCTTCTTTCTTGGTTTCGGCACAACTAGCTATAAGTAGCGTACATAAAACAATTCCTTTTGTAAAGATTGAGCTTTTCATAAGTGTTTTCATGCTATTGGTTTTTAAATGGTTAGCTAAGTTTTAAAGATAACAAAAAAAGAAGTTCTTCTGGCAACCATATGGTTTTGAAGATGCTACGATAAAAATGTGATGAGACTATTAGTCGTTGCTACAGGCTACTGCTTTACTATAAGAATTTTGGAAGATTATTTCCATTGTAGGGAACCAATTTAGTTGGCTCCTGCATTAGGATGCTCATTTAAATACGCTTCTATCGATGCCTGTAGGGTCTTTATCTCGGCAGCTTTTTCTCTAATAAGTGCATTCTGTTCCCAGGTCTTGTTTTGTAAGACAAAGAGATCGGATAAAACCTGAGGGTCCTTATGAACTGCAATTTCCGTTAAGGGAATCAGATCAAAATCGCGTTTGGTTACGAAATACATCATGTTTTTGTTGATCAACTTAGGGGCCACATTATACATAAAATTCTGGGTGGTGACTTTTAGCTGCTCCTGAACCCCAGCCAATAGATCAGAGGAATAGTACCTAGAAATTTCTTTTCTGAGTTCGTCTTTCTGTAGAATGTCCATATTCCCTGTGGAAGTTAAGTTGTTAAACGCCACCTTGGTAGGAGTAAAGAGGGTGTAGTTGGAAATCACCGGCATGAGATAAGAAAAATCTCTTGCCAACAGGGGTTTTTCATGCATCAGGGACAAGTAGTAGAAAGCAGAATCAATGGTCGTTACCTTTAGTTCATTATACTTTTGGATCTCCTCCACTCTTTGCAGATCTTCCCGGAGGTTTTCTATGATCTCCAGCAGATGGTTCCGTTCTTTCTTGACACTTTTTCTGTGTTCATTCCAGTTGTTAATCTGAAGAGCTATGAGAATACCGATGACCACCAGGACTATTTCTCCCAGGGCGTAGAGGAGGTACTTACCCAACTTGTTTTGGGCGAGAAGTTGTTGGCGTATTTTTCGAAAGAATTTTATCATGAATTAATGGTTGGTAGTGATCCCAAAAGCTTTGGGAATAGGAGTAAAGGCTATCTGGTAGTATAAAAAATAAAAATGCCATTATCTAGTTTTAGAACCAGGATAATGGCATTTCTTTTTAAGATTTATCTTTTTACAAAGTCCGTAAATATTCTGCCACAGCCCTAGCATCTTCCTCACTGAGATTTTGGTTAAGCATGACTGCGTTGTTGTATTCTTTTAACAGCGCTTTGGCAATAGGATCTTCGCGCTATCATTCCATCCGGGTTCAGGATCATGTTCATCACCCATTCCGGACTGCGGCGCTCATATACACCTTTCATTGCTGGGCCCTATCATACGTTGTTGGCCATATGACAAGCCACACAAATGGCTTGTATTTAGCTTCTCCGGCAGCGGCCATCTCAGTATTGATCTCCTTGTCAAAGCTAAGCGACTTAATTGGCCCAACCCCTTTGTTGTTCATATCCACCGGCACTGCTTCAGAAGTATTTGTTGTTGTTTCTACCGTCTTGGTACGGCTCATTTCAAACCCTTCTTTTTTCTCTTCTTTTTTCTCGCCACAGCTCAGGACAAAACTTCCTAAGACTGCTATTAGCAGTAATTTTTTCATATGTTCGTTGTTTTTCAGTCCACTAATATAAGAAAATAGCGCCTTGCTATTTTTCCTCTAAGAATTTTAATGCTCTTTTTTCTGTATATGCAATGTTTTGAACATCGTAAAAGCCTACGTGACCTCCGTAATTAGGCACCTCTAAATATAAATTTTTATTAGTAGCAGCCTCGTTGTATGGATAGCATTCCGGCCCTAAAAAGGAATCATTTTGGGCATTGATAATAAGGCTAGGGATCTTAATTTCTGACAAGAATTGCAGAGAACTGCATTGAGCGTAATAATCCAGGGCATCTGTAAAACCATGTGCTCTACTGGTGTAGATATCGTCAAAATCCTTAAGGGTTTTGATCCTTGCAATCTCATTATTTGGCAACAATTCAGGGAATAAAGGTTGTTTGGCCTTCAGTTTGGCCACCAAATGTTTCCGAAACCGGCGTGCATAGGGTATGTTTTCCCAGGACATCAATGCACGTAATGAACTATGAAGATCGCATGGAGCAGACACGGCAACTATACCTTTTATTTCAACAGGAATCTCCCTGCCTTCACCTGCATATTTTAGGACCATATTGCCCCCCAGGCTAAAACCTTTAATATAGATTTCTTTGTAATCATTTATGTTCAGGAGATGTTTCACTACGGCATCCAGGTCCTCCGTAGCACCAGAATGATAAGATCTGTAAAGTCGGTTAGGTTCTCCACTGCATCCTCTGAAATTAACCGCACAACAATCATATCCCGCTTTATTAAAATATTTAGCACTCCCTTTAATATACGGGCGTTGACCATGGCCTTCAAGACCATGGAGTAATATTACTACTTTGGAAGCAGGAGTATTCGCATAACTCCAGTCCAGATCTATAAAATCTCCATCGGACAATTCCAGACGTTCTCGTTCTTGCTCCAGATCCTGTATCCTGCGAAAGAGGCCGTAGTAAACGGTAGACACATGTCCACTCTTAAAGAGTAATGGAGGGTTGTAATTAGATGGTAGTATAGACATTAATACAAGATATTGTCTTGAGGTAAAATAGGCTCCGGAAGGTTGTCTTCATCCAGCATGTCCCGCAAGTCTATTTCAATCGTACGGCAAAGAGCAGTCATAGGCACATCGTTAAGTCGGCCTTCAAAAGGATCCTCACTGTTATCACCTATGCTTTCCATAGTGACAAAGATCCAGGAGATAAGAACAGAAAATGGAATCATTAAGAAAACATACCAGGCCTCTATCCCCCCAAGAGAAGAAATGGAATCATTAGCAAAAACATCGAGCAAACCAAAAGGAAGCAGCAGCACAAAGATCCAGGTAAATACTTTTGAGAAATACCCGTATTGCCTGGGGAAAGGGGTATTCTTAATACGTTCACACATCCCCTGCAAGTTGTAGAACTCCTCCAATACAGAATGGAGTTGATCTTCCTGAAAGCCATCAATGACCTCTTTTTCCTTGAGGTCTACCAATTCCCTTGCCTGATTCTTAATTAAATGGGTAGCAGGGTTCACCCTTTTTTTCAGGTCAGAGAATTCACGCATGCTCACATAATTATAAGCCTCATTGCAAGAGGCATTTCGCTCTCCATGCCTGTCATGTAGTTTTTCTATTGAAGACCCTAATTTTAAGGTCCATGACTTTGGCTGCCTAAGTTGCACCCTAAGCGCATTGAACCAGGCTATATGACGGTAGATGAGTTGTGTTTGTATTTTCTTATCGGCCTCGTGATCATTTGTTCTAACAAAACTTAGAACTTGCAAGGCCCAGGTCCGACTGTAATTCACGATGCCACCCCAAATCTTTCTGCCTTCCCAGAAACGATCGTAGCTCTGACTGTTCTTAAATCCTATGTAAAAGGCAACGGCAATACCTATGACACTTAACGGCTGAAAGGGGATGTGCAGAAAGTATAAATCTAAATAATGATAAGCCCAGAAGATTATAAAAGCGTAGACCGTAAAAAAAATAAGATTTTTCCAGGCAAATCGCAGAATAAGACCCCAGCCAATATTTCGTTTGATGTACATAGAAAACTATTAAAAATTATTTTGGATAGGTATTTAATAGGGCCGTTTGTTCTTCAATAGCTGTTTTAAATTCACTTTTTAAGTGCGTTACCAGGTCGGCCACTGACAATACATTATCTACAGTGGTCACACCTTGTCCTGCAGACCAGATTGTTTTCCAAGCCTTTGCCTCTGTATCTAATTCTTTCCCAAAATCTACTTTAACATCTTTTTTAAGATCGGCTTCCGTGATCCCAGCAGCCTGGAGGCTGGCACCCAGAAAATTGGCATGTACTCCGGAGATAGCAGCGGTATAGACCACGTCACTGGCTCCTGCTTTAATGATCATTTGTCGATATTCTTCCGGCGCTTTACTTTCTTTTGTGTTTATAAAGCGTGTACCCATATAGGCTAGATCGGCACCCATCTGCATGGCCGAAGCTATGTCTCGTCCTGTGGAAATACAGCCGGAAAGGATGATGGTCTTTTTAAAGAACTTTTTAACCTCTGCTACCAATGACATTGGATTGATGGTTCCGGCATGCCCTCCTGCTCCAGCAGCTACTAATATGAGGCCGTCTACTCCAGCTTCAGCCGCTTTTTGCGCATGACGCTTTTTAATAATATCATGAAAGACCAGACCCCCATAGCTGTGAATGGCATCAACCACTTGGGATACGGCACCCAGAGAGGTAATTATAATTGGCACTTTATGTTTAATACAGAGCTTAAGATCTGCCTCCAAACGGGGATTGGTTGGATGAACAATAAGGTTCACTCCAAATGGGGCGCACTTTTTCCCGGTTTCCTTTTCATGGGAAGACAATGCTTCCTTGATCTCTACCAACCACTCCTCAAAACCCTCACTACTGCGTTGGTTGAGGGCCGGAAAAGTTCCGATTATCCCATTTTTGCAACATTCTATGACCAATTGTGGTCCCGAAATAAGAAACATTGGAGCCGCTATAGCGGGAAGAGATAATTCTTTTATAAATGAGGGTTTAGATTCCATGCTTAAAAATTTAGGGCTAAAAATAGGGATTAATTATTTGCAATCCTTAGGCTGTAATTTTAAAACGGTAGTATTTTTGTAGACTAACAAAACAAAGTTACCATGCCCTACTTTAAGGAATTTGAAATTCGCTGGAGCGATCTTGATGCCAATTTACATTTGGGGAATAGTTCCTATACTAATTTAATGACTCATGCCCGCATGTCCTATTTGTCTACGCTGGGTTTTGATCATAGAAGTCTAATTGAACATCGCATAGGCCCAGTAGTGTTTTATGAGCATATGTATTATTTTAAGGAAGTCTTACCTGGGAGTACTGTAAAGGTCTCCGTAGAAGTTAAAGGCCTTAGTGAGGACGGGAGGTTCTTTGAATTTCATCAAAATTTTTATGATGGCCAGGGAAAGAATGTAGCACGCTGTGAGCTTATGGGATCCTGGATGAGTTGGGAAACACGAAAGCTTATGCCGCTCCGGGGAAAATTGTTGGAGGGTATTTTAGGTGTTGAAAAAGCCAGCGATTTCAGAGTGCTTACCAAGGAAGATACCAGAAAGTTCAAGAAGTTTCCAAAGGATCTGGTTTAGCCTTTTTACTTACCAGATAGACTCCAAGAAAGACCAAACAAGCGGCGGTGATCTTCACAGGACTCAACTGATCTTTACCCATCAGAACTGCAAAAATAATTCCCACGAAGGGCTGTATATAAACAAAGACACTAACGGTGGAAGCTTTTAGCTGAGTTAAAGCATAGGCGTTAAAAAGATAGGTACAAAAGGTGGTTCCCAGGACAACAAAACCAATTTTCCATAAGACGTCTGCCGGGAGGGTACTCCAGGAGATCTCAAGGAATTCTGGTAATGCAATAGGAAGGTTTAAAAAGATCCCGATCAGGAAAAGCCATTTCATTAGTGTAAAGGGATGGTATTTTTCTACCAGTTTCTTGGTTAAGATGAGGTATAGACCAAAAAATAGGGCATTAACCAGGAAGAGGGAGTTTCCGAGGGGAATATTTGGAGCGTCTTGCCGTATTTCCTGTCCATAGATGATAAGCCCCAATGCACCGATGAGCCCAATGGCAATACCTAATCCTTTTATTAACCTGATCTTTTCCTTAATAAGGAAGGCAGACAAAATCACAACAATTATGGGGGTAGTGGTCACCAATACAGAACTATTGATGGGGGTAGAAAGCTCCAGGCCTTTAAAAAATGCCAGCATATTGATAGCCATTCCAAACAAGGCGCAGATGAATAGTCGGCCCCAGTCCTTCTTTTCAATCTTTTCTTTTGGTCCCAGAAAGGAAATTCCCCAAAAAAGTGCGGTTGCGCCCAATACACGGATCATAATAAAACCAAAAGGTTTTACATGCATAGGCATAACACCTTTGGCGATCGTATGGTTTAACCCATATATGGTAGTTGCTCCCAGGGCAGCTAAAATGGCCAGTGTTCGCTTGTTCAAGGATGGAGTTTTTCTTTTGCGGCAGCCACCACATTCTTGGTATTTCCGATGAAGATCTCATCACCTATAACCATTACAGGTCGCTTTAAAAAAGTATAATGCTCCAATAGCAAGCTGCGGAAATCTGCTTCTGAAAGTGTTTTTTCCTTTAGGTTGCGCTCTTTATAGAGTCGCGCTCGTTTACTAAATAAAGCCTCATAACTTCCTGCTTTCTCTTTAAGCTCATCGAGTTGAATATCCGTAAGTGGAGAACTCTTAATATCCTGTAAGGCTAATTCTTTAGTTGGGGCCAGTTCTTTGAGGATTCTTTTACATGTGTCACAACTGCTGAGGTAGTATATGGTGCCTTTCATTACTATAGTTTATGAGTTCTTGAAGAATAAGCTGTCACAAAGAAACTTATTTAAACTCAATTATTATATTTTTATATAAAACTACCCCATGGAAAAACTGTTCGATATAACAGAAAAAATACATTTTAACTTCAATAAGATCATTACAACCACGCCTCTGGAACATCTTTTGATTATTCCGGAGAACTTTAACAACAATATTTTCTGGAATATTAGTCATGTATTGGTAACCCAGCAATTATTGGTATACAAATTGAGTAAACTTCATACACGCTTAGACTGGGCATTGGTCAAAAAGTACAGCAAGGGAACCTTCCCGGAGAACCATGTTTCAACGGAAGAAGTACAACAAGTGGCAGAAGCCTTACTTGCCACCCCAAAATGGACCAAAGAAGATTATAAAAATAAAATTTTCAAGGAATACGAGGCATATACTACCAGTGCTAATGTGGTCCTGGCTAATGTAGAAGATGCTATTGCCTTCAATATCTTTCATTTGGGATTGCACATGGGAACTGTACAGGCCATTCAAAGAAAGCTGATGGCTTCTGCATAATCTTATAGTTTCATCCCAGGGGTAACAAACTTTTTTGCTTCTCTGAACGGGATAAGGAGTTCAATTTGACCATCTGCATAAGAAGCCACCTCATACTGGTTGTAGAGTAAGAGAATGCCTTTGGGGGTAAGACCAATATTTTCCGGTAGATAGAATGTATCTAGCTCAAACATAAACCCGGTACTATTGATAGGTGCTTCTTCAGGTATCTCTTCTTGTTTGCGAAACTTAGATTCCGCATAGGAGCGAAAGGCAAGCAGATCTTTAAAAAGAGTCTGAGTGTCTATTTCCTGCCCTTTATCCATATCGAAATTCAGGAATCGTGTTGCCGCATATCCATGTGCCCCACCTGTAAAAAGATAAGAATCCAACTTTATGGAAAGTACCTGTCTATTCTCAAATGAAACCTCTGCTTGTATATTTGCCTCCCAGGGAATGGTCTCATCCGGATATACTTCTTTTAGCTCTGCATACCCTTGGGTAAAGGATGTAATGGCCTCATCTAGATTTGTAACTTCCAAACTATCTGCAAAGGTCAATAATCCTATTATTTCTTCTTCTATTGCTGTATTGATGGCCCGACTAAGTTTAGTATCTTCCAACGCCTTAGGATATTGAATAGAAACATTAGGACAGCTGGCACAAGGAGAATTGGTATAGACAACCGGTTCCATTACCAGTGTTGTTTCTTCTTCACATGCTGTTATGATAAAAAGGAGCAGGAGGATCAGGGCAAACGGGGATAATTTCATATGTTATATATAAATAGGTGCTACAAAACTACATTTTTATCCTATGAGTTTCCTTTTTAAAGTAGGAATGATTTTATCCTTGAGAAAGCATTGGGGTAATCCGGATCAGAACAATACCTTTGTAAATCTATTCTAAGACCATGAGCAAACACCCATTAAAATTCAACAGCAAGACCATTCATGGAGGCCAGGAACCAGATGCCGCCTACGGCGCCGTTATGCCTCCTATATATCAAACATCAACATATGCCCAAACCACTCCGGGAGGGCATAAAGGATACGAATATTCTCGCAGTGCCAACCCCACAAGAACAGCTTTGGAGCGCTCCCTGGCGAGTATTGAAAGCGGACAATACGGCCTGGCTTTTGCCAGTGGCCTGGCTGCCATAGATGCCGTTATTAAGTTACTTTCTCCGGGAGATGAAGTGATATCTACCAATGATCTTTACGGGGGTAGTTACCGGCTGTTTAAACAAGTCTTTGAAAAATTTGGGATTACATTTCACTTTATTGGGATGGGAGAAATATCCGCGATAGAAGAAAAGATCAATAAGAATACAAAATTACTCTGGGTAGAAACACCAACCAACCCAATGATGAATGTGATCGACATTAAAGCTACAGCTCAATTGGCTGCAAAACATAAACTGCTCCTGGCAGTAGACAATACTTTTGCGACCCCTTACTTGCAAAGACCATTAGAGTTAGGTGCAGATATCGTAATGCATTCAGCAACCAAATACCTGGGCGGGCACAGCGACGTAGTAGTGGGTGCTTTGGTGGTGCGTGATAAGGAATTGGCAGATAAACTTTACTTTATTCAAAATGCAAGCGGGGCTGTATGCGGCCCAATGGATAGTTTCCTGGTTCTTAGAGGCATCAAAACCTTACATGTACGCATGCAACGGCATTGCGAAAATGGGGAGGCCATAGCCCGCTATTTAAAGAAACATCCAAAAATAGAAAAAGTGTATTGGCCCGGATTTGAGGAGCACCCCAATCATAAGGTGGCTAAAAGTCAGATGAGTGATTTTGGCGGTATGATCTCCTTTATACCCAAGGGAAGTAACTTCAAAGAGGCGGTGCAAATAGTTGAAAAATTACAGGTATTTACTTTGGCAGAATCCTTGGGTGGAGTAGAAAGTCTCGCGGGGCATCCTGCCAGTATGACCCATGCCAGCATCCCAAAAGTGGAACGTGAAAAAAGCGGGGTGGTAGATTCTTTAATTAGGTTGAGTGTTGGGATCGAAGATGTGAACGACCTAATTGCTGATCTTGAACAGGCCATTGGGTAAGTATTTTATCAAATTGCCAAAAAAAGATCGATAAATTACTTAAAAACCATAATTTTGCCGGAATATTGGCAATATAATAATAGCATAAAATAAGTAAGAATATATGGAAGCAAAAATTGAAGCCTTCATGGATGAGGTTAAAACAAGAAATGGTCACGAACCGGAATTCATCCAGGCAGTACAGGAAGTAGCAGAAACTGTGATCCCGTACATAGCCCAACACAAAATTTACAATGGCCAGAATATCTTGTTGAGAATGGTAGAACCGGAGCGCTTGCTTTCATTTAGGGTTGCCTGGGTAGATGATGATGGGGAGATACATGTGAATCGAGGATACCGTATTCAAATGAATTCGGCCATAGGGCCGTATAAAGGCGGATTGCGCTTCCATCCCTCGGTAAACGCGAGCATACTGAAATTCCTTGCCTTTGAGCAAGTGTTCAAGAATAGTTTAACTACGCTGCCTATGGGTGGTGGTAAAGGTGGATCCGACTTTGATCCTAAAGGAAAATCGGATGATGAGGTAATGCGTTTTTGCCATGCCTTTATGTTGGAGCTTTGCCGGCATATTGGTCCCAATACGGATGTACCTGCCGGAGATATTGGTGTTGGTGCTCGTGAGATCGGGTTCTTGTTTGGAATGTATAAAAAGATCCGAAATGAATTTACCGGGGTGCTAACAGGAAAAGGACTTTCCTGGGGTGGATCCAAGATAAGACCGGAAGCTACTGGCTATGGAACGGTATATTTTGCCCAGAGCATGTTGAAGACCAGGAATAAAGATATAAAAGGAAAAACGGTAGTCATCTCCGGGTCTGGTAACGTGGCACAGTACGCTGCTGAGAAGGTCATTCAAATGGGAGGTAAAGTAGTAACATTATCAGATTCTGGTGGTTACATCCATGATAAAGACGGAATTAGCGCAGAAAAACTAGACTTTGTAATGGACCTTAAGAATAATAGAAGAGGTCGTATCTCAGAGTATGCTAGCAAATACAAGTCGGCAAGCTATCATAAAGGCAAAACTCCATGGGATGTTACTTGCGATATAGCCTTACCATGTGCTACTCAGAATGAATTAGATGGAGATGGGGCAAAAGCCTTGATAAAGAACGGATGTATATGTGTGGCTGAGGGTGCCAATATGCCTTCTATGCCAGATGCCATCCATGCATTTCACGAAGCTAAAATCTTATTTGCACCCGGGAAAGCATCGAACGCAGGGGGGGTTGCAACATCTGGTCTTGAAATGTCGCAAAACTCTTTGCGTATCAGCTGGACACGCGAAGAAGTAGACGAGCGTTTAAAAGGAATCATGGAAGATATACACGACTCATGTATTGAGTATGGAAAAGATAAAGATGGTTATTGCAACTATGTAAAAGGAGCAAATATTGCCGGCTTTGTAAAAGTGGCAGATGCCATGTTAGCCCAAGGGGTTATTTAAGAGACATCCAATAAATCATCAAAGCCCTCTGAGCATTCCTCAGGGGGCTTTTTACTATCTTTGACTCCCAACCAAAGACCTATGCGCGTAACTACCAGGGCCATCGTACTATCTTCGCTTAAATACGGGGATACAAGCATGATCGTAAAGGCATTTACCGAATCTGACGGTCTTAAAACCTACCTGTTAAAAGGGATCATGGGATCCAGGAAAGGAAAGCTTAAAGTGGCCTATTTCCAACCTTTAATGCAATTAGAGATCGTGGCAACACACAGGAACAAGGGAACTATGGAGACGTTTGCAGGAAGTGAAAAGCACGTATCCTTATCAAACATTGCATACCAATGTCACCAAGAATGCCGTTGCTTTTTTTCTGTCTGAGATGTTGGGGAATAGCATCTACGAAGAAGAAAAGAATGAAGGTTTATTTCGTTATCTGGAAGCAGCCTTCCAATGGCTAGATACTCATGATCAGATAGCTAATTTTCATCTGTATTTCTTGTTAGAAATTACAAAGTATTTTGGCTTCTACCCCGAAATTAAATCGGGAAGATCTGCCTATTTTGATTTGCAGGATGGACAGTTTATTCCACGACCCGGACTTAATCCAATGTTAACAGGCAATGAATTAGACCATTTTACTGCCCTGTTAGGCATAAATTTTGATGCAATCCATACGATCAGGATGGGGAAAGAAGAGAGACAGGCTCTGTTACAAAAAATTGTCCTTTATTTTGAATTACATTTGCACGGTTTTAGAAAACCCAGGTCCCTGGCAGTATTGAACGAAGTTTTTAACTAAGCATGCGCTTATTTTTCTTTTTAGGATTTTTATTTGTTGTTTCTGGTGGATGGTCACAAGAAATAACGGTATTGGATGCGGACACAAGACAGCCCATAGTCAATGCGGTGCTCTATAATTCAAATAAGTCGAGAACCGCCCTAACTGATTTTGATGGAGTTTGTGATCTTTCAAAATTCAATGGAACTGAACGCATCACAATTAGTCATATCGGCTATGAGACAAGATCGGTTACCAAGAATCAAATTCTGAAACGAGGGAAACGAATTTTTATGATGCCCCAAACAGAACAGTTAGATGAGGTAGTCATGTCTATCTCCAAATGGGAACAACAGAAAAAGGACATACCTCAGAAGATCTCATCTATCAGCGCACAAGCCATTGCGTTTTCCAACCCTCAGACCGCAGCCGATCTTTTACAAAACAGTGGACAGGTTTATGTTCAGAAAAGTCAGCTTGGGGGCGGAAGCCCTATGATCCGGGGATTTGCAACAAATAGACTGGTGTTATCTGTTGATGGAGTACGAATGAACAATGCCATTTTTAGAGGAGGAAATATCCAAAACGTCATTTCAATAGATCCATATACCATAAAGAATACAGAAGTAATTTTTGGACCGGGGTCCGTAATTTATGGTAGTGATGCCATTGGTGGGGTCATGAATTTTCTTACTCTTCAACCGCATTTCTTACGAAGAGATTCTGTGGTAGTCTCCGGTAATGTCAATGCTCGTTATGCTTCTGCCAATAGTGAAAATACCTTACACGCCGATGTCAACATCGCTTCTGAAAAATGGGCATTTTTAAGTAGTTTAACTTACAATAACTTTGATGATCTCCGCATGGGGAGTCATGGCCCGGATCGTTATTTGAGAAATGTCCTGGTTAAAAGACAGAATGGTACAGATGTATTAGTTGTCAATGAAAACCCAAGGAAGCAGGTGCCAACAGCATATGACCAGATCAATCTTTTACAAAAGATATCTCATAAACCTTCTAATAATTGGCAATACGATCTTGGACTTTATTTTTCAGAAACCTCCTCCTATTCCAGATACGACCGTTTAATTAGACCTACAAATGACGGGTCCGGATTGCGTTCTGCAGAATGGTACTACGGCCCTCAAAAATGGTTTATGGGAAATCTTCAGGTCTTTAATAAGGCGCGAAATAAATTTTACGATGGGGTAAAATTTACCACTGCCTATCAATTTTTCGAAGAAAGCAGGAACGATCGTGATTTTCAGGATGCTATTCTTAACAAAACCAGAGAAAAAGTGGATGCGCTCTCCACCAATATAGATTTTGAGAATAAGAAGATTGGTAATCTTCGACTGTATTACGGAGGAGAATACATATATAATAAGGTTCATTCAGAGGGTAGTCAAGAAAATATTGAGTCGGGTGCTCAAAACAGGGCGGCCTCTCGCTACCCCGATGGTGCTAGTTGGCAATCCCTGGCGGGCTATTTAAATGCAGAATACAAAGCAAAGCCCAATTTAACTTTACTATCAGGAATTAGGTATAGCCATGTGTGGATCGACGCTGTTTTTGACACCACTTTTTACGCCTTCCCTTTTGCAAATGCAACCCTAAATAATGGAGCCTTAACAGGGAGTTTAGGTTTAAGTTGGTTCCCTACACAATCGTTTCAGTTTACGCTTAACGGATCTACGGGTTTTAGGGCACCAAATATAGATGATATAGGTAAGGTGTTCGATTCGGAGCCGGGGTCTGTGGTAGTACCCAATCCACAGTTAGAACCTGAGTACGCTTACAATATAGAATTCGGGATAAAGAAGAATTTCAAAGACAAGGCCGTACTACGGGGGGCAGCATTCTATACCTATTTGGTAGATGCGCTTGTCCGAAGAGATTTTACTTTTAACGGCGAACGAGAGATTATGTACAATGGGGAATTAAGTAATGTACAGGCCATTCAAAATGCTGCCAAGGCATATGTCTATGGGTTTGAATTTGGGGCCGAAGTGTTCCTGACCAATGAGTTGCAGCTTACCACAAATCTAACCATTACTGAAGGAATTGAAGAAGACGATAACGGGGAAGAATCGGCCGCCAGGCATGCCGCACCTGCATTTGGGGACCTCCATTTAATATGGATACTTCCAAGACTAAAAACGGATCTTTTTCTCAACTACAATGGGGAGATCTCTTATGAGAATCTCGCCTTTTCTGAAAGGAGTAAAGAATATCTATATGACCTGGATGCAAATGGCGATCCCTATGCTCCTTCCTGGTATACCCTTAATCTTCGTTCCCAGTATAAGTTAGGTGAAAGGCTTACTGCCTCCCTTACGTTGGAAAATATAACAGATCAACGATACAGATCTTATTCATCCGGGATAAGTGCTCCTGGGATTAATCTAATCCTTGGATTGGGGTATAAGTTTTAAATTACAGCCCAAATTTCTCAAACTATTTAAAAATTTCTTCATCCTTTTTGGTCGGGGCTGTTTCTGCTCTGAATATCAAAGACATAGCGATAAAAAAACCTCTAACATCAATAGCAACGGGCATCTCCTCGCTTGTAGTTTAACGAATATTAACAAATTTTAACACTTTTTTAGAAGGGTAAATTACGTATACCTTGTTGTATGGATGAATGTTTAACCCAAATAAAAATTAAATTTTATGAGACATTTTTTTAAAACTTCAACCTTAGTTTTAGCAACATTTCTTTTAACAGTTTCCTGCAGTAAAGATGATAACGAGGCGGATATCTCAGGAGAAACCTACAATACCACCTTTAAGATCACCGATGCGCCAATAGACAATGCCAATGTGGAGGGTGTTTTTGTTACCATCACAGATGTGAAGGTAGATGGAAAATCCCTGGAAGGGTTTACCACCACCACGGTTAATTTGGCTGCCCTGGTTAATGGGCAGACCGCTACCTTGGGGAATTTGGACCTAGCGGCCAAATCATATTCCAACATTGAGCTGGTACTCGATTATGAGACTGATGCGGATGGTGTATCACCTGGGTGCTATGTGGCCATGGCCAATGGCGCCAAGGATCAGATCACTGCAGAATCGAACCGGATTTCCGTGTCAGATTCTTTTGAGGTCTTTGCATCAAATGTAAATGAAGTGATCATCGACTTTGATCTTCGTAAGACCATCAAGGAAGAACAGGGAACCCTTGGTTCAGATTTTGAGTTTGTATCAATGTCTGAGCTTTCTGCCGGAATACGAACAGTGAATGAAGATACTACCGGAGAGATAAATGGTACTGCCAATGACGCAGAGAACACTTCAGACAGGATTGTGGTGTATGCTTATGAGGAAGGTACCTTCAATGCCGAGACTGAGACCAATGGACAAGGAGACAGCAATGTTACTTTTAAGAATGCAGTAACCAGCTCTGTGGTTAACTCATTAAATGGTTCCTACAATCTTAGTTTTCTGGAAGAAGGAAACTATGAATTGGTCTTTGCATCTTACAATAAAGATGGCGATGTCTTTTATTTCAATGCCTTGTTGGAAGCCGAATCTACAACCGGACTCAATTTAGGCTCCGTTAGTGTTACTTCGGCATTGCAAATAAGTGCCAATGTAACTATCACGGGAACCAGACCATAGTATCTGTTACCCCAGATTAAAAGGCCCTTTCAAGGGCCTTTTTTTGTGCACCTTTCACTCCTTTTTTCGTTAAAATTCACTAATTTTGCCACCTTTAAATAGGTCTAAGGAAAGGCATTATGAAGTTTCAGGAATACAAAGGATTGGATTTATCAAATGTTGGAGAGGAGATCCTCCAATTTTGGAATACCCATCAGATTTTTGAAAAAAGCATTTCCACCAGGGAAGGAAAACCAAACTATGTTTTTTATGAAGGTCCGCCTTCTGCCAATGGTATGCCGGGGATACATCATGTAATGGCCCGTACCATCAAGGATATTTTTCCCAGATACAAGACCATGAAAGGGTATCAGGTAAAACGAAAGGCCGGTTGGGACACGCATGGCCTCCCAATAGAATTGGGCGTCGAGAAAGAACTGGGTATCACCAAAGAAGACATAGGAGTTAAGATCAGTATTGAAGAATACAATGCGGCCTGTAAAAAGGCGGTGATGAGGTACACAGATGTCTGGAATTCCATGACTGAGAAGATTGGGTACTGGGTAGATATGGAAGATCCGTATATCACCTATAAATCAAAATACATGGAGTCCGTTTGGTGGCTTCTGAAACAGATTTACGATAAAGGGTTATTGTATAAAGGCTATACCATTCAGCCATACTCTCCCAAAGCAGGGACAGGATTAAGTTCTCATGAGCTGAATCAGCCAGGTACTTATCAGGATATTACGGACACCACTGTTACAGCGCAGTTCAAGATCAAAAAAGAAAGTGCACCTTCAATTTTAAAAGAGGTGGAGGGCGATATTTACCTGTTGGCCTGGACAACTACTCCCTGGACGCTTCCTTCCAATACTGCATTAACCGTTGGCTCTAAGATAGATTATGTCCTTGTGAAGACATTTAATCAATACACCTTTGAACCAATGAATGTCATCCTGGCTAAGGCACTTGTAGGAGATCAATTTAAAGGAAAATATGAGGAAGTCTCCTCCGTGGAAGAACTAAGTCAGTATAAAAAAGAGGATAAAAAAATTCCCTTTAGCGTAGTGCTAGAAACAAAGGGTAAGGAATTAGTAGGGATACGGTACGAGCAATTATTACCGTATGCACTTCCATATGAAAACCCACAAAATGCTTTCAGGGTTATAGCCGGCGATTTTGTAACAACCGAGGACGGAACAGGTATAGTGCACACAGCACCTACTTTTGGAGCAGATGATGCCATGGTGGCAAAACAGGCCAAACCGGAAGTGCCGCCCATGCTTGTATTAGATAAATATCAAAATCCGGTTCCCCTTGTAGACTTGCAGGGAAAGTTCAGACCAGAAATGAAGGAACTGGCCGGTAAGTATGTGAAGAACGAATACTATGAAGAAGGAGAAGCCCCGGAAAGATCGGTAGATGTTGAAATAGCCATCAGACTAAAGGAGGAGAACAAAGCCTTTAAAGTAGAAAAATACCTTCATAGTTATCCTAATTGCTGGCGGACAGATAAACCTATTTTGTATTATCCTATGGATTCCTGGTTTATCAAGGTTACGGATATCAAAGACAGAATGTTTCAACTTAACCAAACCATTAACTGGAAACCAAAGGCTACCGGTGATGGAAGATTTGGGAATTGGTTGGCCAATGCGAATGATTGGAATTTATCCCGATCCAGGTTCTGGGGGATTCCGCTGCCTATCTGGCGAACGGAAGATGGAACAGAGGAAGTGATGATAGGCTCTTTAGCTCAGCTTAAAAGTGAGATATCTAAGGCTGTTAAGGCCGGACTTATGTCAGAAGATGTATTTGCATCTTTTGAGGTAGGGAATATGGACGAAGCCAATTACGATAAAATAGATTTGCATAAGAATGTTGTGGATGACATTGTGTTGGTTTCCCCTTCCGGTAAGCCAATGAAACGGGAATCGGACCTAATTGATGTTTGGTTCGACAGTGGCTCCATGCCCTATGCCCAGTGGCATTACCCTTTTGAGAATAAGGAATTTATTGATGAGGGGAAGACCTTTCCGGCCGACTTTATAGCAGAAGGAGTTGATCAGACCAGAGGGTGGTTCTATACGTTGCATGCCATAGCAACGATGGTATTTGATTCCGTGGCATATAAGAATGTGATTTCCAATGGACTGGTCCTGGATAAAGAAGGCAAGAAAATGTCTAAACGATTGGGCAATGCCGCAGATCCTTTTGAGACAATCAAAGAACATGGGCCGGATGCCACTCGTTGGTATTTAATATCTAATGCAAACCCATGGGATAACCTCAAGTTCGATATGGATGGGATACTGGAAGTAAAACGAAAATTTTTCGGGACACTCTATAACACCTATTCATTTTTTGCCCTTTATGCGAACATTGATGAGTTTACTTATGATGAGGCTGAAATACCGTTAAAAGAACGTCCGGAAATTGATCAATGGATACTTTCTGAACTTCATTCGCTGATAAAAACGGTAGATGAGGCATATGCAGACTATGAACCTACCAAGGCTGCAAGAGCTATATCAGACTATGTTCAGGAAAACCTCAGTAATTGGTATGTGCGTTTATGTCGCCGACGTTTTTGGAAAGGCGATTATCAGCAAGACAAAATATCGGCCTATCAAACCCTGCATACCTGTTTACTTACCGTAGCCAGATTATCTGCACCTATAGCACCTTTTTTTATGGAACGCTTATATGTAGATCTAACCCGCAACACAAAAGTAGAGGCAATGGAGAGTGTTCATCTTTCCGATTTCCCAACCTATGATAAGGCCATTGTGAATAAGGCGTTAGAAAGTAAAATGGAAAAGGCACAGACCATTTCTTCTCTGGTGTTATCCATACGTCAGAAAGAAAAGATCAAAGTACGTCAGCCTCTTCAAAGAGTAATGATCCCGGTACTAGATGATACACAACGCAGGGAGATAGAAGCGGTTGCCGAACTTATAAAGACTGAAGTAAATGTAAAAGAGATAGAACTTTTGGATGATGCTTCAGGGATTTTGGTAAAGAAAATAAAACCAAACTTTAAGGTCTTAGGACCTCGTTTTGGGAAGGATATGAAAAAGATTGCCCAGGCGGTTGCCAGGTTTAATCAGGAAGATATCCAAAAAATTGAACGGGAAGGCGAAATATCCCTTGAGATAGAAAATAAAAGTATTATCTTACAGTTAGAGGAGGTAGAAATAAGCTCTGAAGACATCGAAGGATGGTTGGTAGCAAGCGCCGGAGGCCTAACAGTGGCTTTGGATGTTACCATCAATGAAGATCTTAAACAAGAAGGCATTGCCAGAGAATTGGTGAATCGCATTCAGAATCTAAGAAAGGAATCTGGTTTTGAAGTGACCGATAAAATTGATATTAAGGTACTGAAAGACGGTTTTATAGAGAAAGCGATCGCAAGTAACATGCAATATATTAAAACGGAAACCCTTACCGCAGATCTTGTTCTGGAAGAACAGCTGGAAATAGGGACTGAAATCGTTTTCGATGAGGTAAATACAAGATTGTTGATCAAAAAACACTAGAAATTATGGGACAGGATTTAAAAGTTAGATACTCAGATAAAGAATTAGAAGAATTCCGCGTTTTGATAGAGGAAAAAATAGTAAAAGCTAAAGGTCATTTGGACTTACTAAGAAGCTCTTATATGAACGATGGAAACAATGGTACAGATGATACTTCGCCTACTTTTAAGGCATTTGAAGAAGGGTCTGAAACCATGAGCAGGGAAGCGAATACCCAGCTGGCCATACGGCAGGAAAAATTTATCAGGGACTTAAAGAATGCATTATTGCGCATTGAGAATAAGACCTATGGAATTTGCAGGGTTACCAGCAAACTGATCAATAAGGATCGTTTAAAATTAGTTCCGCACGCTACATTGAGTATTGAGGCAAAGAACATGCAATAATAAGGATCAACGCCCCGTTAAGGGACGTTCACACAACCACAACGTGAGGTACTTTGCATTTTACCTTTTTACTATACTGGCTATACACCAAGGGTTAGGTCAAAAAATTGTCAAAAAGGTATTCCTAAACCCCCATGTTACGTCTATACAGATAGATACTAATCTTTTTTTCGAAGTAAGGGTGGAAACTTCAAAAGAAAAGGCAATGGTCCTCGAGGCCACTATGGAGGGGGAATATCAAAAAGATCTTGCATTGGAGATCACCGAAAATGGCAATACCCTGCTCGTTGCCGGGAAGTTTCAACCTTATTTTAATGTTCCCAATGACAAGCTCAGTGCACATAAAGTAGTCTCTATTTCGCTTTATATCAGGGTACCTGAAAACAAGGAAGTATATCTCTATGGGAGCAGTTCTAATGTGATGGTGGAAGGAATTTATAAAGATCTGAGAGTGGTTTTGGACGATGGGAAGTGCACTATCAGAGAAGGCGGCCAAAAAGTGAGTGCCACAACCCAAAGTGGTTCTATCTCATTAATAATTGCCAGAGGAACGGTAAAGGCCACCTCCAAGTATGGCAGCATTGCCAAAGAGCATATCCCCAAAGGAAATGGACGATTCAACCTCTCAACAACCACAGGTAATATCACAATAACACAAGCCAAGGAATTTTAAAAATATTAGATCAAGACAGGTCTTTATTAGATTGTCTAATAAAACTTATTTTTGCCCCAGCATACGAACACTTATGAATTTAAAGAAATCTATTGCCCTAGTATTTATTGTTTTATTGATAGATCAGATCAGTAAGGTCTATATCAAAACACATTTTATACTAGGCGAGTCTGTCGATGTTTTTAACTGGTTCAAGATCTTGTTTATTGAGAATGAGGGAGCTGCATGGGGAACAAAACTCAGTGATATTTTACCAATATCCGATAGTGCCGGGAAATTGGTCCTTACCATATTCCGACTTTTCGCCATAACAGGTATTGGGTACTGGTTATTAGACAGCATACGGAAGGAAGCTTCTAAAACACTGGTCATAGCAGTGTCTCTTATTTTTGCAGGTGCTATAGGCAACATAGTGGATTCGCTGTTTTACGGACTTATTTTTAATGACAGCTATAATACTGTGGCTACCCTCTTTTCAGATGATCCCTATGGGGGCCTATTTTACGGAAAGGTGGTAGATATGCTATATTTTCCCTTGATAGACGCTACCTGGCCTGAGTGGGTACCTGTATTTGGGGGAAATTCATTTCGCTTTTTTGAACCAGTATTCAATATAGCAGATACAGCCATTAGTACAGGAGTAGGTATCCTAATTGTCTTCAACAAAAGGGCCTTTGCCAAGAAGAATGAGGAAGTTGTGGAGACAGATCAGAATTTATAAGTGGTGGTAGGAGTAACGCAGTAGTCCAGAGGAATGTCTAGAGGACCTATATCTGTAATATTCTTTTCAGCTTCAAACATGCTCAATCCTATTTTAACCACATCCGGTTTGCATTGGCTCAGAAACAGATCGTAATACCCTTTTCCATAGCCAACCCTGTTCCCTTTTAGATCAAAGGCTAAGAGAGGGACAAAGATCACATCAAGTTTTGTGGGCATCACTTCAATCCCGTCAACAGGTTCCGGAATATTCCACGAATTGGGTTTCAGAAGTGTATTATCTGTCAATAGAAAATGTTCTAAGCTGTTTCCTTTTGCCATTCTTGGAACTACGATCTCTTTGTCTTTTCCCTGCAGAAGGGTAATGATTAGACTGGTATTAAGCTCTTTCTTAGAAGTACTATGAAGAAATATATGGAAATAGGTGTGATCCCAAATAGGGAGTGCTAATAAGTTGTTGGCAATGCTGAGACTGGAGTTATAAACATCTTCTTCAGATGTGGCATTTCTTAAATCTAGATATTTTGTTCGTAGTTCTTTTTTAAGCATACAGCCGAACTATCTTTAAAGGTGGGTATAAAAAGAAAGTTCAATCGTTGGTGAAAAGGGCAAAATATATCTTAAAAAAGAGCATTAAAATAAGGTACATTCCCAAGGTAATCAGATAGTTGTCCATTTGCTCGTTTTTTCTTAGCGCTAAAAATAAACAAAAAATTGACATACGCTCTATGAAATGCTCAATTTACTCGATGAACTACGCATTTTTATATAAAAATTAACATAGAAAGATATCATTTAATTGTAATACGTTGAAAATAAGATAGTTGAAGGAATGTTAATTTTATGGTTATTTACAAGTTTTATAAAATGAGACACCAGCTTGTAAAAGTAATGGCACAAAAAGGATCAAATTTAATATTTGATGTGAAGGTCTTAAATGAATTTGCTAAATTATCTTTGTAATACATCGTCTCCAATTTTCTCCATGTCAGAAGTATCTGTTGAACTTCAATTAAACACCCTGCCCCAATCTCCCGGGGTCTATCAATTCTATGATAAGGAGGGAAAAATACTGTACGTAGGGAAAGCAAAAAACCTAAAAAAAAGAGTTACATCCTATTTTACCAAAACCCATGAAAATGGGAAGACCCGGGTAATGGTAAAGAAGATACAAGCCATAAAGCACATTGTAGTACCTACTGAATCTGATGCTTTATTGTTGGAGAACAATCTCATCAAAAAATACCGACCTCGTTATAATGTCTTGCTGAAGGATGATAAATCATATCCGTGGATCTGTATTAAAAAAGAACGCTTTCCCAGGATCTTCCCTACACGTAAATTGATCAAAGATGGTTCCGAGTACTACGGTCCTTATACCAGCATGAAAACTGTAAAGACGCTTTTAGACCTGATAAAAAGCGTGTATCCTTTGCGTACTTGTAATTATGATCTTTCCGAAGAAAAAATTGAAGCCGGGAAGTATAAAGTATGTTTGGAATATCACCTGGGAAATTGCAAGGGCCCCTGTGAAGGACTTCAAACAGAGAAGGAATATCATCAACAGATAGATGACATTAGGGAGATCATCAAGGGTAATTTTAAAACCTCACTTCATTATTTTAAAAAGGAGATGAAGGCGCTGGCGGCAGAAATGCATTTTGAAGCTGCTGAGATTATCAAGAACAAAATTGAAGTGTTGGAAAATTATCAGGTTAAATCTACCATTGTAAATCCTAAGATCAATAATGTAGATGTGTTCAGCATCATTTCAGATGATGCCTATGCCTATATCAACTTCCTGCAGCTCTCTCACGGGTCTATTATCCGTTCTCATACCATGGAGATCAAGAAAAAACTGGAAGAAGCGGACAAGGATCTCTTGCAACTGGCGATCGTAGAGATCAGGCAACGATTTCATTCACAATCCAAGGAACTGTATTTGCCTTTTACAATAACATTGCCGGAGGATCTTAAACTTACCGTCCCTAAAGTAGGTGATAAAAAAAAGATCCTTGAACTATCTGAACGCAACGCCAAATTTTACAGACAGGAACGCTTTAAACAAACCAGGATCACAGATCCGGACAGACATGTAAACAGAATCATGGCACAGATGAAAAAAGACCTGCGCCTATCGGAAGAGCCAAGACATATAGAGTGTTTTGACAATTCTAATATTCAGGGGTCCAATCCTGTAGCAGCCTGTGTGGTTTTCAGGAATGGAAAACCCGTTAAGAAGGAATACCGGCATTTTAATATAAAAACGGTAGAAGGTCCGGATGATTATGCCTCTATGGAAGAAGTTGTATTTCGTCGTTATAAAAGATTGCAGGAAGAGAAGGCATCCCTGCCACAGCTTATTGTAATAGATGGTGGGAAGGGTCAGCTATCTTCTGCCCTAAAAAGTCTGGAAGTACTTAACTTACGTGGAAAGATCGCAATCATTGGGATTGCAAAAAGATTGGAAGAGATCTATTTCCCGGATGATCCAATACCCCTCTATCTGGATAAAAAATCGGAGTCCTTAAAGATCATTCAGCAATTGCGTAATGAGGCCCATAGATTTGGGATAACCTTTCACAGAAATAAGCGAAGCAAGGACGCTTTCGACTCTGTCCTGGAAGGTATTGATGGAATTGGCGACAAAACAGCTGAGCAGGTGCTCAAGAAATTTAAATCGGTTAAAAGGATCAAAGAAGCCTCACTAGAAGATCTTAGTGAAGTGGTAGGCTGGTCTAAAGCAAAGAAAATATATGAAAACTTTCATTAATCTTTTATCTTCACTGAATGGGTAGATGTTTTCTTTTTCTAACCGCTCTTGCAATCTGCTTTCAATCTTTAGGTCAGACAGAACCAGAACAAGTTCCTCCAAAGGTGGGGTTGGTCTTAAGTGGAGGTGGAGCCAAAGGATTGGCACATATTGGTGCTTTAAAGGTCATAGAAGAGGCTGGGGTTACCATAGATTATGTAGGAGGCACCAGTATGGGTGCTATTGTTGGGGCCCTCTATGCCTCAGGATATTCTGCAGACCAACTCGATTCCATTTTTAGGAACACCAACTTAACGAATCTTATTCAGGATAACCTTCCGCGAGATGCGAAGACTTTTTATGAAAAAGAAGACTCCGAACGTTACGCCCTCACCCTCCCCTTCAATGATTTTAAATTGTCTTTCCCGCAGGGACTTTCGAGCGGGCAGAATATTTATAATGCCTTGGTACAATTACTTTTCAATGTGAAGGATGTGCGTGATTTTAATGAGCTTCCTATTCCTTTTTTCTGCATTGCCACCAATGTTGAGACGGGAAAAGAAGTGATGTTAAACAAAGGATATCTCCCAGAGGCCATCCTTGCAAGTGGCACCTTTCCCTCCTTATTTCAACCTTCGGAAGTTGAAGGAGAAGTATTGATAGATGGTGGAGTCCTAAACAATTACCCGGTGGAAGAACTGCGCGCCATGGGGGCAGATTTCATTATTGGGGTAGATGTGCAACATGGTCTAAGAGACAGGGCATCACTTATGTCTGCTACGGAGATCTTGTTGCAGATCAATAATTTCAGGACCATTAAAGACATGCAGCGAAAGTCTGTGCTAACCGATATTTATATTAAACCAGCAATGGATAAATTTTCGGTAATTGATTTCGCACTTAAGAATACTATTATCAACACAGGACAGGCTGCGGCAATGGAACATGTAGAGGCATTGAAATCTCTCGCATCCCGGCAAAAAAAACCTTTTATAAAGAAACCAAACATTGCCCAGGTAGATTCACTTATTGTAAACAGGCTTATAATCAATGGGAATGATAATTTTTCCAGGGGGTATATAAAGGGTAAACTGCGTATTAACCTCAATGAGAAGTTAAGTTTTGCCAAATTGCAACAGGGGATCAATAATTTAGTGGCTACAGGGAACTTTAATACCATACGCTATGAATTAACTTCCAACGGTCTGGGTCAGGACCTAACAATGAACCTTGTTGAGAATATGGACAAGTCTTTCCTTAGGATCGCTGCCCATTATGATAATTTATACAAGAGTGCCGCCTTAATAAATCTTACCAAGAAGAATGTATTGATGAATGATGATGTTGCTTCCCTGGATCTTATTTTAGGGGATAACCTTCGCTATAATTTTGAGTACTATGTGGACAGAGGTTTTTACTGGAGTTTTGGAATTAATTCCAGGTTTTATGAGTTTGTTAAGGAGGTAGACTACGGTCTGGTCTTGCAGTCTAATTTTGAGGTCCCGGTAAATAGCAATGTGAATAATATAAATTTGGATGTATCCGATTTCACGAATCAGTTTTACCTCCAAACTGTGATCAAGGAAGAGTTTGCCTTTTTAGTTGGAGCAGAGCATAAATTATTGAAATACAGTACTACTACCCTTAATCAAATTGTCAATGACTCTACCCAACCTCCCCCTACTACAAGTCCGGCTACATTTTTTGAGAAAAGCAATTATCTCTCTACCTACGGTAAACTTATTCTGGACACCTATGACGATAAGTATTTTCCTTCTAAGGGCCTTTATTTTAATGGAGATTTCCATTTTTATTTATGGTCGTCAGATTTTAATGACAATTTCAAAGAATTCTCAATCGCAAAAGCTACTATTGGCACAGCGTTTTCATTGTTGCCAAAGTTGTCTCTAAACATTGAAACATCGGGAGGATTTAAGTTGGGAACCTCCAGAGTAGCGGCCTTTGATTTTGTTTTGGGGGGATATGGGAATCATACCCTTAATAATTTTGAGCCCTTTCTGGGGTACGATTTTATAAGCTTACCCGGAAATAGTTATGTCAAAGCCTATGCCAGATTAGACTACGAATTTAGTCCCAAGAACCACCTACTCTTTGCGGCCAATGTCTCTAATGTTGATGATGACATATTTAGAACGGGCGAATGGTTTACTGCCCCAGATTACTCTGGTTATGGGGTAGGTTATGGCTGGGAATCCTTTTTCGGCCCTGTGCAAATTATTTACTCCTGGTCCCCGCAGAACGATGATGGAATTCTGTTCTTTAGTGTAGGGTATTGGTTCTAAGACAGTGGAAAGGAATTTCATGACCTGTTTCTCTGCAAATGGAATACTCATTTCCTCCTTTTTTACGATATTTGCAGGGTAAATGATCGTACTATGTTGAGCAAAAAAATAGATATTACCCCTCACCTAAGGGCCATGTGGTAGCATTCCTGAATTTATTTATAAAGGACTGTTTCACATTAACATAGAATCAATTTAAAAATATATCATGGCTACATTAGATAACACTTCATTACACTTACCAAAAGAGAATCTGGCTGCAGAAGATTTCCTGCCTTTATTAGGTACAGATCACGTTGAAATATATGTGGGAAATGCCAAGCAGGCAGCCTACTATTATATGTCAGCTTGGGGCTTTCAGCCACTGGCCTATGCAGGTTTGGAAACAGGCTTAAAGGACAGGGTTTCTTATGTCCTTGAGCAAGACAAGATCAGATTAGTACTTACCTCTCCATTAAAATCTGGAGGCGATATAAACAGGCATATAGATAAGCATGGTGATGGTGTTAAGGCCATAGCCCTTTGGGTAGACGATGCCCGGAAAAGCTATAAGGAAACAGTAAAACGGGGTGCGGAATCATATTTTGAACCTAAAATACTGGAAGACGATAAAGGAGAAGTGGTATTATCCGGGATCCATACCTACGGGGAAACAGTGCATGTGTTTGTAGAAAGAAGCAACTACAAGGGCGTATTTATGCCTGGCTACAGGGCTTGGAATCCCCATTATAAACCATCTGATGTGGGTCTGAAATTTATTGATCATATGGTGGGGAATGTGGGATGGAATGAAATGAATAAATGGTGCCATTTTTATGCTCATGTAATGGGCTTTGCACAATTGGTCTCTTTTGATGACAAGGACATATCAACAGAGTACACCGCTTTAATGAGCAAGGTGATGAGTAACGGCAATGGTCGGATAAAATTTCCGATCAATGAACCGGCTGAAGGCAGAAAGAAATCGCAGATAGAAGAATATATTGAATTTTACAATGGTGCGGGTGTACAGCATATGGCCTTGTCGACTGACAACATTATTGAAACGGTCTCATCATTGCGAGATAGGGGAGTAGAATTTCTCACCGTTCCTGTTTCTTATTACGAAGATGTATTAGACAGAGTAGGTGAAATTGATGAGGACCTGGCTCCCTTACGAGATTTGGGAATCCTCATTGACCGTGATGATGAAGGATATTTACTTCAGATATTTACCAAACCAATCTTAGACAGGCCCACCATGTTTATCGAGATTATTCAACGTAAAGGAGCCAAGTCGTTTGGAAAAGGAAATTTTAAAGCTCTTTTTGAAGCAATTGAAAGAGAACAGGAATCTAGAGGAACCCTTTAGAAACCCCTGATTTGGGCTAAATTTAATAAAGTATTGTTAAGAGTCTAGTAAATTTACGTTAAAACGAAATGCATTTTCATGAAGATGTATTAGATTTGTTGTCATAAGGGGTGGTTCCCTTATAACTTTAAGTATTGGTTTTTCATAATTTAAAGTTTGGTTGGTTATTTAGGAAAAAGCTCCGACACTCGTCGGGGCTTTTTTTTATGGGCAAGTTTGGAATAAAATTTGTTTAATTAACGTTAACAACATTGTCATCAGGGCTGAATTACTAATTTTGAACAAAATTTCAGATGAAAAGAACAACGCTGGTCTTATTCCTGTTTCTCCAAGGGGTCTTAAATGCGCAGAGCATGCATGAGTCCTTTAAACCTGGAGAATGGTTAAAATTTAGGATCCATTACGGCTTCCTGAACGCCAGCTATGCTACCCTGCATGTAAAGACAGATAGCGTTGGCGATGTTCCTGTATACCATGTAGTGGGGAATGGGAAGACTACAGGATTTGCCAGTATCTTTTTTAAGGTAGATGATACCTATGAAAGTTATTTTGACATGGAAAATGGTAAGCCTTACCGATTTATTCGGAAAGTAGATGAAGGAGGCTACACCAAGGATATTGAGATAAATTTCGATTACCAAAAGAAAGAAGCCCTTCTCAACGATAAGAAGAACAATAAAAAGTTTAATTTTACTTTTGGAGATCAGATTCAGGACCTGGTTTCTGCTTTTTATTATTTGCGAAATAATTACAAGGCTAAGGATCTGGTAATAGGTGAGTCCATAGATCTCAATATGCTCTATGACGATGACGGTATCTTTAAGTTTAAATTGAAATACCTCGGAAAAGAGATCCTTAAAACTAAGTTTGGCAAAGTAGAATGCCTCAGTTTTAGACCCTATGTGCAATCTGGACGGATTTTTAAGGAACAAGAGAGCCTCACATTATGGGTCTCAAATGACCTTAATAAGATCCCGATCAGAATTAAGGCCGATTTGGCCGTGGGATCACTAAAAGCTGATCTTGATGGATATAATGGACTAAAACATCAGTTCAGGATCATAATGGACGAATAAAGCAATGAAAGACAAAGAGCAGATAGATTCCCAGATCTTAAAATTAGCAGAGAAATACAAGGATTCTGGACAGGACCTAAGCTCTTATTTGGATGGTTTATTGTATCAGCGATACCTTACCTATTGGGATTACATTCATCTGGACACACTTTTAAGCTTACAGGTTCCCCGCACCTATTTCCCTGATGAGGAAATATTTATCATGTATCATCAGATCACAGAACTTTACTTTAAACTCATTATTCACGAGCAAAAACAGATCGTGGATGACCAGTCTCAAGAGGTGGATCATTTTATAGAAAAAGCAAAGCGGATCAACAATTACTACAAGGCCCTCATTTCTTCCTTTAGTATCATGATAAATGGAATGGAACGGGAACAATTCCTTCGTTATAGAATGGCCCTTTTGCCATCGAGCGGATTTCAATCTGCACAGTACCGAATGATCGAGATCTATGCTACCCCGCTTGAAAATCTCGTGTTTGATCCGGAAAGGGATCAGTTTTCCAAAGACACTGCCATTGAAGAGCTCTATGAACATATTTATTGGAAGAAAGGAGCAACAGATCGCAGTACTGGCGAAAAGACATTAACCCTTAAGCAATTCGAATATAGATATACTCCAAGGTTTATTCGGATCGCGAAAGAAGTGGAAGGAAATACGATCTACCATAAATACCTGAAATTACCAGAAAAAGGCAGGAATAATAAAGCCTTAATTGATGCGTTAAGAAAGATGGACCTGAATGCCAATGTAAATTGGCCACTGATGCATATGGGATCTGCTTACAGGTATTTGAACAAAGGCGATAAGGCTATTGAAGCTACCGGCGGAACTAATTGGAAAGAATATTTACCACCAAGTTTTCAAAAGGTGGTGTTTTTTCCGAAATTGCACAGCGAACAAGATTTAAATAATTGGGGGAAACAATGGGTAGACCATCTGTTTAACCCTGAAAAAGTTTTATAAGACCATGCATAAATACTGGGGCCTCTTTTTAGCATGTATTCTCCTGTCTTCTTGTGGAGAGGATAAAGCAGGTACAACAAACCTTGATCAGCTTGCGGAAGTACCTAAGGTTGATATTCAAAAACATATTGAGAAATACGGGTTTAACCTTAGCGAGTTTGATATAGTAGAAGATACTATTCGAAAGGGAGATATTTTTGGAAATCTGATGACCCGTAACAAGGTAGACTATCCTAAGATCTATGAACTTACCCAAAAATATAAGGACACCTTTGATGTGCGGAGGATACGCGTAGGGAATCCATATACCATTCTTAGGTCCAGGGATACCTCTCAGGTAGCACAGATCTTTGTTTATGAGAACGATCCTATTAACTACACTGTAGTAGATTTTCGTGATTCAGTGCTGGCATACAAAGGGAGGAAAGAAGTGAAATTGGTGCAACGGGAAGCATCGGGGGTTATCCCGCAGGGGGGTTCCTTATCTGATGTTATCGTAAAACAAAACATAGATTATCTGATGGTGAACGAATTGTCTGGGATCTATGCCTGGACCATCGATTTTTTTAAACTCGATGCCGGAGATAAGTTTCGTATCATTTATGATGAGAAGTATATCAATGACAGTATTTATGCCGGTGCAGGGGCAATAAAAGCAGCTTATTTTGAACATAAGGGCGAACCCTTTTATGCATTTGCCTATCACAATGACTCATTAGATATTCAGGAATACTATGACAACGAGTCTAATAATCTGCGTCGCACATTTCTAAGGGCTCCGCTTAAATTTGGCCGACTTTCCTCCAGGTATAATTTAAAAAGGAAGATACGCTACTACGGATATAAAGTAAGACCCCATAAAGGAACAGATTATGCTGCGCCTATTGGCACACCAATCTTAGCTACTGCAGATGGGTTGGTCACAGAATCAACCCGAAGAGGGGGAAATGGGAAATATGTGAAGATCCGTCATAACGGCACCTATAGTACCCAATACTTGCATATGAAAGCCCAAAACGTCAAAAAAGGGCAATATGTAAAACAAGGTGATGTTATTGGATGGATAGGAATGACCGGTAACACCGGAGGCCCTCATGTGTGCTATCGTTTCTGGAGAAATGAAAGGCAAGTAGATCCACTTCGTGAAAAACTCCCTGCTGCCGAACCACTTGCGGAGGCATTAAGGCCAGAATTCTACGAGTATATGAATCCGATAAAGACACAATTAGATTGTATAGAATTTCCGGAAGAACCTTCAGAAGAGCTACTAACACTTAATCCCTAAAATGTCCTTAGAGAACATTAATCCAACCACTACCTCCGCCTGGAGAAAACTAACTGAACACTACAACGAAACCAAAGAAAAGCAACTAAAGGATCTTTTTGAAAAGGACCCAAAAAGGGCTACTACCTTTACGAGACAGTGGAATGATTTTCTGCTCGATTTCTCCAAGAACAGGATCACAAATACTACGGTAGAACATCTACTAGACCTGGCCAAAGAAGTGCAGCTACCCGATGCAATTAATAAGTATTTCGGGGGTGATTTAATCAATGAAACAGAAGGCAGGGCAGTATTACATACCGCCTTACGTGCCGGGAAGGATGATGTTATTTTGGTAGATGGGGTAAATGTGGTTCCCGAGGTCTACGAAGTTCGCAACCATATCAGTGAATTCTCCGAAGCAGTTATTTCAGGCAAAAAAAAGGGGTATACCGGGAAGGCATTTACCGATGTGGTCAATATTGGGATTGGCGGATCAGATCTTGGTCCGGTAATGGTCACCGAAGCGCTGAAGTATTATAAAAATCAACTGAGAACTCATTTTGTAAGTAATATAGATGGAGACCATGTACAGGAGATCTTAAAGGAATTAAAACCTGAAACTACCCTTTTTGTCATCGTCTCCAAGACCTTTACCACCCAGGAAACCCTGACCAATGCGCTGACTATTAAAGACTGGTTCTTACAAAAGGCATCCCCGACAGATATAGCGCATCATTTTGCTGCCGTCTCTACCAATACAGAAAAAATAGCGGAATTTGGGATCGCTGAGGAAAATGTATTTCCCATGTGGGACTGGGTAGGTGGCCGATTTTCCCTTTGGAGTGCCGTTGGTTTATCTGTGGCACTTGCAATTGGCCCCGAGAATTTTGAAGATCTATTAAAGGGTGCCAATGAGATGGATGTTCATTTTAAAACTACTGATTTCCGGGACAATATTCCCGTAATAATGGGACTGTTAAGTATTTGGTATAACAATTTTTACAATGCAGAAACAGAGGCTATTATACCCTATACCCAATATCTCAGCAGGTTTTCAGCCTATTTTCAACAAGGTATCATGGAAAGCAATGGAAAAAGCACAGACAGGAATGGCAAACCTGTTAGCTATCAGACAGGTACTATTATCTGGGGCGAACCAGGCACCAACGCCCAACATGCTTTTTTCCAATTAATACATCAAGGAACAAAACTTATTCCGGCAGACTTTATTGGGTTTAAAAACTCACTTTACGGGAACACGGATCATCATCAAAAACTGATGGCAAATTTCTTTGCCCAGACCGAAGCCTTGATGAATGGTAAAACGGCTGCAGAGGTAAGACTAGAATTGGAGGCAAAAGGTATGACAGAAGCGGCCATAAAAAAACTCGTGCCTTTTAAGGTATTTGCAGGGAACAAACCTACAAATACTCTCCTGATCGACAAATTGACCCCAGCCAGTTTAGGCGCACTTATTGCCTTATATGAACACAAAATATTTGTGCAGGGTATAGTCTGGAATATTTTTAGTTACGATCAATGGGGTGTAGAATTAGGGAAACAATTAGCTACTACCACACTAAAAGACATACAGAGTTCCGATATTTCTAATCACGACACTTCAACATTGCAATTATTGCAACATTTTAAGAAATAGAATTTAGTATTCTCAACGTTAATAAGTATTAAGAAGTCTTACTTATCTAAGGTTTTCCAGTTACAAATATTATGTTAAATTTGGTCACCTTAATTTAACACTGTCTTAATGTGAAAGTGCCTTAATTATGGCACTTTTGCGGACATATTAATAACTAATTAACACGAGAACAAATGAAAAAAATTTACTTCGCCCTTGCTGCATTTTTGATGACGGCAATGGCTTTTTCACAAGGGGTAACTACTTCCTCAATTGGAGGAAGGATTACTGATGCGGCCGGAGAGCCTCTATCCGGAGCCAATGTAGTAGCACTACATGTACCCTCAGGGTCTGTATATGGTGCTGCAGCAGATATGGATGGTTATTACCGAATTGGTGGAATGAGACCAGGAGGTCCTTATACCATTTCTATCTCCTATATCGGATTTGAAGAATTTATGGTATCAGATATCTTTCTGCAACTGGGTGAATCCTCCAGGATCAATCCTAAATTGGCAGAAGCTGCAACAGCTTTAGACGAGATTATCGTAACTGCTTCCCAGGGGGGTATTTTCAACTCCAACAAAACAGGGGCAGAAACCACCATTAGCAATCGTCAGATTCAGTCCTTGCCATCTGCTTCCAGGTCTCTTGCAGACTTTGTTAGGATTACGCCACAAGCTGTCTTAACAGAAGGAAATGACGGATTTTCAATCTCATTAGGAGGTCAGAACAACCGTTACAATGCCATTTATATTGATGGTGCTGTTAACAATGATGTATTTGGTTTAGCAGGGTCTGGTACTAATGGCGGACAAACGGGAGTAAATCCTTTTTCTGTAGATGCCATTGAATCCTTTCAGGTACAGTTAGCTCCTTTTGATGTTCGTATTGCAGGTTTTGCCGGGGGTGCCATTAGCGCCATCACAAGGTCTGGAACCAATGAATGGGAAGGATCTGCCTATTACTTTTTCAGAAATGAAAAGTTGGCAGGAAAAACACCACCTAGCAGAGTAGGAGATGGGGACGTAAGAGAGCGTTTGGCTGAATTTAGTGCACAAACTTATGGTGTGCGCTTTGGTGGCCCACTAGTAAAGGATAAATTATTTCTTTTCCTGAACTATGAGCGCCAGGACGATGAAACACCACAGCCATTTAATTCCTCTCAATATATTGGGGATACAGACGCTGCAGGATTAGAAAGCTTACGTCAGTTCTTGATTTCTAGCTATGGCTATGATCCGGGAGGATATACTTCCAATACAAGAACCTTAGTTAGTGATAAACTAACTTTGAAATTAGATTGGAACATCAATGAGAATAACAAATTATCGTTACGTCATAGTTATGTTGGGGGTGAAAACCTGGAAGCCAGAAATTCCGATTTTAATAGTATCGGGTTTATCAATGGGTCCGAGTTCTTCAACACAACTACAAACTCAACGGCTTTAGAATTAAATACTACCGGAAACAAGTTTTCCAATAGCTTTGTTCTTGGATACACATCCGTAAGAGATGATAGAGATCCCAGTGGAGACCCGTTCCCAACGGTTGATATTAATGATGGAAGTGGTTTTATCTCTTTTGGTTCAGAGCCTTTCTCAACTGCAAACTTGTTAGATCAGGATGTTTTTACCCTGACCAACAACTTTGAGATCTACGCAGGTAGGCATAGCATCACCATTGGTACACATAACGAATACTCCAAAGTAAAGAACTTGTTCTTTGCTTTTAACTACGGAGATTATACATATGATAATGTAAATGACTTTTTGACCGATGGCCCTATTGATTTTTACCAAAAAGGATATTCCCTGGTAGGAGACGGAACTGTTGGTGATGAGTCTGATGGGTCTTCAGCCTTCGATATATGGCAATTAGGTCTTTATCTTCAGGATGAGGTGCAGGTTACAGATAGATTTAAGTTCACCGCGGGGATTCGTTTTGATTTCCCTATCTGGTCCGATGGACCTGTGAATGAAGACTTCAACGAAAGAACAGTTGGTATACTGGAAGCTGCCGGGAAAGACCTTCAGGGAGCTCGTGTAGGACAGGGTCCTGATACCAAAGCTCACTTCTCCCCACGTGTAGGATTTAACTGGGATGTAAATGGAGACCGCTCTACTCAAATACGAGGAGGACTTGGGATCTTTACTTCCAGACTTCCCTTGGTATGGCCAGGAGGTACTTATAACAACAATGGTGTAACAGGTGGTTTCGCTGCCAGCTTTAACACAACAGTTCCTGGATTCAATCCCGATGTCAACAGCCAGCCTGTAAATGTCGCTCCCGGTTCAGGTGGTACAGGTGGAAATATTGATTTGATTGCAAAGGACTTCACGCTTCCACAAGTATTTAAATACAGCATTGGACTAGATCAAAAATTACCATTCTGGGGCTTAGTTGCATCTGGAGAAGTTATCTTCAACGAGAATGTAGAAGCTATCTACTACCAAAACCTAAACCTTGGTGGACCTGTTGGCAACCTTAATGGTGCAGATAACAGGCCATTCTATGACAGAGGAGATAGATTAGATTCTTCCTATGGAGCTGTTTACCTATTATCCAATACAGGTGCCGGGGATTCCTGGAACTCTAGTGTTACTATTACCAAGCCTTTTTCTAGAGGGTTCTCGGGAAGCTTTTCATGGGCGTATGGAGATGCCAATGCTATCTTTGATGGTACCTCTTCTCAAAACAGCTCACAATGGCGTAACATTCAAACAGTAAATGGTAAGAATTCTAACCTGCCTGTTACACGTTCAGATTTCGCTCAGGGACATAGATTGTTAGGAAATGTTACCTATGAATTGGCCTGGAACGATGATATCAAAACCACTATAGGCCTGTTCTATGAAGGTTCAAGATCAGGACCTGTGAGTTATATTTATCGGGAAGGAAGGGATCTATTGAATGATGATTCAAGAGATAACGCACTTATCTATATTCCGAGAAATCAAAGTGAAATTACATTGGTTGACAATGGAACAACTCCGGAGGCACAATGGGCCGCTTTAGATGCTTTTATAAGTGGGAACGAATACCTGAATAGCAGAAGAGGAGACTATGCTGAGCGTAACGGTGATGATGGTGCCTGGAGTAACATCATTGACCTGAAATTATTACAAGATTTCTCAATGAACTTCGGCGGGCCTAAAAAACACACCTTCCAGTTCTCTATAGACATCTTTAACTTTACCAACTTTTTGAATGAGGAGTGGGGTAAGAAGAAGTTTATTGGTAGCGAGGTAGCTTTATTAAGAACTGAAACTGCAGGACCAGATCCGGAATTCTCCTTTGACACTGATTTACCAGCTCGTTTGGTTCAGTTAGACGATAACGGAATCCAAAGTTCCAGATGGCAAGCACAAGTTGGGCTTCGTTATATCTTTAACTAAGATCCTATACTGTATACTTTATAAAACCCCGCCAAACGCGGGGTTTTTTAATGCAAAAAATTAGTACTTTTAAAAAAATAAATCACAATGAAAGATAGTCTTATGACCGATTGGATATCACCCGTGCATTCTTATTTAGCCTATATCGTTTTGGCCCTTTTGTTTCTTGCGGTGGCCAATGCCATTACAGGACTTATTAGCAAACGTATGTTCACTTTAGAAAAGGACTACCGCCTAAGCCTCTTTACATTGATCCTTTGCCATATGCAATTATTGGTAGGACTGCTCCTTTATTTTATCTCTACCAGTGGTTTCTATTCATTAAAAACGCTGGGAATGGGAGGCCTTAATTCTGCAGCCAGGTTATTGGCAGTTGAACACCCATTAATAAATATTGTAGCCGTTGTTTTGATCACTATTGGCTGGTCTCGTCACAAAAAATTCATGGAGGCCCGTAAGAAATTCAAGGTTATAGCATTATTATACGGCCTGGGTCTGCTGTTGATCTTAACACGAATTCCTTACGATCAATGGTTTAATTAAAACTTATATACTATGAAATATATATACACACTTGCAACTTGCCTGTTTTCGGTTATTTTATTAGCCCAGGAAAAATCGTTATTTAATGGGGAAGACCTAACCGGCTGGACAATCTATGGCACCGAAAAATGGTATGTAGAAGATGGCCTTTTGGTCTCGGAAAGCGGCCCGGATGCTCAGTATGGTTATCTGGCTACGGATGAATCGTATAAAGATTTTGAAGTAAGCCTGGAATTCTTACAGGAAGCAGATGGCAACAGCGGGGTATTTATCAGATCAACCATAGAAGGCACCAAGGTAAGTGGCTGGCAGGTAGAGGTGGCACCCAAAGGAAAACATACCGGCGGGGTCTATGAATCCTATGGCAGAGGCTGGCTAATTAAGCCAGAAGTGGAAAAGGAGCTGGTCCTAAGAGAAGGACAATGGAATACCCTAAAGATACGGGTAATGGGTGATCAGCTAACCTCATGGCTCAATGGGGTACAAATGGTCAGTATTAATGATGAGGCCATTGGTGCCGGGGAAGGCTCCATAGCGCTACAGATCCATGATGGTGGCGGAATTAAGGTAAAGTGGCGGAATATAAAGTTAATTGTTCCCGAGTAAAGACTGCTGCTTTATCAAATACAGATAGACCGGAAAATGATCACTATAACCGGCCGTATAACGTCCTCCAGCATAGGTCCTTAGTGGATATCCTTTGTAAGGCCCCTGTTGTATCCTTAGAAATTGGGGATTATAAATACCGGCCTTCCATACTTGTATAGGCGCATTGCCATTCCTTAAATTCCCACTAACGTAAAACTGGTCGAATAGGCTCCATCTGTCGCGATAAGCCAAACTGCCTTCTCCCTTTAAAAATAGTGGTTCCATAGGATTAAACAGTTCCTGATCTTTCAGTTCTTTTTGTTTTCTTTTCGTTCTAAGAACTTTTTTAAAGGTGTAGTCTGTAGGATTATCATTAAAATCTCCCATACCTATGATCCTGGGAGCAAACTCTAATTGTTTTATGGAATCAATGATGTTGAGATTCAATTCAGCGGCAGCAATTCTATGGGGTCTGCTTCTTGTTTCACCCCCGCGGCGGGAGGGCCAGTGATTTACAATAAGATAGACAGCTTCATTATCTAAAAAGCCATGCACAACTAACTGATTTCTTGTGTATTTCCGATATCTCTGATCATTCAAAAGTTGCAAAGAGTGGTATTTGATTGCTACAGGAAGAAAGGTCCTCTTATTAAATATCATGGCTACATCAATCCCTCGTTCATCCGGGCTATCCTGATGAATGATTCCATAATTGTAAGCACGCAAGAGGGGATGCGCAACCAGATCTTGTAATACCTTCACATTTTCCACTTCACATAGTCCGATGACATCTGGTGGTCTCTTTCTATATGAAACCCCAATACCGGCAATCACTTTGGTCAATTGAACAATCTTCAACTGATAACGTTGGTCTGTCCAATGAAATGAACCTTCCGGGGTAAAATCATCATCAAAAACAAGGGAATCCTTAAGGGTGTCAAATAAATTTTCCACGTTGTAAAAAGCGATGGTATGAATCTGATATAAATTCTTGTCCTGAGCTTGCATTAGAAGGCCACAGAACAGAAATAAACACGTCCTAAAGAAATTCATTTTTAATTGATTTTGTTATCTCTTTTGATCTTTTGCCCAAGGTAGTATTCAAAGATGCAAGGGGATTGCAGCACCTGCCATTACTTTGGTCCTGATGTAAATGAGAGTACAGTTATTTATCCTGTCCAACAATGAAGAGGTGTAAAAATATTTCTGAACAATTCAGATTTGTCCTGTTAATAGGGTGCGTTTTGAGTTTATTATTTATGCCAAATGGAAAAGCACAGACAAATACTATTTCCGGGCTAGTGTTGGAGTACCGAAATCAAAAACCCTTGCAGGATATTGTTGTGCAATTGCAAGAAAGTAGAGAAGAAACTAGCACTAATGAGAAAGGAGAATTTATCCTGCGTACAGAATTAAAAGGACGGCAGCAATTGATCTTCTCCGCAACAAACATGATTACTAAAAATTATACTGTTTACCTGGAAGCTAAAAGTATTGATATAGGTCCGGTCTATATGGAGCAAAATTTAGACAATGAAAAAACAGACAACTTGGTAGCGCTAACGGAAGCAGACCTTTATGATAATACTACCCTGGAAACTGCCTCAGGCTTGCTACAAGCTACACGCGATGTGTTTCTTTCCAGGGCAGCGTTCGATTTTAGCCAGGCTTATTTTAAAGTTCGTGGGTACGATTCCAATGAGGGTAAAGTCCTTATTAATGGCGTACCCATGAATCGCAGCTGGGATGGCAGACCACAATGGAATAACTGGGGCGGACTTAATGATGCTACACGGAATCAGGAATTAGACTATGGCCTCTCTGGCTCCGAAAATGCCTTTGGAGGCCTATTGGGGAGTACCTCCATAGACATGTCGCCATCCAATGCAAGGCCGGGATTACGCATTTCGGCCGCCAATTCTAATAGAACATATAGGAATCGGGTAATGGCAACCTACCATTCGGGAATAAGTAGCAAAGGCTTGGCATACTCATTATCATTTTCACGTCGCTGGGCACAAGAAGGGTATATAGATGGAACCCATTACAATGCCTATTCTTTGTTTTTGGCAGCAGACTATAATTTTTTTTCAAACCATACTTTGGGAATGGCCATGATCAATGCCTACAATAGCAGGGGAAGATCTGCCGCACTTACGGATGAGGTAGTCACCTTACTCGGATCAAGATACAATCCTTACTGGGGGTGGCAGGATGGCTTGGTTAGGTCTTCGAGAATCAGAACCCTCCACGAACCAATATGGATGATGTACTATAAATACAGGTCGAGCGATATTCAAATAAGAGCAGCTTTAGCACATCAATCCGGGGAGATTGCCAGCAGCAGAATTGGATATTATGATGCTCCCAACCCCGATCCTACCTACTACAGGTATATGCCCAGCTATTATATTAATAGTCCAATTGGGGCAAATTTTATAGGAGCAAATGAGGCAAAAGAGGCTTTATTGGAAAACTCCCAATGGCCATGGCCTACATTATATGATGCGAATAGTAGAGATTCACGACAACAAAATGTTGCCTATGTCTGGTATGATGATGTAAACAATGAAAGCTCGCTAACTGGTAATGTAATGATGAATCTTGCGTTAGGGCAAAAGTTTGAAGTAGATACCGGAATTAGTTTTCAGCGTTCAGAGAGGCATAGTTTTGCAAGATCCAGAGACCTATTAGGTGGAAAGGTACTATTAGACAAAGATCCTTTTACAAATACTCGCAATGATGTAAATGGTGCACTTAGTAAGGAACAGAACGAGATCTTCAATTATAATTATACTGTCAATACTCATTATTGGGAAAGCTTTTTACAAGCCCGTTTTTTATGGAAACAATGGGACATTTTTGTCGCGGGAGAATATGCTGCAAGAGATTTTCAAAGAAACGGGCTTTTCTTAAATGAGCGCTACTTAAAAAACTCCAAAGGAGAAGGAGAACTTAAGCGCTTTCATAACAGTTCTTTAAAAGGAGGACTGTCGTACAGACTTACTTCACGGCATTGGTTTAAAGCCCATGCATTTCTTGGCACTCGAGCTCCTCTCTTGAAGTCTTTATTTATAAATCCCAGAGAGAATAATGAGACAGTTCCCAATATTTCGAATGAAAAAGTGCAGAGTGTTGATCTGACCTATCTACTACGAATGCCAAAACTAACTGCCAGGTTTTCCTCTTATTATACGCGATTTCAAAACACTACCGAGATAAATTTCTTTTACGTTGATGCCGGAGTAGGATCCGATTTTGTACAAGAAGTTGCAACAGCGATAGACCGACTTCACAAGGGGATAGAATTAGGTGTAATTTATGATCTGTCACCTACAACTAAAATATCCTTTGTAACTGCCCTTGGTATGCATCAATACGCAAGTGACCCCAATGTAACCATCAATTTTGATTCCGTAGGGGCAAGTGAAGATCTCCAGCGTAGTGAAGGAAATATTGATTTAGGAATAGCCGGTATTAAAAACTATCGTATTTCCCAAGGCCCTCAAACAGCACTCTCAGTAGGGATAGAATACAGAGATCCATCTTATTGGTGGATAGCCGGAACAGCAAATTATCTCGCTAATAATTTTATTGATATTGCAATGATTACTCGTACATCTAGTTTTAAAATTGATCCAAATACAGGGATGGCATTTCCTGAGGCCACAGAAGAAAGAGTAAGATCTATACTTGCACAAGAAATACTTCCGCCTGTATATCTTCTCAATCTTATTGGAGGAAAGTCATGGTTGTACAATGGTCATTACATCAGCGTTTTTTGTAGTATAAACAATGTATTTAACACCAATTATAAAACAGGCGGGTTTGAGCAAAGTAGAAATGGTAATTACGGACAGATGCTCCAGGATAACCTAAGTGGGAGCCCTTTATTTGGCCCCAAATATTGGTATGGCTTTGGAAGAACCTTTTTTCTCAATGTTGCCCTTAGTTTTTAAATATTACCAGGACCATGTCTCAATTAAAAACATTTAGAATTTTACCCATTTTAGTAATGGTGATCCTAGTTTCTTGCATCCGTTCAGATGATTGGGAAGCTTCATCGTCAACTTGTAACCCCAATATAAAGGCGAATACTACCATTCAAAATGTATATGATCTGTATCAAGGGAGCACTATAAAAATTTTAGAGGATTTAGTAGTTGAAGGGTATGTGATATCTTCTGATGAATCGGGAAATCTCTTCAATACGATACATGTTCAGGATAAGGCTAGTAACCCTACAACTGGAATTCAAATAGAATTAGATCTTCGCGATTCTTATCTGCGTTTTTCTCCCGGAGATAAGGTGTATATTCATTTAAAGGGGCTGTATCTGGGAAGGACCAAGGCAATTTTCAAATTAGGTAGTGCCTATACTTCTTTTGGCAACCTTATTGTAGGCCGGATTCCCACCCATGCGATTGGGAAGCACATCGAAAAGAATTGTGATAAAGAACCTGTAATAGCTCCTTTTGTTACAACAATAGAAGAACTTGAGTTTCAGAATGCAAATACTTTAATTAAGATAGAAAATATTGAATTCAGTGAAGAAGAATTGGGAGAGTCTTATGCAGTTGCAGAAGAAATGACTAAACGAGTTCTGATGGATTGTAATGACCAACAGCTGCTGTTGCTCAATAGCGGTTATGCGGATTTTTCACAGGAATTACTACCAGCAGGGATGGGCAGCATCACAGGAATTTATTATCCGGAAAATGAGGCGCCACAATTAATTGTAAGATCTACGGCAGATCTGAATTTTAACAAGGAACGCTGTAAAGACTTGATCACCGAGTTTACGTCAGATCTCGTATTTATCTCAGAACTCGCAGATCCGGATAATGCCAGTACTGCTCGTTTTGTGGAACTATTTTATTCGGGAAATGATTCTTTATCACTTAAGGGATGGCACCTCGATAGATATACCAATGACAATACTACTCTAGGCTCAACTTTAGACCTTAGCAATCGTACAATATATTCTGGCCAAACGTTGGTATTGGCGGCGAATGCTGAATCTTTTGAACAGATCTATGGCTTTGCGCCAGATCTGGAAGCGGGACTTAATAGTCCGGCCGATTCCAATGGAGATGATAATCTTGTGCTGGTAGATCCATTCGGGAATGTAATAGATGTTTTTGGAGTAGTAGGGGAAGACGGCTCTGGGACGAATCACGAATTTGAAGATGGTCGTGCTGTACGAAATGCATTAATTCAGAGGGGAAATGCGGTGTATTCTTTTTCAGAATGGACTTTGTACAATGATACAGGTGGAGCCGGGACCATCAATCAACCCCAAACCGCCCCCCAGGACTTTTCCCCGGGGATTAGAGATTAAAATAAGAATTTTCAGGTTTTTGAAGCACGGGATGTATAGGCGTATTCCACCAATTTTTCAAGGGTAGTATAGTCAAGGGCCTTTTGTTGAGTTGCTTCCAGAACAACAAGAGGTGCAACCCCTGCTTTTTCTGCTTCAACCCATCTTGAGATACACAAACACCATTGATCACCAGGTTTAAGACCCGGAAATTGCCATTGAGGTATAGGGGTTATAAGATCATTTCCGTGCTCTTTGGAATAGGCCAGAAATTCAGCAGTAACCCTGACGCAAATCACGTGGGTACCTGTATCGGTATCATCCGTTCTACATAATCCATCTCTGAAATACCCGGTCATAGGATCATAGCAGCAAGGTTCCAGGGTCATCCCAAAGACATTTAATAGGTTCTCTGTCATACTACAAGATACATTATAAAATTATAGAGGTAGATTTGAAAAGTTGAAGCCTGTTTTTTTATATTTAGGAGTATGCAACAAGAATCTTTTTTTAATGCTATCAGACAGGGCGATCTGAAGGAAGTAAACAGATCACTAAAGGTGCAGCCAAATGTTGTTCATATTAAAGACCAGCGTGGTTCTACCCCCTTAATTTTAGCAGCCTATTACAATCATGGTGCAGTCGTTACATCATTATTGGAGCACGGAGCCCGGGTAGATGAGAAAGATGGGGTGGGCAATACTGCCTTAATGGGGGTCTGTTTTAAGGGATACGTAGAAATAGCAGAACAATTAATGAAAGCAGGTGCCAATGTAAATACCACCAATAATATGGGTGCCAGCTGCCTTATCTTTGCGATTACCTTTAACCAACCAGAAATAGCCCGCCTGCTAATAGCACATGACGCTGATGTGGATATTAAGGATGCCCGTGGCAATACTGCCCTGGATCATGCAAAAATGCAGGGCTTTGGACATTTTGAAGATATATTAACCGGTAAATAAGATCAAAACATTATGGATCTTCAACTCTCTATAGCTTTAATACAAACCTCTTTATTCTGGCAAGATCCGGGAAAGAACAGAGCATGGTTTTCAGAGAAGATACGCACCATAGAAAAGGGGGTAGACCTAATTATTTTGCCCGAAATGTTTACTACAGGCTTTACTATGACCCCGGAGGTCATTGATAAAAATGAAGGCATCAAAACACTTCAATGGATGAAGTTTGAGGCTCAAACGACGAAAGCAGCAGTTGTAGGAAGTATTCCATTTTACGAAAATGGACAGTATACAAATCGGCTTTTCTTTGTGGAGCCCGATGGCAATTATCAGTATTACGATAAGCGGCATACCTTTACCCTTGCAGGGGAACACCTAACGTACGCTTCAGGGAAGGAGTTGCTTATTGTGGATTATAAAGGCTTTAAAATTTGTCCCTTAATATGTTATGATCTTCGCTTCCCGGTATGGTCCAGAAATACACAGGGCTATGATCTCTTGTTGTATGTTGCCAACTGGCCAAAGCCCAGAATCACAGCCTGGGATACACTATTAAAAGCAAGAGCCATAGAAAATATGACTTATTGCATAGGGGTTAACAGAATTGGAAAAGATGAAAATAATCATGAATATGTAGGTCACTCTGCCTGTTACGATGCACTTGGGACACAATTGGAATTTTCAACAAAAGATGAGGTGCTGTATACGGTGATCAAAAAGGATCATATTATATCTACAAGATCTAAGTTCCGTTTTTTGGAGGACAGGGACCTTTTTACTCTTCAATAGAAAAGATCTGTTCTAGCTCCCAATTGGCTCTAACTTCTATTTCTTCAGGGAAATACACGATCTTTTCAGGTTGTCTTTTGTCCAGGAAATTACCTGTATCCCAGCGCTGGTTGGCATTGGCGTCAAAAATGACACGTAGTAGATACTTTTTTGGTTCCAACAGATTAAACTCGTACAGCATATCTTTTTCTGAAAGAATAGTACGCACTACTTTACCTTTTGGTTCTGTTAGTTGTAGGATGATAGGGTAGGAAACTGCACCCTGGAGGCGTATTCTAAGATTACCATAATCTTCATAACTCTTAGTCTTTAGCTTGTATAGCAGGGTATCATTGGTAGCTCCAAAAAGATCTGTTAAGGCCCCTGGAAGTATAGAGAGAGAATAGGTCTCATTTGGTTCTTTTTTAAAATTAAACTCCATTCGGTTGGCCAATGTATCTAAACGCATATTCAAAGGCAGTGCGATAGAATCCTGATTCATCAGGGATGCTTTGGACGTATCTATCTGTCGAATAGGGATATTAGCACTTAATGCCATGGTATCCAGAAACCCTATAGAACTACGAGAACTAGGAATCAGAACCAATGAATCTGGAGGTAATTTGCGTGTTTTAATTGTAAAAGTATCGCGTTTTTGTATGCGCTCATTATGTACTTCGAAAAGCAGTGAATCTACTTCAAATGGGGTAAACCAATAATTAAGTGTATCCTTTCCTGGTTCTTTGGCAATTAAGGTGGTAATTGAATCTGGTATTGTGCTAATTGGATTTATCTGAAGTTGTTCGTCACTGCCTTTGTACCCAAAGATGATCTTATTGGCGGCACTAAACTTGGGTGCCGGAAGGCTGTATTTTGGGACTTCCCTAAAGAGGTTCAAAAGGTAAATAGAGTCTGTGGGCAAGGAGATGGTATCCTCAACAAATCCGATCTTGTCTGTAACCGCATCGTACAGGTTATTTTTTCCTTCATCTTTTATAGCCAGCAGCCTGTACTTTCCTGCTTTAAGATTTTGAAGCTTGAATATAGTGGTACTATCCTGGGTGTTGGTAATATAATTTGGAGGTCTCTTACTTATAACTGAATCTGTATATGCTGTGTCTATCTCATAAAGCATTACACTGATGAATTCTTCAGTTTCCTTGTTAAAAGCATCTTTAACAACCCCCAAAAGAGCAAGAGAATCTATATAATCCCCGGTAGAAAAGGCATATGTGAGATAAGAGCTGGGGTTGTTCTCATTATTGTCTACAATGCTTTGCCCAAAATTTAGGGTATAGGTGGTGTTTTCCTTCAAGGTATCTTTAATGACTACTTCCACATATTTACTGGCACCTCCCTGTGGACTAATTTCAGGTGGATATTTAAAAGGAGGAGATACAATAAGCTGATTTTGAACATCTTGCAGCTTTATATACTCATCAAAATAGAGTCGGATTTTCTTGGTCTTAAAATTGATGCTAAGGTTCTCCGGTTCGGCTTTGATCAACACAGGGGGTTCGGTATCCTTCGGTCCTCCGGAGGGACTCCCACGGCGGGCGCATTGATGCAGTGCCAAGGCCATAAAAACAAGAAATATTCCTGCAATAAAACGCTTTGTGAAAGCCATGTACCCCATAGTTTGAGCAAAGAAACAACTAATTTGTAGATTTCTAAAATTAAGGGACCATGGCCATCGTAGCTATAAAGATGGTAACGTTGATTTCATCATTGATAGCCTTTGCACAGGCTTCCAGGGTAGCTCCTGTTGTAACCACATCATCTACAAGCAATATTTTTTTATGTGCTAACCTATGTGGTTTTGCTATCGCAAATGAGGGGGTCTGATGTTGCCAGCGGAAGATCCTGGATTTTTGAGTTTGAGTTTTAGTGTGGGTCGTTTTTAAAAGAATATCATCACAATAGGCTGCATTTAGATGATGGGCCAGTCTTTTACCAAATCCTTCTACCTGGTTATACCCCCTTTTTTTAAGTTTTTTTGGATGCATGGGTACGGGTAATACCATGTCTATAGCAGGAAGACCTTTATCTTTCTTAAGATGAGACCCATACCAATCTCCTAAAAAGGTGCCGATCTGATATTGGTTTCTGTATTTCAGGTAATGAATGAGGTTCTTTACAACCCCTATATCATTAAAAAATAGAAAACTCGATGCTTTTTTAATGGTAATTCGTCCGTAAAAAGTGCGGTCTAAACTGTTTTCTTCTGAAAAATTGAACTCGGTAAGTGGTATTTGGTCTCGACAAGGGGTACACAAAATCTGCTCTCCCCGATATAATCGTGCATTACATCCAAAACACACACGGGGTAGGAGAACCGTGTTGAGATCATTTATTATATTTGGTAGCTTGGTTAAAATCAAATCTTAACGCTTTAAAACCTACTTAGAACGTAGCCCTTGTTTAATGGATATTCAAGATACTAAATTCAATTATAAAATCTTGCTGGCGGCTTTGGTGGCAGTAGTAATTGGCGTACTTATCGCTTTTTATTACAGTTATGCGCAATCTCAAACTCAAATCCAGTACTTGGAAGGTGAAAAAGGACTGCTAGTTCGGGATCTAACCTTGATGAAGACAGAAGTAGATAGGCTATCTGCCCTTAATGAGGTCAATGAGATTGAACTTCAGGATTCCAAATTCCGGGTTCAGCAATTATTAGATTCTGTAGGCCGACTTACCTTTACCATAGACAAGCTCCAAGAGTTTAAAAGTGAACTTCGAACCCTTGAGGCACAATACGACAGTATTAAGCTGAAGAACAATCTGCTGCGTTATAACAACAGATTACTCGCAAACAAGTATGATGAGACCCGTATAATGCTCGAAGATCTAAGAGGACAAAGCAATTCCCTTGCAGAAGCAGAAGCATTATTGCGGAGGAAAAATCTTGAACTCAGCAGAGAGTTAAAAATGAAAAGTTATCTCGCTCTTGTAAATTCTGAAGGCAGTGGATTCAGGATGCGTAATGGGAGACCTATAAAAACGAATAAAGCTTCCACTATAGAAAAGTTACGTGGATGTATTACTATTCAGGCAGATCCTAACACAACCACTGTTCAGGAAAAAGTGTTGTATTTTCAGTTTCTTGGCCCCAATATGGGGATTATTGAAGATAATGCCAATGTCATCTCTGTCAATGGTAACATTTATAGTAAGAGAGTTACGCTGATTTTTAAAGGAACAGAAATGAGCGTCTGCGATTTTATTACCGTTCCCGAAGGATCACTCCTTACAGGGACGTATACCTTAAATGTCTTTGAGGACGAAAAGTTACTCACTACGGCAGAATTTCAATTAAAATAATCATAAGAGTCTTTCCTTAAAGTTCTATTTTTGCCCAATGGCAAATCAAGAAGACATTTTCAGAAAAGTAATTTCACACGCCAAGGAATATGGTTACGTAGTTCAATCTAGTGAGATCTACGATGGCCTTAGCGCTGTATATGACTACCTCCAGAATGGTGCGGAGTTAAAGAAGAATATTCGCGAATACTGGTGGCAGGCAATGGTTCAGATGAACGAAAACATTGTAGGGATAGACTCTGCCATTTTTATGCATCCTACTATTTGGAAGGCTTCTGGCCACGTAGATGCATTCAATGATCCTTTAATTGACAATAAGGATTCCAAGAAAAGATATAGGGCAGATGTTTTGGTGGAAGACCATGTAGCCAAAATAGAAGCCAAAATTGAAAAGGAAGTAGGCAAAGCCGCCAAACGTTTTGGGGAGGCTTTTGATAAAGAACAATTCCTGGCTACCAATCCCCGTGTAGTAGAATACCAGGAGCGATCACAAACTATTCTGAAGCGACTTGCAAGGTCTCTGGAAAAGGAAGACCTGGAAGATGTAAAGAACCTGATCGTTGAACTCGATATTGTTTGTCCTGTATCAGGTTCAAAGAATTGGACCGATGTAAAACAGTTCAATTTAATGTTCGGAACAAAATTGGGAGCTTCTGCAGATTCTGCTATGGATCTATACCTTCGTCCTGAAACAGCACAGGGTATTTTTGTAAACTTTCTTAACGTTCAAAAATCGAGTCGTTTAAAGATCCCCTTTGGGATTGCACAGACAGGAAAGGCTTTTCGAAATGAGATCGTTGCAAGACAGTTTATTTTCCGGATGCGCGAATTTGAGCAGATGGAAATGCAATTCTTTATAAGGCCCGGCACCCAAAAGGAGTGGTACGAAACCTGGAAGAAAACACGTATGAAATGGCATCTTTCTCTTGGAATGGGCGAAGAGAACTACCGTTTCCATGATCATGAAAAATTGGCACACTACGCAGACGCTGCGGCCGATATTGAATTTAAATTTCCATTTGGTTTTAAAGAATTAGAGGGCATTCATTCGCGAACCGATTTTGACCTTGGAAGTCATGAAAAATTCTCAGGAAAAAAACTTCAATACTTCGATCCCGAACTGGAAGAAAGTTATGTCCCCTATGTAGTTGAGACCTCAATTGGCCTGGATCGTATGTTCCTGGCGGTTCTCTCCAATGCCTTGGTAGAGGAAGAATTAGAAAATGGTTCAACAAGGACCGTTCTAAAGATTCCTGCAGTATTGGCTCCTACAAAAGCAGCGGTATTGCCACTCGTAAAGAAGGATGGTCTTCCCGAGATAGCCCATAAGATCATTGCTGATCTCCGTCTCGATTTTAATGTGATCTACGATGAGAAAGACGCCGTAGGACGTAGGTATAGAAGACAAGATGCAGCAGGCACACCATTTTGCATTACAGTAGATCATCAAACCATAGAAGATGATACAGTTACCATTCGCCATCGGGATACCATGGACCAAAAGAGGATCGCCATAAAAGATATCTCTTCTACAATTGAGAAAGAAGTGGCCATGAAATACTGGCTTCAAAAGATAGTGGAGGATTAAAGAGTATACTTAAGCCTAATGCTGGTATAAAAATTTCTGTTGTTACCAGGATAGTAATAGCGCGGTTCTGCACCGCCAAATGCCTGAGTATTGATAAGGACAGATTGTGCATATCGCACATTAAACAAGTTATTGATCCCAAGTGCTATCCCAATACTAAACGTCGAACTTAGTTTTTGTTCATATCGCCATTTCGTCCCAAAGACATGAAAGGGATCGCTAGAAAGACTATTGGCATCTGTCAGAGGAATTTTACTTACATACTGATGTGTGGTATTCCAGAATAAATGATCCTTGAATTGCAGTTGCAGACCACTGTTTAATCTGTGTTTTGGAACACCCGTTAGTGGATTTCCTGAAAAGTCATCGTCTCCATCTATAAATTCAACAAAGCTATGCTGGTTATAAGTGTAGTTTATAAAGGGAGTGATCCTTATCCCGGAAGCGAGATCCCATCGATAGTTAATAGCCGCCTCCAGGCCCTGATGTCTCGTCTTCCCTGCATTTCTTCCAACAAATTGATCGTCACCTATCCTCTCGGCCACCAATAAATTCTTAACATCCATTTGATATACCGCTAAAAGCAGGTGGAGCTTATTTTTGAGTAAGTAGAGTTGGGATCCCAACTCGTAATTTGTCCCGGTTTCCTGGGTAATATCAGGATTGATCACCCCATCCGGAGTAAGGGTCTCTTCCACCGTTGGATTGGAAAATCCTCTGCTAATGTTGGCATAAATAGATTGATAATTTGTAAAACGGTAATTAACATTGATACTGGGAAGGGCAATGGTCTTGAAATTTCGATCCGCACTTTGATTGGCATCTCCCACATTGAAAAGATCCCTGAAATCGTACTGCGTATTATTTACATTGAGGCCAAGCTGCAGAGTTACTTTTTCGAACAAGGACATATTCAGGGTTCCAAATGTATTTAGCTGAGTACGGAATTCTTTATTATCTGCAAACCGATCACCTTGCAGACTTCCATCTCCATTATTTTCTTCATACAGATTTTCATATTCACCCCAGGTATATTCGTCCTTGTACAATTCAGTCCCAAAAGAATATCCGGTTTGTATACCAAATAGATCCATCTCACCAATAAAGCGTGTTCGAAAGCCAAATCCATTGGTAAATTCATCCAGGATGCCAAAAGGGCGAGCTTCATAATGGTCCAGGTAGGTATAAAAGATGCTGGTAGAATTCTTAAAATTTGGCGTAAAAGTATGCTGATAATTGGCACCTATGAGGGTGTATTTATTAGCCTCATACCCTTTAGATGCTGCCCATGTAAATGCTGCCTGTGTGGGATCTGTATTGAAAGCCGTAATCCCCAAAGAGCTAGGGATCTGAGCCTCGTAGTCAATATGGTTCACCAAAAGGCTAATGCTATTATTTGGATCTATTTGATAGGTGGTATTCAGCAGAAGTCCATCTCTCTGAAAATTGTTATTTTCCCGATAGCCATCTGTGTCTAGATGATCATAGTTCAGAGCGATGGATAATCCCTGATCCGAATGTCTGAGCGAAAGGTTATTTTTAAACAAGCCATAAGAGCCAAAGGTGGTATTGTTCGATAGCATACTGCTATTTCCCAGAGCTTCCCTGCTGCTAAGTAAGATGGCGCCTCCAAGGTTGGTGCCAAAACCTGTTGCTTTTGGACCTTTGACCACTTCAACCTGACTTAGATTTTCAAGGTCATAAGCTTCAATAGTGGAGAATCCGCTACCATTGGTCACTGGTATCTCATTGTAATACAAACGAAGTTTGTCCGTGCCAAATAAGGTACGTGCCCCAATACCTCTAATGGTAATTCTGTTAGTGTTTAAGGCGCCAGATAGTGCATAGACCCCGGGAATCTGGTTAATGGCTGAAACGGCATCAATAGGGCTAAAATTATCAAAGATCTTATCTCCAATGATCTGGGAAGGAACAATGCCGGTAGTTTGCTTTTCTCGTAGCTCTTCCAGGAGAAGAACTTCTTTTAACACGGTTACGCTATCTTGTGTAGTTGGCTTCTGGGCAACACATAATAAGGTATTAAGTATTATAAAACAGCTTCCAAGATATCTTTTCATCCTTGAATTTAAAGACATCAAAAGTAGCGATTAAAACCTAAAGCCAAGGGAAACACCACCCCTTGGAACAACCTCAGGGGAAAACTCGGTGCTAAAAAAATTACGCCCAATACCTCCGTAGACTTCGGCAATAAACCCTTTCTTTGAGATAAATTTTCCGCCTACACTGATTCCTAGGGCAAAATCTGTGTATTTTTCGCCTGTTCGGTCAGATTCAAAAGTAATATCGTTGAAAGTATAAATATCCTTTTCTCCTGAATTCAACATTCCAAATCCTTCTACAAAAAATCCACTGGCAAAACTCTTTGAAAAATATCTTCTGTAATAAGGGGTAATAGAGTATTGTCTATTGTATTCAAAAACGTCATCATCATTCCCGGCATTGATCAAAACCCCAAACCCGAAGGATGATTCTTCATCAATTATTCGTTCATAGGCCCCGTCCAAATATTTAAAAGCGATCAAATTAAAGACATTGATCTTTAATTCATCTCGATCTGTTTCGTCTTGAGGCAAGTCCTGTGATTGCAGACTATTTCCTATGGAAAACAGAAGGATACAGAGTACAGAAAATCTTTTCATTTTTTTTCAAATAAGAATCCGGAAAGATAATATCAAAAAAACAATTAGTGCCTTTAATTACATTTCATTTTAATAACAGAATTAAGAATGAACAATGTAGTTGCTGGTTTTCCTCTGTTATAAACATTCTTTATTTTCGAACAAAATTTAATAAATGAAGATTGTCTCATATAATGTGAATGGAATAAGGGCAGCTGTAAACAAGGGGTTTTTAGATTGGCTGCAAAGTGTAGATCCGGATGTGGTATGTCTTCAGGAAATTAAGGCAATGCGAGAACAGCTGGATCTATCATTGTTTGAAGAGGCCGGGTATCCTTATCATTATTGGTATAGTGCCCAAAAGAAAGGCTATAGCGGGGTGGCCATCCTTTCTAAGAAGGAACCGGATCATATTGAGTTTGGTACCGGGATTGATTATATGGATTTTGAAGGGCGCAATTTGCGAGCCGATTTTAATGGGGTGTCCGTAATGAGCTTATACCTGCCTTCGGGAACCAATCTCGCCAGACTAGATCATAAACTACAGTATATGGCCGATTTTCAGAACTATATCAATGAGCTTAAAAAAGACCATCCCAATCTGATCATTCTTGGGGACTACAATATATGTCACCGGGCCATCGACATTCATGATCCGGTAAGAAACAAAAATGTTTCGGGCTTTTTACCTGTTGAACGCGAGTGGATAGGGAACTTTTTGGAAAGTGGATTTATTGATAGTTTTCGTCACTTCAACCAAGAGCCTCACCAATACACCTGGTGGAGTTATAGGGCCAATTCAAGAAATAATAACAAAGGTTGGCGCTTAGATTATGGAATGGTAAGCAGGCCTCTGGAAGAGCAACTCAAAAGATCGGTTATTCTTTCCAAGGCAAGACACAGTGATCATTGCCCCATCCTGGTAGAATTGGATAACAGCTAGTTTTCATTTACACATCCTATGACTACCTTTGCAGCCATCAATTCAAATCTTAGAGAATGATTTATACTACCCTGCCTCATACCTCCCTGGAAGTAAGTAAAATTTGTTTGGGAACTATGACCTGGGGACGCCAGAATACAGAAGCTGAAGGTCATGAGCAAATGGACTATGCGGTAGAACAGGGAATTAACTTTTTTGATACGGCTGAACTCTATCCAATCCCAGCGCATCCGGACAGATATGCCCTAACTGAAAAAATCATTGGCAGTTGGTTTAAAAAAACCGGAAAACGAGACAAAATAGTTCTGGCCTCCAAGATCGCAGGTAAAGCAAATTTTACAAAGTTTATACGAAGTACAGGATTCAAAAAAGAGTCGCTGATTGAGGCGGTGAACGGTAGTTTGGAACGACTGCAAACAGACCATATAGATCTGTATCAACTACATTGGCCGGAACGATCCACAAATTATTTCGGTAAACGTGCATATTCCCATGATCTATCTGATTTCTGGCAAGATAATATTCATCAGGTTTTGGAAACGCTCAGGGAACTGATCAAAGAAGGGAAGATAGGCCATGTTGGTTTGTCTAATGAAACCCCCTGGGGCGCCATGCGTTTTTTAGAGGAAAGTAAGGTACACAAAAGTTTACCCAGGATGATCACCATCCAAAACCCGTACAGCCTACTAAACAGATCATTTGAAGTGGGCCTATCCGAAATTTCTATCAGAGAAAAATTAGGTCTTTTGGCTTACTCTCCTTTAGGTTTTGGAGTATTAAGCGGGAAATATCTGGGCGGAGCAAAACCGCCAAATGCAAGAATTACACTTTTCCCGGCCTATGGTAGATACAGCAATGAAATTGCGCTTAAGGCCACTCAAAAATATCAGGATCTGGCAAATAAACACGGAATTTCTCTCCCTCAGATGGCATTGGCATTTGTGACCTCAAGACCTTTTTTAACAAGTACCATTATTGGGGCTACCTCTATGGAACAATTAAAAGAGAATATTGGCAGTATTGAGCTAAACCTATCCGATGAATTACTTAAAGAGATAGATGCCATCCACAATGAGAACCCGGATCCGGCGCCTTAATTAAAAAGTTTTTTTATCCACATCATCAATGAATTGAATTACCCCATTGAAGTAGGTCTTTTGGTCGTCGTATTGAGATAAATGACTCCCATTGGGGCAGTAAAGATACCGTCCATGTCCTACCTCTTTAGACATCCACTCCATATGAGCCGGATCCATGGTATCGTATTTGGCACCAATCACTAAAGTAGGAACCTTAATTTCTTTAAGTCTTTCCTTCACGTCCCAATCCTTGAGGGTAGCGTTCCCGGTGATTCCAAATTCACTGTATCCCTGCATATGTACATACACCTGGTTGTTAGCGTGTGTTAAACTGCGCATTACAGCCTCAGGCCATTCATCTGGTGGCATGCGGAGTACATGTTCCGTATAATAATTCTGAAAGAGTAAATCGCCATATTTTGGATTCCCGAAATCTTCGGCTTCTTCCAAGTCCTTTATTTCTTTGTAGATATCAGGATCCATTTGAGGCCCCAATACATTTTGAGCATACAAGTTATATTCAGGAATGCTGCTCATCATATTAGATATCACTAAGCCTTTTAGGTTATCCTGGTATTTAAGGGCATATTCCATAGCCAGGATACCACCCCAGGATTGGCCAAGTAGATAGAAATTGGAAGCATCCAGACCTAGTGCCAGGCGTACCTGCTCTACTTCTTCTACAAAGCGTTCTGTGGTCCATAGATCCAGGTCATCTGGTTTGTCGCTGTAATAAGAACCCAATTGATCGTAATATATATATTCAATGCCTTCCTGAGGGAAGTACCCATCAAAACATGTATATAATTCATGTGTCATTCCGGGTCCTCCATGAAGGAGCAATACTTTTTTGGTGGGATTGTTGCCAACTCTTTTGGTCCATACCTTAAAAGTTCCTTTTGGGGTAGTAATAGGGATCATCTTTATTCCGCCTGTAAATTGGTCGTCTCTCCCCTCAAAACTTAGGTATTCCATCTCACCTGCCGCATTATCGGATGAGGTGGTTTCCGGAGCTTGTTTACAGCCAATCACAACAATTGAAAGGATCAATAACACAAGAAATTTTTTCATTGGGTTTAGGATTTATGGTGTACTTAAAAATAGTATAATTTGAAGTATTAACCGAACAGCTTGCTGACTACTTCCTCAATACGGGATACCTTAATAATGTTGATAGAAGAATTTTTAAGGCCTATTTTATTGTTCTTGGAGACAAAAATACTGGTAAAGCCTAATTTTTCAGCTTCGAGGATACGTTGATCCACTCTGCGAACAGGTCTTACTTCTCCTGCTAAACCAATTTCAGCTGCAAAACAGACTCCTTTTTCCACAGGTATATCAGCATTGCTCGAGAGAACTGCGGCCACTACACCAAGGTCTATTGCAGGATCATCTACCGTAATTCCTCCGGTAATGTTCAGAAATACATCCTTAGCACCTAATTTGAATCCGGCACGTTTCTCCAGAACAGCTAAAAGCATGTTCAGTCGCTTGCTGTTAAAACCAGTAGTAGTGCGTTGAGGTGTGCCATATACGGCAGAACTTACCAGGGCCTGAATCTCGATCAATAAAGGGCGCATTCCCTCCAGAGTGGCCACTATGGCGGTACCACTCAGATGCTCTTCATTTTTCGAAATCAGGATCTCAGACGGATTACTTACTTCTCTTAGGCCATCACCCTGCATTTCATAAATACCCAATTCTGCCGTAGAGCCAAACCTATTCTTGAGTGCTCTGAGAATGCGATACATATAATTTCGGTCGCCTTCAAATTGCAGGACGGTATCTACCATATGCTCCAGGATCTTGGGCCCTGCGATAGATCCGTCTTTGGTAATGTGACCTACCAGGATCACCGGAGTATTCGTCTGTTTTGCAAATTTGATGAGTTCTGCCGTGCATTCCCTGATCTGGGAAATACTTCCTGCAGACGACTCAATATAGTCTGAGTGTAATGTTTGGATAGAATCTATAACCAGAATATCTGGTTCAAGGGCCGCGATCTGCTGAAAGATCTGTTGAGTCTTGGTCTCAGTTAAGATGTAACAAGAATTGGAACCGGGGAAAAGTCGGTCTGCACGCATTTTTATTTGTTTCAAACTTTCTTCCCCGGAAACATAGAGAGTTTTATACGGGAGTTTGAGGGCAATCTGTAACAGGAGCGTACTTTTTCCTATCCCGGGTTCTCCACCCAGTAAAACCAGAGAACCGGGAACTAAACCCCCACCAAGAACGCGGTTAAACTCCTGATCTTTTACATCCAATCGCTCTTCCTTATCTGTACTGATCTCTGCTATGGATAAAGGTTTAGAGGCCTTTGTGCTGCCATTGACCTTGGTTTTCCAGGTAGATTTATCTTCCTTCTGTATGAGTTCTTCTACAATGGTGTTCCATTCTTTACAGGCACTGCATTGCCCTGCCCATTTTGCATATTGGGTGCCACAATTCTGACAAAAGAAAGCTGTTTTGGTTTTAGCCATGATCTGGCTAAAGATATTGTGGTTACATCTAAAAACAAAAGAAACGCCCTGCTATTAATTAGCAAGGCGCTTGATATTTATAAACCGACTTTTTGAAGAGCTAGTATCCGAAATCAGCTTTTATAGCATCTATCTTTTCTAAGGCTAATTCCTTGGTCAGAAAATCGATCTCCCGCATGCCAAAAGCCTTTTCAAAAGTACGTAAGGCTTTTTTTCCTTCTCCTAATTCCTCGTAATATTCACCTTCGAAGTAGAAACCCATCATGGTTTCCGGGTATTGTTTTTTACAGAGTTCAGACAAAGGTTTTAAAGCTTCATAATCATCTTTTTTCCTACTGGCAGCATATATTGCCATTATATCATTGAGGCTCACTTGTTTTTGGAAGCCAAACAGTTCTTCTATCATAGCATACTTGTCTTCCAAATATTTAAAAACCGGTTCTTCGGAGGTCAGTATTTTTTCTTTGTATTCTTTTGGACTAATAGGCTTAAAGACCTCAAACATTTGTTCCCATGCCTTTCCTAGGCCGTATGTGACAACAGATACCTCATTGGCATCAGGATATTCATCGAATGAATAGTGTATCGTAGGTTTATCAATGGTTTTAAGGTTTTTATCTAGTTGTTTAACTATAGCATTGTCAGCACTATTTCCACCTTCAGAAATAAGATGATAGAAGATCTGCTGTTCCATGGCCATCAGCCTTTCCGGCACCCTATTTTCCATTTCTGGTGCCAATCTCGGAGAAATACTTATAAAGGCACTAAAAAAGGATCGATCTTTAAAAAGGTAGTAATTGCTAAAATTGGCTGTGATATCATAACCAATGATCATTCTGAAAGGGGCAGTATTGTAATTTAGATCCAGATAAGGAATGATCTCCATTCCTAAAAATTCATAGAACTGTTTTCCCTTCTCAGTAGGCAGTCCGGAGTCTTCATCATAGGCACAATCTTCCCACCTAAGATCATTTTTACTTTGTTCAATTCCTACTACAATTACCTCTGGCATTCCTTCAAATCTGCTATAAAATTTAGCATTAGCGACCACCTGATCAAACAGATATTCGGCATCCAGAACTACTACTAAGGGGTATTTTTTTTCCGGGGTATAATCCTCCGGAAAATAATAGGAAACGTTGCGCCTTTCCTGCAATTTAAATGATTGAAAGATCTCATTGGTAACCTGTGCTATGGAGACCTGAGCAATGAACAGCGCAAGTACCATGGATACTACAATTCTCATTAGGTTTGTTTTATTGATTAAGGGAAGCCTATCGGTTCCTGTTCAATAACGGTAAGAGTAGAAAAGATATTGCACCAAAGATAACCACCATGAGCGTTTGTGAGATCCACATGATCCATCCAAATGCATCACCGGAGACGGCGCTAATACCAAATATAGCGAGTGATTTACTCACAGCGATAGGATACAAACCTATACCTCCATTGGTTGTGGACATTGCAAATGCACCTGCAATAAAGGCCACTAACAATTCTGAGAGGGAAAGGGACATGGTCTCTGCAACCGTAAATTTTATGACCCAAAACATGGCAATATAGGCCCCCCAAATAAAGAAAGTATGAAAAAGGAAAGCCCATTTCTTTTTCATTTTGAAGATACTCAGTATACCATCTAATAACCCTTTGACAAGATCTTTTAGCTTAATGGCGAGCTTTGAACTAGATCGTCGTAAAAAAGCAAGAAAAAGAAAGAGGAAAAAAACGCCGGCTCCAACTAACAATAGCGTAGCTGTAAGTCCAATTCCATTAGCCTTCAGGTAACCTAATATGATATCGGTCTGCAAGATTAGGGCTATAAAAATAATAAGGAGCAGCATCAATAGATCGATCACTCTCTCTGTTACAATGGTTCCAAATCCTTTTTGAAACGGAACGTTCTCATAGGTAGCCAAAGCGGTTGCGCGCAATACCTCTCCAGATCTTGGAATGCCTAAATTGGCAAAATAGGCCATTAAAATAAAGAAGATATTATTACGGATCTTTGGTTTATACCCCAGAGGTTCCAACAAGTAATTCCATCGCACGGCCCTGGAAATATGACTTAAAATACCAATGACAATGGAAATGCCTACCCAAAAAAGATCGGCTTCGCGAATGTATCTAAAGATCTCTTTCCTGTTTTCAGGACTAGTACTGCTATAGGAATACCAAACCAAAAAAACCCCAAGTAAAATAGGGATAATGATTTTTAAGAGTTTTTTTAAGCGAGTGCTCAAGGTTTAGGTTAAAAGATTGTTCTCTTCATTTGGAAAAATCATGGAAGGCTCAAAAACTTTGGCCTCTTCAAGTTCCATCCAGGCATAAGTAATAAGGATTAGGATATCACCAACGGCTACTTTTCTGGCAGCAGCGCCATTTAAGGTAAGTTCACCTGTATTTCGCGGCCCTGGAATAGCATAGGTTTCCAAGCGTTCGCCATTATTATTGTTTACGATCTGGACTTTTTCTCCCCGGATGATATTGGCCGCATCCATAAGATCTTCATCTATGGTAATACTACCTATATAATTAAGATCAGCACCGGTAACTTTTACGCGGTGTATCTTCGATTTTACAACTTCAATTTTCATGGTGCAAAAGTAATCAATTCATTGCGATATTGTCGATGAGGCGCACGCCTTCAGCATAAACGGCAATAAAGCTTCTGTATTTTATATTGTCTTGTTTTCTCTGCATAGGCGTGAGCGTTTCTACATCGGCAATCTGAAAATATTCCAGTTCAAGATCTGCCTCTTTAGCAAAAATGCTGTTCACATATGCTACTATCTTAGTAGCATTTTTTGTGCCAAACATACGCTGAGCTGTTTGTAAGGTCTTAAATATGATACCTGCTCTTTGCCGCATGGGCTTAGACAGCAGTTGATTTCGGGAACTCATGGCCAGTCCGTTAGGCTCCCTGACAATAGGACAGCCTATGATTTTCACCTTAAAAGGTAGCTCATTAGCTAATTTTCTTACGATCTGTAGCTGTTGAAAATCCTTTTCGCCAAAATAGGCCCTGTTTGGTCTAACCAGGTCTAGTAATATTTCTACGATGGTAGCTACCCCATTAAAATGACCTTCTCTGAATGCTCCTTCCATAACCTTATCCAGGCCATTAAAGGAATAATTTTTTGAAGTAATATCCTGGGAGTATAATTGTGAAACAGTTGGTGCGAATACAATGATTTCATCGCTAACACTTTCTAATAAGGCCATATCGGCCTCCAGAGTCTTAGGATATTTTTTCAGATCTTCCGGATTATTAAACTGAGTTGGGTTGACAAAAATACTAACCATCACCCTGTTGTTTTCAGACAAGGCTTGTCTAACAAGACTAAGGTGTCCTTCATGTAAGGCGCCCATTGTAGGCACCAAACCCAGCATTCCAAGCTCATCCTTAAGAGAACTCAAACAAGATTGCAATCCTTTCTTGTCAAAAATTAGCTTCATACCCAAATTTAAAAAGCGAGCAAACTTACTATAATTACTGCTAATCTGCATAATTTTTGTAATTTTGCAGCTACGTTTCTGCGATAAATAAAAGACGACCTGTATGAATGGTAAAAAGATATTGTTTGTATCTTCAGAATTAGTGCCCTACCTACCAGAGAATGAAGTATCCCTAATGTCTTACGAAGCACCAAGAATGGTGAATAGCAACGGAGGTCAGATTAGGATTTTTATGCCCCGGTATGGTAATATTAATGAGCGAAGACATCAATTACATGAGGTGATCAGATTATCAGGTATGAACCTGGTGATAAATGATATGGATATGCCCTTGATCATAAAGGTGGCATCTATTCCTAAAGAAAGAATACAAGTCTATTTTATAGACAATGAAGAGTATTTTAAGAGGAAAGCAACTTTTACAGATGAAAATGGTGAGTTGTTTGCAGATAATGATGAGCGCGCCATATTCTTTGCAAAAGGAGTAGTAGAAACCGTAAAAAAACTGAATTGGATCCCAGATATTATCCATGTTCACGGCTGGTTAGCCTCATTACTTCCACTCTATTTAAAAAAATTATACGCAGACGAACCACTTTTTGCTGATAGTAAAATTGTGATATCCGTCTATGGAAAAAGCTTCGAAGGCTCCCTGGATAAGGACTTAATAAAAAAGGTGATATTTGATGGCGTTCCTGAAGACGCGGTTTCATTGCTGAAAGATCCTACCTATAATAATTTGTTAAAAATAGGCGTGAATTACGCGGATGCTGTAATTTTAGCCACTGAAGGCATTTCGGAAGATCTGCTTGCGCACATCAATAACCTACAAAAACCTGTGTTGCCATATGTTTCACTTCAAGAATTTGAAGAGGCGTATGCTAATTTTTATAACACTGAAGTTTTAAATTAAGCTCCATGCAATTTTTATCTAGAGGTATTGCTCCTACTATTTTAGGAACACTTTTGCTACTTGTGCTCTCTTCTTGTGAAGAAGATGTTACCACCATAGGGAATGGCGTCATTGACGAAAATCCCTTTAGTTCAGATAAGGTGGTATATGATGTCTTTGCATTTAACAAAAAAATAGAGGCCGTACAGACCAATAAACTTCCCATTTACCAAATTGGTGTTTTTAATGACCCTATTTACGGAAGAACCACAGCGAGTATAACTTCTCAGCTATCTCTATCAGGGGGTGCAGGGAATCCTACCTTCGGGAATTATGCTCAAAGTACAGAAGACATCTCAGAAACGGATGCCAGCGATGCTACAATAGAAGAAAATGAAACGGTTACTGAAGTTATATTGTATATCCCTTATTTGAGAAATAGCAATTCTGATACGGACCTGGATGGCGTAGCCAATGAATTCGATTTAGATCCGGAAGATCCGGAGAGTGATAGTGACGGGGATGGACTTTCAGATAATGCGGAACGCTTAGCTGGTTCGGATCCACTTAATCAGGATACTGATGGAGATGGTATTTTAGATGATGAAGATACAAGCACACTGCCTAACAGGTTCCCTGTAAAAAGAGAACTAGACAGTATTTATGGGAACCGTGAAGCACCTTTCACCTTTAAGGTAGAACGTTCTACTTTTTTCCTGCGCGATCTTGATCCGAATTCAAACTTTCTGGAGTCTCAAGAATATTTCTCATCCCAAGAGTTTGCTCCCTCTTTTGTTTCAGATGTCCTTTTTGAAGGCCCTGTTCAAATAACGGAAGAACAAACTCTCATTTTTGCCGAAGATGATCCTGAAACGGAAGAAGACGAGTCCTTGGATTCACCCCGGGTTATAGAACCAGGAATCCGAGTTCCACTGGATCTGTCCTTTTTTCAAACCAATATTATGGATAAGGAGGGGATGTCAGAACTGATCAGTAATTCCAATTTTAAGAATTTCATACGTGGTTTGCACTTATCTGTTACTCCCCTTACCGATGATATAATGTTACTTCTCGACCTTCGAAATGCGAACATCACTATTAGCTATGAATACGACAGAATTGTTGATGAAGTGATGGATAAAGGTGAGCGTGAATACACCTTAAGTTTTATTACAGGCCAAGGAAATGCCCCTATACAGGGAAATGCAGTAAATACAATTATTGCCGATACTTATCCACCTGAAGTAGCTGATAATCTCGATACTGGCACAAATGCCTCTGCGATCTATCTTAAGGGAGGACCTGGTACATATACGGAGATCAAGCTTTTTGATGAAAATAATGGAGAAACTATTATTAATGATATAAAAACAAAAAATTGGATCATCAATGAAGCCAATCTTGTATTCTATGTAAATAGAGAGGTTCTAGATGCCGTTGGGGGTGTAATAGAACCCATTCGCTTATATATGTATAATGCGGAGAACAACAATCCAATTTATAACGCGGCCAATGAATACTCCTTAGCCGATTCTCGTTTTGGGATCTATCTGGATTATGATGCCTTCCTGGTAGAGGAAAACAATAAGGGTGTAAAGTACACCATACGTATTACAGACCATATCAATAATCTGATCCTTCGGGATTCTACCAATGCTACATTGGGACTTACCATTTCACCAGATATTAGAATATCGGGTGTTTCAACAGCTGTCCTAAGTGGCAACGTTGAAAAGAATTTACCGGTAGCTTCTAATCTAACACCTATAAGTACTGTGCTTTATGGTAGTGCAACGGGTGTTCCGGAGGAGAAGAAACTCAAGCTGGAAATCTACTACACAGAGGCCAATTAATAGGGTAAAGCATACCAGTTACGGAGAATACACGTTATATAACATGAAAACGATTTTATTTTCAAGACTTCTTGTAAATTTACGTTCTATAAAAATCGCTTAAATTCTAAATTCTATGTGTGGTATTGTAGGGTATATTGGTTACAGAGAAGCTTATCCCATTATAATGAAAGGATTACAACGGCTAGAGTACCGAGGCTATGACAGCGCCGGGATCGCTTTGTATGATGGTAAGCAGATCAATATGTCTAAAACCAAAGGAAAGGTTGAAGATCTAAGAAATAAATCTGAAAAGGAAATTTCTATTAATGGAAGCCTTGGAATAGGACACACCCGATGGGCAACTCACGGTGTCCCCAACGATGTAAATTCACACCCACATTATTCAAATTCCGGTAACCTTGTCATTATTCACAACGGAATCATAGAGAATTATGAAGCCATAAAAACCGAGTTGAAAAAAAGGGGCTATGTCTTCGAATCCGATACGGATACCGAGGTCTTGGTCAATTTAATAGAAGAGGTTAAGAAAAAAGAGAAGGTAAAATTAGGAAAGGCTGTTCAGATTGCTCTTAATCAGGTAGTTGGAGCCTACGCCATTGCAGTATTTGACAAACAAAAACCAGACGAGATCGTAGTAGCCAAGCTGGGAAGTCCACTGGCTATTGGTATTGGAGATAAGGAGTTCTTTATAGCATCAGATGCTTCTCCCTTTATAGAATTCACCAACAATGCGGTCTATTTGGAAGATGAGGAAATGGCGGTCATCCGTCCCGGGAAAGAGATAAAATTACGCAAGATAAAAGACGATGCGGTGGCCTATCCCATGGTCCAGGAACTTCAGCTTAACCTTGAAGAGATCGAAAAAGGAGGCTATGATCACTTTATGTTAAAAGAGATCTATGAGCAACCAAGAGCTATAAAAGATACCTACAGAGGTAGATTATTGGTAGACCAGGGGCTCATAAAAATGTCTGGTATAGATGATAATCTTGAGAAATTCCTCAACGCCAACCGAATTATTATTGTGGCATGCGGTACTTCATGGCATGCGGGCCTTGTAGCAGAGTATATCTTTGAAGACCTAGCGCGTATACCTGTAGAGGTGGAGTATGCTTCTGAATTCAGATATCGAAATCCGGTTATTACCAATAAAGATGTGGTTATTGCTATTTCTCAATCTGGAGAAACAGCAGATACCCTGGCCGCCATTAAATTGGCCAAGGAAAATGGTGCATTTGTATTTGGGGTTTGTAATGTGGTAGGATCTTCCATCGCTCGCGAAACAGATGCAGGGGCATATACCCACGCCGGACCAGAAATTGGAGTGGCTTCTACAAAGGCATTTACCACCCAAATCACTATCCTTACCTTAATAGCCTTAAAACTTGCCAAGGAAAAAGGAGAAATGTCAGAATCTAAATACCATGAAATTCTGACCGAATTAGAAAACATTCCATCCAAGGTAGAAAAAGCCTTGGAAGCAAATCCATTGGTAGAGATCATTGCCGAGGTTTACAAAGATTCAGAGAATTGTCTATATTTAGGAAGAGGATATAACTTCCCGGTGGCACTGGAAGGTGCTCTAAAATTAAAGGAGATAAGTTATATACACGCTGAGGGATATCCTGCAGCTGAAATGAAACATGGTCCTATTGCTTTGATAGACGAACAAATGCCTGTAATTGTGATCGCCACCAATAAAGGTCACTACGAAAAAGTGGTTAGTAACATTCAGGAGATAAAATCAAGAAAAGGAAAGATCATTGCGATCGTAACAGAAGGAGATGAACAGGTAAGAGAATTGGCAGACCATGTCATTGAAGTACCTGAGACCTTCGAATGCCTTACTCCTTTATTAACTACCATCCCCCTTCAACTTCTTTCATACCATATTGCGGTAATGAGAGGGTGTAATGTGGATCAACCACGTAATTTGGCTAAATCTGTTACCGTAGAGTAGCACTTCAACATCTCTAATACAATTTAGGGTTCTGTTTCCAAGATCCAAATCATTTGGCACCTATTTATTTTGTGGGACTTGCCATATATTGTCATTGTTTTTCTGAGGATATCACAAATAAAAGGCACTCACTTTTGCAATATGTCAATACTTCCTGTAGCTTTTTTTGAAATTACTATTCTACCATCCAAAAAAAACGTTAAATTGCTCTCAATAATTAAGAACCAAGACTAATGAGAACACTACTCTTTTTATGCTTCCTACTTATAGGGATAGGAAGTTTTGCACAAACAACAATCCAGGGAACGGTTAAAGATGGCAATGGCGATCCTGTTCCGGGTGCTAACATTGTCATTATAGGTACTACCACTGGAACGGTTGCAGATTTTGATGGAAATTTTGTGTTGGGTACTACCCAAAATCCACCTTTTGTAATACGAATAACGAGTATTGGGTATTCAGAAACAACAGCCCAGGTTACCAGCAATAATCAGACATTAGCTATTATCATACAAGAATCTTCGACCATGCTCGATGAGATTGTGGTCTCGGCTTCCAGAACTCCGGAACGCTTATTTGAATCTCCGGTATCTGTTGAACGTTTCGGACTAAAGGAGATCAAGAATACAGCAGCCGAATCCTTTTATGGTGGCCTGCAAAATTTAAAAGGAGTAGATATCAATACCAACAGTTTAACCTTTCAATCTATCAATACCAGGGGGTTTGCAACCTTTGCCAATACCCGCTTCCTTCAGTTGGTAGACGGGATGGACAACTCAGCACCCGGACTTAATTTCGTTTTGGGTAACCTGGTTGGGATGTCTGAATTAGAAGTACAAAGTGTTGAAATATTACCTGGTGCCTCATCTGCATTATACGGAGCAGGTGCCTTTAACGGCATCCTTTTTATGAGGAGTAAGAGCCCATTCGACTTTCAGGGGATCAGTGGGTATTTTAAAACAGGGATCACTTCTCAGGAAGCAGCCGGGGATAACAATTACTATGATTTTGGGATCAGAGCGGCACACGCCTTTAGCGATAAGTTAGCAGTAAAAGCAAATTTCTCCTTTTTAAAAGGAGAGGACTGGCATGCGAATAGAATAGACGATCTAGGTAATCCCGGTGCTACCAGGACCGACCCAGCCTACGACGGACTTAATGTATACGGAGACGAGGTGGGAACACTTCTAAATTTCGATGCCCTTGCAGGACTCCCTTCAGGGACCGTGGGTTCGGCCTTTGTAACTAGAACAGGTTATGATGAGATCAACCTCGCAAACTATAGTGCAGAGAGTGTTAAAACAGATTTTTCGGTGCATTACAGACCATTTGCAGACGATTTTGAAATTATATATAATGGTAGAGTAGGTAGAGGAAATACCCTTTATCAGGGAGCTAACCGATATTCCATCAAGAATTTTATCATGCAACAGCACAAGTTGGAGTTCAGGAATAAAAATTTCTTTCTTAGAGGATATCTTACCTCGGAAGCATCTGGAGATTCTTACGATACACGTTTTGCTGCCATTAATATAAATAGAAGTTGGAAGGGTGATACCCAATGGTTTACAGAATATGCACAAACTTATATTGGAGCTCGCTTAGGTGTGGGAACTGGTGTTCTATTAGATGATGCCACTGCACATGCAGCCGCCAGGCAAACAGCAGATACTGGTAGATTCCTTCCTGGGACACCTCAATTTCAGAATGCATTCAATCAGGTAACATCAGACGGAGACCTGACTACAGGTGCGAAATTTATTGATAATACCAAGTTAAGACATGTAGATGCTAATTATAATTTTAGTTATTTAACCGGAGATTTTGCTGATATACAGATTGGCGGATCTTTTCGGGAATATGAACTGAATTCTAATGGAACCATCTTTACGGATTTTGACGGCCCCATTAGTTATAATGAATATGGCGCCTATATGCAACTTCAAAAAAAGATGATAGATGAACGTCTGAAATTCACAGGATCTATCCGGTACGATAAGAATGAATTCTTTGACGGATTCTTCTCCCCGCGTATTTCTTTTGCCTATACTGCAGGAGCTAACAGGAAACAAAATTTTAGGATCTCTGCACAGCAAGGATTTAGGAACCCAACCACACAGGATCTTTTTATTGGGCTAAATGCAGGTAGAGCCATTTTGGTAGGATCTGCCCCAAGCAACCTGGATAGAGATATAAGAACTTTTCCCGTAAGCACTTCTGGTCAAGCAATTACAATGTCTCCAACGGCAACGGTTGTGGGTAGAGCAGCCTACGAAAATGCATTCTCTTTAGCTTCAGTAAGTGCAGGTACACCAACGGCTGTGAATACACCTTTAGTGAAACCCGAAGAGATCACGGCTCTCGAAGCTGGTTACAGAGCTCAAATTGGTAAGGTAGCGATCGACTTAAGTGGATACTATAATAAGTATAAGAATTTTATTTCCAATACCACGGTTTTAGTTCCGTTCTATGGAACGGCTGGGGATAACGGTTTATCATTATTAGCTTTACAGAATGGGGATTTCTTTGCCTATCAGAATTACACCAACTCCGCTGCTGATATCAATTCGTATGGAGCTACTATTGGGGTAGATGTGAAGATCTTTGGAAATTTTGATCTTGGAGCAAATTATACCTATTCGGAGATCGACTTTGATCAGGCGGCATTCCCGGATTTCAGAACCAACTTTAATACGCCAAATCACAAGGTAAAGGCTTCCTTTGGAAACACTGAGCTCTTCGAGAATTTTGGATTTAGTGTAAATTATCGTTGGAGCGATACCTATTTCTGGCAGGCAACTTTTGCCGATGGGGATATTCCATCGTACTCAGTACTCGATGCACAGATCAACTATGCAGTGCCAGACATCAAGTCGATTTTCAAAGTAGGAGGGTCTAACATCCTTGGGGAGGAATACTTTTCTGCCATTGGGACCGGAGCCATAGGGTCTATCTTCTATGTTTCCTGGACAATTAATCCATAAACGAACTAATTCATAAAGAAAAAAGCATTGGGAAACCAGTGCTTTTTTTGTTTAAAAAATCAGCCTAAACGATTCCTTTTTCAAATGTAAAAACATATCTTTGCAGCCGGAAAAAAGCGCGTAGTGAAGTACACCCACGCGACTTATTTTCTCTTAATTCGAAATAAAATAGTAGAAGAATGGCTAAAGTAACTGGCAAAGTTTCTCAGATTATCGGACCGGTAATCGACGTAGAATTCGAATCGGGATCCGAACTCCCGAACATCTATGACTCCCTTGAAATCACAAAGAGCGACGGAACGCTTCTTGTACTGGAAGTTCAATCTCATATTGGCGAAAATAGTGTAAGAACCATTTCGATGGATTCTACCGATGGTTTGAGTAGAGGTGTAGACGTTGTTTCCACAGGAAAGGCAATTCAAATGCCCATTGGGGAAGATGTATATGGTCGATTATTCAACGTAATTGGCGATGCTATTGACGGGATGCCTAATCTACCTAAAGATGGCAAGAACGGATTACCCATTCACAGGGAAGCGCCTAAGTTTGAAGACCTTTCTACTTCTACAGAAGTTCTGTTTACAGGGATCAAGGTAATTGACCTTATTGAACCTTATGCAAAAGGTGGAAAGATCGGTTTGTTTGGTGGAGCAGGAGTTGGTAAGACCGTTTTGATCCAGGAATTGATCAACAACATTGCAAAAGGCCATGGTGGTCTTTCTGTATTCGCCGGAGTTGGTGAACGTACCAGAGAAGGAAATGACCTTCTTAGGGAAATGCTGGAGTCTGGTATTATAAAATATGGGGATGATTTTCTTCATTCTATGGAAGAAGGCGGCTGGGACCTTTCCAAGGTAGATAAGAAGGCCTTAAAAAAATCTAAAGCAACTTTTGTCTTTGGACAAATGAATGAGCCTCCGGGAGCACGTGCACGAGTTGCACTATCCGGACTTACCATTGCTGAATACTTTCGTGACGGTAGCGGTGAAGGTCAGGGAAAAGATGTACTTTTCTTCGTAGACAACATCTTCCGTTTTACTCAGGCTGGTTCTGAAGTATCGGCCCTTTTAGGTCGTATGCCTTCTGCGGTAGGATACCAACCAACCCTGGCTACTGAAATGGGTGCCATGCAGGAAAGGATCACTTCTACAAAAAGAGGATCTATTACCTCTGTGCAAGCAGTGTATGTTCCTGCGGATGATTTAACAGATCCGGCACCGGCAACCACTTTTGCTCACTTAGATGCTACTACGGTATTGTCTCGTAAGATCGCGGAATTAGGTATTTATCCTGCGGTAGATCCGTTAGATTCTACCTCCAGGATCCTAACAGCAGAAGTATTGGGAAAAGAACATTATGACTGTGCACAAAACGTAAAAGAGTTATTACAACGATACAAAGAACTTCAGGATATTATTGCCATTCTGGGAATGGAAGAATTGTCTGAAGAAGATAAATTAGCTGTAGGACGAGCAAGAAGGGTACAACGTTTCCTTTCACAACCTTTCCATGTGGCAGAACAATTTACGGGAATCCCGGGTGTCTTGGTAGATATCAAGGAAACCATTAAAGGATTCAATATGATCATGGATGGGAAATTAGATCACCTTCCGGAATCTGCCTTCAACCTAAAAGGGACCATTGAAGAGGCTATTGAGGCCGGTGAGAAAATGTTGGCTGAGGTTTAGTAAGAAACACCCAACAGTTAGACATTTGTGGAATTTAGAAAGCAAACAATATGCATTTAGAAATAGTATCTCCGGAAGCCACTCTATTCTCAGGTAACGTTACCTCGGTAACTGTTCCCGGTGTTAATGGGGAGTTTCAGGTGTTAGATAATCACGCTCCCATTGTTTCCCTCCTACAGGAAGGGAATGTGAAAATAGGCGGTGAGGTTAAGATCGATGAGGAATACACTTCTAAATTTATTAAAAGTACCGAAGGAAAGACGGCATTACCAATTTCCAGGGGTACTATGGAGATGAAGGATAACAGAGTAATTGTCCTGGTAGATTGACGACTTAGATTTCTAAAAAATATTACAGTACAATTAAATACCAATCCCTCCCATCGGATTGGTATTTTTTTTTGGTGGTGAATCCACAAGCCAAATGAGCATTTAAAGATCTTTTGTTTCTTCCATCTACTTCAGTAACGATTAATTCGAAAGTAGAACGTAATGATTTTTTCATGGTTCTGTATAGTTCCCTAAAAATTCCTCTTCCCCGGTACGATTTATCTATACATACCTGCCCCATAACTATAAAGGATTGTTCCTCAGGTATTACTTCCCTGATTTTTTCGAACATAGAGTAAAGGATGGGGATCTCTTGCCCAAAGTCGGGATGCATACAAAGCGCATACCCAATGACCCTCCCTTTATCCTTTGCAATGATATGAGGACATACGGTATTCATTCTCTCCAACAGATCAAACGTATGTGAAATAGTAACAAAACCTTCCTTTTCAATCTCTTTTTGCGTTAGATGATCAGGAAGATTCTGTTTCTGGAGTAGAAGTATTTCTTCCAGTTCTTCTTTATTATGTACACGGGTATACTCAATTGCCATGTTAAACAGGAATTTTAAGTAGCTGTTTCTATAAAGTAAGATAGCATTTATTGTTGTAAATGCTACATTTGTGGCATGACAGGGCTACCAAAGAAATTGAATCAAAAACTTCAGGAACGAGGTACTAAGAATGCACTTCGTGAGTTACAGGCTGTTTCAAAAAAAGCGGACTTTGTCTCAAACGACTATCTGGGGATGGCAAGGAATGCGGGAATTTTTCACGGAGCCCAAAAACTATTATTAGACCAGGGAATATTTCAAAATGGATCTACGGGTTCCAGACTTCTTTCCGGGAATAGTGTTTTGTACGAGGAAACTGAGCAATATCTTGCAAAATATTTTAAATCAGATGCAGCTTTGATATTTAATTCCGGGTATGATGCAAATCTGGGATTATTTTCATCTGTACCCCAAAGGACGGATGTGGTGGTCTTTGATGAATATATCCATGCCAGCATGCGAGATGGCATCCGGATGGGAACAGCCAAGAGTCTGAAGTTTAAACACAATGACCTCAATGATCTAGCCCTCGTCCTTCAAAGAATTAGAAAAGAGTCGGAAGAAGAGACCGAATGCTATGTAGTTACAGAAGCTGTCTTTTCTATGGATGGTGATAGTCCGGACCTGAAGAAACTCACTTCGCTTTGTAAGGAATACAGATGTAAACTGATCCTGGATGAAGCCCATTCCATACAAGGTGTAGGTACCACTGTAGAGAATCAATCCACGAAAGAATATAGAGACGAGGTACTGTTTGCGCGTATCGTAACTTTTGGAAAAGCTATGGGAGTGCAGGGATCGGCTATTTTGGGGAGCAATGACCTAAAGAGCTATCTCCTCAATTTTGCCAGAAGTTTTATATATACAACAGCCCTGCCACCTATGACCGTTGCCTCCATCCTAACCGCTTTTCAATTAATTGAAACTGCAGAAGTGCAGGAACAAAAGAAAAGCTTGAAAGAAAATATTCTGATTTTTATCAAAGAAAGAAATAATTTAAAGCTAGATAATTCATTTATCCCAAGTACCTCTGCTATTCATTCCTGTATTGTTCCAGGTAACTCAAAGGTGAAGAAGGTCGCTGCTGTTTTACAGGAGAAAGGATACGATGTACGACCTATTCTATCACCTACTGTTCCTGAAGGCCAGGAGCGCCTGCGATTTTGTCTTCATAGTTACAATACAGAGAAAGAAATAAAGGAAGTATTGAGTATATTGGCTAGTTCTATTAATACAGAGATTTATGTCTGATAAATTCTATACCCTTGGTGCCTTTGAATTCCCTGCAGATGTTCAGGTTATCAAAGGCAGGCTCGAATCTGAAGGGATCTATGTGTATTTAAAGGATGAAAACTTTCTCAACACTGATCCTTTGGTAAGTCAGGCTATAGGCGGGGTTAAACTACAGGTATATACAAAGGACAAGGATAAGGCCTTGGCCATCTATGATGAATTCAGGAGGTATGCCATAGATGATGAAGGAAACCCTGTTACCTGTCCTAATTGTAAGGCACAGCGTTCAGAGGTTTATTACGCCAGGAAAGGGATCTTTAATAAGCTGTTTCCCTTTTTCGAAAAGAAAAAATACAAATGTCTGAACTGTCAGATGATCACCCAACCTTCCTGATCCATGAAACGAATCTTTGTTACAGGTATTTCCACGGAAGTAGGGAAGACCATTGCATCTGCCATAATTACTGAAGCCCTGGAAGCAGATTACTGGAAGCCTATTCAGGCCGGAGACCTGGAGCATTCAGATAGTCATAAGATCGCCCAATTGATCAGTAATAAGAGAACGGTCATCCATAAGAATAGTTATGCGCTGAAAACGCCCATGAGCCCACATGCAGCGGCCAGTATAGATGGGATTAACATCCTATCCGATCAAATTAAAGAACCCCAAACGGCTAATCACATGGTCATTGAAGGTGCAGGCGGACTTCTGGTTCCTATCAACCAAAAAGAGACCGTTCTAGATCTTATTAAACCAACCTATAAGGTGGTGATCGTCTCCCGGCATTATCTGGGGAGTATAAACCATTCTCTTCTTACTATTGGATGGTTAAAGGATAGAGGATTTAATGTATCTATTCTTTTTAGCGGCGATGAACACCCTACTACAGAGGAGATCATTTTATCGAAAACAGGGATACCATGTATTGGAAGAATTAATGAGGAGCAGAGTTTTGATGCCGATGTTATCAGAAAATACGCAACTCAATTCAGGGAAAAGTTAATGGCCCTTTAAACGCGTAAAAATTTCTGCCCTATCTAAGCTTGTTGAAAGCCTGTAATGATCTGAAAGATAAGTTCTCACATAGGCATCTTCGTCCACAAATTCCTTATCGAACACCGATTTGTTCATCCGCGTTATGACGGTTTTAGGCTGAACACTATCCATTAGAAATTCCAACTCAGCCATAGACGTTTTCCTTGGATTCTTGAAATAGGGGAAAAGGTCGGTTCTGCAGATATTACTCGGATGAGTGGCCGCTTTGGATGGGGGGGAGGCATCCAGAAGCCAATATCCAATATGGTACTCAAAAAAAAGGATGTCTTTAGAATCCAAATCATTGGCAAGTATATACTCCGGCACTCTAATTCCCTCACCATTAAAATAAGTGCCATGCGTCTCTTTATTTTTAACTATAGCATAGTATTCCTTATAAGATTCTACCGGAATCAAAAAAGCGAGGACTATAACAATGGGGTAGTATTTCTTTTTGACAACTGCGGCATTCGCAAGAACAACCCCAATTAACAACAATAACATTGGGTAGAGTTGCATGAGGTAATGTCCATTCACTTTTCCACTCTTAAAAAAGGAAAATACAACACCTGCAATGACTATTATTAGTAATAATATGGAGGGATCATTAAAGTTGAGCCACTTTTTCTTCCAGCTTAAAACACCAGCTGCAAGGAGTAAAATGCCTAAGGGAAGAACTTTTAAGATGGAGGTCTGAAGGGTTTTGGCATAGGCCAAAGGTGCCAGGACCACAGAATCTGTCCAAACCTGTAGCATGCCATCCAGGGCATAGGGTAAGGCTGTTAACAGAATGATCAGTCCTATTCCAAATCCCATGATCGTCATACGACTTAGACCCTGAAATAATTGTTTTTTGACGAAACCTCGACTGACAAAAAATATTGCGATGCCAAGAACTGCATAAGCAAGGTTTAGCTTCATCATTAATGAGATGCCTATTAAAACACCGGCGATGAAAAACCATTTATTACTAGTGTACTTGACAAGGATAAAGAGGGCAGGCGTAAAAAAAAGCATGCTGAGATGCTCAGACATTACTCCCTGGAGGCTGCCAAAGAGGCTCAGTAAATAGACACAGCTAATAGCTGCCCAGTATCCTACAACCTTAGATTTAATTTCTTTTCCAATTTTAAAGGTAAAGAAGGCTATGATGGCTACGGCCAGAGCGCCAACTAGTCTGATGGCAATAAAACTCTTGCCAAAAATATATATGATTGCAGCAAAAAACAGGTAAACAAGAGGCGGTTTTAGGTCCCACAATTGGGTATATGGCAAATACCCATCAACCCATGACTGGGCCATTAAAATAAAAGTACTCTCATCCCTGTCAATATAATCCCTGAAAAAAAATGGCAGGCGTATCAGGACCGAAATAAGTGCCAACCACAGAAAAACCTTTCGATCATTCAGTTTTTCATAGTTAGGAGTGAGAGATGTTATAACTTTGCCTGGCATGTTCATAGGGAATTTCCCCTACCCTGCAAGATAGATAATTAGATGTTCCCCTAAAATAGTGGTCTTGAAGAAACTTTCGGAAAGAGATAAAAAGTATGTGTGGCACCCATTGACTCAGCACAAGCTACATCCCAATATGCTGGGCATTAAAAGTGCATCTGGGGCCATCTTGGTTGATGAGGACGGAAAGGAATACATAGATGGGATTGCTTCATGGTATACAGCTATGTACGGGCATTGCAATCCGAGTATTACAAAGCGTGTAGCTCAACAAATGCAGGTATTAGATCAGGTGGTGTTTAGTGGCTTTACACACGAACCCGCCGTTGCCCTTTCTGAGGCACTTATGGAGGTGTTGCCTAGTAATCAGGAAAAACTATTTTTTTCAGACAATGGTTCAACGGCCACCGAGATAGGGATCAAAATGGCCTTGCAGTATTATTATAACAAAGGTGAAGAACGGACCGTAATGTTAGCTTTTGACGAGGGGTTTCACGGGGATACTTTTGGCGCTATGTCGGTTTCAGGGTTGTCTGCTTACAACGGACCTTTTGAACAACACTTTATTCAGGTTGAACGAATTCCGGTACCCACTTCAAAAACCATAGAAGGCATACTTATTGATCTAGAAAAAAGATTACAAAAAAAGGATATAGCGGGCTTTATTTATGAACCATTGGTGCAGGGGGCCGCCGCTATGAAGATCCACCAGGCTGATCATCTTTCCAAAATTCTTGGAATTTTGAAATTAAATGGTGTCATAACTATCGCTGACGAGGTCATGACCGGTTTTGGGAAGACCGGAACGTATTTTGCCTCTGATCAGGTGACTGTAAAACCAGACATACTATGTCTTTCTAAAGCCCTTACCGCAGGCTTATTACCGATGGCCATTACCAGCTGTACCAAAGAGATCTACGATGCCTTTTACGAGGATGAGATCGTCAAAGGGTTTTTTCACGGGCATACCTATACGGCAAATCCATTGGCTTGCACAGCTGCCCTGGCAGCACTGGAGCTTTTACGCTCAAAGGAAATTCAGGCACACATACAAAGAATAATAAAAAGCCATCAACAATTTGACGAAATTGTAAAGGAGCACCCAAATGTGGCAAGTACAAGACAGCAGGGTATTATATATGCCTTAGATCTAAAGACTAAAACAGATCGGTACGGTACATTGCGAGACAAACTATTTTCGCACTTTATGGAACAGGGAGTTTTCTTAAGACCCTTGGGGAGTACAATCTATATACTACCCCCGTATATTATTTCTGATTCCCAATTGCAAAAGATATATACTTCAATATTAAGTGCTTTAGATCTTGTTGAATAAACAATGACTTATTGCTGCGTTATTATTAGAAAGGATTTATAACCAAGATAGGATGAAAGAGGAGCAGAACAAGTATTTTTGTGTCAAAGTTTTAGCTTGTTGATCAATCCTATATCTATTGTTTCTATATATTCCCTCTCTGCCCTGGGTGAGGGAAAGGAGGAGGTTTGGAAGTCATACCTCTCCCATCATCATGCACTCAAAGAGCGTATTTTCAATGAAGAATCCACGTTTATAGCTCCATTATCAAAGGAAAATAAAAACAAAATTGATGAGCTTCGAATTGCGAATCCTGAATACAAAAAATTAGACGATACCGTCTTATTTGCCCTGTATGTAGCTCGGAATGCAATGGCATTAGCGGGCTGGGAAAACGAAAAGGCAATAGGTGTTAACATAGGTTCTTCCCGTGGTGCTACGGGTGTATTTGAAAATTATCATCAGGATTTTATCTCCGAGGGCAGAACAGCACCAATGGCATCTCCGAGCACCACGCTCGGTAACATTTCCTCCTGGGTAGCACATGACCTGCAAACAACGGGCCCTGAGATCTCTCATTCTATTACTTGTTCTACTGCCTTGCACGCCTTACTCAATGGAATTGCATGGCTCCAAAGTGGAATGGCAAAAAAATTCCTTGTGGGCGGAAGTGAAGCACCCCTTACGGCATTTACGATAGCCCAGATGAAGGCATTAAAGATTTATTCTCAGGAGACTGATGCCTATCCTTCTAAAGCGCTCGATCTTACCAAGAATAAGAATAGTATGGTCCTTGGGGAAGGAGCAGTTATGGCATGTTTGGAAAAAGATATTTCCGAAAGGAGTCTGGCTGTCATCGAAGGTGTGGGATATGCAACCGAGCTATTAGAGCATTCAGTGTCTATCTCTACTGAGGCAAAGTGTTTTCAAAGATCGATGCAAATGGCATTAGGTAGCCTTGCGCCAAGTTCTGTGGATGTAATAGTAATGCACGCGCCAGGGACAATTCAGGGGGATCTGTCAGAATTTAGGGCCATTGAAAGGATATTTGGTTCTCATATGCCCTTATTAACATCTAACAAATGGAAGACGGGACATACCCTTGGTGCTTCAGGATTGTTGAGTTTGGAAATGGCGATTCTAATGTTACATCATCAGGTGTTTATACCTGTGCCATATAATAATAAAAAAGCCGAAAGTAAAACCATACGGAGGATCTTGGTCAATGCTGTAGGATTTGGTGGTAATGCTGTAAGTATCCTGATTACACATCCATAGTTATAGGAATTCGCACAGAATAATGAATGATTGTTGTCACTATTTCAAAGGATTCTCTATTTTTGAAAAGGCCTTAAATTAACTGCATGAACGAAGAAAGACATAATTGGACTAAAGAGGAAGTACTGGATATCTATAATCTTCCCATGATGGAGCTGCTTTATAAGGCGGCTACTATTCACAGAGAGTATCATGATCCTAATACAGTGCAGGTGTCTACGCTTTTGTCCATTAAAACAGGAGGATGTCCTGAAGACTGCGGATATTGTCCACAGGCAGCCCGCTACCATACGGATATTGAAGGGAACGATCTTATGACCGTATCCCATGTAAAGGCTCAGGCATTGAGGGCGAAGGCTTCTGGGAGTTCCAGGGTATGTATGGGTGCTGCATGGCGAAATGTGAAGGACGGACCAGAATTTGACCAGGTATTGGAAATGGTTCGCACTATCAATAGGTTAGATATGGAGGTGTGTTGCACCTTGGGGATGATTACAGAAAACCAGGCCCAACGACTTGCCGAGGCAGGACTTTATGCCTACAACCATAATCTGGATACATCAGAAGATTACTATAAGGATGTCATTTCAACAAGAGCTTTTAAAGACAGACTCGAAACCATAGATAATGTTCGGAAGAGCAACGTTACTGTATGCAGTGGCGGCATCATTGGTATGGGGGAAAAACTGGAGGACCGTGCGGGGATGTTGGTGGCCCTGGCTACTCTTAATCCTCAGCCAGAGTCCGTCCCAATAAATGCGTTGGTAGCTGTTGAAGGGACCCCTATGGAGGATATGGAACCTATTCCTATTTGGGATATGATTCGAATGGTGGCTTCCACTCGTATTGTGATGCCGAAGACACAGGTTCGACTTTCAGCAGGTCGCACAGAGATGAGTCGGGAAGGTCAGGCCATGTGTTTCTTTGCCGGGGCAAATTCTATTTTTGCTGGAGATAAATTATTAACTACCCCCAACCCAGATGTGAATGAAGACATGGAGATGTTCAGGCTTTTAGGACTGCAACCTCAAAAGGCTTTTGAAAAAATGCCTCAACCCAAGACCCTGGATGAAGAGGAGTCGAAATATGAAGCAATTGGTGAGCGGCCAAAATGGTCCAGACCGGGTCATACCATTGAAAGAAATGAATTGGCCAAGCAGAAAGCAAAGACTTCCTAGATCTACATCGGCATAATACTTTCACTGAGTTTTATTTACAGATAATTTCGATTTTTTACCTTTGAGAAGTTGATTAAATGCGAACGTATTGAAATTAATTGAGATACCAAGAGTTACCACGCTTACCAAAGATCAGTTCTTAAAGGATTACTTACGGCCACAAAGACCGGTGGTCATAGAAAAGTATATTGAGGATTGGCCTGCGTATTCCAAATGGAATTTTGATTACATCAAGGAAATTGCCGGGGAGAAAACTGTTCCACTATATGACGACAGACCTGTGGACCATAAAGAAGGCTTTAATGAGCCGCATGCCACTATGAAGATGAAAGATTATATAGATCTTTTGTTAAAAGAACCTACGAAATACCGGATCTTCCTTTGGAATTTGATAAAAGAAGTTCCGGAACTTCAAAAAGACTTTTTCTTTCCTGAATTTGGCATACCCATAATGAAGAGCCTTCCCATGCTGTTTTTTGGTGGTAAGGAATCACACACCTTTATGCATTATGATATTGACCTGGCGAATATTTTTCATTTTCACTTCGCTGGCAAAAAGGAATGTATTCTTTTCCCTCAAACCGAAAACAAATTCCTTTATAAGATACCACATTCACTTATTACCCACGAGTCTATCGACTTTTCAAAACCAGATTATAAGAAATGGCCTGCACTGAAGTTTGCAACAGGTTATAAAACTGAGTTAAACCACGGGGAAGTATTGTATATGCCCGAGGGGTATTGGCACTATATGAAATATATTACTCCCGGATTTTCAATGAGTCTTAGATCTGTAGCCAGAAATCCACTTCATTTAAGCAAGGCAATATACAATGTGCTTTTTATGCGATATTTTGACAATGGTATGCGGCGCTTACGTGGGCAGCAATGGATAGAATGGAAGAATGAACGGGCCATAGAACGCACAAAAAAGGTCATTGAATCAATGGTATAGTTAAAGACCTTGTCAATTAGGGATAAGTGTAAAAACTTGTTCATAAACCAAAGAACTTTCCCAACCACGGTACAAAAGATAGTCGGCCAGTTTTCTTTTTTGCACCTCTTTTTCTTTCCCTTTTAATTGGGTCAGTTTCTTTTTTGCCAGTGTTTCAAGGGAACTTAGATAGGTAGTATCATCTAGTTCTCTAAGAGCAATTTTGATATTTATTGGTGAAATATTCCGTTTTTTTAGTTCTTGTTTTATACGGATACGCCCCCAATGCTTATTATTAAATTTTCCACGGGCATAATTCCGTACAAAACGTTCTTCATTGAGGTAGTCTTGTTGAATAAGATGACCCATGATGTGGTCTATTGCCTCTGGGATCATGTTCATTTGCCTTAACTTCATCAATACCTCCTGGTGACACCTGTCTTGATAGGTACAGTAATATTCCAGTTTTCTCGAAGCTTCAGAAAGAGTATATGTAGGTTTTTTGAGCATTGATCAAAGGTACTAAAACAAAAAAAGCGACTTCTTACGAAGCCGCTTTTTTTAAGTAATGTCCTTTCCGTCTTTATCTATAAAACGGTATTCAAGATATGTAAAAGCATCTCTTGGCTGGATCTTTATCCACTTCTTATGTTCCAAAAACCATTTGGAACGTATAGATGGAAATCCTTTTGTTAAGTATGCTGCAATAAAAGGATGCGTATTTAAAAAGATCCCTTTATCCTTGGCTGTACTCTTCAAAATATGTTCAAGATCATCATTGATCTTTTCTATCAGCACTATGGGAGCTTCTACCTCCTGATTGCTACCACTGGGGTTTTCTTCCGTGGTTTTGATATTAACTTCCGGCCTTACACGTTGTCTGGTAATTTGAACCAAACCAAACTTGCTAGGCGGTAATATCTTATGCTTGGCTCTATCGTCTTTCATCTCATTTCTAAGATGATCGAACAATTTTTTCCTATGATCAGATTTTATCATATCGATAAAGTCGATTACGATAATTCCTCCCATATCACGCAGTCGTAATTGTCTTGCAATTTCTTCTGCTGCCAGCATATTTACCTCAAGGGCCGTATCTTCCTGGGTATTGGCTTTATTAGATCGGTTGCCGCTATTGACATCAATAACATGCAACGCCTCTGTGTGCTCAATAACCAAATAGGCTCCTTTACTCATGGACGCCGTGCGCCCAAATGAGGTTTTTATTTGTCTATCGATCCCAAATTTTTCAAAAATAGGAACGGTTGAACTGTACAACTTTACAATGGATTCTTTATCAGGTGCAATTTCATGCACATAATCCTTCAGTTGGGTATAAAGCGTTTCATCATCCACATGGATACCGGTAAAGGTATCATTGAAAACATCTCTTAAGATTGAAGAGGCTCTATTGACCTCTACCAATACTTTGGACGGAGTGGGTGCTTTATACAATTTCTTACACATTGCTGTCCATTTGTTCAGCAAGTTTTGAAGATCCTTATCCAGTTCTGCTACTTTTTTGCCTTCTGCAACGGTTCTAATAATAACTCCAAATCCCTTTGGCTTAATACTTTTAACAAGTCTCTTAAGCCGGTTCTTTTCCTCGTTGCTTTCTATTTTTTGAGAAACAGAAACACGGTCGGAGAAAGGGACCATTACCAAATACCTGCCCGCTATTGAAAGTTCTGAACTTATCCGGGGTCCTTTGGTGGAAATGGGTTCTTTTACTATTTGAACCAGAAGTGATTGATTTGCTTTAACCACATTATTTATGGTACCATGCTTATCAATATCTTTTTCTAATGGAAAATTTTTAAGGGAATAATCTCTTAGTTTCCCTGTACTCACACTTTTAACAAACTTCAACATGGACGACAATTGAGGTCCGAGATCATGATAATGCAAAAATGCATCTTTCTCATAACCTACATTAACAAAGGCTGCATTTAGCCCTGTTACCGGTTTTCTAATCTTGGCGATAAGAATATCCCCAACATTGAAATTATGATCGTTTTCATCTTTGTGAAGTTCAATGAGTTTTCCATCTTTTAATAAGGCAAAATCGACGGCAACGGAATTGGATCTTACGATTAATTCTCTATTCACCTGAATCAATTTATATCCCGCACTTTGCGGAATGGATTAAACATTAGTTGTTACAGGTTGTATTAACCCGTCGAAATCCTTTTTAGAATTTCTATGTCAATGAACGTATTAAAACGAAAAAGTAGTTATTGAAACTACTTCTTCTTGTGGCGGTTGGCTCTTCTGCGTTTTTTTCGCTTGTGTGTGGCCACCTTATGTCTCTTTCTTTTTTTACCACTCGGCATAAAACTCTGCTTTTATTTCGGTTATTATTTTACTTCTACGTTACTTTTTACTCCTTCAACAAAAACCTTTGCAGGTTTAAATGCCGGAATGTTGTGAGCAGGAATTTTGATCGTTGTATTTTTCGAAATATTCCTACCTGTTTTTTCTGCTCGTGTTTTTATAATAAAGCTACCAAATCCTCTTAGGTAAACATTATCACCATTCTCGAGCGATGTTTTAACCTCCTCCATAAATGTTTCTACAGTGGCTTGTACATCACCTTTTTCTATTCCCAACTTTTCTGAGATCTTAGATACGATATCTGCTTTCGTCATGCTTGTATTTACTTATTCTGTTATTTTTTTCAGGCTTGCAAATATATAAATATTATTCATTCTTTTGTCCTAAAGAACTAATTTTAAGTCTTTAATACATTACTTTTAGTCACATTCTAAGTATGAGTACTTTTTCCAAAACAATCCTCCACTGGTATTCTAAAAATAAAAGGTCACTTCCCTGGCGAAATACAAGGGATCCTTACAAGATTTGGCTGTCCGAGATCATCCTTCAGCAAACGAGAGTAGCTCAGGGACTTCCTTATTACCAAAGATTTATTGAACATTACCCAAAAGTAGACCAATTGGCTGCCGCTGATGAGTCGGATGTTCTAAAACTATGGCAAGGGTTGGGGTACTACTCTCGTGCACGGAACCTGCATTTCACGGCCAAAACCATTACAACAGATTATAATGGTCATTTTCCGGGCTCATATAAAGAGCTAATAAAATTAAAGGGTATTGGTGATTATACTGCCAGCGCAATTGCATCTATCTGTTTTGACGAGGCAAGACCTGTAGTAGATGGTAACGTTTACAGAGTATTAGCAAGGTATTTTGGTGTAGATCTCCCAATCAACAGCACAAAGGGAATTAGGTATTTTAAAAAATTAGCCCTAGAAGTGATGGATGCATCATCCATAAGGGAATACAATCAGGCTATCATGGAATTTGGGGCCCTGCAATGTAGCCCTCAACGACCAGATTGTGATCATTGTCCACTTAATTCTGGATGTATTGCTTTACAGCAGACAAGAGTTGCTACCTTACCCGTAAAACTTAAAAAGAACAAAGTTAAGATCAGATATTTTAATTATCTCGTTTTTATAGACCAGCATGGAAATACGAAGCTCAAAAAACGAATTGGGAAGGGAATTTGGCAGCATTTGTACGAATTTCCTTTGATAGAAACAGATTCATTAATGGAGGAAACAGAAATGTATGGCAGGGTAACCTCCAGAGAAGAAAAAATAAAGGATATTGTTTTGTGGAAAGAAGATCCTATTGTCCATAAATTATCTCACCAGCATCTTATTACCAGGTTTTGGATCGTGGAATTAAAGGAGGAACTTAAAGGAGGAATTACCCTTGAGAGCCTTCCTCAATATCCTGTACCAGTATTGATGGCAGAATTCCTAGAAACATTTAAAAATTCGTACTTTTGGTCTAAATCTATATCATGAGTGGAACATTGAATAAAGTGATGCTAATAGGGCATCTGGGAGATGAGGTAAAACTTCATTATTTTGAAGGAGGAAATTGTATTGGAAGATTCCCAATAGCTACTAATGAATCCTATACCAATAAGCAAACCGGTGAAAAAGTGACTTCTACGGAGTGGCATAATATAGTGGTGCGCAACAAAGCAGCAGAGATCTGTGAAAAATACCTGAACAAAGGAGATAAGATCTATGTTGAAGGACGATTAAAGACCAGACAATGGCAGGGAGATGATGGCGTTACAAAATATACCACCGAAATACATGTGCAAGACTTTACCTTCCTTACTACCAAGCAGGAAAGTTCAGCAAATGTGCCACAACCTTCAGCCAAGAAGGCTCCAGCATCCCCAAAAGGCTCCAGCTCTGAAAAAGCAGAACCACAAAGTTCTATGGCAACTTCCGAGCAGGATGACGATTTGCCTTTTTGATCTTACTAACTAACTGAATTGCACGTGGATCCGGATCCCATTCAATTATTATTAGGTTTTGCAGGTAACGAAAGTCTTATAGTAATAAAAATCATTGTACTTATTGCTATGTTGGCCTGCTCAGCGCTTGTCTCCGGAGCAGAGATTGCATTTTTCAGTCTTTCAGTCACTGAACTTAAGGAGATACAGGATAGTAATACCTCAAAGGGTAGTATCGTTGTAAAATTGCTGGAACGGCCTAAGAAATTATTGGCTACTATTCTTATTGCTAATAATGCCATTAATATTGGGATCGTGCTACTTTTTAGTGATATTGGTGACACGCTCTTTGCTTCCATAACATACCATATCATGGGTGTTCTTTCTATCCGCTTTTTATTGGAGGTAGTGGTTGCCACATTCCTAATTTTAATGTTCGGTGAAATACTACCGAAGATATATGCGAATAGAAACAAGCTTATATTTTCACATTTTATGGCGTATCCGCTTAAAGTATTGGATTTCTTGTTTACTCCGCTTAGTTCTCCAATGCGTGCTACCACTATTTATATTTATGAGAAGTTTGGAAAACAAAAGACAAATCTTAGTGTAGATCATCTATCTCAGGCGCTGGAACTTACTTCCGATGGTGATACCACAAAGGAAGAACAGAAGATTCTGGAAGGGATCGTTTCTTTTGGCAATACAGATACCAAACAAGTAATGCGGCCACGTATAGATATTTTCGCCTTGCAGGAGGATATGAAATTTCCTGAAATGCTCGAAGAGATCAAAAAACACGGGTATTCTCGTATTCCTGTCTTTTCGGACCATATAGACAAGGTAATAGGGGTACTATATGTAAAAGATCTGCTTCCCTACATCGACAGAAAGAATTTTAATTGGACCACCCTTATACGTGAGCCTTATTTTGTTCCTGAGAATAAGAAACTAGACGATTTGCTCCTGGAATTCCAGGAGAAGAAGAACCACCTTGCCGTTGTGGTGGATGAATATGGAGGCACTTCCGGGATTGTTACCCTCGAGGACATCATAGAAGAAATAGTAGGAGATATCAGTGACGAATTCGATGATGAAGACCTAATCTATTCCAAACTAGACGACCACAATTACGTCTTTGATGGAAAAACAACATTAAAAGACTTTTACCGAGTGGCCAAAATTGAAAATCAAACCGATTTTGAAGAACAAAAAGGAGAGTCTGAGACCATAGCAGGATTTGTGCTGGAAATTGCCGGGAACTTCCCCAAAAGAGGAGAAAAGATCATTTTTAAAAACTTCCAGTTCGTGGTGGAGAGCCTTGATAGAAAACGATTAAAACAGATAAAAATTACCTTACCACATGAGGTGTAATCTCCAAATTGCAGGAATATTTTTGCTCTTGATTCTAAGCGGATGCAAAGATGAGGTGCTTCCTAAACCCAGGGCTCAATTGCGATTAGAATATCCGAAGGGCGAATCAAAAATAGCCCAAACAGAATACTATAGTTTTCAATACAATAGTCTGGCAACTGTGAAAGATCTTAAACGATCTTCTTTTACCTTGGATTATCCTTCTATTAAAGGTGCAATTTATCTTACTTATAAGCCTGTACAGAATAATTTGAACGACTTGTTATCTGACGCCCAAAGGTTGTCTTATGAGCACGTGGCAAAGGCCGATAATATTCTGGAACAAAAATTCATAAATGAAGATGCTCGTGTATTTGGAATGTTCTATGAAGTTAAAGGGAATGCAGCCTCTCAGGCACAATTCTACGCCACAGATAGCACAAAACACTTTTTAACCGGTTCGCTGTATTTCTATGCAAAGCCAAATTACGATTCTATATACCCTGCGGCTGCCTATCTTCAAAATGACGTACGAAGGATCCTGGAGACCCTAAAGTGGCAGTAAGGAATAAAGAATGAAACATATCAGCTATGAACAAGACACAACTTTTAGCTTGTCATGATAGTATAAGGCCATATATACATTGTACCCCTGTTCTAACATCTAGGCTTATTAATGATATTGTAGGCGCTGAGGTTTTCTTTAAATGTGAAAATTTCCAGCGTATGGGTGCCTACAAAATGCGTGGAGCTACCCATGCTATTTTAAAACTTAGTCCAGAAAAACGGGCAATGGGCGTGGTTACGCATTCTTCCGGAAATTTTGCTCAGGCACTTTCTTTAGCTGCTAATATTTTAGGAGTTAAAGCACATATTGTAATGCCCTCAACGGCACCTGAAGTAAAAAAGAAAGGAGTAAAAGAATACAGTGGGATCATCTATGAATGCGAACCTACTCTTGAAGCAAGAAATGCCATGGCCAGGGAAATACAAGAAAAGACAGGCGCCACTTTTTTGCATCCTTCCAATGATATTGATGTGATCCTGGGGCAAGGAACTGCGGCCCTGGAACTGCTGGAGGATTATCCCAATTTAGATGCGATTTTTGTTCCCGTAGGAGGCGGCGGACTAATCGCTGGCACGGCCATAGCGGCGGCTGCAATGGGAAAGAATTGCCAGGTTATAGGAACAGAGCCTTTTGAAGTTGATGATGCTTACAGATCTTTAAAAAGTGGTAAAATAGAATCGAACCCTACTACCAATACCATAGCAGATGGTCTAAAAACTCAATTGGGGAGTAATACGCTGCCGGTAATTTTAGAACATGTCAGAACAATAGTTCGGGTTGAAGAGGAAGAGATAATAGCGGCAATGCGACTAATTTGGGAACGAATGAAGATCATTGTGGAGCCTTCCAGTGCAGTGGCTCTGGCCGGACTTTACAAAGATCGGGAAAGTTATAAAGGCCAAAAAATCGGCATTATCATCTCAGGAGGTAATGTAGATCTGGGGAACCTCCCATTTTAATTCTCAGATAACACCCTTTCGGCATTGGCAATACTAGTATTGATCTTTTCGCGAAGCTCGTTTACCTTTATTTCCTCCTCCTTTAACCAGCCTTGTTTCTCAGCATTGAGTTCCTTTCCATTCATGATTTCTTCATAGTTGAATCGCTCCCCAAAGTCCTTCATCCAGTCCATCATAGATTTATGGGCGCCCTGAAGATCACGAATGGCCTTCAAATTCTCTTTACCCACTGCTGTAGAATCTACTTTTGGTTTTAAATCAGCGATAAGATTGCTGATAGTACCCATTTTTGGCATCACCTCATCATGTATCGCCATTACCTCTTCCATTTGTGAAGGGGCTTCATTCTTCTTGGTTTCGTTTTTACAGGAAACAAGGACAAAAAATATAGAAAAGATCACTGTGGCAGTTTTGAATGTCATTACAAGAATTTTTATTTAGACAAAATTACAAAAGAGAGCTGTAAGTAATTCGGCAAAAAGCGTCATTTTTGCGAAAATTTAATATTAATATGAGTGATGTAAACCGAAAATGGTTTTACCTGATCGTTCTTTCGATCATCTGGGGAACATCCTACATATTGATCAAAAAGGGCCTGGAAGGTTTTACCCCAATACAATTGGGTTCGGTAAGAATTGTCATCACTTCATTTTTTCTTTTTCTGGTGGGTTACCGATCTATAAGGAATATTTCAAAAAGGCAATGGTTTTGGGTAGGTCTTTCCGGTTTGTTTGGAAGTTTTATCCCTGTATTCCTCTTTTCATATGCAGAGACAGAGATAGATAGCAGTATTGCCTCTATTTTGAATTCTCTGGTTCCGCTTTTTACTATTATCATCGGATTTATCGCCTTTAAGATCGCCTTTACCAGAAATCAGATTATAGGAGTATTAGTAGGCCTGTTAGGAGCCATTCTTCTTATCTATGTTGGCTCTGATATTAATCCGAATCAAAATTACTGGTATGCGGGTTTAGTTGTTCTCGCCACTATCCTATATGCCTGTAATGCCAATATCATTAAAAGCAAATTGCAGGAGGTATCTCCCATGGGTATTGCAGTTGGCAATTTTATTTTTATGTTACCACCAGCATTGATCTTACTTTTTTATTCAGGAGCATTAAGTGCACCAGTAAGGGAAGGGACATACTTTATGAGTTCCCTGGGATATGTGCTTATCTTAAGCATTCTCGGGACCTGTGTTGCCAAAGTAATGTTCAATAAATTAATACAGATATCTTCCCCTGTTTTTTCAGTATCGGTCACCTATTTGATCCCAATTGTAGGTATTTTTTGGGGCCTTCTGGATGGAGAACGTTTTAGTGTTTGGCAGGTAGGGGCTGCAGGGATCATTTTACTTGGAGTATATCTGGTCAATAAAAGAAAAAGCGTACCTCAGAGGTGAGATACGCTTCTTAAAAAATGTATGTAATTATATTTTATTCGAAATCGGCATCAGTAACCTCTACATTGATCACTGCTTCCATCAATTTGAATTCTACCATCTGAGGTCCTAAAGCGCTGACACGAACAGATGGAAATTTAATACCATCTACATCCTTATACTCTTTAAGGAAGGCTTCTTGATTCTGTGTTTGTCCCCCCATAGTGGTAACCGAAGCTTCCTTAACTTTAAGTCCGGTTTCCAGGTCATAAAAATAAGTGGTCTGTACAACAGTACCGGGCACTTCAATTTTAATAGCCTCTTTACCCTCTACCATTTCTGTACCTGCCACCTTTGCAGTGGGATTGGCAGCAATTCGTTGTTCTGCAAAAATACCCAGGGAATTCAACATGTCTTTTTGCATGTCTGGAGGAAGCGGTACGTTGTTGGCCCCTTGCTTCATAAATAGCTCGTCTCCTTTGGCTATTACGCCGCCTACGGCAGATCCGTTCATATAACTTATCTGCGCAAATTTGTCCTGAGTTCTTTTTTCCTCGATCTTAATTGTGGCTCCCATTGCAGCTCCTTCATACACCAATTTCAGAGATTTGACCTGCGCTACTTTATCTTTTCCACCAATAGCATCAAAATACTTGTCAATGATAGATTGAACAGTTACCCCTTCAGGAACAGCGGCTTCATAATTAGGCTTTTCCGTATCCTTTGCGTACTTATCGTAGTATTTAACCGGGATGGTTTTGCCATTAAAAGTAACCTTCTCCAGATTTTCCAGCACGTCACTTCCTTTTCCTGCCACTACCACACGGGCATTGTTTACAGAAAAATATTTTTGAGATGCAGCTTGTACATCTTCTATTGTGATAGCGTTGATCCTTTCCAGATAGGTTTTATAAAAGTCCTTAGGCAGCCCTTCTGTTTCAATGTTCAAGGCATAGCGGGCAATGGTAGAAGGTCTTTCCAGTGCCAACACGAAGTTTCCTACATATTTAGCCTTTGTATTCTTTAATTCAGTCTCAGAAACGGGCTCTTTTGCTATCCTGTCTATTTCGTTAAGCAATTCTACAATAGAGCTGTCCGTAACTACATTTCGGACACTTGCCGAAGCACTGAACCTGGATGGGGCATATTTGTCATTCCCAATACGAGAATAAGAACCATAGGTATACCCTTTATCTTCTCTAAGATTAAGGAAAAGCCTGGCTTCACCACCACCACCGAGGATCTGATTGGCTACCAGGGCAGGCAAGTAATCTTCGTCCTTCATTTGAAGGTTGACAAGGTTTTGTACCGTGATCTCTGACTGAACCGCATTAGGAACGTCAACAAAATTGATCTGAGTATACTGCGCATCTGATGGTTTGGAGAAAGAAAATGAAGGAGGGGCAGCTTTGGTCCAGGGTGTAAATTCCTTGGTAACCAATTCTTTTACCTTATCATAATTAACATCTCCAATAATAACCAGATAGGCATTGGCTGGTACAAAGTAACTGCTGTAGAATTGTTGTACATCTAACAGGCTAACATTATTTACTGTTTCCTCTGTGATAAATTCTCCGTAGGGATGATCAGTGCCATAGGCAAGTGCTCTTTGCACTCTTCCCGCAATGGCAGACACATCTTTTTCCTGAGTTTTAATCCGGTTATTAATTTATCCTTTTCCTTATCGAATTCCTCCTGCGTAAAATTAGGATTGATAGCAGCATCTGCCATCAACTCAAGAATTCGTGGAAAATATTTAGAGAGCGAACTCGCGAAGGCGCTTTGAGACCCAAAACTAATATTGGCTCCCAGAAAATCAACCTCTTCATTAAATTCATCCTTAGGAATAGAGGTAGATCCATTGCCTAGCAGGCTTCCTGTTAAACTGGAAACTCCTGCTTTATCACCCTCCAAAATAGGAGGATTATCTAGTGTGAGTTGAACAGACACACGTGGCAACTTGTGGTTTTCAACTACAAGCACTTTTAATCCATTATTTAATTCAAAACGCTGAGGATCTTTTAAATTGATCTCCGGAGATGGACCTGGTTCTGGCATTTTCGACCTGTCTATCTGCGCTTGTACTGCGAAGGCCATAAAGGCCAGTACTACTGTAAAATATATTTTTTTCATCTTCTTAGTTATCTGTTTTGTCTTTAGGTAAATAATCGATCACCACGCGCTGATTGGGTTGCAAATATTTAGCTGCAACTGCCAAAATTTCTTCTCTGGTGATAGACCTGAAAATGTCTATTTCCTTATTGATAAGATCCGTATCTCCGTATAACATATAAGAAGTGGCAAGTGTTCCTGCTATTCCCTCTATACTAGAATTAGAGTTTACATAGCGATTCTCAAATTTATTCTGCAATTTTTGATAATCTTTTTCTGAGATAAGATCGGTCCTAACTTTCGCTACTTCCATTTCCATTTCGGCAGCTAATACATCTAGAGGAGTCTCACCAACGGGCAAAGCAAAAACCAGATACATTCCATAATCTTCCTGACCAATATTAAAAGCACCTACTTGTAAGGCCTGTTTTTGATCATCTACCATCTTTTTATACAGTTTCGAGCTTTTTCCATCACTTAGATAGGAGGAGATCATATCCAGGACATAAGCATCTCTTTCCGCAAAGCCTGGGGTACGATAGGCAACCATAACGGCCGGTATCTGGATGTTTGGATCGTAGGCTGTAGCTTTGATCTCCTGCGTAATGGGTTCTTCCTTTGGGTAACTGCGCGTAATATCTGCTCCTCTGGGGATAGGACCAAAATAATCGGAGATCATTTTTTTCGTTGCCGGTACATCAATATCACCTGCTACAACAAGAACTGCATTGTTGGGGACATAATATTTCTTATTGTAGGCAATTACATCCTCCAAAGTTGCTGCTTCCAGATCTTTCATATACCCAATGTTCGGGTCCTTATATGGATGCACCTTAAACAGGTTTTCACCCAGCACTGGCAATAATTGCCCGTACGGAGAATTGTCATAGCGCAGTCTTCTCTCTTCTTTGACTACTTCCTGTTGGGTATCTATCCCGTCCTGATTTATTATGGGATGTAACATGCGTTCAGATTCCATCCATAATCCAAGTTTTAAATTATTTGAGGGAAAAACCTCATAGTAGTAGGTTCTGTCTTGCGAAGTATTGGCATTGTTCTGCCCTCCATTGGAGGAAACTATCTCAAACCATTTTCCTTTTCCTATGTTCTTGGTTCCTTCAAATAATAGGTGTTCAAATAAATGGGCAAATCCTGTTCTTCCATCCGTTCTGTCCTTCCCACCCACGTGGTACATTACAGAGGTAGTTACGACAGGTGCTGTGTTATCCTGATGAAGGATAACATGTAAACCATTGTCGAGCTTGTATTCCTCATAGGTTACTTCCTGGGCATTAGTGGTCAGGGCCAGGAAAAATAAAGGCAAACCCAGCCCTAATAATTTTCTTTTTCTCATGTGTTTTGTAATTAATTAATATGAAGTGTACGTTAAATTTTGGTAAATTGTAGGGCCTGCGGAGGCACTTACAGTTTTCCTACGTAAATATAAAGCTTCCTATAGCTTTAACAAGAATTAACAGCAATATTAACGATAATTTCATATTTTGAAAACATCAAATTAACCATACAAACCTATGATGAAAGTAGCCCTCCCTATTCGTTTTGGAATTGCCGCAAGCGGCAGTCTCATTGCTTATTTTTTAATCCTGTCCCTTGTGGATCTCCATACCAATGTCTTTTACAGTCTATTTAATGGAGTGATCACGGGCTTTGCGATCTACGAGGCTATTAAATACTTTCGGATACAAGAAAAAGATAAATTTACCTATGGTACAGGCTTTAAGGCTGGCCTTGTTACAGGATTTGTGGCAACCCTAATTTTCACAATTTTCTTTGCTATCTATTCTACTGAAATAGATCCGGAATTTTTAGAACATTTGTCCTCTCAATGGTTCAGTAACTACGAAAGTTTTGAAGCTATCGTATTCTTTACGGTTGCAATTATGGGCTTTGCTACTACCGTGGTACTTACCCTCAGTTTTATGCAATTATTTAAGTCAACCAGAAACACTACTTCTTAATAAAGGATTTTGTTTTTAAATCGCTTGTGAATTTCCAATTTAGCAGTATATTTGCACCCTCCTAAAAGTTCCTTAGCATTCATTAATTAGCTATAGATCAATTAGGTTTAATCATTAATAGAAACGCTATGTATGCAATTGTAGAAATAGCAGGGCAGCAATTTAAAGTTGCAAAAGACCAAAAAGTGTACGTTCACCGCTTAAAGGAAGAAGAAGGAAAGAAAGTTTCTTTTCACAATGTTCTTCTTTTAGAAGATGGTAAAAATATCACTATTGGCGCCCCGGCTATAGACGGCGCTGCTGTAGAGGCAAAGATCGTTAAGCACCTGAAAGGTGACAAAGTAATCGTCTTTAAGAAGAAAAGACGTAAAGGGTACCAAAAGAAAAATGGACATCGTCAGTATTTAACGGAGATCCATATTGAAGGTATTGTTGCTAAAGGAGCCAAAAAGGAAGCTCCTAAAAAAGAAGTTGCCAAGGCAACTCCTAAAAAAGCAGCCCCTAAAGCCAAAGTAGAGGCTCCAAAGGTAAAAGCCGCAGCCCCTAAAAAAACAACTGCAAAAAAAGCAGCTCCTAAAAAGGCAGCAGCTCCAAAAGCAGTAAAGAAAACTGTAGATCTAAGTAAAAATACCGTAGCAGAGCTAAAAGAAATGGCAAAAGCAAAGGGTATTGAAGGTATTTCTTCTATGAAGAAAGCAGATCTTATAGCAGCATTAAGTAAATAAGTAAAGAGCATTGCTCACAAAAATTTAGAATTATGGCACATAAAAAAGGTGTAGGTAGTTCCAAGAACGGTAGAGAATCAGAATCGAAACGATTAGGAGTTAAGATCTTTGGTGGTCAGGCCGCCGCTGCCGGAAATATAATCGTAAGACAAAGAGGCACAAAACATAACCCTGGTGAGAATGTGTATGCTGGTAAGGATCATACCTTACATGCAAGAATAGACGGTCTCGTTAAGTTTGAGAAAAAAGCCGGAGGTAAATCCTTTGTATCTATTGAGCCTTTTCAGGCATAAGAACCTTACTACAAAACAAAAAAAAGCTCTTGAGAAATCAAGAGCTTTTTTTTGATCTATTCTTTACTTTCTAATACCTGTAATAGTCTGGTTTAAAAGGCCCTTTTTTGGGAACCCCAATATAGCTAGCCTGATCTTCATCTAACTCAGTGAGTTCGGCACCTAAGCGCGACAAATGCAGGTGGGCAACTTTTTCATCGAGATGTTTGGGTAACATATATACATTGTTCTCATAATTCTTACTGTGCTTCCAAAGCTCAATTTGTGCCAGTGTCTGATTGGTGAAAGAGTTACTCATCACAAAACTTGGATGACCTGTTGCACAACCCAGGTTTACGAGTCGGCCTTCAGCCAAAACAACAATATCCTTTCCGTCTACTGTATATTTATCTACCTGAGGTTTAATCTCATCCTTGGTATTTCCATAGGTACCATTCAACCATGCCATATCTATTTCATTGTCGAAATGTCCGATATTACAAACAATGACCTTATCTCTCATTGCACGGAAATGCTTTTCTCTGATAATATCTTTGTTGCCCGTGGCAGTAATAACGATATCAGCCTTGGCGATAACTGTTTCCAACTTCTTTACTTCAAATCCATCCATACAAGCCTGTAGGGCACAAATAGGATCAATTTCTGTAACGGTCACAATAGCGCCAGCTCCTCTAAAAGAGGCAGCGGTTCCTTTCCCAACATCTCCGTACCCGGCAACAACCACTTTTTTTCCTGCAAGCATGGTATCTGTAGCTCTTCTAATAGCATCTACAGCACTTTCCTTACACCCGTATTTATTATCAAATTTCGACTTGGTAACCGAATCATTCACATTGATTGCCGGCATAGTGAGTGTTCCATTCTTAACACGCTCATACAATCTGTGCACTCCTGTAGTTGTTTCTTCAGACAATCCTTTTATGCCTGCAGCCAATTCCGGATATTGATCTAATACCATATTGGTCAGATCACCTCCGTCATCAAGGATCAGATTAAGTGGTGCTCGTTCTTCTCCAAAAAACAAGGTTTGTTCAATACACCAGTTAAATTCCTCTTCATTCATCCCTTTCCATGCATATACCGGTATTCCGGCAGCGGCAATTGCAGCTGCGGCATGGTCTTGAGTAGAAAATATATTACAAGAACTCCAGGTTACATCGGCACCCAGTGCCACCAAGGTCTCAATTAAAACAGCCGTCTGAATGGTCATATGAAGGCATCCAGCGATGCGAGCTCCTTTAAGGGGCTGTTCTTTTTTGTACTCTTCTCTTAACGACATTAAACCCGGCATTTCTGCCTCTGCAAGTTCTATTTCCTTTCTACCCCAGGCAGCAAGTGACAAGTCTTTCACTTTATAAGGTACATAGGGCATGGTTTTAGTGCTCATCTCTTTTTTTATTTTTACTTTCGTTAGCGTGCGGAAAACCGCTTTTTTTCGAATCCCAAAGATAGTGATAACTTAAAAATTCCCATGCCTCTTTACAAAACTATAACAGTAAGTGCTGCCACCAGGGCTCATATTTGGGAGATCACCGAGAGCGAAAAAGACCTGGCTTCGGGCATTTTCTTAACACCGCCTTGCCAGCATCGCATAGATGGAATGAAATCTGAATTGCACCGTCGGGGATTTCTAAGTATAAGACATTTATTGGCCATAGAAGGATATCAGGATAATGACCTGTTTTATGACAGCCTTGGTAAGCCACACTTGAGAGATGGGACCTATATTTCAATTACACATTCATTCACTTTTACAGGGATCATAGTGAGTACAGAGCTGCCTGTTGGGATCGATATTGAAAAACAACGCGAAAAGATCCTGAAAATAGCCCACAAGTTTACTCCTATAGAAGAGTATGGCTCTTTATCTGATCCAAAAAATCTGATTAGGAAACTTACAGTGGTATGGGGTGCCAAAGAATCACTTTATAAGATCAGCTCTATTCTTGGTCTGAGCTTTCTGAAAAATATCAACATTGAAGATTTTACAATGGAAGCGGGTGAAACCACTGGTGTCATTACCTTAAATGGGAATATATCATCCTTTAAGATCTATTTCCTGGAGCTAGAAGGTTTTACCTGTGCGTATGCATTACAATCGGGTAATATTCAAATCAGATAACAGTGATTATGAACCCTATTTTTGATTTTTTCCTGGACCCATATAAGAACAGGGAGTTCTCTCTTGTAGTATTGGAAGCTATCGCATTTTTCTTTGGAATTGCCAGCGTTGTCTATGCAAAAAAGGAAAATATTTTAGTGTATCCCACCGGATTGGTTGCCACTGTGATCACTGTTTATCTATTTTACGTAGACGCCTTGTTTGGGGATATGATGATGAACTTTTACTACTCCATTATGAGCATTTATGGGTGGTGGAATTGGGCAAGAGTGAAACAAAATAAGAAAGTAGTGCGGATCACAAGGACCAATGTCCGGGATAAACAAGTGGGGGTTATCTTCTTCCTTTTAACCATGATTGTCACGTATGGGGTATATAGAGTATACGGTACCGAACTTAACTATACCAATTATATAGATATTTTAACCTCGGGAATATTCTTTACCGCTATGTGGTATATGGCCAATAAAAAATTAGAGAACTGGACACTCTGGATCCTGGCAGACATTATTACGGTGCCCTTATATGCCTACCGTGGATGGGGGATGCTTTCCCTTCAATATCTTATCTTTACCGTTTTAGCAATACAAGGCTACCTTGCATGGAAGAAAGATTTAGACAGCAACCTTCAGACATCATCAAGGTAGTTCTGTACGGGCCAGAATCAACAGGAAAAACTACGCTTTCAAAGCAATTGGCAGCTCATTACAACACCCTGTGGGTTCCGGAATATGCCAGGGAGTATTTGCAGGATAAATGGGATAAAGAGCAAAAGACATGTGAACCAGATGATCTGTTGCCAATTGCGGAAGGACAAATACGTTTGGAAAATGAATATACTAGCAAAGTAGATTCCCTTTTGATCTGTGATACAGATCTTTTGGAAACAAAAGTATACTCTGAGGCCTATTATCTGGGATATTCAGATCCAATACTCGAGAAATTCGCCTTACAAAATAGCTATGATCTTTACTTGCTAACCTATATAGATACACCATGGGTAAAAGATGATCTTAGAGATAAACCGGATGAACGCGAAAATATGTTTCTGTATTTTAAGAACACGCTGGAAAAGCATCAACGGAATTTTATTACCTTAAAAGGCAACAATGAAACCAGGCTCGCAAAGGCCATTCATGCGATTGATAAATTAATAAAAAATGATTGAATTCTCCGAAAAAGATGTAAAGCAACTTACCGGAAAAGGAATTACCAAAAAGAAGGTGGAAGACCAAATCCGCACCTTTATGGAAGGGATCCCCTTTGTTCATCTCGAAGCTCCTGCAGTGGTTAAAAATGGTATCCTAAAACTGTCCCCCAAGCAGGAAAAAGCCTTTGTAGCACGTTTTGATGATTCAATCAAAGAACTATCCCTTTTAAAATTTGTGCCCGCTTCCGGGGCTGCTTCGCGGATGTTCAAATCACTTTTTGGATTTCTGGATTTCTATGATCCCAAAGAGCAAACGGTAGCTGAATACGCAGCAAACAATGGTAATAGTGATATTCTTCATTTTTTTAAAAATGTAACTCAATTCCCATTCTATACCAAGGTCTTGAAGATAATTCAACAAAAGGATCTTTCTTTAGACAAACACAAATACCTGTTTGTAAAGGAATTATTGAGTGAAGAAGGGCTAAACTATGGGTTTTATCCTAAAGGCTTACTACCCTTCCACAAATATAAAGATCATACGGCAACACCTTTTCAAGAACATTTGTTTGAGGCTGCCCAATATGCCAGCGCTCAAGGAAAGTCTAATTTACACTTTACTATTTCCGAACAACACCAGACACTTTTTGACAAGGAGTGGAATAACATAGGTGTAAAGTCGACTAAGGCCACCAATACGGATTTTAAGGTGGGCTATTCTTACCAAAAATCATCCACGGATACTATCGCCGTGACTCTGAATAATGAGCCATTTAGAAACGAAGATGGTAGTTTGTTGTTCAGACCCGGAGGTCATGGGGCGCTTATTGAAAACCTGGATGAACAAGATGCGGATATCATCTTTATAAAGAATATAGATAACGTTGTAACACAGGCCAAAAGTCTGGAAAATGCAGCATCTAAAAAGGTACTTGCCGGGGTATTGTTAGAGGTTCAGGAAAAGGTGTTCCGGTATACAAAGATGATAGATGATAATTCGTTAGACGGAGAACAGTTAGAAGCTATTAAGACATTTCTGGAAGAGGATCTTAATGTTCGTTTTTCTGATAATTATAATGGTTTTACACTAGGACAACAGATCGAGATCCTAAAGGACAAACTACAAAGACCACTTCGTGTATGTGGCATGGTTAAGAATGAAGGAGAACCGGGAGGAGGCCCATATTGGGTAAAAGACAGGAATGGGAATGTTAGTTTACAGATCGTAGAATCTGCCCAGGCAGATCTTAACAATGAACATCAGAATAAAATATTCAAGGGGGCTACTCATTTTAATCCCGTGGATATTGTTTGTGGCGTAAGGGACTATACGGGGCAGAAATATCATTTATTGAATTATGTAGATGAAAAACAAGGGTTCATCACACAAAAGACCAAAGAAGGAAAGGATCTAAAGGCATTGGAACTACCAGGCCTGTGGAACGGGGCCATGGCCTATTGGAACACTATTTTTGTTGAAGTGCCTTCTGCTACCTTTAACCCTGTAAAGACCGTCAATGACCTTCTAAAACCAGCGCACCAGGTATAACAAAGGTAGTTGCACCAAGCGGTTTTAAATTTTTATAGATATTCCGTTCCTAGCATGTATCTTTGTATCATCTCAAAGGGGTGCCTTTTTTGTGTTTGATCAATGATCAGATTCTGGTTAGGCTGAGAGTACACCCAATGAACCTGGGCGGGTAATGCCGCCAAGGGACTTGTACTTTTCCAAATTAATTGGTTGAGTACAAATTTGAGAAAGATTCAAAGCCAGTTTCGTTTCTTTCCAAATGGGTTACCATCAATTTTAGAAACCTGAATAATTATCCCTTTTATTCACAACTTATATTGAATGAAAAGAGGATTATTGTTTTTGTTACTAGCCTGTAGTATCACTATTTTTCATGGGCAGGAAAAGTCCAGGGACTCCGTTCTGGGTAAAGAGATTATTCTGGATGAAGTACTTGTCTCCTCTATAAGGGTTACCAAGGAATCTCCGGTGACATTTTCTAATCTAACAAAAGAAGAATTGAGTTCCAGGAATCTGGGACAGGATATACCTATTCTCCTTAACTTCCTTCCCTCCGTTGTGACTACCTCCGATGCCGGTGCCGGGGTAGGGTATACCGGAATTAGGGTAAGGGGTAGCGATGCCACCAGGGTGAATGTCACCATTAACGGAATTCCGTACAATGATTCAGAATCTCATGGCACTTTTTGGGTTAATCTGCCCGATTTTGCATCTTCCACAGAAGACCTTCAATTACAAAGAGGGGTTGGCACCTCTACCAATGGAGCCGGCGCTTTTGGCGCTAGTTTAAATTTATTGACGGATGCCGTTGCAGAAAAGGCCTACGCCGAATTTGGCTCTTCCTTCGGGAGTTTTAACACCATGCGGAACAATATTAAATTCTCCACAGGGCTGATGAATGATGCCATTGAAGTCTCTGGAAGATTGTCCAGGATCATATCCGATGGGTACATAGACAGGGCTTCTGCTGCCCTCGACTCCTATTTTTTACAAGCTGCATATAGAGATAATAACACTCTTATTAAGGCCTTGCTATTTGGCGGACATGAAATTACCTACCAGGCTTATTTTGGGATCGATGCAGCCACCTTGGCAACCAACAGGCGGTTTAATCCGGCTGGTTTATATACAGATGAGAATGGGGAGATTCAATTCTATGAGAATGAAGTGGACAACTACAAGCAGGATCATGCCCAACTCCATTGGAACCAAAGATTGGGAAGTGGTTGGAATTCGAGCCTGGCTTTTCATTATACCAGAGGCAGGGGATATTTTGAACAATACAGGCAAAATGATGATTTTGACACCTACGGCTTTGAGCCTGTAACCGTTAATGGTGAGGAGATCACCTCTTCAGATCTGGTACGCAGAAGATGGTTAGACAATGATTTTTACGGAACTGTTTTTTCACTAGACCGTTCTTTTGACAAAGTAAAATTCATTTTAGGAGGTGGGTACAACCTGTATGAAGGAGATCATTTTGGTGAAGTGATCTGGGCACGTCTGGCTCCGGGAGCAGATATTAGAGAGCGCTACTATGATGATGATTCAAGAAAAACAGATTTTAACATCTTCGCTAAGGGAACTTATAAATGGAATGAACGATGGAGTCTTTATGGTGATATGCAATTCAGAACAGTAAATTATCGGGCAAATGGTAATGAAACGGGTCTGGTAGATGACAGTTTTAATTTTTTTAATCCGAAGGCCGGACTTATCTATGATCTGAACATAAACCATAACTTTTACTTTTCATGGGCTGTGGGGAATCGTGAGCCAAATAGGAATGATTATGAAAATGGCAATCCGAAACCAGAACGACTAAATGATTTCGAATTAGGATGGCGATATATTACTCCCGATGTGCAGATCAATACCAATCTATTCTATATGCGGTATAAAGACCAGTTAGTACTTACAGGAGAATTGAATGATGTGGGGGCTCCGTTGCGAGCTAACGTAGGGGATAGCTTCCGTCTCGGTTTAGAGGTAGATGCGGCTATAAAATTGGGAGACGCTTTTGTATGGCAGCCAAATTTGGCGATTAGCACCAATAAGAACATTGATTTTGTTTTTCAACGAGATGGAATTTTGGAGGAGTTTAGGAAATACCAATATTGCGTATTCACCAGGGTTGATCATAGGCAACAAAATAGCGTATAAGCCCAGCGAAACGTTTCAATTAGCCTTGCTGACCAAGTATGTTGGAGAACAATATATGGGCAATATAGATGCTTCATCTTCGGTATTGGATTCTTATTCACAGACCGATATCAATATCTCATATACACTTCAACCCAATAGGGTGGTGAAGAGCATTGTCATCTCTGGGTTGTTGAATAATATATTTGATGCTAAGTATGTGTCTAACGGGTATTTTTTCACCTTTGATGATGATTTTAGCAGCCCGGGTTCTATTACAACCATTGAAGGCGCAGGGTATTACCCACAGGCAGGTATCAATTTTCTTATAGGCGTAAAAGTTGCATTATAAGAATTCCTAACAGGATGTTGTAATAAAAATATAGAGTGCCGGAAAGATCAATTACTGATCACTACCACGTTACCGCTTTGGTTAGCGCGGTACTCCAGCATATTGAAATAGCGCTCTCCATCATTGGGGGGTGATAACTGTTGCCCCGTAAACAAGCTGTATTCATATCCTTCGCATCCACAAACGGCAGTTTGACCATTTAAATCCGTTGTTGAACAAGCGTTGGGTGAATGATTAGGACAACTAGCTTCAAATACACGGTAAGCAAATCCGGTATTCATAACAAATACTCCACGGATCCCTACTCCTTGAGCTCCTATATATACCGCACTACCAGCATTGGTAAGTGGACTGTAAAGCGGTAAATTGAGGTTGATCTCAAAACGGAAGCCAATTTCTTGCAGATAAGGATTGCGCTGTCCCTGATCATTACTACAAGCCAGTAAGAACAGCAATAAAATTAGCATGTAGGAATGTCTCATAAGGGCTATATGGATTTGGTGTTGCTACAAAATTGATCAAAAATTCTGTATATTTGCGTTAAATCCTCTCTAAAATACATGCTAATTGCATGGTAGCTGCAGGGGATTTTCTATTTACTAAATGAGGACGTTATGAGTAATATATCGTATTACACCGCAGAAGGATTAAAAAAATTAAAAGAAGAGCTAAATCATTTAAGGGATATACAACGTCCATTGGCTTCACAAGCCATTGCGGAAGCACGAGATAAAGGGGACCTTTCAGAGAATGCAGAATACGATGCCGCTAAGGAAGCCCAGGGCCATCTGGAATTGAAGATCGCTAAATTGGAGGAAACTGTGGCCAATGCCCGACTCATAGATGAATCTCAACTAGACACTTCCAAAGTTCTGGTTCTTTCTACCGTTAAACTTAAGAATAAGCAAAATGGGATGGAGATGAAGTATACCCTGGTTGCTGAAAGTGAGGCTGACCTCAAGACCGGTAAAATATCTGTCACTTCACCTATAGGGAAAGGACTTTTAGGCAAGAAAGTGGGAGATACCGCTGAAATAAGCGTCCCTAATGGAACCTTAAAGTTTGATATATTGGAAATTACACGAAACTAAGTAGTTATATTCTTTATATTTAATCCTATCATATTCTGATAGGATTTTTTAGTTAAATATAGTAGGCCTATGTCCAGTATTTTTACAAAGATCATCAATGGGGAGATTCCCTGTTACAAGATAGCAGAAGACGATCAATTTTTTGCTTTTCTAGATATTAATCCTAATGCCAAGGGACATACTCTATGTGTTCCAAAAAAAGAAGTAAATAAGATCATGGATCTGGATGAGGAAACCTACCTGGGTCTTATGCGTTTTGCAAGAAAAATTGGTAAGGCCCTTGAGGCAGCTGTGCCATGTAAACGAGTGGGTATAACAGTTATTGGTTTAGAAGTACCTCATGTTCATGTGCATCTTATTCCCCTGCAAAGTATGGCCAATGCTACCTTTCAACATAAGGAATCTTTCACCGAAACGGAATTCAAAGCGATAGCTGAAAGCATTAGAGCCAAGCTTTAAGGTATCCTGCATAATAGAGGTAGTAGAATGATCCTATCAAAACGAGTAAGAGCACCAAAAGTCCATAGGTCAATTTCGAAAATCGCAACGACCTTGGTTTTGGGGTGATCATCTTCTGGAAATATTCAAAACTACGTTCAATATCATTTGTCCATTGTACAGGATAGATCAATGATTCACATTTATTACAGCGTATTTCCTGACTAACTTCATTTGTAGTCTTATGGTAGAACCTACTGATGAGGTGTTTCTGATAAAACGTAAGTTTTAATTCCTGATTAAAGCATTCAGGACAGTTATTTGTAAGAATTGCTTCTTTAATGACGATCTGTTGTTCCCTTGCCATGTTTATGGGTTTATTTGTAATGAAATTTGCATAATAGTCCCTTCTTTATTAGAATTGAGGACTTTGATCTTACCTTGATGGTATTCTTCTACAATACGTTTCACTAATGACAATCCCAATCCCCATCCTCGTTTTTTGGAAGTGACTCCAGGTTCAAAAATGGCATTAAAACTGCTCTTTGGGATCCCTTGCCCGGTATCCGAGATAAGAATGTTGACATACTTACCATCGGGTATAATTTCAATGGATATAGATCCTTTCCCTTTCATGGCATCAATACCATTCTTAACCAGGTTTTCAATGGTCCAGTTATATAAGGCACTATTTAGCATAATTGGCAGCTCATCTATATGCGTATTAAAAGAATATTGAATAAGTCGAGAACTTCGTAATTGTAGATAGTCAAAGGCCTTTCTAGTTTCTTCTACAATGTCCTTTCGTTCCAATTTAGGAAGTGATCCAATATTGGAGAATCGTTCTGTAATGGTCTGTAATCTATCAATATCCTTCTCAATTTCGGTGGTGATAGCGTTATTGATATCTTCATTTTTTAAGAGCTCGTTCCAGCCTAGAAGTGATGTTAGCGGAGTACTGATCTGATGTGCGGTTTCCTTGGCCATACCTGCCCATAACTTGTTTTGCTCAGAAGCTTTGTTGGTTTTAAAGAAAAAGAAGATCACTGTCCCAAATAAAAGAATGATCAGTAGAAGGGCAATGGGATAATATTTAAGCTTATTAAGTACCTCAGAATTCCCATAGTATAAGGTGGCCAGAGATTCACCCTCATAGTCAATTGAAATTGGTGTATTCTCACTCCTGAATTTTAGAATTTTCTTTTGAATTAGGGTTGAATCCGATTCAATTTCATCGGCCATATTATTGGTCTTCACAGAACCGTCCTTATTTACCAGGATCATTGGGGTAGAGGTGTTGTTCTGGAAAATTTTTACGTGGAGGTTTCCAAGATCACGATCTTCGGAGGACTGCAGTAATTCTGACTGAGCGGTGGCCCAGATTTCCATTTTATATCGTTCTTCTTCTTTGAATTTTTTAAAAAAGCTGTTTGTATTCCAGAGAATTAGACTTACGATAACAAAAGATGCTATCAGCAGAAAGACATTGGAGATTTTGTTTTTGGGATTAAAGTTCATCCTATGGAAAACGTGGTTTTAAAGATAACTTAAAATGAGTTCATTTGTTGCATTTGAGCCCTTGGTCTGTATAATAAATTGAATACAATTTATGTACCTTTGTCATCTATGTCGAATATGATTGCCATACATCCTAAAGAACTCTCTACCTCCCAATTACATGGCTATCTATTAGGAGCTGTAGGCCCTCGTCCCATTGCTTTTGCCAGTACTGTAGACAGTAACGGACGGCCTAATTTATCTCCATTTAGTTTTTTCAATGTATTTAGTGCAAATCCTCCGATATTGATATTTTCACCTGCCAGAAGGGTACGTAATAATACAACCAAACATACTCTTGAAAACGTTTTGGCCACCAAAGAAGTGGTGATCAATGTCGTCAATTATGATATGGTACAACAAATGTCCTTAGCAAGCACTGAATATGACCAAGGAGAGAACGAATTTATTAAATCCGGACTTACCATGGTGCCTTCGGATATTGTACGTCCTTTCCGCGTTGGGGAATCGCCTGTGCAATTTGAATGTAAGGTAGTCAAAGTAGAGCCCCTTGGGAAAGAGGGAGGTGCGGGAAACTTAATTTTTTCTGAGGTGGTAAAGATCCATATCAACAAAAGTATACTTAATCCTCAGGGTGGCATTGACCAGTCTAAAATAGATCAGGTGGCCCGCATGGGAGGCAATTGGTATAGCAGAGCTAAAGTTGGTATGTTTGAAGTACCCAAGCCATTGAGTACAAGGGGTATTGGAGTGGATAGCCTTCCGGAAACAATTAGAGCAAGTAATGTACTATCCGGGAATGACCTGGGTATTTTGGGAAATGTAGAGGCATTACCCGCTAAAGAGGAGGTAGATTCCTTTATGGATCAACATCCCGAATTAAAGAGCATAACAGAAAATCAGGATCTGCATAAGAAAGCAAAGGAATTTTTAATGAATAATGATGTGTCTTCTGCCTGGAAGGTACTCATGATAAAACAATAAACATGGAAATACAGGGAAAAGTTAAATTGATTGATGAAACCAAAACTTACGGATCTAATGGTTTCAGGAAACGCGAATTAGTGGTGACCACTGAAGAACAGTATCCACAACATATTATGATAGAATTTGTACAGGATAAAACCGATCTATTAGACGCTTTCAAAGAAGGTGATACTGTTAAAGTAAGTATTAACCTTCGCGGACGGGAATGGGAAAACCCTCAGGGGGAAACCAAATATTTTAATTCTATTCAAGGGTGGCGAATTGAAAAGCAGGATACAGGAGCTGCATCGCAAGACATGCCACCGGTGCCGCCAATGGACGCCTTTGAACCTGCGAATGAATTGAATGAAGAGGATCATGATGATCTACCTTTTTAGAAGATAATTATCTATTTAGAATTATTCCTTCATATGGGAGGATAAATTAGTACCGTGAAAAATAAGAACAGGCCCATAACATTTCTGGATGACCGGCTACTTTTTCCGGCAGTAGATATGGCTAATCCTGAAGGTCTTTTGGCCGTTGGAGGGGATCTTTCGCCGGAGCGATTACTGTTGGCCTATAAAAATGCAATTTTTCCATGGTTCAATGAAGATTCATTAATTCTATGGTGGAGCCCGGATCCAAGAATGGTGTTGTTCCCGGAGAAGATAAAGATCTCTAAAAGTATGCGTAACACCTTAAATAAGAGAAAGTTTAAGGTCTCAAAAAACAAGGCATTTAAAGAAGTAATTCAACATTGTGCTAAGGCGTATAGACCCGGTCAAAAAGGTACCTGGATCACTGAGAAAATGACAGAAGCCTATGTTCAGCTGCATCAGAAAGGGCATGCGCATTCGTATGAAGTTTGGGAAGGTGAAGCCTTGGTTGGAGGTTTGTATGGGATAGATCTGGGTAATGTGTTTTGTGGAGAAAGCATGTTCAGTAAAACTAAAGATGCCTCCAAATGTGCATTGATCCATCTTGCAAATGAATTGGAAAATTTGAACTATGCTGTGATCGATTGTCAATTGCACACAGATCACCTGGAAAGTTTAGGTGCTGAATTGATCTCTCGAGATCACTATCTGGAATTATTGAAAGCTGCGAAGAAATAATGTCAAAAGATAGCTTCTTAATAAAGAACGTGGTCATAATTTGGAGGGAGCAACGCTCTCTTTTTCTTTAAATTTCCGTCTGAATCGAAAAGAAATTCGAAGTCTAGACTGCCATCCTCTGTTTTACACATTACGATGAGCTTATAGTTGACAGAAGGGAGAAGTAAGTTTTGAAATGCCTCCTGAAGGGTTTTTTTGATCTCTTCTGTTTTCTTTGCGGGGTACTGTTGTAGTATTTTACGAATTTGATATTTGGTATACGACTGATTTAAGTAGCTTTCTATGGAGGTAAAGGTGTCATTTGGGACATCAATTTCTTTGATCAGGATCTCAACATCTTCCAGTATTCCTTCAGAATCAAATCCCATGCTATAACGCAACCTGTCTTTTTTAAATTTAGCCTTAAAACTGGTTTGGACACTATCTGTTTCTCTGTAGAAACGCAGCCTTTTTACTTTAGTGATCTCATTCGCGATCAAGTCGTGAGCCGTTTGTGGGAACTGATTTTTTTTAATTCGATGTTCTCTTTCGTAGGTAGCTTGAGCTATGCCCTGAAAACCAAAGGAGAAAACTGCAATAATGAGAATTTCTTTATACTTCATGGTATCGGAAACAAGTAATTTCGTGATCATTTACCATCCCGGTGGCCTGCATATGGGCATAGACCACGGTACTACCAACAAATTTAAAACCTCTTGTTTTCAGATCCTTACTTAATCGATCGGAGATCTCGGTGGTAGCCGGAATATCACTGTGGTTTTTAAAGGAATTTTTAATTGGAACATGATTGACAAACTCCCAAATATAATCACTAAAAGTTCCAAATTGTTTTTGTACTTCCATAAAAACCCGGGCATTGTTTATGGTGGCTTTTATCTTGAGCTTATTTCGAATAATTCCTGCATCCTGCAATAGTGAATCTATCTTTTGCTGGTCATAGGAAGCTATTTTTTTGTAGTCGAAATTATCGAATGCTTTTCTGAAATTATCCCGTTTATTTAAGATGGTGATCCAACTAAGTCCGGCCTGAAAGGTTTCCAGGATCAGAAATTCAAAGAGGGTAGCATCATCCTTTACCGGAACACCCCATTCATTATCATGATAGGATTTATACAACTCACTGCTGAGACACCATCCACAACGATGTTTTTCCATGTTGAACTATCTTTTCTTAAAGATAATAGATAATATCAATATGCGGAGCTGCAGGAAAATAGAATCTCAGTTGATAAACGAAGGGTTAATAAATAAACACCGGCCATTTCTAAGAATTAAGGCTAATTCCTGAAATGGCCGATGCTGAAAATAAATGCTTATTTTTTTAGTTCACCAGACGACAATGCATCCTCTAAATGTGCATCAACAGTACGGAAATTTCTAAAAAACTTTTTCCCATCTGTTCGCTTAAGAGTAACCTTGGTGTCACCTGCATCAGTATAAGAATACGCAACTACTTCAACCTTCTTCCCATAAACCGACTTCATATCAGCTATAGCGCCTCGTTTTATAATAAAATTCTTCCTTGGAAAATGAATATGCTGGTATTCAGCCGAAGCAGGTTGGGCAATAGTTAAGATGGTCCCTTCTTGAATGGGAACCTGTTTTTTTTCCTGAGCGTAAGTAACAGAACACAAGCAGAAAAAACATCCGATTAATATTCTTTTTAATACCATAAGTCTTGTTTTTAATAGATCATTACAAATGTAAAATACAAATTTTAATTTAACAAGCAATACTATTGTTAAATAACAGTTAAACTACTATTATATGATAGTAATACTATTATATTTGCCCTTTTAAATTATGTTGCTATGAAACATTTGCTGCAAACGATCAAGATTGAAGTAAACAAAAAGACCTATTTAAAGGATCCTGAATCTTCAGATCTTGGTAAGAGAATCGTGGAAAACAGTATACTCATGATCCACGAAATAGGGTTCGATGCTTTTAACTTTAAAAAATTAGGACATAAGATAGGCTCCAACGAAAGTTCTATTTACAGATATTTTGAGAACAAGCATAAGCTCCTGCTCTATTTAACTTCCTGGTATTGGGGTTGGCTAGAATATCAGTTCGTATTCTCCACCAATAGTATAGCAGATCCTGGTGATAAATTGCGCAAGGCTATTGAGGTTATCACAAAACCTGTGGCAGTAGATGCTTCTTTTTCTCATATAAATGAAGTCTTGCTAAATGACATTATCATTAACGAGTACTCCAAATCCTATCTCACAAAAGAGGTAGATACAGAGAATAAAGAAGGATATTTTGAAATATATAAGCGTATGGTGATGAGGTTAAGTGAAATGATCGCAGATCTTGACCCCGCTTACCCCTATCCTTCGAGCTTAGCAAGTACATTACTGGAAGGATCTTTGCACCAATATTTTTTAAAGCAACATTTCCCATCACTTACCAATTGCAATGATGAGATCTCCCCAACGGAGTATTTTACCCATTTAATTTTTAATTCCATAAATAAAATATAGATGGCTAAGACTGTATTAACGGCCTGGCAACGCCTAATAGGACTACTTAAATTAGATAAAAGAGATATTCTGCAAGTCTTTTATTATGCCATTTTTGCGGGACTTGTAAATCTATCACTTCCTCTTGGGATACAGGCTATCATTAATTTAATTCAGGGAGCACAAATAACCACGTCCTGGATCGTTCTGGTTATCCTTGTCACCTTAGGCGTCGCATTTGTAGGGATTCTTCAATTAATGCAATTACGGATCATCGAAAACGTGCAGCAGAAAATATTCACACGTGCTTCCTTTGAATTCGCTTATCGATTTCCAAAAATAAAGATGAGTGAATTACGCAATTTTTATCCCCCAGAATTGGCCAATAGATTCTTTGACACTATTACCATACAAAAAGGAGTGGCAAAGATCCTGGTAGATTTTCCTGCAGCCCTGCTACAAATCATTTTTGGCCTGATCCTGCTTTCTTTCTATCATCCTTTTTTTATAATCTATGGTTTTCTATTACTTCTACTGATCTATTTGGTCTTTAAATTCACTGCACAAAAGGGTTTAGATACTAGTCTTGACGAGTCAGAAAACAAGTATAAGGTAGCTCATTGGATACAGGAAGTGGCCAGGTCCATAATTAGTTTTAAGCTTTCCGGCAAGACTAGCCTGGCAATGGAAAAGAATGATGCATTGGTGGAGAATTATCTTGCGGCCAGAGAAAGTCATTTCCGGATTATAGTCATACAGTTTATCCAGATGATCGGCTTTAAAGTATTAGTTACGGTTGGACTTCTGTTAATAGGTGGAATCCTGGTGCTTAATCAGGAAATGAATATAGGGCAGTTTGTGGCCGCAGAGATCATCATCCTTTTGGTCATAGGCAGTGTAGAAAAATTGATCCTTGGCTTAGAAACCTTTTATGATCTGCTGACCTCTCTGGAGAAACTGGGTCAGGTGGTAGATAAAGAACTGGAGTCGCAGGAAGGAGAACGACCTTTTAAAGAAAATGAAGCATTTAATGTTGAGCTAAAAGACATTTCTTATAACATACCGGGAACAGACAGATCTATTATAAAAAAGGTGTCTCTAATGATCACTCCGGATTGTACTATCCTGATCCGTGGTGATAGTGGTTCCGGTAAATCAACACTGCTGAGGCTTATTGCGGGAATTCTTACACCAGACACGGGTGCCATATATGTCAATAATGTCTCTTTGAGATCTATTGCTCTTAATTACTATCGTTCTCATTTAGGTCAGTCGCTAACAGAAGAGTCTCCTTTTGAAGGCAGTATTTTGGATAATATAACATTTGGAGACCCTTCAATAAAAGAAGAGGATGTATACTGGGCTTTAGAGAAGACCGGGCTAACGGAATTTGTAAAAGTACAACCCAAGGGATTAAAGACAATGTTGTATCCCGAAGGACAGCAAATACCCTATGTGGTGTCTAAAAAAATTGTGCTCGCAAGGAGTATTGTCAGGAAACCCCGCTTATTGATCCTAAAAGATCCGTTAGATCATTTTAACAAAATTGAGTCAAAACAGATCATGGATTTTCTTTCAGACAGAACAAATCCGTGGGCCTTGGTGGTGGTAAGTCAAAATCCTGAATGGGTAAAAAGTTGTACGCGTATCATCACCATGAATGAAGGAGAAATAATAAAAGAAGAATAAGGGCTATGTTAAATATATCTCACAATAAACTCAATCAGAAAATAGACCTCTTGCGGTATAAGTCTTCGCAAAAGGTATTTCACATGAGGCATTACAAGCATTTTAATCGCTTTTTGCTCGCATTTTCCTTTTTTGGAATCATAGTGCTTTTTCTTCCCTGGACCCAAACAATCTCAGGAAAAGGATACCTCACAACTAGGAATCCGGAGCACCGTCCTCAAACCATACAATCACCTATCCCCGGTAGAATTGAAAAGTGGTATGTTCAGGAAGGTGATTTTGTGACCAAAGGGGATACCATCCTATTTATATCTGAAGTAAAAAATGAATATTTCGATCCTAATCTAATCGAGAGAACCGGCGATCAAATTAAATCAAAGTCTATGGCCGTAACCTCTTATCAAGGAAAGGTAAAGGCACTTAACTCTCAGGTTAATGCTCTGAACAGGGAACGGCAATTAAAGCTAGAACAGGCCAGGAACAAGTTGCTACAAGCCAATTTAAAAGTACAAAGTGATAGTATTGATCTTGAGGCTGCCAAAACAAACCTGAATATCGCTCAAAGACAGTTCGAGAGGGTTGAGAAATTAGAAGAAGAAGGACTAAAAGCCGTAACAGATGTGGAAGAAAAAAGGCTTAAGCTTCAGGAAACACAGGCAAAGCTTATTTCTCAGGAAAATAAGCTACTGGCCGCTAAGAATGAGATTCTTAATGCCTCAATGGAGATAAATCGGGTGCAGGCAGAATACACAGACAAGATCTCCAAGGCTCAGAGCGATATGTTTACTGCCCAGTCTAATCAGTTCGATTCGGAGGCCCAGGTGACCAAGCTCGAAAACGAATACACCAATTATGAGATACGTAGCCAGATGTATTATATCCGGGCACCACAGAGTGGGTATATCAATAGGGCCATACAAGCCGGAATAGGTGAGACCTTTAAGGAAGGAGATAAATTGGTAGGGATCATGCCGTCAGAATATTCTCTGGCTGTTGAAACTTATGTGGCTCCGATTGACCTGCCATTGATACGTATTGGAGAAAAAGTGAGGATACAATTCGATGGATGGCCTGCTATTGTTTTTAGTGGGTGGCCCAATGTATCCTATGGAACGTATGGTGGGAAGGTGATCGCCATAGAAACTTTCATTAGTAGTAATGGGAAGTACAGGTTATTATTGGCCCCAGATCCTGATGATCATCCCTGGCCTAAGGATATTCGTGTAGGCTCCGGAGCAAATACACTCGCACTGCTAGAGGATGTTCCCATTTGGTATGAGCTATGGAGACAATTGAATGGTTTTCCGCCAAATTATTATCAGCCCGAAGAAGGGATGGCAGAAAATAAGTTAAAGTAAGGATGAAGAAATACCTTCCATTATTAGGTTTATTAGTATCCCTGTCGCTTTCAGGTCAGGGGAATGACACCCTGAAACTGAATTTCAGGGAATACCTGGGATATGTTAAGAAATACCATCCTATTGCGAAGCAAGCAGAATTGGTGATTGCCATAGGTGAGGCTAACCTAATGAAGGCAAGAGGAGGTTTTGATCCCAAGGTGGAAGTTGACTTTGACCGTAAGAAATTTAAAGGGACCGAATATTACGATAGGTTGAATGCTACTTTTAAGATCCCTACCTGGTACGGAATTGAATTAAAGGGAAATTTTGAACAAACAGATGGCCAGTTTCTAAACCCGGATGAAACCTTGCCGGAAGACGGACTCTATAGTGCTGGAGTTTCTTTCTCATTAGGGAGGGGGTTCCTGGCAAATGACCGGATGGCTACCTTACGAAAAGCGAAGTTTTTCAGGGAGCAATCGCTTGCAGACCGCGATCTGTTGGTAAATGACATCCTTTTTGCCGCTTCCATAGCTTATTTTGACTGGTTACAGGCTTATAATGAAAGGGAGATCTACAAACAATTTTTAGACAATGCAGCAATTCGATTTAAAGGAGTAAAAACAAGGGCGCTGTCTGGCGACATCGCAGCAATAGATACTGTGGAAGCCAAGATTGCTTATCAGAATAGGGCTTTAAGCTTAACACAGGCCGAAGTAGCACTTCAAAATAAGACCTTAGAGTTGTCTAATTTTCTTTGGATGTCTAACAACGTACCATTAGAGCTAGAAGATAATGTGATCCCGGATACTTCCCTTCAAAATGAAATAGATAGTGCCCTGGAGATTCTGGGACTACCGCTAGATAGCTTCACAATTGAGAATCATCCAAAGATAATTTCTCTTGGACTTAAAATAGACCAATTAATTATAGATCGCAGGTTAAAGACCAACCAATTATTACCAAAAATAGATTTGGAATATAATTTTTTAACAGAAACTCCAGAATTGATCAATTCGTTGGAGACAGAAAATTATAAGGGTGGCGTTAATATTAGTCTTCCTCTCTTCTTGCGGAAAGAGCGAGGGGAGTTAAAATTGGCAAAATATAAATTACGCGATGCCGAATATGAATATTCTAGTGCTACCGTATCTATTACTAATAAGATCCTTGCTATCTATAATGAACTCGATTCCTATGAAGAGCAAAATGAATTAGTATACGATATTGTAAACAACTATGGGATATTGCTCAATGGCGAAGAACGTAAGTTTAGTTTTGGCGAGAGTTCATTATTCCTGATCAACAGCAGGGAGAACAAACTTATAGATGCCCGACTTAAACAAAATGAGCTTCAAAATAAGTTCTTTGCAGCCAAAGCAAAACTTTTTCAGAGTTTGGCGATCAATCCGGAGAATTTGTAATAACCAGTATTCCTGTTTAAGAATTGTAAGGAAAGAAGGCTTTACGCTACCAAGCACAAGTCAACAAATGAACCAGAATATTATTGCAAAATATTAATACAACTATAATGAACAATTCTCACACTAAACAGACTACTAAAGAAATCATTCATAAGGCAGTTGTTGAATCTATGTCCTATGATCAATTTCGGGAATTGGTTTCAAATCTAGTTGCTAATAATGGCACCACAGGACCGGAACAAACCGAAGCTAATAAGCACTATACTGTGCTGAACGACAAAAGAATGCGCCGATGGGATAAGACATTGAAAATTTCAGAAGAAGTCTTAAAACAGCTAGCAGACTATCAAAAGAAAGTATACTGGCTGGTCATTGTGGAAAGTTGGTGTGGTGATTCTGCTCCTTCCCTTCCAGTGATGAATAAGATTGCCACCTACAATGACAGAATAGATCTTAGAATTGTACTACGCAATGAACATCCAAAGCTGATGGATGCATTTCTAACTAATGAGAAAATGGCGATCCCTAAATTGATCGTGATAGACAAAGAGACTTCAGAAGTTTTGGGAACTTGGGGGCCACTACCAACAAAAGCTACCATTATGGTTAATGAGTATAAACAAATACATCCATCATTATCTCCGGAATTTAAGGAAGATCTTCAACAATGGTTCAATAGAGATAAAGGACAAAATATCCTTGCCGACCTACAACAATTACTTACTCTGAAATAGATAGGTAATTGTCCCTATTTGCGAAGTCTTTGTTGAACTGTTAAATCTGGCTTTCAGGGCGTATTCTATAGCATTTTCAACCAAACAACCGTTAGAGGTATTAGAGCTAGTGGAATTAAACTCGGCATCTGTAACATAGCCTAACTTATCTACTTTTATATTAATCACTACGGTTCCACCTTCCAGACATGTATAGATGGGGGGAGGTAGTTCAAAATTTCTTCTATCTAATAAAGAATAGGTAATGCGGGTACGTTTGTTAGCCATGTAATCTGTGAATTCTTTTTTCTCGGCATCTTTTTCGCCTAACTCCTGTTTGCGCTCTTCCCTTTTTTTGGCCAATTCCTTTAGAGCTGCCGCAAATTCAGGATCGGCATTTTTAATGTCTTCCATGGAATTGTCATCTGGATTAATATTATGTTCTTCCATAAGCTCTTCCAGTGTTTTTAATGGCTCAGGACTGCCAATACTTGGTTTGGCTGTTTCATTGATGGCCTGGCTACTTTTTATAAGTTCTGCATTGGCCAATTCTTCGGCTCTTTTCTCCTCCTCTTCAAGAAGTTGCTGCAAATCCTCATCGGCAAGACTCATTTCAATGACATATTCATCCTGTTCCTCAGCTCCCAGATGCAGATTGAATAGAAGCAATATCATTAGAGAAAGGGAAAAGAAGGTAATGATAAAAGAAAGTTGATTTCTATTCAAATTCATTAACCCATGGAAAATATTTGATACTTTTTTCATAAAAAAGTTCTAAGCAGGCTCCTAAAAATACAAAAAAGTACTACTTACTCTTGTAGTAAGAGTTCTCTGAAAATAGTAGGATCTACTGCATTATCTACGTTATATTCCCCTATTTTGGTTCTTCTTAAGGCCGAAAGATACCCGCCTACTCCCAAAGCCTTACCAAAATCGTGTGCTAGAGATCGTATGTAAGTGCCTTTGCTACACACTACTCTAAACTGTACATTTGGCATTTTAATATCCGTAATCTCAAAAACTAAAATTTCCACGGAACGCGAGGGAACTTCTATCACCACGCCTTCCCTGGCATATTCGTATAACCTTTTTCCATCTTTTTTCAGGGCCGAGAACAGCGGTGGTTTCTGTTCTATTTTACCCGTAAACGGAATCGTGGCATCGATAATTTCCTGCTTTGTGAGACCTTCTGTGGCAGCCATCTCCTGAACCTCTGTTTCCAGGTCATAGGACGGAGTAATTGCCCCAAGGGTTATAGTGCCGGTATACTCTTTTAATTGTCCTTGTAGTTCTGCTATCCTCTTTGTGAATTTTCCGGTACAAACAACCAAGAGGCCAGTGGCAAGTGGATCGAGAGTGCCAGCATGCCCAATTTTTATTTTTTTAAGTTGAAATTTTTTCCTGATTGTCCATTTTACTGAATTTACCGCTTGGAAGGAAGTCCAGCCCAGGGGTTTGTCCAGGAGCAATATTTGTCCTTCCAGGAACTCATCTTTGGATATGGATTCAACAGAATCTTGCATCTATAAAGTATTAATTCCAAAGGCCAAAACCGATGGCAATAAGGCCAACCAGGAAACAATAAATAGCAAAATACTGCAATTTGCTCTGTCTTACCAATTGGATCATCCAGGTGCAAGCAAAGAGACCTGCAATAAAGGCAGCTATAAATCCGGCGCCTAAACTCGCTATTTGTGTACTTTGAAAGTCTATTTGCCCTCCAAAAAGATCCTTTGCCATCTTACCAAGAATTAAGGGTACAACCATGAGGAATGAAAAGCGGGCTGCTTTTGATTTGTCTATCCCCAGAAGTACCGATGTTGAGATGGTAGCTCCACTTCGGGAGATCCCGGGTAAAATTGCAATGGCCTGCGAAACTCCAATAATAAAGGCATTCAAAAAAGTTACTTTTTTCTCAGTTTCTTTAGCCCTGTCTGCCAGATATAATAAGAGTGCCGTTATCATAAGCATATAACCTACAAGCAGCACATTCTCCCCAAAAAGTCCTTCAAGTCTTTCTTCAAAAAACAAGCCCACCAAAGCGGCAGGGAACATTGAGAGAATGATCTTAAGGGAAAATTTGGTTTCTTCATTCCATTTAAAGCTGAATAATCCTTTTAATATCTCTAATACATCGGTTCTGAAGACCACCAATGTACTCAGAGCGGTGGCAAAGTGGAGAACCACCGTAAACAGTAGGCTGTCTTCAGGAATAGAATCATCCCCTAATATAGCCTTTCCCAGTTCTAAATGTCCGCTGGATGAAACAGGAAGAAATTCCGTTAATCCCTGAACAATGCCAAGAATAATGGCGTCAATGATTTCCAATTATTTTTTCTTATGTGGGTTTAACAGAATAGCATATACTTCAAGTCCTAAACCAATCAAGACCAGGGTAGGAGCCAGACGTATTCTTCTAAAACTGTAGATGTCCGGATTAAAAACGGTAGGATCATCACTTCCACCCCCACTCATCAAAATAAAGCCAAGGGCCATGCAGGCAATACCAATGAACATAAACAGATAATTCTTTTTTTGAAAGATAAACTCCTTTCTATTGCTTTCCTGTTGATTCTTTTGCTTCTTACCCATGGCTGCAAAGTTAATAATATAAATCGTCTGTTCTTAGATTTAAGAATCGTTGGGTTGCAAAAAAGGTACTCAACAGGGAGATCAATACGCCCAGGATGAAAACCCCTAAAAACAGTCCCCCAAGGAACCACAGATCGGCAAAAAGATTTAGTTCCGGAAAATTGAGATCCATATAATATAAAAGCCCTCCCAGAACCAGTAAAGCCAATAAGGCCCCTAACATTCCCAATTTAATATTGGTCCAGAGAAAAGGTCTTCTAATAAAAGTTTTGGTGGCCCCTACCATTTGCATGGTTTTAATAATAAAACGTTTCGAGTAAATTGAGAGTCGAATGGAGCTGTTGATCAAAAGCACTGCAATAAAAGTAAAAATGGCACTTACGATAAGGATCCAAAAAGAGATCTTTTTTACATTGTCTGTAAGTAATGCTATCAATGGTTTATCATAGCTCACTTCCTCAACATAGCCCTTTGAAGAGATTTCCTCAGCAATAGAAGCGATCTGATCTGTAGTGACAAAATCAGCGTTTAACTGAACGTCTATTGAATTCTTGAGGGGATTATATCCCAAAAAATCAATAAAATTTTCACCAATGTCATCACTGTGCTGTTCCGCGGCTTCCTCTTTGGAAACATAGGTGGCTGTTTTTGTATAGGGCGCTAACACCAGGCTTTTTTGAAGCTGATCTATCTCCACTTGTTTGGCATTGTCTTTTAAAAAGACTGAAAGAGTAATTTGTTCCTTAAAATGATCTGCCAGTTTTTTGGTATTAAGTACCAAGAGTCCCAATACCCCAAGAAGAAAAAGAACCAGCCCAATACTTAGTACCACAGAGAAATAAGAAGAAATCAACTTCCTTTTTTGATAGCGTTCAAAAGATGTACTCATAGTAGGCTTATAATAGCGTAAAAATACTAAAGTATGATGAACCTTATGTTGAGGAGATTATTATTATTTTATGATGGTGCCATATTCCGAACTTCCATCCTACCTTTTTAGAGAAACATGTCCGTTGATTACTTTGTCTTCTATCCTTATTGAATACCAATAATCACCAGAAGGGAGTTCTCGGTTATTATACCTGCCATCCCATTGCATAGGCGCATTGTTAGTGCTTTTTAGCAGTTTTCCGTAACGGTCATATAAATTGATTTCGTAATCGGGAGTGGAATCAATGCCATCAATTTTGAAAACATCATTTATATTATCCCCGTTAGGAGTAAAAAATTTAGGGACCACCAGATGAAAGTATTCCTGGGAAACAATTCCGCAACTCGATTTATTTCTTAATGAAATAGTATAAACCCCACCAGGAATATCCAAAAAGATTGGTTCGTCCTGAAAATTAACTCCGTCTAATGAATACTCAAACTCTCCTTCATTCAGTGTTGAGATAGAGATATCAAGATCAGTTGAGAAAACCTCATCAATAACAGGCAGATCTATCTGATTTAAAAGAATGGTTTTGATATTTGAACATCCCCTGGGATCTGTCACCTCTACTGTATAGGTCCCAGGTTGAGAAACAATGATGTTTGCTGTGGTTTCTCCTGTACTCCATTCATAGGTTACGCCGGTTACATTAGATTCCAATGTAATGTCGGTATTTTGACAAAAAAACAATTCCTCATCATTTACTACCGGCAAAGGATAAAATTCTAGTGTGACGGGAGTTCTTGTATCGGAAGGACAATCCGCTAATGTAGGAACTGCTTCTGCGTAATATGTGCCGGCTGTGTCTGTCGTATAGGAAGGACTATTTGAGGCTAGCAATGTGCCTCCTGAGGCAGCATCATACCAATTCACAATTATTCCTGGAGGAGCTCTTACAGTTAGGATCCCATTTTCTATATTTTCACATATCCGTAAATCTCCAATGTTATTAGGAGGATTGGGCGTTGGCACTAATATGATTTCAAAAACCTCAGAAATAACATTACAGAGGTCATTGGAAATATTTATAAGGTCTTCCGAAACCTTTACCCTATAGTAGCTATCTGTATTTACAGGCGGTGCTGTGAAGGTATCCGTTGTTTCCCCGGGGATATCGGTCCAATTAACTGCATCTGCACTTTCCTGCCATTGATAGTAATGATCAGTAAATATGCTAAAATCTGGTGTGGCACTAATAGTAGTGGGGCCTACTGGGCCGTCATCTTCACAGGCATAAATAGAAGACTCGCTGGCAGTGTCAGTTAGTGTTATCAGATCTCCACAAGATCTAAAGACAATATCATCTATGGCCAGGTCATTACCGCAACCACCACTACTGTTATTGATCATTTTTAAGATAACAGACGACTGCCCCGGAACTGTTGTAAACAGCAAGGCATATTGCCCCCATTCTGCAGTGGTCTTGTCAACAATATCTCCAGTATCGCCGGAGGCTAATAAATTGGTGTCCGTACTATCCCATATTTCAAATTTTACATTAATAGGAATTCCAGTTCCCGGGCATCCGGCCCCAGATCTGGGATGTAGGTTTAGAAGCCAGGAGGAGAATTCGTAGGAGGTGTTTTCACAAAGATTGGTAATGGTCCTCCTGTAAAATTCCCCGGCAGTAAAGCTGGCATTTACGATAAACGCTTTACCACTTACGTCATCAGGGGTATGATCTTGTATGTTAAACCAATCGAAATAACCCGCTGTACTACTTGTAATAGTATAACTGCCATCATTTGGGACACCATTTACATAGGTATAGGTGGTGGTGCCTGCCGGTAATGCAGGGCCATTAGTTGGACCAGTTCCAAAATCTTCCGAAAATATTGGACTCCCGGAATTACCCGCACAAAAACCCAATTGAGCAAAAAGTGATTGGGTACAACTACATGCGATAATGACAACAATAGCTTTAAAAATTCTCATTTCGTAGGCTAAATATATAATTTTAGGTTTCATTGTAGCGCTATTTTTGCGCTGCCTTCTAATTAAACGCACTATTGTTCGAAGTATTGGCTTTCCCGTTTCAGGGATTACGCCTATTTTTGCCGCTATAGAATGAGAAAGACATAAAGATGAGCTACGATTTCAGGAAAATCGAGGATAAATGGCAGCACTATTGGGCCAAGAACCAGACTTTTAAGGCAACCAATCAATCGGATAAGGAAAAATTCTATGTTCTGGATATGTTTCCGTATCCTTCAGGGGCAGGATTACATGTAGGCCACCCGCTTGGATATATTGCCAGCGATATTTACGCACGCTATAAAAGACATAAAGGCTTTAATGTGCTCCATCCTATGGGATATGATTCGTTTGGATTGCCCGCTGAACAATATGCTATTCAAACAGGACAACATCCTGCCCTTACCACTGAAACTAATATTAAAAGGTATAGAGAGCAATTAGATAAATTGGGATTTTCGTTCGACTGGAGTCGGGAAGTACGAACTTCAGACCCGGCCTATTACAAATGGACCCAATGGATCTTTATTCAATTATTCAACTCCTGGTATAATAAGGATACAAACAAAGCAGAATCAATTTTGGATCTGGAAAAAAGACTACAATCTGAGGGAAACGCAGCGATCAATGCGGTTTGTGATGAGGATACTCCACTAGTATCTGCCGAAGAATGGAATACATTAGATCATAGCGAGCAACAAAAGCTACTTTTAAAATACCGACTTACCTATTTGGCAGATACAGAGGTTAATTGGTGTCCTGGCCTGGGAACTGTATTGGCAAATGATGAGATCATAAATGGGGTATCGGAGCGTGGAGGTCATCCAGTAGTGCGAAAGAAAATGACACAATGGAGCATGAGGATCACAGCTTATGCTCAACGCTTATTAGATGGGTTGAACACAATTGATTGGCCACAACCATTAAAAGATGCTCAAACAAATTGGATTGGCCGCTCTGTTGGGGCATCCCTTACTTTTTTTACAGCAACTTCTACAGAGAACAATTCTGCCTATCCGATAGAAGTTTTTACAACCAGACCCGACACCCTGTTTGGCGTTAGTTTTATGACCCTGGCACCAGAGCATGAACTGGTAGCGAAGATCACAACCAAAGAACAGGAAAAAGCTGTTAATGATTATGTGATAGAGACTTCTAAACGCTCTGAACGCGACCGCATGGCCGATGTAAAAACCGTAAGTGGAGTATTTACTGGTGCCTATGCACTCCATCCTTTTACTCAGGAAAAAATTCCGATATGGATAGGAGACTATGTCCTGGCGGGATATGGAACCGGGGCAGTAATGTCTGTTCCATGTGGGGATCAACGCGATTATGATTTTGCTAAACACTTTAATATTTCTATACCAAACATCTTTGAAGGAATAGATATTTCTGAAGAAGCATTTGCGGATAAGGAGCAAACTATTATTGCTAATTCAGACTTTTTAAACGGGCTTCCATATAAGGAAGCTTCAAAAAGAGTAATTGAGGAGTTGGAAAAGAAGGGGCTTGGAAAAGGAAAAGTGAACTACAGACTGCGAGATGCCGTGTTTAGCAGGCAACGATACTGGGGAGAACCATTTCCGGTATACTATGTAAACGATGTGCCAAAGATGATCCCTGAAGACAAGCTGCCTTTAACCTTACCTGAGGTGGAGAAATATCTACCAACCGAAACAGGTGAGCCACCCCTGGGGAATGCCGTTCATTGGGCCTGGTGCAGCAAGACGGAACAAATAGTCTCTAATGACCGAATAGATCATAAAGAAGTATTCCCCCTAGAGTTAAATACCATGCCGGGTTGGGCCGGGAGTTCACAATACTTCAACAGATATATGGATCCGGGGAATACCGAGGCTATTTTTTCAAAGGAAGCCATTGGGTATTGGCAAGATGTTGATCTATATATTGGTGGAATTGAGCATGCTACAGGCCATCTCTTGTATTCCAGGTTCTGGCAAAAGTTTATGTTCGATTTGGGCTGGGTTCCCAAAGAGGAATATGCCAGGAAACTCATTAACCAGGGGATGATCCTGGGTACCAGTGCATTTGTATATAGAGAAGAAGGAACCAATAGGTTGCTTTCAAAAGGATTGACAAAAGACAAGCGGGTAGATCCGATCCATGCAGATGTTTCTCTGGTAAACTCCTCGGAAGAGCTAGACATTGAAGCCTTTAAAGCCTGGCGTCCGGAATTCAAGGAGGCAGATTTTGTTCTTGAAGATGGTTCCTTTTATGTAGGGCGGGAAGTAGAAAAAATGTCGAAGTCCAAATACAATGTGGTAAATCCAGATGCAATTTGTGAGGAATATGGTGCTGATGCTTTGCGGTTATACGAAATGTTCCTGGGCCCCTTAGAACAATCTAAGCCATGGAATACTGCAGGTATCACAGGGGTGTATTCCTTTCTAAAAAAAATGTGGAGATTATACCATTCACAAAAAGACGGGCTTTTTTATCTAACCGAAGAAGAACCTAAAGCGGAGTCACTTAAGAGTCTACATAAAACAATTAAGAAAGTAAATGAGGATATTGAGAACTTTTCGTTTAACACCTCAGTAGCTACTTTTATGATCTGTGTGAACGAATTGACTGCTCAAAAATGTTATAGTAGAAGTATTTTGGAGCCCTTGGCCATTCTAATAGCACCTTACGCCCCTCATCTGGCAGAAGAATTATGGGAAAAGGCTGGTCATACTACCTCTGTAAGCATTGCAGCCTACCCTAAGTTCGAGGATAAATACCTTGTGGAGAATAACAAGGAGTATCCAATATCCTTCAATGGTAAGATGCGCTTTACACTCACCTTACCATTAGATCTATCCAAAGAAGAAATAGAAGCTCAAGTGCTCAGTCATGAAAAGACAAAGGCCCAATTAGCAGGTCGTACCCCAAAGAAGATCATTGTGGTTCCAGGGAAGATCGTGAATATAGTAGGATAATATATTACAATCCCCCCCCCTTTAATATTAGGGACATATCATTAAAATATATTAATATATACACATATACCCATTTTTTTTAGGGGGTAATGTTATTAAAACATTAAATTATGAAGTAATACCCCTGCATTTTGTCGATATTATTTTCAAACTTCGATTAATAATTCCAAATTTGAGGTGAACGAACTAAAATTATAAATATGATCATCGGTGTACCAAAAGAAATTAAGAATAATGAAAGTCGGGTAGGCATGACACCTGCAGGCGTTTTTGAATTAGTAAAAAACAATCATACGGTTTACGTGCAATCTTCTGCCGGGGAAGGCAGTGGCTTCTTTGATGCGGATTATGAAGAAGCTGGTGCTGCAATAGTAAATTCTATTGAAGAGGTGTATGCGCTTAGCGATATGATTGTTAAGGTAAAAGAACCGATTGAGCAGGAATACAATCTAGTTCAAAAAGGTCAGGTAATATTCACATATTTTCATTTTGCATCCAATGAAACATTGACCCGGGCCATGATTGCTAGCGGAGCCATCTGTATTGCTTATGAAACGGTGGAAGATGAAGATGGTTCTTTACCATTATTGACACCAATGTCTGAAGTGGCCGGCAGAATGGCAATTCAACAAGGGGCCAAGTATTTGGAAAAACCGGAAAAAGGAAGAGGGGTATTGTTAGGAGGCGTTCCAGGTGTTGCTCCTGGGAAAGTATTGGTTCTTGGAGCCGGTATCGTAGGAACCCAGGCTGCTAAAATGGCAGCAGGTCTCGGGGCTCATGTAACCATTTTGGATATTAACATGAAAAGACTTCGTTATATCAATGATGTAATGCCAAGCCATGTTGTTACAGAGTTTTCAAATGAATTCAATATTCGAAAGCACATAAAAACACATGATCTTATTATTGGGGGTGTATTATTAAAAGGTGCAAAGGCACCCAATCTTATCACTAGAGATATGCTTAAATCCATGAGGCCGGGAACCGTCATTGTGGATGTGGCTGTTGATCAGGGAGGTTGTGTTGAAACCACGAAACCTACGACTCATGAAGATCCTGTGTATATTATCGATGATGTGGTCCATTATTCAGTGGCCAATATGCCGGGTGCTGTGCCTTACACTTCTACCATGGCATTGACCAATGTAACTTTGCCATTTGTCCTTGCTTTGGCCAATAAAGGTTGGTATAAGGCGTGCGAAGAAGATCTATCCCTGCATAGAGGATTGAATATCGTAGAAGGTGAAGTGGCCTATAAAGAAATCATTGAAACATTTCAATGGGATGAGGTAATGGCATAAGATTTACTTACATTTTGTCAGTTTATTAGGCCCCGCATTCCTTGGCGGGGTTTTTGCTATCTATTTTGTAATTTTAATAGTTAAATGAGAACCATATGATGACCTATTATATTTTACTTGGAGCTATTGCTTTAGTAAGCTGGCTGGTAAGCAGTAAATTAAAAAGCAAGTTCAAACATTATTCTAAGGTGCATCTTAGAAATGGAATGAGTGGAGCAGAAATTGCGGAAAAAATGTTGGCAGACCATGGCATCAGAGATGTAAAAGTGGTCTCTACAGCAGGGATGTTAACAGATCACTACAATCCTGTAAACAAGACCGTTAATTTGAGTGAGAGTGTATATAATCAAAGAAATGCAGCTTCGGCTGCGGTAGCTGCTCATGAATGTGGCCATGCTGTGCAACATGCTCAGGCCTATGAATGGTTAACCATGCGTTCCAAACTGGTCCCGGTGGTAAGTGTTACTTCTGGCATGTCTACCTGGATTGTATTCGGGGGTATTATATTAGGAGCAGCCGCGGGATCCGGACTTGGATTTTGGGTGGCTGTAACTGGGCTTATAATGATGGGTATGGCGACAGTCTTTAGCTTTATTACATTGCCGGTGGAATACGATGCCAGTAACAGAGCTTTGGCCTGGCTAAAACAAAAGAACATGGTAACCCAGGACGAGTACAAGGGCTCTGAAGATGCTCTTAAATGGGCAGCACGCACTTATTTGGTGGCTGCTATAGGATCTTTGGCAACTCTGGTTTATTGGGGGTTACAAGTATTAGGGGGAAGAGATTAGTACTTAAAAATATTAAAAAAAGCCAGTTCGAATCATTTCGAACTGGCTTTTTTTATTAGATCGTTATCTGGCGGTCAATTTGCTGATTGAGCGAAATAAAGGTCTCTGTTCTGGATACTCCTTCAATTTGCTGAATATCCTTGTTAAGTACCTGCATGAGATGTTCATTGTCTCTGCAAAGCACCTTGATTAGGATAGACCAATTTCCAGTGGTATAATGACATTCCAGAACTTCTGGGATCTTCTCCAGGGCTTTTACAGCTTTAGGATTGCTCATGGCCTTGTCGAGAAAAATTCCAATATATGCCATGGTCGTATAGCCTAAAATCTTAGGATTTATAATAAATTTAGACCCGGCGATCAAACCAGATTTCTCTAGTTTCCGCAACCGTTGGTGAATAGCGGCTCCTGAGATTCCAATATTTCGCGCAATTTCCAGAATAGGCCTCCTGGCATCTTCCATCAAATACCGAAGTATTTTTTTGTCAATACCATCTATTTTTACTTTATCGTTAGAAGAAGACATAAATATGTTTTGAATATTTACTAAAGATACTATTTCTCCTTACATATTCTAACCAGCTACAGAATCTGGATTATACCCAAGATAAGGCACTTTGTATTCATTGAATACTACATCATAGGTGATAAGTTCTTTTAAAACTGGCTCATAAACTTCCTTTTTAATCGGGATCTGTACCCCGTGAGTAGTGATCTTTTTATTTAGGATCAAAAGGGTTGCTATTGCAACTGGAAGTCCAACGGTCTTGGCCATCGCTGTGTGGGTTCTATTTTCTCCCAACACTACCATATTGGAGTCTATTTGTTCTTTCTTTCCATTAATTTCGTAACCAAATTTGTGATACATAACGATCATATCCTTATCATCTTCGGCTAAGGTCCACTGATCTTCAAGTATCTTTTGTAACATTTGTGCGGGCGTCGCCTTTTTAAGTGAAATGATCTTTTTGGGATTGAAGATATCTAATTCTAGAAGCTTACTCCACGTGCTGTCATCCTGATCTATTTTAAGATAATGCCGTAATTTTAGTTCTACAGAATCTGTGGGAGAATAGGGCAGGAACAGATTCGTAAAGTCTCTATAGGATAATCCTTCCGAATTTTCGACAATATAGCTGTCATCTGTCATGCCGAGTTGTACAAACATGTTCCATGCCTTTGAAAAACCAACTCTGCGCATAGTACCCCTATAAAGGGTAAGTGTGTCTTCTAAACCATAAGCTTCCCTGTAATTCAGGGAGTCGCGGTTTGCGTAGGCTTCAAATTTGCCGTAGCCTTTTATTTCCATGAATTCTGTGCGACGAAAGAGCTTGTGATACGGAATGTATTTATAGGTACCTTCCTGAATGAATTTAGCCGTCCCTCCCTGTCCGGCTACAACAACATTTCTCGGATTCCAGGTAAATTTGTAGTTCCACAGGTTAGAATCACTTTCAGGAGCAACCAGACCGCCGGTGAAGGATTCGAATAAGAGTATTTTTCCTCCCTTATCTCTAATTCGATCAATAATCTGCATGGCACTCATATGATCTACCCCCGGATCCAGACCTATTTCATTCATAAAGATTAGTCCGGCCTTTTTGACTTCCTCGTTCATTGATCTCATTTCATCACTTACATAGGATGCTGTAACGAGATTTTTCTTAAGCAACAGGCAGTCCGAAGCAATAGTGGCATGGAACCGGGCAGGTAACATGGACACAATAATATCTGCCTGTGAGACAGCGTCTTGTCTTTTCTCAGAATTTGAGATATCCAGCTTTAAAAGATTACAGGCGCTATGTTCTTTAATATGAGCCGGAATACCATCGGTATTAAGATCGGCAATTGTTATCTGCAGGTTTTCGCTCATGGATTTCTCCAGAAAATAATCTAACATATAGGAGGTAGATTTTCCAGCTCCTACGATCAAAATTTTACGCGTCATTCTTATGAGTTACTTTTAAATTCAAGAAATACTAAGGTATCAATTTGTTACATTTATAAAAAAACAAGGCCATTAAGTTATGAACAGAACAATTTTACTTACAGCTGTTATCTTGGGAGTGATTTCTGTAGTTTTAGGGGCATTTGGGGCTCATGGATTAAAGAGCATACTAAGTGAATCATCTCTCGAGAGTTACCAAACAGGGGTTACCTACCAAATGTATCACGCATTAGTACTTTTGTGGTTAGGTTCTGCGGCCCACTTGACAGCAACTCAAAAAAAATGGATCTATTACTTTTTCACTATTGGGGTAGTGTTTTTTTCCTTTTCCATCTATTTATTGGCCACCAATGATTTAACCTCTTTCAATTTTAAACCCCTTGCTTTTATTACTCCTTTGGGTGGAGTATTCCTTATAAGCGGGTGGTTGTTAATTGGTCATCGTGTTTTTAAGTATTTAGGCTAAACAATGTTCTATTTTATAGGGCAATGCTCTATTTTTTTCTAGTTTTGTGCCATAAAATATTTCATTTATGACATCTTCCAACCCATCTACGAAATCGATTTCGTTAAATGCATACGGTATTGAGAGCGAACATATTCATTATCAATTAGCTCCGGATGTGCTGCATGAAATGACCCTTGAACGTAGGATGGGTAGTGAAGCCTCATCTGGAGCGCTGGCCGTTAATACAGGAGAGTTTACAGGGAGAGCACCCCAGGATAGATTTATTGTAAAAGATAAAATAACCGAGGATAAGGTTTGGTGGGGCCAAATCAATAAGCCTTTTGATCCTGATCAATTTGATGTGCTTTACGATAAAGTAGCATCCTATCTATCAGATAAAGAAGTTTTTGTGCGAGATTGTTTTGCCTGTGCAGACAAGGAATATCAGTTGGGAATCAGAGTTATTACTGAATATCCATGGTCTAATATGTTTGCTTCTAACATGTTCATTAGACCTACAGATAAGGAATTGGAATCGTTTACTGCAGATTGGATCGTTCTAAATGCGCCTGGGTATATGGCTGATGCAGCTACTTCCGGGACCAGACAGCACAATTTTGCTATTTTAAACTTCACCAGGAAAATTGCTCTTATTGGTGGTACAGGATATACAGGAGAAATCAAAAAAGGCATCTTTTCTGCCTTAAACTTTCTACTACCTGTCTATCACAAGACACTCCCCATGCATTGTTCTGCCAATGTGGGTCCAAAGGAGACACCGCCATATTTTTTGGATTATCTGGCACAGGTAAGACCACCTTGTCAACTGATCCACATCGCAGATTAATTGGCGATGATGAACATGGCTGGACAAAAGAGAACACCATTTTTAATTTTGAAGGTGGATGTTATGCCAAGGTGATTAATTTATCCAAGGAGAACGAACCAGAAATTTATAATGCCATTAAAAAAGGAGCTATCCTGGAAAATGTTATCATGGATGACGAAGGCAATGTAGACTTTGAAAACACCTCTATAACTCAAAATACACGTGTTAGTTATCCGATTTATCATATAGATAATATTCAGGAACCATCTATCGGGAAAAATCCAAAGAATATTTTCTTTTTAACAGCAGATGCTTTTGGAGTATTACCTCCTATCACTAAATTAACACCCAGTCAGGCAGCCTATCATTTCATTTCTGGTTATACGGCCAAAGTCGCAGGTACAGAAGCTGGAGTTGTTGAACCAATACCATCTTTTTCAGCTTGTTTTGGTGCACCATTTATGCCATTGCATCCAACAAAATATGCAGAAATGCTCAGTAAAAAAATGAAAGAATCTGGGGTAAATGTATGGTTGGTGAATACTGGATGGACCGGTGGGCCCTACGGTGTGGGTACAAGAATGAAATTAAAATATACCCGTGCTATGATTCATGCCGCTTTAAACGGGGATTTAGGATTGTACTCTTATGATACATATCATATCCATTCTGTCTTTGGAGTAGCACAACCAAGATCGTGCCCCGGAGTTCCTACCAGTGTTTTGAGTCCAAGAGCAACCTGGAATAATGACGAGGCATATTATAAAACTGCCTTTAAACTTTCTAATGCCTTCCGGGAGAATTTCGTAAAATTTGAGTCATATGCGAATGAGGAAATTCGCAGAGGCGGACCACAACGATATGCCTTTTAAAAATAAAAGCCTCCGTTTGGGAGGCTTTTTCAATATCATTCAAACAAGAATTATTTCTTGTTGACACTTGTAATATATTTTTGTAAGGCCATCGTCATAGAAGGAGTTTCCGGAGTAGGCGCCTGAATGTCTATTCGTAAGCCGGCATCTGTAGCCGCAGCAATAGTAGAGTTACCAAAAACCGCAATTCTTGTCTCATTTTGTTCAAAATCTGGAAAATTCTTTAAAAGCGACTCAATTCCCGAAGGACTGAAAAATACCAAGACGTCATAATATACATTTCGAAGGTCCGAAAGATCACTAATTACAGTCTTATAGAAAATACCTCTTGTCCAATTTAGGTTCATCTCATTCAGGATGTCCGGAACCACACTCTTTAATACATCCGAGGATGGCAATAAGAATTTTTCATCCTTATATTTTTTAAACAGTGATTGTAGATCTGTAAAATTTCGTTTCCCCACATAGATCTTACGCTTTCTGTAGACCACGTATTTCTGCAGGTAATAAGCAACTGCTTCTGACTGACAAAAGTACTTCATTGAATCTGGCACCTTAAATCTCATCTCCTCAGCAATGCGGAAAAAATGGTCTATGGAGTTCCTACTCGTTAAAATGATAGCGGTAAAGTCATTGAGGTCTATTTTTTGTTGCCTAACCGATTTGGCTTCCACTCCTTCCACATGGATAAAAGGCCTGAAATCTACTCGTACGTGCTCTTTTTCAATAAGCCGCAAATATGGAGAGTTTTCCATCTTAGGTTCCGGCTGGGATACTAAAATCGTTTTGATTTTCATAGACATCAAACTTTTAGAGCGTTCACAACAATAATAATCGGGGCAATTTCAAGAGCGCAAAGGTACAAAATAAAATAGAAAAAGTAGTTGGTAAGGAACTTAAGATGCGTTTTAATTATTGTGACCCAACCTATGATCAGGATAAGTAATATAAGAGCACTTCCTAACAATATAACGGTCTTAGAGCCTATGAATACGTATGTCAACAACACATTGGCCAAAAACATAACAAGGCTGCTATAATTCAAATAGGAGATCTTTTTAAAAAGGATCTCGGCAATTACAGATTGATTATTAAAGATGGTACTATTTCCTAACTGAATTAGGATCTTTACAAAAAGGAATAAAAAAACAAGACCTAGAATAAGTGCAAATAATAAGGGTGATGGTAGCACTTCATTGGGCTTGTAAATGGAAATTGCCAGGTATAGGAACAAGGATAAATTAAGTAATTGAAAACCAGTAAAAAAAATATGAAACCAATTCATTAAGCGGTCCTTCTTGTTATAGAGAAAAATGTACTTGTTATTAAATGGAAGGATCATAAAATTTAGAAAACGGCCATAAAACAGGCTTTTAGCAAGCACAAGAAATATGACACTGGAAAAAATGATCAATGTGATCCAGTCTAACTCTCCAATTTCTCTTAGTACCGGTTCCATTAGTCTAGCTTTAATTTTTCGCCGTTCAATCCCCAGCGCAGTTCATTTTCTGAAATCACTATTTTTAAATATGTGGCCTTTTCTAAGGATACATCTGGCAAGTTAAATTCAAATTCTTGCTCGGCCATTGGTGCAAGATCTTCTATGATTTTACCTTTGGGTATCGCTTTTACCGGAGCTATTTCTACAACCTGCTTGTAAGCATCCATTAATACCAGACCAAACTTGAGTTTATTAATAGGGATAGCAAAAGAATAGGGATTGCTGACTAAAAAAGTAGGAGAGCCAGCTTCTTTCAAATTCGGCTGCATGGTAAACTGTGTTTTCAGCTTTCTATAGGATTCAAAGGGGTCTACATAGACTCCAAAAAACAAAGTATTGTCTGGCATGGTAAAAGAAATATCACCTTCCTTCAAATATTTAGATACGAAAAGTACTTTTTGTCCGCGAACCACCTCTTCAGAGTCATCTATAGAATATTGATTTTCTCGATACCATACATTGTTCAATGAATAAGATGAATTGCCGGAATAATAAGCAAACATAGGAGCCATCCTGTAGGAATTTTCAAATACAACAGGAATATTCCCTATTTGTGAAGTAATCTTTCCAACCCATGTTTTATTACCGTGAGTCTCATAAATAACGGGGAACAGAGGTTCATACACTAGTCCAATTCTAAGAAAAAGAAAAATAGCAATATTTACCAATCCCAGGCGTACTATCCATTTTCTGGTTCCCGGGTTTTCCAACATATATTGGTAGGTAAGAACGGCCATGGGAATGCATATTACTATGATCCATTGTGTTTGTACTCTGCGCTGCAGGCTTGAGAGTAAGAAGAACAATAAGATACCATAACTGACAAATAACAAGGCCCGATTAAATTTATCCTTCCCTTTAGATTTGATCAATGCATTGTAAACCCAAGGAAAGGTTAGGCCAAAAATTGCTAACAAGTTCAAAAAATAGCCCAAAGTAAAATCAAAGAATTCATATGGTCTGTTTGGCCTTTCAAATAGATGATATTTTATGGATACAAAATCGTTCTCATAAAGCCATAAGAAATGCGGCGAATAACAAAGGAGCGAGACAAGGACGGCAACCCAGGCATAGTGGCTTCGCAAGAGTTTTAAATTAGAGAGAAGGACAAAGAAGATCACTAAAAAGGCATGGTATTTACTGTACATTAATGCGGCCATTACAATTCCCAAGAACAAAGAGACTAGCAATCCCGGAGCAGCAATAAATTTCTTATAGATCAAAAAGAACAAAGCCGAAAAGAACAACAATGGGGTATCTGGTAATATTAGAAATCCATAGGCATGAATCAGCGTCATAGACAAAATCAGTACAAAGAAATGTGGCACATACTCCCGCTTTTTCGGGTTATCAATTAGCAACCACAAGATTATCATGGTGCCCACACCTAAAAAACAACTAAATAATCTTATCCCTAATTCTCCATTAAATAATGTGCTCCCCAGAGAGATCAAAAAGGCTACCATAGGAGGATGATCAAAGTATCCCCAGGCCAGATCCCTGGCATAGTACCAATAGTACGCCTCATCAAAAATCAATTCTGTAGTTGCCGCCTGAAGAATATTCAAGATGAGAACGGCGACTAAAAAATAAAGGAATAGTGCTGGAAACTTTTGTTTCATTCTAGATCGAATTCGCGTCAAAATTACAAATAATAGCACGTAACACTAAGTTTATTCGAGGAAGAAAATTAAAGTATGATTTCGGTTCGGTCGCATTAAAGCACTATTTTTGCCATTATTGCGACCTTTCAATGACAGACAGTTTAGTAATTATCCCCTCCTATAACGAAATTGAGAATATTGAAGCCATAATAGATGCTGTCTTCAACCTTCCAAAGGAATTCCATGTTTTAGTAGTAGATGACAATTCACCAGACGGGACAGCTGATGAGGTCCGAGGTTTGCAGGATAAATACGAAGGGAGATTATTTTTGGAAGTTAGGACCGAGAAAGCTGGTTTGGGAACTGCCTATATTCATGGATTTAAATGGGCTTTGAAAAGGGAGTATCTCTACATATTTGAAATGGATGCAGACTTCTCTCACAGACCATCAGATCTACCAAGGTTATACAGGGCATGTGTGAACGGCGCAGACGTTACTGTGGGTTCCAGGTATAAAAAAGGGGTGAATGTGGTGAATTGGCCTTTGTACAGAGTATTACTTTCTTATGGAGCTTCATTTTATGTTAAGATAATTACGGGAATGGGTGTTCATGACCCCACAGCTGGCTTTGTTTGTTATAAAAGGCATGTGTTGGAGGCTTTGGATCTGGACGCTGTTAAGTTTATTGGTTATGCCTTTCAGATAGAAATGAAGTACCGGGCCCATTTAATGAAATTCAAAATTGAAGAAGTATCTATCATATTTACAGATCGTGAAAAAGGGAAGTCAAAGATGAGCTCTTCTATTATCTGGGAAGCGATCTTTGGCGTTATTAGTATGAGAATTCGTAGTTTATTCAAGTTAAATGGATTTTAGTATGAAAAAAACGCTCTTAAAGAATGCCATTCTTATTAATGAGGGAAAACAATGGGAAGGAGACCTTCTTATTGAAGGCGAAAGGATTGCTAAAATTGCAAATTCCATTACTTCAGATACTGCCACGGTAATAGACATCAAGGGACATTATCTATTGCCTGGAATTATAGATGATCAGGTACATTTCAGAGAACCGGGTTTGACCCATAAGGGAACAATAGCCTCTGAGAGCAGAGCGGCAATTGCCGGTGGGATCACCACTTTTATGGAACAACCGAATACCAATCCTCAAACCACAACCATAAAAAAATTAGAAGAGAAATTTGCTATGGGGGCCAGGTCCTCCTTTGCTAACTACTCTTTTCTATTTGGCGGAACGAATGATAATCTTGAGGAATTAAAAAAATTAGATAAGAATGCCTGTTCTGGAGTGAAACTCTTTTTAGGATCCTCTACCGGGAATATGCTTGTAGATGATGAGGTGGTCTTAGAACAGATATTTAATAATACAGAGATGGTTATTTCTGCCCATTGTGAGGATGAGACTACCATAAAAAATAACCTAAGTACATATAAAGAAAAGTTCGGAGAGGACATTCCAATAAAATGTCATCCCTTGATCCGCAGCGAGCAAGCATGTTTCTTATCTTCCTCCAAAGCTGTGGCACTTGCGCGAAAAACCGGGGCCCGACTTCATGTATTTCATGTATCCACGGGAAAAGAACTTTCCTTATTCCAAAATGATATCCCCTTAGAAGAAAAAAAGATCACTGCCGAGGTCTGTCTTCATCATTTATGGTTCTCAGAGGAAGATTATGAGCAGTATGGAACTCACATCAAATGGAATCCGGCTGTAAAGAAAGCTAGCGACAGAGAACAGCTTTGGCAGGGGCTTTTAGACAACCGTATTGATGTATTGGCCACAGACCATGCCCCGCATACACTTGAGGAAAAAGATCAAAAGTATTTAAAAGCTCCGTCGGGAGGTCCTTTAGTGCAGCATGCATTACCTGCAATGATGGAGAAAGCACTGGAAGGGAAGATCAGCATGGAAACCATGGTAACCAAAATGTGTCATAATCCTTCTATCCTTTTTCAGATCAAAGATAGAGGGTACTTAAGAGAAGGGTATTTTGCAGATCTTGTAGTGGTTAATCCCAATGAAGCTTGGGAGGTAAACAAAAGCAATATTTTATACAAGTGTGGCTGGTCCCCTTTTGAAGGGACAAAGTTTAATTCAAAGATCACCCACACATTTGTGAATGGTCATTTGGCTTTTAATAATGGAAAATTTTCAACAGATCGGCATGCCAAACGATTAACATTTAACAGACCATGAAAAAACTTCTTTCTCTCATACTGGGAATAGTGATGGTTAGTTCTTGTGTAGAAAAGATCATTGAAAAACCTGATGATTTAATTCCCCGGGAAAAAATGACACAAATGCTCTATGACCTCGCAATACTAAATGCTGCCAAAAGCACTAATTCTTATATACTTGAAAAGCATTTTGATTCACCTACCAATTTTCTCTTTGAGCAATATGGTGTTGACAGTCTGCAATTTGTGCAAAGTGACATATATTATGCTTCACAGCCATTAGTATATGAAGCTATTTACAAAGAGGTAGCCGCCAAATTAGAGAAGGAAAAGAATAAGGTAGAAGAAGAAAGAAAGATAGCTAATGATAGTATAGCTTCCAGAGCAAGACAACAAAGGGACAGTGTGCCAGAGTAAGTAGTTCTTAAAAGAAATCGGGATATCTCTTTTTTAGGATGTTACAGGAAAAATCAATATACGATTCCATGTTCTCAAATTTAAAATTCAGGGTTTTTTCCAATTTATCGGAACTGTAAAATTGCCTTTTGCGTAGCGATTTTACGGTATTTTTAGGGAGTTTACGTTTTGTTCTGAAAATAAGATGACTTAGCCAGTCTATTCTCCACCCAGTTTCTAAAAGCCAGAAAGGAATCTTTTTTGTCGGTATCCGAACCTCAAAGGAAGACGCTATCATAGAAAACAATTCCTTATAACTCATATTTTTTGCTATCGCAATATATCTTTCATTGTTGATATCCAAATGCATCAACTGTGTCATTATAGTAGCGACATCGTTTACAGAAACAAAACCGGTGCCACCAGGGAAATATGATTGCATTCCTTTGGCAACGTTCTTAAAGAGTCGGAGACTACCGCGATTCCAATTCCCCGGGCCAAGAATAATACCGGGATTAACGATTACCACCTTTAACCCCTCCTGGGAACCTCTCCATACTTCCATTTCTGCACGGTGTTTTGAAAGCGCATAAACACTTTTCTCAGATTCTAGCCATTCATTTTGTTCAGTAACAATGCTTTCATCAAGAGATTTTCCTATGGCAGCAATGGAGCTGGAGTAACATAATTTTTCAATATTATGGGCAATACATAGGTTTACAATATTGGCAGTTCCTTCTACATTAATTTTTTTTAAGGAGTCCCATGCCGCTGGATTAAATGAGATCAATGCTGCTGTGTGATAAACATGAGTTACCCCAACAAAAGCTTCTTCAAGAGACGGTACATCTGTAATATCTGCGTTAACCCAGGTTATTTTATCAAAATAACTTGAAGCCCTTTCAGAATAATATGAAAAAATGGTCTTCACCTCCTTCAGTGTCTCTTCCGACCTGTAAATGGCCTTCACGGGCACTTCATTTTGCACCAATAGCCATAAGAGATGAGATCCTAATAATCCGGTACCTCCTGTTACTAAAATCATGGTTCTAAAGTACTCAAATCCTATGGATATATTTACCTGGGCAACCATTGGCTCATTGGGATTTCTTCTATCTTTGCAGGGTTAGAAGAAAATTACACCAGATGAATTCAAATTTTGTTGAAGAATTAAAATGGAGGGGTATGCTTCACGATGCCATGCCCGGCACTGAAGAACACCTATTAACCGGGATGCAAACTGCCTATGTAGGTATAGACCCTACGGCAAATTCCCTGCATATAGGACATCTGGTTGGGGTAATGATGCTCCGGCATTTTCAATTGGCTGGACATAAACCCTATGCACTTATTGGAGGAGCAACTGGAATGATCGGAGACCCTTCAGGAAAATCTGCAGAACGCAATTTACTTGATGAAACTACCTTACGATTAAATCAAGAGGCGATCAAAGAACAACTGTCTCGTTTTCTTGATTTCGATTCTAGCTCGGAAAATGCTGCGGTCTTAGTGAATAATTACGACTGGATGAAAGATGTTTCTTTTCTCGATTTCATCCGTGATGTGGGAAAACATATTACCGTTAATTATATGATGGCCAAAGATTCAGTCAGGAAAAGACTAGATGCAGAAGCCAAGGAAGGAATGTCTTTCACAGAGTTTACCTATCAACTCGTACAGGGATATGATTTCCTTTATCTCTATCAACATTATAATTGTACCCTCCAAATGGGTGGCAGTGATCAGTGGGGTAATATTACCACGGGAACAGAATTGATACGGCGTATTGGAGGAGGAAAGGGATTTGCCCTAACCTGTCCGCTTATTACCAAGGCAGATGGTACTAAATTTGGCAAAACCGAAGATGGAAATGTCTGGCTTGATGCCCATAGAACTTCTCCGTATAAATTTTATCAGTACTGGTTAAATACTTCTGATACGGAAGCTGAAAAATATATTAAGATATTCACTTATTTATCAAAGAAAGAGATTGATAAACTGGTTGAAGAACATGTAAAATCGCCTCATCTAAGGACTTTGCAGAAACGCCTTGCAGAGGAGATCACAGTGATGGTACACTCTAAAGAGGATCTGGATAATGCCCAAATGGCCACGACCATACTTTTTGGTAAATCTACCTCAGAAGATCTTAAAAAATTAAATGAGCATACATTTCTTGAGGTGTTTGAAGGGGTGCCACAAGCCACTGTCAGCAGAGATGAATTAAAAGATGGACTAGACATGATAGCTGCGCTTTCTGCAAAGACAGGTTTTTTAAGTTCCAACGGGGAAGCAAGAAGGGAATTAAAACAAAATTCGATCTCGGTAAACAAGGAAAAGGTAGCAGAAGACTTTCTGATTAAAGAATCGGACCTTATTAAAGATCGATATGTGCTTCTTCAGCGAGGTAAGAAAAATTACTTCGTTTTGGTTATTGAGTAGGATATAAATATGGCCTTAGAGGACCATCAAATTACAACCGCGCACGTCTGCATGGTCAAATCGACCTAAAATTTCAAACCCACCATCTTCTCTAATTTTACCCAGATCCTGGGTAGCCAGGAAAGAGCAGGAGTAAAAATTGGCCAGATCAATGATATTAATGCCTCCGGATCTGCCATCGGGATGCCAACTAAGTGGATCCTCTGTGTCTCTAACCATAACCTTCATCCATGGCGGGGTATAAAAAATTCCGTTGCCTTTGGAATAGGCCTGAGACAGTAATTCTGTCATGCCATATTCAGAATGTACAGTTGTAATCCCGAATCCCAGTTTTAACCTATTGTGAAGTTCTTCGCGTATCAATTCCTTCCTCCTGCCTTTCATGCCCCCTGTCTCCATAATAACAGTATTTTCTAATTGAAAGGAAGTAGCCTCTGCCATATCGAGCAAGGCAAAGGAAACACCAATGAGTAAAATAGTAACTCCCTGGGAATCCAAACGCTTTAATTTTTCGGCCAGAACATCCTGGTCCTTTAAATAAAAACCACTCTCAGGATGGTCACTTAATTGAATAAGATCATTTACCATATAAACCAGGGACGATCCCTCCCTTTCTAAATAAGATGGAAGCAAAGCTAGAATACAATACTCTTTCACATTGCCATAAAATAGTTCAAATCCTGTCCGAAAACTTTGCTGGTACAGAGATATTTTGGGCACATAATGCTTACTGAGCTTGCTAGCTGTAGTGCCACTACTGCTAAATACAACAGAAGGAGTTTTGGTAGTGCTAAGCACTTGTTTTGTACGAAAGAATTCAATAGGTAAAAAAGGAATGTCTTCAATGCACTTCACTTGGGAAGTAGCAACGCCAAGGATAGTCACAGAATTCATGATAGACCTTATTATTCCTGTACTGATAATTGAAAACCTCAAGTGCTTTGGAAGAAAATTCTTGACTGTTTTTAATGTCGAAAAAACTGGTTGGGTCCATGGGGAACGGTACTCCTGCAAAAATAGGCAAAATATGAACCCTTTACGGAAGGCTGATCAAAATGAATGAAGTAGAATATGTGCTTTATTTTACGACCAATTTCCGGGTCATGGATTTTTGTCTCTCTGTAACCTGCAAGACATAAACTCCTGGAACCAATTGTGAAATGTTAAGTGTGTTTGTTGAGATTCTATCGGTAAGCACTACTTCCCCCAGAACGTCGTAGACGGTAACAACTTTGGTGTCGTTGTAATCTGAAGAAATATACACCGCATCGCCGTAAACAGGATTAGGGTACAACTTAAAATTAGGAATTTCCTGTGAGGAGGCAGAAACCAAAGTTTCTTTGTCTTGCCCGTAACCCCATACAGAAAAGAGCAAAAAAGAGGCTAAGTAGAGTATTTTCATCAATATTGATTTGGGATCAATACTTAAAAATAGTTCAAGGACTTAGAAATTCATAGAAATTGTTGTGAACTAAATAAAAATGTAGGTGAAAATTTTAAAGGTGGTAATTCGTCGATAAAATGAATCTTTTTATCGATAAAGACAATTCGCAAAAATGGAGGTACTGAGTAGTAACTTTCGAAGAATGAAACTATTTAACGATCAATTTACGTGTGGCTACCTTATTCTTTTCAAAAACACGTAGTACATATACCCCTGCATCCAGATCTGTTAAATTGAGTTCCTTGCCAAGAATGGTTGTTTCAATGACCAAAGTGCCTAAAACATCGAAGATCATTACTTTTTTTGGCGCATTGGCCTGGGTTTCAATATATACTTTACCACTAACAACAGGGTTTGGATATAAGGTAAAACCTTCTATGTCTCCCGGGTTAACTTGCTTATCCTGTGCAAGTCCGGAAGAGAAAATCAATAAAAAAGCCAGTAGGTAGAATTGCTTCATACAGAAGGGGTTACATAGATCTGTAAACAAATATACTTGTTTTAATAATTCAAAGTTCTCAGAAGGTCTATTCTGGTTAAGAAAATCGATGAAATGCATCTTTATTAACATTTAGAGCATTAATCATTCCATTTTTTAATGATTTTTTGAAATCCTTTTTAAGGAATATGCCTACCCAATCAATTTGAAATTACAGCTTATGTTATAAAATTGTTATGTTCGTTAATTAAAGTCGATGTTTTCAAGGAGTGTGCGATTTATTTATACTTTTGAAAGGATCACTAAAGTTGTAACCGATGAAGAAGCAAGACATCCGAATTCTCCTAGTTGACGATGAGCCAGATATCTTGGAAATTTTAAAATACAATCTAACTTCGGAGGGCTATCAGGTTTCAACTGCAAAAAACGGAATAGAAGGGGTAGAGAAAGCGAAGAAGAAAAAGCCTCACCTAATCATTTTGGATGTTATGATGCCAGAGATGGATGGGATAGAAGCATGTGAAAAAATTCGAAATACGGAAGGACTTAAAGATACGATCATCACATTTCTCACTGCCAGGGGAGAGGACTATTCTCAGGTAGCCGGTTTCGATGCCGGGGCAGATGATTATATTACCAAACCTGTAAAGCCAAAGGTTCTGATGAGTAAGGTGAAAGCCTTATTAAGGCGACTCAAAGAATCAGAAGAGCCCCAATTGGATATTAAGAAAGTTGGGAATATTGTCATTAATAGGGAAGAATACAAAGTGGTAAACAAGGGTAAGGAAATTATTCTACCCCGTAAAGAATTTGAATTGCTATCGCTTTTAACTTCAAAACCAGATAAGGTATTTAAAAGGGAGGTTATTCTCGATAAGGTTTGGGGCCAGGAAGTGGTTGTTGGTGGGCGCACAATTGACGTCCATATTCGTAAATTAAGAGAAAAGATCGGTGATCACCATTTCAAGACCGTAAAAGGAGTGGGCTATAAGTTTGTATTGTAATGGCCATTAAACTAAGGAAATCTTACAAGTTCGCCATGAGATCTTCCTTGTATATATCGGTTGTTCTCACCTTATTCATTCTAGGAGTTACCTACTTTACAGATCTTTGGAAGTATTGGCCATTCATCGTCCTATTTGCCCTCCTTCTTTTTGGTATTTCTTTTATCATAATACAAATCAGGGTAGAAAAATTTATCTATAAAAGAATCAAGAAAATATACGACGATGTATCACTTCTAGAGTCTTCCTCTTTTACATCCGGGCCAATTACAACAGACATGGCTACGCTTACCTCAGAAATTGAGAAGTTTGCAAAGGACAAACGAATAGAGATCGATACTCTAAAGATCAGAGAAGAGTACAGGAAGGATTTTTTAGGGAATGTTTCCCATGAACTTAAGACACCACTATTTACCGTTCAGGGCTATATCCTAACATTACTAGACGGAGCCCTGGAAGATAAAAAAGTTAGAAAGAAATATCTACAACGAGCTAATAAAGGCGTAGAACGCCTAATCTATATCGTAAAAGATCTTGATCTGATCACCAAGTTAGAAGTAGGTGATCTGAGTCTGGAGATAAGCAGTTTTGACATCATAGAACTTATTAAGAATGTCTTTGATCTTTTGGAGATGAAAGCGAGTCGAAGAAATATTGGCCTCACCTTCGATATGGATTATAAAACCCCAATTTATGTATGGGCCGATCGTGATAAGATTCAGCAGGTCATTACAAATTTGGTTGTTAACTCTATAAAATATGGTCTTCCAGATGGCACTACAGAAGTTAGTGTTGAAAACCTAATTAAGAATAAGGTCATAGTTCGTGTCACGGATAATGGCGAAGGAATACCAGAATCACAAATTCAACGGATCTTTGAACGATTTTACAGGATAGATAAGAGCGGAAGTAGAAAGGAAGGAGGCTCTGGTCTAGGTTTATCTATCGTTAAGCACATCATAGAAGCACATGGTGAAAAGATCTATGTGGAAAGTGTGGTAGATGTGGGATCTGAATTTTCATTTACTCTTGAAAAATCGAAGAAACAGTCGGCTTAATCTACCCCTCATCTGACGAATTCCTTAGCTTTGTGATAAATCAAATCCTGTATTTTTGTGGGGAGTAAAAATAAATTAAAACGCTTTAAAGAGAACGAGGCTTTTGAGAATGTAATACAACCTCAAAGGGATGAAGTACTTTCCGGTACTTTTTCACTCAAAGGCAAGTGGGCAACATTTTTTGGAAATACAAATCCCATAGTACTTGAACTTGGCTGTGGAAAAGGGGAATACACCGTTGAATTGGCAAAACTTTATCCTGATAAGAATTTTATTGGAATAGACATTAAAGGAGCACGCCTATGGAGGGGTGCTAAGACGGCCCTGGAGAATTCACAAAAGAATGTAGCCTTTTTAAGATCACAGATATCTTTGATCGATCAACTTTTTGCAGCTGATGAAGTGTCTGAAATATGGATCACATTTCCGGATCCCCAAATAAAATTTAAACGAACCAAGCATAGACTAACCAACATTGAATTTTTAGAAAAGTATAAGAGCATTCTGCAAAAAAACGGAATAGTTCACCTAAAAACAGATAGTGAATTTATGCATGGCTATACTTTAGGGCTTTTGCATGGCTTAGGATTAGACATCCTTTACGCCAATCACGATATCTATAAAAATGAAGGCAGCCCAAAGGAAGTCATGGGGATACAGACCTTTTATGAAAATCAGTATCTTGAGAGAGGAAAACCAATCACCTATTTAAAATTCAGGATCGCATCTCTATGACCCATCTACTCATTCTATTTTTTGTGACTTTTTCGGCAGCCTTTATGGCAACTGTTCCGCCGGGTCTTCTAAATATGAATGCAGCTAAAACAAGTGTGGAAAAAGGCAAGAATAATGGTATAATTTTTAGCCTAGGGGTTTCTACTATGATCATGATGCAAGCCTATCTTGCAGTACTAATTTCAAAACTCCTTTTTAATAACCCGGAGATCATAGATCTTTTAATGAAAATAGCACTCGGGATCTTTGCCTTCTTAGCAGTTTACTTTTTTATTATGGCTAAAAAAATAAAGCCGAATAAGATCCGAATTGTAAAAATGAGCAAGAAGAATAGCTTCTTTAAAGGGATGTTATTGGCAGCACTTAATTTATTGACTATTCCTTATTACAGTGGACTTAATGTAATGTGGAATGCCACCGGCTGGATGAAATTCCAGGTATGGGATATTGCCACCTTTATTCTGGCAGCTGGCAGTGGTACTTTTACGGTTCTCTATTTGTACACCTTCTACTTTAATAAATTAGAATTGAATACCAAGAATTTTTCAAAGAAATCTAATTATGTAATAAGTGTTTTGATGGTTATTTTATTGATCATTACTGTTATACGATTGTTTTATCGGGACCATGGATAAGGACAAAGATCATTTTTTTGAAAGAGTGTATGAGATAGTGAAACACGTGCCATATGGACGGGTTACCTCCTATGGTGCAATTGCCAAATATCTTGGCTCGGCAAGGAGTGCGAGGGTGGTAGGTTGGGCTATGAATAATGTAGGGGACAGGGAAACAGTTCCCGCTCACCGCGTTGTAAACCGAAATGGCCTGCTTACCGGGAAACATCATTTTCAAGGCACTCGACTCATGCAGCAATTGTTGGAAAATGAAGGAATATTGGTCAGAAATGATCAGATCATCGATTTTAAAAAGCACTTTTGGGATCCCCTGAAGGAACTTGGAGAACCATTATAGAATGGTGCAGTATGAGGAGTGGGTTTACCCATAAATTAGGGGTGTAATCCTATATGTCATTTCCATTCAGATCTTTCCAAATCTCAGCATGAAGCCCTATCTTTGTTGTTTAGAATCATTTTACATTAACTCAAGGGTATATCCTGATGAAATTAAATAAAAGCGACATTTTAGAAGCACTGCAAACCATCTCTGTACCGGGTGAAGGCCAGAATATGGTGGAAAGCGGAGCCGTTAAGAACATACAAGTCTTTGGTGATGAAGTAGTGGTAGATATTGTCATCAAGAATCCGAGTTTGCAGGCTCGTAAAAAAACGGAGGTTTCTATACTTCAAACGATCCACAGGAAAGTCTATGAGAAGGCGAAGATTACGGTAAACCTAAAAGTTGAAGCCGCTACTCAGCCCAAAGTGAATGAGATCAAAGGAAAACCTATTCCCGGCATACAGAATATCATTGCTGTTGCTTCAGGAAAAGGAGGGGTAGGAAAATCTACCATTACGGCGAACCTGGCCGTAACATTGTCGAAAATGGGGTTTAAAGTGGGTATCCTGGATGCCGATATCTATGGCCCTTCTATCCCAATTATGTTTGATGTAGCAATGGAAAAACCATTAGCCGTTGAGGTAGATGGTAAATCGAAAATGAAACCTGTTGAGAACTACGGACTCAAAATTTTATCTATAGGATTTTTTACGCAGCCTAACCAAGCAGTAGTTTGGCGGGGACCCATGGCGGCAAAGGCCTTGAACCAGATGATCTTTGATGCCCATTGGGGAGAATTAGATTTTATGCTCATAGATCTTCCTCCGGGAACTGGAGATATCCATCTCAGCATCATGCAATCACTACCAATAACGGGAGCTGTTGTAGTAAGTACACCTCAGGAAATTGCCTTAGCAGATGCCCGTAAGGGAGTAGCCATGTTCCAACAAGAGGCGATTAATGTACCTGTATTGGGTATCGTTGAAAATATGGCCTATTTTACACCAGAGGAATTACCAGATAACAAATATTATATTTTCGGAAAAGAAGGTGCTAAACGTCTTGCAGAAGATATAGGTGTTCCTTTTTTGGGAGAAATACCCTTAGTTCAAAGTATACGGGAGGCCGGTGACGTAGGTAGGCCTGCAGCCATGCAAACTGATACTGCTTTGGAAACGGCATTCCAGGATATGACGAAAAATGTAGTTCAGGAACTTGTGCGAAGAAATAAAAGTTTACCTCCCACCGAAGCTATAAAGATTACCACCATGGCTGGATGTGCAGCAGTTAATAAGAAAGTGTAATGACATCTGAAGAACTAAGAAAAAACGTTGAAAAAGCACTGGATGAAATTCGTCCCTTTTTACAAAGTGATGGTGGCGACATTTCGTTGGTTTCTATAGAAAACAACAATTCAGTTAAAGTGCGTTTGGAAGGTAACTGTGTTAGCTGTAGTGTTAATCAGATGACCTTGAAAAGTGGTGTGGAAATGACCATTAAAAAGCACGTGCCTCAAATAGAAGAAGTAATCAATGTTGATTAATAACTATTACCGCTTACATTAGAATCCCTTTCAAATTAATTTCAGCTTTCTAGATCCTGGCCTGGTATGTAAACAGGTTGTAGTAACGCCCCTCTTTTGCGATTAGTTCATCGTGTTTTCCTTGCTCCACAATACGGCCATCTTCAATGACCAGTATTTGATCTGCACGTCGAATAGTACTTAACCTATGCGCAATAACAAAGGTGGTTCTTCCCTTTGTCAATTCCGCTAAACTCTGTTGAATGAGTCCTTCACTTTCGGTGTCGAGGTTAGAGGTAGCTTCGTCCAGAATAAGTACCCTGGGATCTGCTAAAATGGCTCTGGCAATTGCAATACGTTGTCTTTGTCCACCTGAAAGTTTGATACCTCTTTCACCGATCAGGGTATCTAATCCTTCTTCAAAACGATCAGTAAATTCATTGACATATGCCGCATTCACGGCTTCCAGTAATTTCTCTTCAGACGCGTCTGGCCTCGGGAACAGTATATTTTCCCGTATAGTACCCTCAAAAAGAAAATCGTCTTGCAACACCACGCCCAGATGTTTTCTATAACTATTCAGAGATACTTTTGAAAGGTCCATTCCGTCTACAGTGATGACTCCCGAATCCGGATTTAAAAAACTGGCCGCTAAACCGGCAATGGTACTTTTCCCTGAACCGGAACTCCCAACAAGTGCTACCACAGATCCCGAAGGAACCTTAAAACTAATGGCATGCAACACTTCTTTTTCCTCTTCATAGGCGAAATTAACATCCTTGAATTCAATATCACCTTTGATCTTCTCAATGGTAATAGTTCGATCTTCCAGGTTTTCTTCTTCGGTCATGTTCATCAACTCTTCTGTCCTGTCTAGGCCGGCTAATGCTTCACTTAACTGGCTGCCGATATTACTCATTTGTACAATGGGTGCTACCATAAGACCCAGCAGGAAAGTGAATTCTAAAAACTCACCCAGGGTAAGCTGGTCATTCATAATCTTATAACCTCCAATACCCATGATCCCGGTGGTAGCTACTCCTAAAAGAAAGGTGGAAGAGCTGGTCATGACGGCGGTTGCAGTCAAACTTTTTTTCACATTCTGGTATAATCGATGTACCCCATCTTTAAACACATCGTGTTCCTGTACCTCCGCATTAAATCCTTTTATTACCCGTATCCCTCCGAGTGTTTCGGTAAGTCGACCCGTAACTTCCGCATTGATTTTTCCACGGTTTCGAAAAATTGGACGGATGATCTTGAAAGCTTTTAGGGCCACTACAGCAAATATGGCAAGAGGTATAAGTGCAAATACGGTCATGGAAACACTAATATTTAGCAAAAGTACCAGGGCCGCAATTGCCGTGATGGAGCCACCTACCAATTGAACCAAACCAGTACCAATTAGGTTTCTCACCCCTTCAACATCGGTCATGATCCTGGATACCAGTTCGCCCGACTTAGTATTGTCGAAGAATCGGATGGGGAGTGTCAGGATCTTATGTTGTACCTGGGCACGTAATTCAGAGATCATATACTGTGCCTGTACGCTCAGTATTTTTGTCAATAGAAAAGAGGTAACCGCTTGTATAAAAACAGCAACGATTACAATTCCTATAAGTAGCTTTAAAAACGGGACGTCCTTATTGGGGATAATATCGTCCATTAAATATTTAAGGGACATTGGAGCCACAAAACTGGCAGCCTTGCTTATTACAATTAAAATGAGACCTATGAAAACGAGATTTCGGCGAGGCCAAATAATAGTCTTAAATGCTTTGAGAATACTTACTTTTTTATCGGCCATAAATGAAATGATGATTACTTCTTGAAGGCCCCCAAGTTACGCATAAAATCAGCAAAATATATATAGCCAATCTCTGGTATTAATTTATTCTAAATTAGTATTTCAGCAAGAAGTCTGGTAAATTCACGCTGCAACAAATTTATACTATGGAAACTCTGGATAGTAATGGGAATCTTCTAGAAGATGGGGACAATGTACATGTTACAAAGGATCTTAAGATAAAAGGAATGTCGAAGACCTTAAAGAGGGGGAACCTGATAAAGAATATCAGACTTACCTCAGATTCTAATTCAGTGGAATGCAGGATTGGGAAAAGTACCATTGTATTAAAAACACAGTTTTTAAAGAAAGCCTAGTTATGAAATCGATACAACTCCTTTTTATTATTTTATTTCTTGCCTCATGTAACGCTGTAGACAAACCTTCCGATCTAGAACGTTGGGAGACATATGCTGAAAATACTACCATTATCAGAGATGATTTTGGCGTACCTCATATATATGGTAAAACCGATGCCGATGCCGTTTTCGGATTGTTATATGCTCAGTGCGAAGATGATTTCAACAGAGTAGAGCAAAACTATATCTGGGCTACAGGCAGGCTGGCAGAGGTAGACGGGGAGGAAGCATTATACAGCGATTTAAGGGCTCATTTGTTTATGACAAAGGAAGAAGCCATTGCTAACTATGAAAAAAGCCCGGAATGGTTGAGAGACCTATGCGACGCATTTGCTGCCGGGATAAACTATTATTTATATACTCATCCGGAGGTTACGCCCAGGCTATTGACAAAATTTGAACCCTGGATGCCGATGTATTTCAGTGAAGGTTCTATAGGGGGCGATATAGAACGTATAAGCACAAAAAAAATACAGGCGATGTACGAAAAGGGAATTGAATTTCCCCAGACTGTAGAAGCTGAGTTTGAAAAGAAAGAAGCGGAACTAGAACCCCAGGGATCTAATGGGATCGCTATTTCAGGGAAACTCACACAGTCTGGCAATGCAATGCTTTTAATTAATCCTCATACCTCATTCTTTTTTAGGGGAGAGGTTCATGCGGTTAGTGAAGAAGGACTTAATGCTTACGGAGCAGTAACATGGGGTCAGTTTTTTATCTATCAGGGGTTTAATGAAAAAACAGGCTGGATGCACACCTCTACCTATACGGATGTCATGGATGAATTTGTAGAAACCGTCGTGGACCAGGAGGGAGATCTGCTATATCAATATGGAGAAGAATTGCGGCCTGTGACAATCTCAGAAGTGACCCTAAAGTATAAGGAGGGAGATGAGTTGAAGGAAAAGACCTTTCCAACCTACAGGACCCACCATGGTCCCATTACTCATATGGAGGGAGATAGGGTGGTAGCCTCCGCCATGATGTGGGAACCGGTAAAGGCACTGGAGCAATCTTATATACGCACAAAACAACAGGGGTATGATGGGTTCAGGGAGATGATGGATATACGGACCAATTCTTCCAATAATACGGTATATGCCGATGCAGAAGGAAATATTGCCTATTTCCATGGTAATTTTATTCCGGTACGAGATACCATCTATGATTATTCGCAACCGGTAGAAGGCAAAGATCCCAGGACAGATTGGAAAGGATTACATACGGTAGATGAAAATATCTTGGTGTTGAATCCGGAGAACGGGTGGATTCAAAATTGCAATTCTACCCCATTCACCTCGGCTCTTGAGTACAGCCCCAAAAGGGAGAATTATCCTAACTATATGTCAATTGACCGTGAGAATTTCAGAGGGGTACATGCGATAGAATTATTGCGAAACAGAAGTGGTTATACCTTAGACAGTCTTATTCAAATGGCCTATGACCCATATTTACCGGCATTTTCAGCGCTTATTCCAGGCTTGGTGGAAGCTTATGACCAATCTCAACCTAGAGATCCTGAAATGGCAAAGGCCATTGACATTCTTAGACGGTGGGATTACAGGACCTCCAAGGAATCCATAGGAATGACGTTAGCACAGTTTTACGGTACTAATTATGGCAGGGAAGGGGTTCGCCCGTATGCTATGAACGATATGGAAGCTATGACCTATTTCGGGTCTACTTCTCCTCACAAAGAACGAATTGCAATATTTGCAATGACGTTAGAGCAACTCGTAAATGATTTTGGAACCTGGGAAACACCATGGGGGGAGGTAAACAGGTATCAACGTCTTAATGGCGATATTCGTCAGGCTTTTGATGATACTAAACCCAGTATTCCTATTGGCTTTGCCTCCGGACGTTGGGGAGCGTTGGCTGCTTATGGGGTTAGCTATACTAACAATACTAAAAAGATCTATGGTACCCGCGGGAACAGCTTTGTAGCGGTAGTTGAGTTTGGTGAGAAAGTGAAAGCAAAAAGTATATTGGCAGGGGGACAAAGTGGAGATCCTTCTTCACCACATTTTGATGATCAGGCGCAACCCTATGCCGATGTAAAATTTAAAGATGTGGCTTTCTACAAAGAGGATGTTATGAAACGGGCGCAAGAGACCTATCAGCCTGGTAAACGGTAGTGGACTTATTCCTTTACAATGATCAGAGAGGCTTTAGAACCGGTAGAAAGCAACCATTTATTAGAGTATATAAGCTTACCCATATCGTCATAGACGTCTACCTGTGCCGTATTTGGCCCTGAGGTTCCTTGATTTAAGGCCTCAAAATCTAAGCGATTAAATCCTTTTTCAAGGGTAAGGTTAACTCCTTTGAAGCTGCCTGTTAGGAGAATGTTAGGGTCTATAACTTGTTCATTGGCATAGATCTTTACCCTGTCTCCGTCTACATATTCATGATCACGGCAGACGATGCCAACAAATTTTGAGGTAGTTTTAATATCCCCCAAATACATATCTCCATAATGTTCTTTGCTATTTCCTTTTTCGCGCTCACCTACCTTTGGATCGATCTTTAGATCAAATCCTGCTTGTCTTAGTTCTTTATCAGGGAGCATTTGTATATTTCTGCCCATGAGTGAATCCTTTAGATTGGGGGTCTTACTCATATCGATCACTGAAGGCATTCTAAGTGCATTACCTTGCTGGGGACTGGCTTTAATATCAAGTGTTGGTTTTGGCCCTATTTTCAAAGGCTGTGTTTTGGGAATATCTGTTTGTGACATTCCAATCGCAACAAAACCTAAAATGAAAAATAGGATAGAAAAGGCTTTCATAGCAACACTTTAAAGTGTTAAAGGTAGCAAATACCCTGCCATGAGGTTATAAATCGCTGTTAAATTCGATAAATGTCCTCCGTGACTTGTCCTATTTAAATTAAGATTTCAAGGATTGTTTTTGGATCTTCTTTCCCAATATTGAGGTCGGGTATCGGAGGTTTCCTGGTTCCAATACGCAGGAGTTACTTTATGGCCATCAAAGGTTTTTAGTTTGCGCTGGTATATCCAAATGGTAGGATTAAAGACCATATCAGTAACGGCAACCGTATAGAGTAGTGGATCTTCTTCGCTCTTTTGCTTATCTTCCGCTGTTAGTACTTCAAAACCATTGTGCTCCAGTAATTTTTTTAAGAAATCCCTTCGATCTTTATCTACTCCTTTTTCAACGCAGGTGACCCTTGTTTCTTCAATACTACCAAACATATGTTTACCTCCTAACCCCATGTCTTTTTAATTAAACGTAGCACTTAATGAATAAATATAATCATAAACAGGACTGTATATTCCTAGCAACAATATACCAACAACTGTGATTATAAGTCCTAATCTCTATAGATCTTATTTATAAAAAGGAATGGCATTATCACTGGTTCGTAAGAACATAGCGCGTATTACCAAAAGGTAATAATAAGGGAAATGGTTACGTTCACTACAGCCAGAAAGACCAACAAATAGTATCCTTTACTGGCAGCTGCTGTAAACAAGAAGAATTTACCAAAAAAACCTGCTACCGGAGGAATTCCTGCCAGGGAAAAGAGTCCTAACATCATCACCAGGCTCAATTTCGGGTTTGTACGGTAGAGTCCTTCATAATCTTTCATATTTTCTTTTCCTGTTTGTAATGAGATAGACTGAACTACACCAAAAGCAGCGAGGAATTTGAAGAAAATGTAGAATGCAATACAAAATCAGAGCAACAGTAGCAGCTCCTAATTGGTTTCCTGTAATTAACCCCAGAAGGATAAATCCGGCCTGGGCAATGGAAGAAAATGCCAAGAACGCTTCATATTCTGTTGTCGTAATGCAAATAGATTACCAATAAACATTGTAAGAATTAACCAACACATATATCATGTCTTCCCAATACTGCATTAGCGGTTTTAAAACTGTAAACAGCAAGATCATCAGGATAATACGCAGGCTCCTTTGGAAATAACCGATAAGTAAGAGGCAATGGGAATAGGGGCACCTTCATAAACATCAGCTGTCCAAAAATGAAATGGAACCAGGGAAATTTTGAATCCCAAACCGGCAAAAAAGAGTACCATACCCAAAATGGTTAGATCATTTCCGGTAATTGAACTAATAATATCTGCAAAATAGATTGAACCTGTTGTAGCATATAACAGTGTAATGCCAAACAAAGATATTCCGGAAGCCAGGGCCGATGAAAAAAATTAACTTTATCCCTGCTTCACTCGATTTCATTTTAAATATTTCAAAAGCTGCAAGGGAAGCTAGCGGGAGTGTCTACAATTCTAATCCTAAATAGAACATTAAAAAATCTCTCGGATGACACCATAAATAAATCCCCAGAAGAAGAAAACAGCAGGATAAAAAACTCTGCACCCCTGTGTTGTAAGACTATTTTTTCTTTTACCCAAGCTCCTGCAGCCTGAACATACAATAAGGACACCCAGGTTCAAGATATTTTTAAAGAAATGTATCATACCATTGGTTCGGAACATACCGCCAAAAAATGCCCCCTCACCCATAGGTAAAAATCCTAAATGGTATGAAGGCCAAAAAGAAAAGATGACCAATGGCACTATCAGGCTCTTTTATTCTCGGAGATGAAAATTTCAACTATAAGCAAGAGCAGTGCAATGGCCAGTGAAATTGTCTTAACAGTAAAAGATCGATTCATGAAACGTTTCTTTTATAATACACCTTGTATAAAGGGTTGTATACTCTTTCATCATTTGGCTTAGCCATAAAGGGGCCACCCCTATTCCTATAATGGGCATAGTATTAGAAACACCCGGTTTTCTCATACCAGGTAACTTTTTCCATCACCAAAAAGGAATCATTTTTAACAGGACCCATTACACATCACTGTACTACACGTAATATGTAAACTGCGGTAACTACAATTGCTGAAATAGCGAAGATGGTTGCTATCCTATATGGAAGTTCGGTATGTTCAAATGCGCCTACAAACATGTTTATTATCATTTCCGCCGCACAAAGCCACTAAATCCGGGATCCTAAAGAGGCAAGACCTGCTATAGACAATAGGTGGCGGAAATAAAGGGTATCACCTTTAAAAGTCCACCTAATTTAGTTACATCCCTTGTATTGGTCCTTCCGTAGATCATCCCTATCAACGCAAAGAACAAGGCCGTCATAAAACCATGAGACAAGGATCGCAGTATGGCACCGTTCCAGGCAGTTTTGTTAAGCATCAATAGCGCAAATAACACCAACCCCAAATGGCTTACAGAAGAGTAAGCATTGATATATTTTAAGTCTGTTTGCCATCTCGTTAAAGGCTCCGTAAATAACCCCAAAAGCGGCCATACAATAAAGAACCAGGACCAGTGCAGTGTGCCTTCTGGTAAAAAGGTACATGGCTACCCTAAATACTCCGTACCCTCCTAATTTCATCAGACGCCTGCATGTAACATAGAAACTGCAGAAGGGGCAGAGGCATGTCCGTCCGGAGACCAGGTATGAAGGGGGAACAAGGCCCCTATGACAGCAAAGCCTATAAAGGTTAAGGGAAGGTTCGGTTTCCAGGTTATCACTTTGGCTATTTCGAGAATATTAAGGTCAAAGGACCCCCATCTGCTGCAGAATTGAAATAGATGCCCAATATTCCAACCAACAAAATAGCTGAGGCACCGATTAACATAAGAGTTAA
>CAWCNT010000019.1:0-5671 GCA_963796935.1 uncultured Flavobacteriaceae bacterium
AGTCTGAAGCTCATCAAAAAGGATTGTTCCACCCCACTGTTCACATATGGTTTTATACTAGTAATGGCGATGTCTTACTGCAACAACGTGCTCAGACAAAAAAGACCTTTCCCCTTTACTGGGATGTGTCTGTTGCCGGCCATGTGGGGGCCGGGGAAGGTATTGTATCCGGAGCTATCAGAGAAATAAAGGAAGAAATAGGTCTTGTAGTTAAAGAGCATGACCTTAAACCCATCGGGGTTTTTAAGTCGATTCAACAACATCATCCCGGACCGCTAGATTGCGAGTTCCATCATACTTTTTTATGTGAACTAATAGTGCCTTTTAGGGCCCTTAAAAAACAGGAAGAAGAAGTGGAGGCACTTCAATTAAAACCAATAACTAGTTGGGAAAAAGATCTGTTTAGCAAAACTCCTTCCATGGAATATGTACCGCATAATAAGACATATTATGAAGAAGTAATTTTGGCTCTTAAAAAACAATTATAGTACTTCGATGAATTGATCCAGTTCTTTCCAGGAGTATGATTTTTGGGAACCATCTCCCATGTTTTTTACCACTACGGTCTGCTGCTCAAGTTCATCCTTCCCAAGAAGTACAACGTATGGGATATTCCGATTGTTGGCATATTTGAATTGTTTCTGCAGTTTAGCTTCTGCTGGATATAGGTCTGTTTTTATCCCCTGTCTCCTAAGGCTTCTGATCAATGGCAGGGCTGCCATCGCTTCATTTTCACCAAAATTTACAAAGAGTACCTGCACAGATTGGTCAATGGTCTCAGGGAAAAGTCCCAATTCTTCGAGCACCAAATAAATACGATCCAATCCAAAAGAGATCCCTACTCCACTAAGATCTTTCATGCCAAAAATTCCTGTAAGATCATCATAGCGACCTCCGCCACCAATAGAGCCCATAGATACTTCCGCAGGCGCTGCCACTTCCATGATGGCCCCGGTGTAATAATTAAGTCCTCTGGCCAGGGAAACATCTATCATTAATTCTGTACTTGTTAAGCCCAGCTTGTTAATGGTGTCTATAATAAATTGAAGTTCTTTAATCCCTTGTTGCCCCGTTGCAGAGTTTTTCAGAAAATTTGATAATACTTCAAATGGGTTCTTCTTTTGATGAGAAATTGCAAACAGCGGCATTGCCATATCTACAGCCTCTTTGCTAATTCCATTTGCCAATAATTCCTTGATCACTCCTTCTTTCCCAATCTTATCTAGCTTATCTAAAGCCACAGTGAATGGGATCAGTTTGTCCTGTGCCCCAATGACCTCGGCAATACCTGAGAGTATCTTCCGGTGGTTTAATTTGATCATCACCTTTTTAAGTCCCAGTTCAGTAAAGACCGCATCATATAATTGGATCAATTCTATTTCCTGCAAGGGAGAATTGGCACCTACCACATCTGCATCGCACTGAAAGAATTCACGAAACCTGCCTTTTTGAGGCCTGTCTGCCCTCCATACCGGCTGTATCTGATACCGTTTAAACGGGAAGTCGATCTCATTCTGATGCATCACCACATATCTTGCAAAAGGCACGGTAAGATCGTACCTAAGTGCTTTTTCTGTGATCTGCGGCGTTAGTTTTGCAAGATCTTTTGCCTTGTATGCTGAATCATCTACTTTATTCAGGTAGTCACCAGAATTTAGGATCTTAAAAATTAAACGGTCTCCTTCATCCCCATACTTTCCCAATAAGGTATCCGAATTCTCAAAAGAAGGGGTTTCTATTGGCTGAAAGCCGAAGAGCTGAAACTGTCTTTTAATAATGTCAAAGATATAGTTGCGTTTTGCAACTTCAAGGGGCGAAAAATCGCGGGTACCTTTTGGAATAGAAGGTTTTTGAGCCATGATCTAGTGTAGTTGGGCAAATATCGACTTATTCTATGATTTTATCAAACCATTGATAGAGTTCTCCTCTGGTAATCACCGCGCCCTGCTGAATGAGTTTAAATTTATCCAGATTCTTATCGTCTGTGTAGGCTTTGGAAGCTACCAGGTACTCTACAAAATCTGATTGCCAGTTCTTTTTAAACCAGCCAAAACCCACGGAGGTTCTGAGATCTATCTTAGGATTCATGACCTTTACCGAGATCAGTTTCATTTCTTTTTCAGGAAGAAAGAATAGATGCATTTGCTGCTCCGAAATATTTTCAAGGTATTGTACTTTTTGAAGTACCCCTTCCCAAACCAGGTCACTAAATACATCTAGCTCCTCTTCTGCCACATGGGGCCTGTTTAGTTTTATCATCTCCCATTCAGTAGCGGTAATACTTTGGGTTGCCAAAAAGTTGATAAACTCCTGGTGAAGTTCCTCGAGTTGTTGTTTTGTTAAGCGCGTATATTTCATAAAAAAGCCGCCTTTTTAGGGCGGCCCAAAAATAAGATTTTATTCGTTAGTTAAAAATATAGCGCACACCCAATTGTGCTCTCCATCTGGAGATCTGACTGGTAATGGCAGCAAAGGTCTCATTCCTGTTTGTATCAAATGTATAGGTTGGGTTATTCCCAGCGTCTACACTAACCCCTAAGACCTGGTCAAAGCTTGGACCTTCTACAACACCCCAATTGGAATTCAACAGGTTACCAAAATTTAAAACATCGATACTTAACTGAAACTTATTTTTATCACTTACTGTGATGTCTTGCAAGATCTTTACATCCCAGGTACTTCTCCAGGGTGCAAGAGCACCATATCTTTCTGCATACTGCCCTCTCCGACCACTTAAATAATCATCTTGCTGAATAAACGCTTCAAAGGCCGCTGCCTGCCCGGCACCACTAAAAGTCATGGAACCAATTTCAGAACTGGTTGGTATATACAAGAGGTCATTGATACTGGAACCATCATTATTGATATCGCCTCCATAAATGTAGTTGTAACGTCCACTTTTGGCATATTCAAAGAATGTGGAAATGGTAGTCCCGGTTTTGAATGCCTTGGATATAACTCCTATAATTCTGTGGTTGTCACCATACCTGGAAAAAGACAGCATATCGTTGTTTGCATTTCCAACGATAGCATTTCCGGCAAACGCATCGCCGGTTATCTCAGCATCAATAGAATTCACTTCCTTGGCATTTAAAAAACTATAGGCAAGCATTGTATACAACCCATTAACCCAATTCTTCTGTCCTTTAATAGAGGCATTCCAAATACGTCCTTTATCAGAATTGGTAAATACATAGGCATTGGTTGGTCCTCCAAAGATCTGTGATTTATCGTCGTTAGAATAAACAGCTCTATTATCTGGCCCATTCAGGGTGGCAGAAGGCGTATCTAGTCCCCAATTCTGTAACATGCGCTGCATTTACATCTTTTGTGTATGAAATATCTGCAGTAACAATTAGTCCGTTATCAAATTTCTTATCTATCCCTACATTGGTTCTCCATACCTGTGGCCACTGAAAATCGGGATCTATGACCTGGTAAAAGAAAAAGTCGACTCCCTGAACCTGGTTACCTAACCAAACAAATGGGAATCTCCCGGTAAATAAACCAGAGCCACCTCGAACTTGAAGGGTATTGTCATTTTTTACATCCCAGTTAAAACCAACTCTTGGAGATACCAAGAAGTTATTATTAGGTAAGGTTTCAGAATCTAGAAATATAGGTTCTCCTGTTTCCGGATCAAAATATTGTATAGACGGGATATATGTTCCAGAGGCCCCTCCTTTACGTGCAATATTCTCTCCTACTTTTTCTGCTGTATCAAAGTAAAGAGGCTTATCAAAACGAACTCCATAAGTAAGTTTAAAGTTTTCTGTAGCATCCCATTCATCCTGAACATAAAAAGACAATTGCCCAACATTTGTCTCTGCCAATGACCATCCACCCGGATTCCCTGTTCCGTTTGCATTAAAGGCTCTGTCTGCCGCTATAGCATCATCGAATGCGGTTTGCAATGCTCCGGAACTGGCAAAATTAGGAAAGTCGGTTATGGTGGTGGTAGGAAAGAACACTCCTTGTGCCCCATATGCTCCTAAATTAAAGGAGTTGTCGAATTGAAATTTTTCAAAAGAGAAGCCAACGGTATAAGTATGGTCCCCTTTGAAGATATTCAGGTTATTGGTGATCTGTAGTACTTTCTGATCTAAACGATTATTTATAGAAAATGGTTCATGTCCGCCAATAATATAGTTAGAGCTACCCGAATCATCCAGGATCACAATACTGGGAGCCGGAGTTGAGAAGGGATTTCTAAAGTCATCAAAATGAGTGTATCCTACCTGAAGCTTGTTAGTAGCTTCTTCAGAAATTTTTGAATTTAATTCTATCTGAAGGGATTTGATCTTATTATTGATCTCATAGCCCGCATTCTCAAATTGGAGTGTTTGTGTGTTAGGTCCACGAAAGGTGATAGCATCCCTGTTTGCCGGTTTACCTTTAGAGGCATCTAAAAAGTTATAAATAATTGCTAAACGATTATTATCATTAATGTTCCAGTCTAGTTTAATGATCCCTTTGGTTGACTGCTGATCAAAATTAAAGCCTTGAATACGACCTGGGTTATAAAATAAATCGTTGCCTTGCCCATCCTGACCAATAACCACCTGGCGAAGCAAGTTATCAACCAATTGAAAATCTGAAAGTGTTACTCTACTCTCGTTGATATCCCCTGTACCTGTATTAGGAACAAACCCATCTGTACCTAGCTCGGTAAGTTCATCCTTTTCAAAATTGACAAAAAAGAAAAGTTTGTTTTTAATGATAGGGCCACCTACACTAATTCCGTACTGATACTGTTCCAAACCTGTTTTAAAAACGTCATCCCCATTGATCTTCCCTCCTGTTAGATCATCATTTCGGAAAAAACCATACGCAGTCCCATAAAATTCATTGGTCCCACTTTTAGTTACCGCATTTACAGAAGCTCCTGTAAATCCTGACATAGTTACATCATAGGGAGCTGTAGTGACTTGTATTTGATCTATAGCATCAAGAGAAATTGGTTGCGCATTAGTCTGCCCACCCGGTGTGGCGGCATCTAGACCAAAAGGGTTATTAAAAATAGCCCCATCGAGCGAAAAATTGTTGTATTGATCATTACGTCCTCCAAAAGAAAGTCCTGAGGCCCCTGAGGAAGCCTGAGGATCTAACCTGATAAAATCACTTGCCGACCTTGAAATGGTGGGTAATCTTAATAGATCTCTTCTGCCTACACTGGTTTCAGCACCCGTGCGATCACTACCAAATGTTCCTGTCTGATCATAGGTTACTACAACTTCATCTAGCGCCTGACTTTCAGAAATCAGACTAAAATCTAAATTGGTGGTTTTACCTAAACTAAGGAAGACATCACTTTGTGATTGTGATTTAAATCCTACATAAGAAACTGTTATCTCATAGGGGCCACCTACTCTAAGGTTAGCTAAGGTATAACGACCGTCTTGATTACTGGTAGATCCGTATTTTGTGCCAGTAGGCGTATGAATAGCCACTATATTGGCGCCAAACAAGGGTTCTAAATCGCCTTCATAAACTGTTCCTCTGATAGTAGAAGTTGTAACCTGAGCCCATAGTGAGCCAGTTCCGGCCAATAAAAGAATGGCTAAAATGATTTGTTTTTTCATGAGAGTTAGTTGGTTAATAAGCAGATACAATATAAACAAAAAAAGAGCTATGCAAAACATAGCTCTTTATAATTTATAAATTAAAATAT
>CAWCNT010000020.1:0-6892 GCA_963796935.1 uncultured Flavobacteriaceae bacterium
TCACGAGTACTGAAAGGAAATATTGATAATAATACAAAGGTCGCGTAGCTCAGCTGGATAGAGTATCCCGCCGTTGGCGGGACGGTCACGAGTACTGAAAGGAAATATTGATAATAATACAAAGGTCGCGTAGCTCAGCTGGATAGAGTATCCCGCCGTTGGCGGGACGGTCACGAGTACTGAAAGGAAATATTGATAATAATAAAAAGGTCGCGTAGCTCAGCTGGATAGAGCATCTGCCTTCTAAGCAGACGGTCACAGGTTCGAATCCTGTCGCGATCACTTAAAGCGCAAAGTCCATTCCCTAAGGAATGGATTTTTGTTTTATGAAAGGATGGAAAGCTATCAGCTTTCCAATCTTGGAATAAAATAAAAAAAAGCTGCGCCAGAAGCTTGACTTTGCATTTTCACATGGGAATGCAAAGGATCACCATAGGTAATCCTCATCTTTTATAGGTGGCTTTTTTGATTTTCATCACACCTGCACCTTCGGCATGTAAACCTGCCTCTGGAAGGGAGTGCTGTCAGGATCAACGCGATAGTTTCAAGGATTTAAGCTTTCATAGTAGAATCCCTGATGATCAGGTTCGTTTTTATTTCAACGGTCTTGGTAGAAATATCGGATGTTGGATTTTTAATTTCTTCTATCAGATATTTTACTGCTGTTCGTCCAATCTTATCCCCGGGTTGATCTACCGTAGTTAAAGCTGGTTGTATTATGGTTGAATTTGTTGAATTGCTAAAACCTACCACAGCAATTTCTTCGGGAATTCTCACATTGAATTTATGAAGGGCTTTTATTGCCCCGATAGCGGCATTGTCGGTGATGGCGAAAATAGCATCAGGACGTTTCTTTTTACTGAGAAGTATATTTGTAAGTCGCCTTCCTTGAGCCAATGATATGTCTTCTGTGCTCAAAATAATTTTATCCCGAATGGGAATACCGTGATGATTCAAAGCCCTAAGGTAACCTGCAAACCGTTTTTCGGAGTTATACGAATTCTCAGTTTCCTTGATAATAGCTATTCTTTGTTTACCCAATTCTATAAGATGTTCTATGGCGTTAAAAGCAGCTTCCTCTTCATTGATAACAATTTGGGTACATGGAATTTTACTCAAAACTTTATCGAACAATACTATAGGCATTCGTTCTAAAACGCCCAGCAGTTCCTCTATTTGGGTAGTCTTCCTTGCCAACGACATTAATATTCCATCCACCCCAAATTGGGTCATGGTGTTCAACATTTCAATTTGCTTGGTCTCATCGTTCTTTGATTCAGAAATAATAACACGATAGCCGCAGAGTTCAGCCTCCTCTAAAATACCCTTTAAAATGGTGGAGGTGAACATATGGGAAATATTAGGTACGATCACCCCTAAAATATAGGTTTCATGCGCGCGGAAACCCTTTGCAAAAAGATTGGGTGCATAATGCATTTGCTTGGCCAACTTTTTTACTTTTTCAGTGGTTGTGGAACTTATATCCGGGTGGTCGTTCAGGGCTCTTGACACCGTAGAAATAGATAAATTCAATTTCTGTGCCAGTTCCTTTAAGGTCGTATTTCTTTTTTTAGTCATGGTTTTGTAATACGAAATCAAATATAAATCATAAATAAAAGATTAGGACATATCTAATTGCAAACGTTTCCGCAAACGTTTGCGTAAGAAATATGCAATATTTTTGTAAAATAAATGTGGTATTCTAATAATTTGGCTCACAACTTAAGGATTTAACAGAAATATTAATTCAACTAGTCACGTAAAACTTTAGTAATTATGAAAAAATTAATTTTTGCGGTAATCGGTCTTTTAGTCAGTGTAGGTTCATTTGCACAGACTGATATTACCGGTACTGTTACAGACAATTCCGGTGAACCGATTCCCGGAGCGAACATTCTTATAGTGGGGAGTACTTCCGGTACTACTTCCGATTTTGATGGTAACTTCACTTTTAGTACAGACCTTACAGGAAGCCAGGTTGTAAGAGCTTCCTATCTTGGATTCATTTCGGTAGACAAAACGATCGATCTCAATGGCAATTCAATAACGATTGATTTTGTTTTACAGGAAGGCGGTCAACTATTGGATGAAGTAGTACTAACTGCTTCTAGTACCTTCCGTTCTCAGAAACAAGCACCTTTATCTATTAGCTCGCTAAAAATGAAGGAGATCACCAAATTATCTGCTAATAGTCAGGCAGATATCCTACGTTCTGTTCCCGGTATTACTGCTGAAGGTGGTGGTGGTGAAACGGCAAGTAACATATTTGTTAGAGGTCTTCCATCTGGAGGGCAATATGTATTTAATCCTCTGCAATATGACGGAATGCCCTTAATTAGTTCTTTCGGACTTAATTCTTCTGCTCATGATGTCTATGCCAGACCTGATATAGGTTTTAAAGGGGTAGAATTCGTTCGCGGTGGTGCCGCGGTTCTTTACGGTGCAGGGTCAGTGGCCGGTATTATTAACTATACCAGTAAAACAGGAGATACCAACCCTGGAAATATTATCAATCTTGAGGTTGCCAATCAAGGAAGGCTGAAAACTGATTTTTATAGTGGAGGTCAATTAGGGGGCGAAGATTCGAACACTTATTATGCCTTTACCGGCTTTGTTCGACATGATCGCGGACCTATCGATGTTGGTCTACCTACCAAGGGGATACAGTTCAGAGGAAACATCAAAAAGAAATTTGATAATGGTTCCTTTACTCTACATGGTCAGTTTATCAATGATAAAGCACAGTTTTATTTACCCCTGCCACTTTCTGGAGGCAGTCGTGAAAGAATCAATGGTAACGACGGCAATCCGGTAGAGCAATTACTATCAGGATCTTTGGCCAATACCTCATTCAATACACCGGGTGGTGTGTACAATAGTCCAATTGCCGATGGCGTATCTACCACAGGTGGGTACTTACTTGGCGATTTCAACTATAGATTTAGTGATGACCTAAGATTGCAAGCAAAGGTAAGATATGCAAACTACCAGCATAACTTTGCATTATACGTTGGTGGCAATGGAGATAACGGAAACCCTATTACCCTCGACAATTATGTTGAGAGTATCGCTCCTGGAAACCTGGGATATACTGCAGCATATCAAAGCGGATCAGGAAGTCAGATAAATGGTTCCGATCTGGTAATCGATAATTTACATGTAGATCGTCTAAGGCCAATGACCGATTATTCAGGGGAAATCAATTTAACAAAGATCATTGAAACATCGAATGGTGGAAGCCATAACGTTACGCTGGGCTCTTTTATAGCACGTAGTGAGGCCGAAGATGTTAATTATCAGTATAGAGTATTGTCCGAGTTCAATAATGATCCTCGTTTGGTAAACCTAAATTACACCGACGCAGGCGGTAATAACGTGGTCTACTCACAGGGCGGACTATACAATCGAATAGGACAGACTGCTAATAATTATTTAGCTCAGAACAGGGTAGCCCTTTATTTGACCGATGAGATGATTTTTGACAGATGGCGTTTTGACGTTGGTTTTAGATGGGAGACTACAGACGGACAAAATAACAGGGGAGGTATTGCCTCAGAGACCGTGTATAATAATCCTGATTTAACATCAGATCTAAGTGATGTACAATCGGCAGATGGAACTTTCTTAAGAACTAAAGTAAGTGCAAATGCCTGGGCCCTTTCCCTAGCGGGACTTTATGAACTGACAGAAACGACAAATCTCTACGCCAACTTTTCAAAAGGCTATTTCTTTCCGCAATTAAGAGGTTTTGCTCCAATACCCGGTATTGAAGAAAGCATATATGACCCTGAAAATATTATCCAATTTGAGGCTGGCGCCAAATTCGGAAATGAAAATTTCTCGGGCTCCGTAGCCGGGTACTATGTGGGTCTTACAGATCGTGTTTCCATAAGACAAGCTATTGTCGGTGGACAACTAATAGATGAGACACGTGCAGAGCAAAATACAAGGACCATAGGTCTGGAAGCGACCTGGGACTATAAACTAGTCGAAAGTCTAAATCTTCGCGGTACCGCTACCTATCAGGCACATGAGATTACCAAGAATATCGATAATGATTTGGTAAACGGTACTTCTACTGAGGCAAATGTGGGCAACGAGTTGGCTCGACAGCCTAATTTATTAGGGGGCTTGGGATTATATTATGACAATGCAGCTTTCGACGCCAATTTTGGTTTCAACTATACAGGGAAGAAATTTACCGATGATACCAACAATATTGAATTAGATGCAATTACCATTGCAAGGTTGGGTGCCGGATACACCTTTGCGAAGCAAGACAGTGACCAATCTGTCCGTTTAGGGTTCTCCGTTTTTAACCTTTTTGATAGTTCCGGAATTACCGAGGGCAATCCAAGGGCTGGTTCTGCCGGGCAGACTGAATCCGAATTTTTTGTCGGGCGGCCAATTTTACCCAGAAGGTTCTTTTTAACGGCGACCTTCAATTTCTAAAAACGATTTGAGTTAGTTTGAGTTAGTTTATTTAATTAATACACATTGGCGGAGAGAACCGCCAATGTGTTTTATTCACGCATTTATGAATGAAAAGTTGATAAAGAGGGCCAAGGTAGTTTTAGACAATAACTTTCAGAAAGGTGGCTTTACTATTCCAAGTGAAGGCTTATATCCATTCCAATGGAAATGGGATTCCGGATTTATCGCAATAGGTCTTTCTTATTACAATATTGATAGGGCCCAATTGGAAATTAAAACCTTACTCGATGCCCAATGGGGAAATGGATTTATTCCACATATCGTTTTTCACAATGAGAACGATTCCTATTTTCCTGGTGCCGATTTCCACAAGTCGGACTTACATCCTCTTGCCTCTAAAAATTATAGATCCACCGGTATGACACAACCGCCGGTGACAGGATTTGTTTTATTGGAAATGTACCGTATTGCTAAGGACAAAACAGATATGCTGAATTTTATAAAGGCGCATATCGACAAAGTTTACCAAAACCATGTTTATTTCTATACCCACAGAGATCCATTCAACGAAGGACTGATGTACATCTACCATAATTGGGAGTCGGGTACAGATAATTCGCCGGTTTGGGACGATATCTGGGAAACGATGGATTCTCCTAAATATACTTTTGTTCGAAAGGATACCACACATGTTGATGCCTCGCAAAGGCCTTCCAACAGGGAATATGACCACTATCTGCATATAGTGGATATTGCTAAAGAACATCATTACGATGACGCGAAAGTAGCAGAGCTGTCTCCATTTTTAGTACAGGATCCCTTGTTCAATGCTATGTTGATCAAATCTAATGAGGCATTGATTGAACTGTATGGATTAATAGGTGGAAATGTGTCCAAAAGGACCACTTTAAAAAGCTGGCAGGAAAAAAGCATCAAGGCAATCAATACTAAATTATTTGATAAGGAATTAGGGGCCTATGTCCATTATGACCTGAGAAATAACAAGCCAATACGGCATATTACCTCATCTTCTTTTTCGCCCTTGTTTGCTAATATTCCGGACCATGACAGGGCAGGTATTTTAGTGAAAACAATGATGGATAGATTTGGAGGAGAGGACAAGTATCTCTGTGCCTCCTTTGATCCAACAGACGGACGTTTTAATCCTAAGAAATACTGGAGAGGTCCCGTTTGGATCAATATGAATTGGATACTGCACTACGGTCTAAAAAATTACGGATTTACAGAAGTCGCAGAAAGAATAAAAAAAGACACCGTGGATCTGATAGAGAGGGATGGGTTTTACGAATATTTCGATTGCAGAAAAGATAATGGTGATGCGCAGCGAACCGGATATGGTGGTAATAATTTTTCATGGAGTGCTGCCTTGTTAATTGATTTATTAAATTCAGAATAGGGTTAATTCAGGAGAATGTTGGCACTGGACTTTACGAAAGACTATATCCTAGAAGATGATGTTGTAAAGTTGGTTCCATTAGCAGAAATGCACATTGAAGAATTAAGGGATATTTCCAGGGAAGAGAACCTCTGGACGTATTTCCTGGGAAAATCGAATGGAAGGGAAAGATTTCCTGATTACGTACGAGAAGCTATTATGCAGCGTACGAATAAAAAGGAATATCCTTTTGCCGTCTATGACAAAATTAAAATGCGATTTGCTGGTAGTACCCGTTTTTTCGATTATTCTAAAGAACTGAATGTAATAAGACTGGGTCATACATGGTATGGCCGGGATTTTAGAGGAACAAGGCTTAACAAACATTGTAAGTATTTGTTATTTGAGTTTGCCTTTGAAAAACTCGGGTTAGAAAGAATTGGTTTAGGAGCACATGCCGAAAATATTGTGAGCATCGCTGCAATGAAAAAGGTGGGGTGCATGCAAGAGGGAACAATTCGCAATCTTTTTCCTTCTATTGATGGTGCCGGAAGAGCAAATGCGGAGTTATTTGGCGTATTGCGTGAAGAATGGTTGGATAGATTAAAATTAAACTAAATACCAAAACGTAACATTATGAATTGGCTAGACTACAGTATTATCATATTCTACATTGTTTTCTTTCTAGGAATGGGATTCTTTTTTAGAGACAATAAAGACTCTAAAGACTATTTTTTAGGAGGTAAAAGTTTAGGATGGTTTCCCTTAAGTCTTTCTACAATGGCAACACAGCTATCTGCCATAAGTTTTATTTCAGCTCCTGCCTTTGTTGGGCTAAAATTTGGAGGAGGAATGAAGTGGTTGTCTTTTGAATTTGCTGTGCCATTGGCTATGATATTTATAATGGTTGTTATCATACCTCCATTGTTTCGCTCTGGTGTTGTTAGTATTTATGAGTTTGTAGAAAAGCGGTTCAGTTCTTCTACCAGATTGGTTTTAAGTATTGTTTTTCAACTTAGTCGGGCCTTGGCGACAGGCGTTATGGTATATACTATCGCCATT
>CAWCNT010000021.1:0-38355 GCA_963796935.1 uncultured Flavobacteriaceae bacterium
ACTCTCTGAACTACCCTTACTATATGATTTTCGGATACTTCATTCTATACCTTATTATATAGTGTTAATTTTTTTGCCTAAACAACACAAAAATTTATCAATGAAAATGTTTGATAAAACTACTTGGATGTGAAAGTGGAGCATAGGATTTTTTTAATTAAAAAAAATGATGTGGACCCTAACACCTGTATTTCAAGGTATTCTGATAGATAGTTAAAGAATATTAAAGATTAGGCTAGCGGTACAATCCATCTGCACTATTTCATTCTAAGTGCTAAAATAGCCCTCAAAACCCACGTAATGGCGCTTCAGAAAGTTCTTGATTCCATTAGATATCTTAAAATTTTATTAAAATAAGTTTGGATTATTAACATAGAATTAGGATTTTCGCACTTAGCTAATTCAAATAATTTAAAAATGAGAACAAATTTAAATGGAATCTTGACGCTATTATTGGCGTTTGTTGTGCATTTGACTTTTGCGCAGACGAAGACGGTCTCGGGTACCGTGACGGACCAGGACGGACTTCCGCTTCCAGGGGTAAACATCGTCGTTGAAGGGACTACAACCGGAACCCAATCTGATTTCGATGGAAATTACTCCATTCGAGGCACCGTTGGTCAATCGCTTCTTTTCAGCTACATCGGTCAAAAAGAAGTAAGAGCAACAATTGGAGCACTTAACACTATTAATGTGCAGATGCAGGAAGATGCTCAGGCACTGGAAGAGGTAGTAGTTACCGCTCAGGGTATTAAAAAATCGAAACAAGCCCTAGGGTATGCCGTTTCGGAAGTAAGTGATGAATTACTGGAACAACGCGCCGAAGGTGATGTTGGTCGTATCTTAACAGGTAAGGCATCTGGTGTAAACATTCAGTCACAAAGTGGACTTTCCGGATCTGGTACTAGTATCATTATTAGGGGTCTTAGTACTTTTAGTGGTAGTAACCAGCCTTTATTCATTGTAGATGGTGTTCCTTTTGACAGTGGAACAAACGGTCAGACTCAAAGTGGGGGAGGTAACAGCTTCGTTGATGGAAACAACGGTTCTAGTAGATTCCTTGATTTGGATCCAAACAACATTTCCAGCGTAAACGTACTTAAAGGTTTGGCTGCGGCCACCTTATACGGTACAGCCGGGCGTAACGGTGTGATCTTGATCACCACCAAGAACGGTGCTGCTGGTTCAGGCAAGGCAAAGAAAAATGAGGTAACAGTAAGTAGCTCAATGTTTATCAATGAGATTGCTTCTTTACCAGATTATCAGGATGAATACGGAAACGGATTCGACCAGGCATTTGGTTGGTTCTTCAGTAACTGGGGACCAAGCTTTGACAGAGATGGTGTAGCCGGTTGGGGATCACAATCCGCAATTGATGATGCCGGAACTCTGGAGCATCCATATTCTACTTCTACGTCAGCTATCCAGGCTGCATTTCCTGAATTATCAGGGAGCGCGTTATCCTTGGAAGCCTTATGACAGTGTAGAGAAATTCTTTAAACAAGGAATTGTTCAGACTAACTCAGTAAACGTCAATGGATCTTCCGATGACGGTGACATGAGCTATAATATGAACTTCGGTCACCTAGACGATCAAGGGTTTACACCAGGTAACAACCTAAGAAGATATACACTTGGTCTTGGAGGTAGAGCAGTATTATCTAATAAGATAACCGCTTCAGGAACCTTAAACTTTGCAAATACAAATTTCCAGTCTCCGCCTGTTGCGGCAAGTACTGGTAACAGTGTATTTGGTAATGGTTCTTCGGTTTTTGCCAACGTGTTCTACACACCTCGTAGTGTGGATATCCAGGGATTACCTTTTGAAAGCCCTGTAGATGGTTCTAGTGTATACTATCGTCAGAACAACAGTATTCAGCATCCACTTTGGACTGTTAAAAACTCCAAAACAGAGCAGGATACTAAAAGGGTCTTTGGAAACATGGCCATTACATATGATATCAATGACAACCTTAACCTAACATATCGTTTTGGATTGGATGTCTATAGTGAAAACAACATTACCTCTCAGAACAAAGGTGGCGTTGGTGGAAGTGTGGCTACCCAGAGTGGTATCCTTCAAACATGGAACAACACCAATACCTTATTTGATCATAACCTTATCCTTTCAGGACAATTTGAGATCTCTGAAAAAGTTGGCTTTAGCTTTAACGCTGGTGCCACTACAAGGAGTGAGAAATTCGATCAGAATGGTGTTTCTAGTTCAGGACAACAAGTATTTGGAGTGTTAAGACACTTTAACTTTGCCCTTCAGGATGAGATCCAATTCTTGAGAGAAAGAAACATTGCCGGGGTATACGGACAGTTAGATTTTGATTACGATCGTATGATATATCTAACCTTAGCAGGAAGAAATGACTGGGTATCTAACCTTGCACAGGAAAATAGAGCTATTTTCTATCCTTCTGCCAGTTTATCCTTGATCCCAACGAAATTCATTCCGGGATTAAAGAGTGATGCAGGTATTAGTTATATGAAACTTAGAGCAGGTTACGGTACATCCGCTAACTTCCCAACTGGTTATCCTGTAGCTTCTACCCTAGTGCTTAGATACTCAGAATTTCCAATTAGATGATGGTACCAATACGGTAACCAATGTAAGTGCAAACTTATTAGGAAACCCTAATTTACAGCCAGAACTTTTGGAAGAATTAGAATTTGGTATAGAAACTCGACTTTTTTCAAGCAGAGTAATCTTAGATGCCTCATACTACACAAGAACAACTCAGGATTTGATCATTGACAGACCTTTAGATCCTTCTACTGGTTTTACAACGACTCAAACAAACGTTGGGGAGATAAAATCTGATGGGGTCGAAGTAGATCTTACTGTAAATCTCTTCACCGCTCAAGATTCTGGTGATTTTACATGGAGTATTAATGGTAACTGGTTTACAAACGAGTCTGAAGTTACAGACCTTGGATTAGATACTGATATTGTGGTCTATGACGGTTTCACTAACCTGGGTAATGCTGCACAAGTTGGTAGTCCTTTAGGAATTATGGTAGGTAGCCGTATTCAGAGAGATGACGCTGGCAACTTTGTAGTGAATGCACAGGGAGATTATATTATAGAAGAAGGCTTATTCGAAATTGGTGATCCAAACCCGGATTGGGTATTAAACGTTGGAAACCAGGTTAGCTATAAGAACTTTAACTTTAGCTTCTTGATGAACTATACCCATGGAGGTGATATCTATTCCAGAACCGCTTCTGTATTAATTGGTAGGGGTCTTACAACAGATGTTGTAGATCGTTTAAATACGTTCATCTTACCAGGTGTAAAAGGAGACGGTACTCCTAATGATGTTCAGATCAATAACTCTACGTTCTACTTTAATAACGTATTGTTCGGACCTGATGAGCTTGGTGTATTCGATGCTTCAGTAGTTAGACTACAAGAAGTTTCTTTAGGATATAGCCTACCTTCAAAATTCTTGGATAAGACACCATTTGGTTCCTTAAGCTTTACAGTTTCTGGATTCAACATGTGGTATGAGGCCATTAACATTCCCAAAGGAACTAACTTCGACCCTAACGTGGCCGGTATTGGTATTGGAAATGGTAGAGGATTTGATTATCTTAACGGACCAAGTTCAAGAAGATACGGATTCAGTGTAAAAGCTTCATTTTAATAAAAACAAAAATTGATCATGAAAAACATATTTAAATATCTAAGTATTGGTTTGATCGGTGGAGTTATTTTCACTGCGTGTGAAACCACCAATTTAGACCTTGCGGATAACCCAAATGCCCTTACACCAGCACAGGCATCTCCTGATTTCTACCTCAATGAGGTACAGGTAAAGTTTGCACGTGTGGTTGAGTCTTTAGGAGAGGTAGGCGCCGAAGTTACCCGTATTGAATGGATGGGTAGCAGAAACTACCAAAACGCATATTCTCCATCTAGCTTTGATGGTAACTGGGAAGATGCTTACCAGGAAGTATTGATTAACGCACGTGATATGACGACTCTGGCTGAAGAAGCTGGTTTAACCCACCATATTGGGATAGCTCAGTTTATTGAAGCATATACCGTAACGACTGCTGGTTGATCACTTTGGTGACATACCTTATTCTGAAGCACTTCAGGGAGCAGATAATTTGAATCCTGCAGCTGATAGTGGTGCTGATGTGTATGCAGCAGCCTTAGCGTTATTAGATCAGGCAATCGCTAATTTTAATTCCGATGCTTTGGCAGATCCGGACATCGACTTTTATTACGATGGTGACTGGGATGCTTGGGTAAAAGCTGCTAATACCTTAAAATTGAGATTACATTTGAATCTTGGAAATACCAGTGCATTTAATAGCATTATTTCCGGAGGCAATTTTATTACCTCTTCAGATGAAGATTTACAGTTTCAGTGGGGTACCAATCAGGTTCAACCAGATACAAGACACCCTAACTACGGGCAGAACTATACCAACCAAGGTGGTGGAGATTATTCAACAGTTTGGATGATGAATTTAATGGACATTACAGATGATCCACGGATACAGTACTACTACTACAGACAAGTAGATGGTACTCCAGGTTCTGAAGATGTAGACGGTAATGCTGTAGATCCTAACGAAGAAACCTTAGATTGTTCTTTACAGTCTCCTCCTGCTCAGTATGTAGCTGGTGGCTTCCCTTTCTGTACACTAGATAATGGGTACTGGGGTAGAAATCATGGAAATGATTCTGGTATTCCACCAGATGGACTATTAAGAACTGTAGGAGGTGTATATCCAATTGCTGGTAAATTTGATGATAGCTCTTTTGATGCTATTGCACTTAGGAGCCGGTGGTGGTGGTAATGGTATTACTCCCTTACTTTTAGCTTCCTGGGTAGATTTCTGGAGAGCAGAAGTTGCTATGAATAGCAGTCCTGCTTCAGGTAAAGCTTTTATGTTAGCTGGTATTGCTAAATCTATTGAAAAAGTAGAGGGCTTTGGTTCTAGAGATCCCGGTGCCGATCTGTCAACTGCACCAACAGCTACAGACGTTAGTGATTTTATTGCTGCGGTAGATGCTGCTTTCGATGCAGGTGACAACACTGAAAAATGGAACATAATGGCCGAGCAATTCTTTATTGCCCTTAAAGGGAACGGACATGATGCTTTCAATTTCTATAGAAGAAAAGGATATCCTACTGATTTGGAGCCAAACTTGGAGCCTAATCCAGGTGCCTTTATCAGAAGTTTCTTTTATCCAGCGAATGCTGCAAACACCAATTCTTCCTTAGCGCAGAAATCTGGTGTAACCGGACAGGTTTTTTGGGATACTAATCCTGCATCACCTTCATTCCCTGTTGCTAATTAATTTTAAAAAAAAATTACGATGAAAAAAATTAGTGTATTTATTTTAGCGTTGTCCACGACGTTCTTTGTCTCCTGTGAAACGGATGATAAAGTAGTGGACCAAGTTCTAAACGATTATACGGTTGGAGCTATTTTAAGAACCAGAAATCAGGAAGGAAGCCCGTACAACTCGTTTGTACCTGAATCCGAGTTTACTGTTACTGTTGAAGAACAAGATGCAGAGTTTGGAGATTTATTACAATCCATTCAATTGTATGCTTCTTTTGATGATAACCAGGATGATCCAACTGATTCAAGTGTTTCTGAACAATTGATAGCAGACCTTTATGGCTAGTGATCTTACTACCAGTTCTAGGGGACTTCCGGAATTGACATATACAACTACGCTTGGTGAATCTGCCACTCTTCTTGGAGTTGGTACTGGTTACTCAGGTGGAGATGTGTTCAACTATCGTTTTGAAGTTACCTTAATAGACGGTAGTACCTGGACAAATGTAAATGGTAATGGTAACGTATTAGGAGGATCTTATTTTAGCTCTCCATACCTGTACAGCGTAGTTGTTGCCTGTATTCCTACAGCTCCTGTTGCTGGTGACTACTCATTGGATATGCAGGATTCATTCGGAGACGGATGGAACGGTGCATCTATAAGAGTTACTATTGATGGTGTAGCTACAGATTACACTGTTTCCAGTGATCAAGGAGCCTACGCATCGGCAGTCCTTCACTATTCCAGACACAGCTACTACGGCAACATTTGAGTACGTATCTGGTGATTGGGATTCAGAAGTAACTTATCAATTATATGGTCCTTATGGAAAGATCGCTTTTGAAGACGGACCTAGTCCTTTCGTGGGTGATTTTACGGGCAGTTTAAGTATTTGTCTGCCATAACCTTTTACTTAAAAGGTAATCAAAGTCCAAAAGGCCATCCTCACGGGTGGCCTTTTTGTATTTAATATGTTTAAAATCAGTTTCATTTTTAGTACATTTGGCGGAAATTTCTATGGTCTTAAAGGCCTTTTTAGTACACAGAAACATTCATTTTTACTTCTCCTATTTTATGTAATAAGGGAAAAAATAGCAAGCCAATGTCCCAGGGACATATAAAAATATTTAATTAATACCAATGAAACATTTATTAGTTGTACTCCTTACTACAATTTTCTCATTCTCCTGCTTTGCTCAGGTAACAGGAGCACTCCAGGGAGGAGAAGCCGGTCTATTTAATGCAGCACAGGGAGGAAATCCCATGTTAAACCTGGTTATGATGGAACTGAGAATTAGTGAAAAGAAAACTGGCGTTGAGGAAATTCTTGGTTCTCCTTATTTAACAGAGGATTTCATTAAAAGTAAGGTCTATTTTGGAGAAGAATTTGTAGGCGATTTCTTTGTTAGGTACAATGCCTTGAACAGTGAGATAGAAATAAAAGAGTCGAATTTAGCTGAGGAAAATCCAAAACGCTTGTTGGCCAATCAGGATCTTAGAGTTAAATACGGGAAGAGAGAACTTCTTTTCACTACCTATATCACCAAGAAAGACGAAACAAAGAATGGGTATTTATCTATCATCTCTAAAGGCGATAAATTTACACTATACCATAGATTAGCTGTAAAATTCAGTGAGGGTAAAGCCGCTGCTAATTCCATGGTAAATGATATTCCCAGCAGATATGCCCATTTTGTGGAATATTATTATTTGAAGAATGGGGTAGACAGAATAGACCAGCTTCAGCAAAAAAAAGGAGCCCTTTTAAAGATCCTGGATAAAGAACTTAAGGATGATGTTAACAGTTTCCTGAAAACTGAAAAAATAAATTTAGACAAGGAGGAAGACCTGATCAGAACGTTTGAATACATAAATTCATTGGCCAAAACATCATGAAAATCTCTCTACCACTTTTAATGCTATTAAATACAGGCTTTCTCTTTTCCCAATTGGGGCCGGCACCACAAAGCGCTTCCGTTGAGAACGATCCTATGGCAAATTTCAACAAGTGGACGCCAATGATGCAAAAATTGTTTCAACAAATAAAAAATGATGGGGAAACTGTTAGCTATTACGTAGGTGCAGAAGTTGGTTCGGCCTATGAGACGGAGGAATTCAATAAAGGAAAGGTATTTTACAAGGAAGAAGATCTTGGTGAGTTCTATTACCGATATAATATATTTTCACGCGAAATAGAAGTAAAAAACACACTGCTTGAAGAAGAAAAACACAAAGCCCTAATTAGGGATCCCAATGTAGTACTTATCCCTTCTAAGGGGACACAGAAATACAGATTCCTGCCTTTTATTAATGAAAAAGGAGAGAAAGATGAAGGCTATCTCATTACACTATTTAAGGGAAACTCCTATACCTTGTATAAATTCCTGGAAGTAAAATTTTCAGAGGCTAAAGCTGCTGCTAATTCTATGGTAAACCCTAAACCCAGTAAGTTTACCAACTTCACAACTTTTTATTACAAAAATGGAAATGGAGAGATCCATGAATTACCAAACAAAAAAAATAAACTTCTTGCTGAATTCAACAATACAGAATATTCTATCCTCAAGAACTATATAAAAGTAGAAAATATAGACATTAAAGCGGAGGAAGACTTAAAACGTTTGATGGCCTTTATAGACCAACAATAACTTATGGAAAAAAATACTCAGATCTATGGTCTACGGGCGGTTATTGAAGCTATTCAGGCGAACGAACCCATAGATAAGGTGTTTATACAAAAAGGGCTTCACGGTGCCTTGTCCAAAGAATTAGAAGGCCTGGTGCGTAAGAATGGCATCAACACTTCCTACGTTCCCCTTGAAAAGATCAATAGACTTAGTCAGAATAATCACCAGGGGGTGGTAGCTACTATTTCGCCAATTACATTTCATACATTTGAAGCTCTGGCAGACCAGGTATTGTCTCAAAAAAACGATCCTGTGTTTCTATTATTAGACCAGGTATCGGATGTACGAAATTTTGGGGCTATCATCAGAACAGCAGAATGTACCGGAGTAGATGGTATCATAATCCCGAAAAAAGGATCTGCTCCTGTTACTGGAGATACCGTTAAAACTTCCGCAGGGGCTGCTTTTAAGGTTCCTATTGCCAAAGTAGATCACATAAAGGATGCAATCTTTTACTTGCAAGCTTCCGGAGTTACGATTGTTGCCGCCACGGAAAAAACAAATAACCTCATCTATGATATTAATTTAAAAGGCGGAGTAGCTCTGGTTATGGGAGCAGAAGATATGGGAATATCCCCGTCAATTCTAAAAGCAGCAGATCATAGTGCTAAAATTCCAATGCTCGGAGAGATTGGATCACTGAATGTATCTGTGGCTTGTGGGGTATTTTTATATGAAGTGGTTCGCCAAAGAAACACTTAATTTTTACTCTCCTTAGAAATATCATTTTCCTTCTTAAAATGATATTTCACCTGTATCTCTTGTTCATCTGCTTCTGAAGTAGCTCTTTCTATAAAGTTGCCGTCTGCATCAAAATGCTGGAGGAATTCATCCTCTTCCTCATTATAGTCGTCCTTTTCCCAGGCGTATTTGGGAACTTCCGGAACTTTCGCCTGCAGGAACGCAGCCATGAAAAGCCCTATAACAAAGCCCCCTAAATGCCCTTCCCAGGAGATCTCTTCTTTTATCGGGAAAATATACCACAACATACTGCCATAGATAAAAGAAACAATTAGAGAAACTGCCACCAAGCGGTAGTGTTTTGTGAAAATCCCTTTGAAAAAAATAAAGCTTGCCAGGAGATAAATCACCCCACTAGCACCAATATGGTAAGATGGTCTGCCAATAAGCCATGTAATTGTCCCGGCGAGAAGCATTCCCCAGAAAAGCACTTTAAATGAAATACTCCGATAGAAATATAGCAGGGTAGCCATTAAAACAGCTAAGGGTATGGTATTGTTGTAGAGGTGTTCTACAGATCCATGCAAAAATGGCCCAAAAAGGATACCACGTAATCCTGTCCAGGTCCTGGGATAGATACCAAAGTTGTTCCAATTAGTCTGAAATTTAAGTTCCAGCCAAAAAACTGTCCAGATCAGCAATACTGACACCATGGGAACCAGCAAAACTCTATTGGAAAACTTAAACTGCGTCTCCGCTGACATAGGCGTCATTTTGATGGTAATACTACAAATTTCACACCGTAAACACAAAACCTGCCTCCTTGTCATCCATAGAAAAAATGTACTTTTATCGTTATGAATGAACCATTGGCACAACGCGTTCGTCCTAAGACATTAGAAGCGTATATAAGTCAACATCATCTTGTAGGTGAAGGAGGATCTCTAACTCATCAGATCAAAAAAGGGATCATCCCTTCACTTATCTTATGGGGGCCTCCTGGAACCGGGAAGACCACCCTGGCATTGATCATTGCCAACGAAAGCAAGAGACCCTTTTATTCTTTAAGTGCCATTAATAGTGGTGTTAAGGACATTAGGGAAGTAATTGAAAAGGCGAAAGAACGCGGTAATCTCTTTAGCACCAAAAACCCCATTCTTTTTATAGATGAGATTCATCGTTTTAGTAAATCACAACAGGATTCGCTCCTGGGGGCAGTTGAAAAAGGCTGGATCACCCTTATTGGAGCAACCACAGAAAATCCAAGTTTTGAAGTAATCCCTGCCCTGCTGAGCAGATGTCAGGTGTATATATTGAATTCCTTTGGGAAAGAAGATCTGGAAACCCTCCTCAAACGAGCTATTAAAGAAGACAGTGTTCTACAAACCAAACAAATCTCCTTGAAAGAAACAGAGGCATTGTTGCGGTTATCCGGAGGTGATGCCCGTAAATTGCTGAATATCTTTGAATTAGTGGTTAATTCGGAAACCTCTGATAAAATTACCATCACCAATGACCTGGTTATGGCCAAGGTTCAGAAAAACACAGTGCTCTATGATAAAACAGGGGAACAACACTATGATATCATTTCTGCTTTTATAAAATCTATTCGAGGAAGTGACCCCCAGGGGGCAGTGTATTGGTTAGCAAGAATGATAGAAGGGGGTGAAGACGTAAAGTTTATTGCGCGCAGATTATTGATATCGGCCTCAGAAGATATTGGACTGGCAAACCCAACGGCGCTGGTGATCGCCAATAATACTTTTCAGGCCGTGACCACTATTGGGTATCCTGAAGCACGTATTCTCCTGAGCGAGTGCACCATTTATCTTGCCACCAGTCCTAAAAGCAATGCCAGTTATATGGCTATTAAAAGGGCACAGGAAGCAGTTAGAGAACACGGGGATCTCTCAGTACCCATAAACCTGCGAAATGCTCCTACCAAACTAATGAAAGATCTGGGATATGGCGCGGATTACAAGTATGCACACGACTTTCAACATAATTTTGTGGAAGAAGAATTCTTGCCGGCATCTATTACAGGCACCACTTTTTACTCCCCCGGCGATAATGCCAGGGAAAAGGCCATCAAAGAATTTCTAAAGAATAGATGGAAAGACAAATACAACTTTTAAAACTTTATTTGCAGTACTTCTTGTAACCTATCGTCACCTTGGTAGTATTCGAAGACCCACTGCTCATTTCTCTGAAACAGTAATCCTGTCTGTCCTTTTCTTTCTGCCATAAAAATGTTAGGCATGGACGTTGCCTTTAAATAAAACTGAATACTGGGGGTTGTATCTACCAGTTGATATCCTGTTTCCGTTTTTTGGGCATAAAGGGTCCTGATCTCAAGGGTTTCGGACTGTGTTTCCTCTGCAACCGCCTCTTCTAAGGTAATTGCTTCCATAACCTCAGTAGGCTGAGATAAGGGAGCTGTCATCTCCTTGTCTATTTCTTTCTCTAAAGGAATTTCTGTGTCTGCTGTCTCAGTACTTATCGATTTTTCTTCAGGCATGCTATCAGGGGGAGGTAATGCTTTTACATCATCCTTAAAATTTAATACAACAGGCTCGTTATTTTTAACTTTAGGGCTAAATGAATGGCGGAAGCCCTTTAAGGATTGGAACGCCTCTGTAATAGCCTCTCTATACGCTTCTTTGTATTGTTTTACCTTACTACTCCCTAATTGAGTGCGGTATCGCTCAACTCCCTGACAATCTTTAAAAACCACAGCTACTCTGGTAGCAAACATGGATGATTCTTCTTCCAGAGAAGTAAGCAGACCAAGACAGCGATCTAGATTAAGATCCTGGGGCAACACATCTTCATATAACGCATTGAAACCCTGATTTACCAGATAATACTTTACCATTGTACTGGTTTGGTATTGATTCTCGGACCGAAATCCTTCAAATTTCTTAGGAACAATTACGTATTTGTACTCATTCAAAATTGCTTGTGCATGAGTATTGTAACCCATAGCTAAGAATAGAAAAAAACAGAGATATTTCATGGACACACTATCTATTGGTGCCCCAAGATAGGATATTTAATCCTATCTGGAAAGATGCATAATGGCTGTCAGCAAGGTTTTGATACCCGAGTAAATTATTTGCCATGGCATAAAGATTTACCGGTCCGGCCTGAAAATTAATTCCCAGCCCAATATTGGTCATTGAAAACTTATCCACTGTATATGTGGTCTTCAATGCCATAAAATTTCCAACACGTCTTAAATAGAAGGCCGTGAGCGCCGCTTGCGGACCCCTTGGCCTGTTGATCACATGAAGTTGACCTCCTACTGCATTTCTATATTGAAAGCGAGTGTCAGCACCTGTAACCCCAATATCGCAGTCGCAATCCATATCGCCATTCATAGGTTCCCCAAAATTATACCGAATGGAACCATAGAGTTGGGTGGGCCTAAAAGTGATATAACTGTTGTAAGTATCCTCAAAAGGTAATAAGGCCTCAATCTCGTCTACAAGATCTTGCCAAAAATCGGCATTTGGATCGCTAAAGGCATCCGGCAATATTATCTCAACACCTTCCGTGGTGGCACTCCCCTGCAAGGAATATCCCTTTACGTCACCCGAATGATACACAAAACCCAGATCTAATAAACTGCCGGTGATCACCGTTCTCTGGTTTAAGTTATATGTAAACCCAAGATCTACGCCCAATCCGAGATCTCCTCCTAAAAGCGCTCTTTTTGTGATCACATTAGGCACTGTACCTGAAATCTCATCATCCAAAATAGCTCTGATCTCCTCAAAGCCGGAAGTTCTGATCTGCATGTCTGCGACCATGGTGTTAGACAAGAGGTTATTTTGTCCTTCATTGGTTACAAAGTACCCGGTATTTGTAGAGGAATGAAAATCGTAAATACCCGAATACACCTTGGCCCTGGCCCCTACTGTTAATTTCCTGTCTATTTCTTTATTTAGTCCGAAATGAAAAACAGTAAGCCCCTCTCCCCTGGTCTTAAGATGTCCCAGATCAAATCGTCTACCCAACTGATCCGCGTTGCCTTCAAAACCGAGAATAGCAAGATCCTGTGGCCAATAAAGAATAGTATTCGATTCAAAATAGACCCCAAAAGAGTAAAAAAGTTTAGGGTCCTTTTTACTTCTAAACCCTCCATGCAGCAGATCTATCTGAATAGTTGCTCCAAATTCATCTCTTTTGGTCATTCCATTTATTGCCCTGTCCCGCACTTTGTCATTAAAGTCTAAGCCGTCGTTGGCAAATAGGGAATGTACGGTAACACCACTGGTCCCTGCCTGTCCATAGATCCCTGAAGTAAGTGGTATGCCTGCATACCAGGAAAAAGAGGTATTCATCCCCGGGTTAAGTAAAATGGCCTGAGGAATCTCCGTAAAATCGTATAGCAACTCCTTGTTCTGAGAAAAAAGGGAGCCATTACAAACAAGTAAGGCTAGCAAAAAAAGTAACCATTCTCTCATTTTAGTTGTAACCTGAATTTACCACTAGATCTGAATATGATCTTCGGGTCTGCTATAGAGGAAGTACTTGTGGTGTCGCCAAAATTACTGGCACTTACCCTAATCTCGGAAGTATTTCGAATAATGTCCATATTACGCCCGGTTGGAGTACCATAGGTAGTTTCGCGTCGTAATACGGCAGTAGGTGCCGGCGGTATCATAAAGGTCTCTGTATCCAGCACATTGCCTGCATCATCGAGATACTCAAATATAATCTCTAACTCCTTACTGGTCGTGTTTTCGAGTTCATACACAATAACCCCATCCAGAACGTTTTCTGCAAAGAAATCCTCGCTAAAGGCATCAAAATTAAAAGTCTGAATATACCATACGGCCCCTGGGGCATCATTGATCACACTTTCCGGACTTTCCACATACAAGATGCTGGCTTCTACCGTTGGAATGATCTCAAGATCATCCCACTGATCAAAATTCTGTTCTTCCACACAGGAGGAAAGAGCTGTTAGGAATAATAATGATATAAAAAGTAGTTTTTTCATCTCAACACCCATTCAATAGAAAAACATCAGGAATTGCAGTTAAACTCCCTATTCTATAATCTATATAACTTTATAAATACAATTTTATTTCACCAAGGTCGTCAATGATTTCCCCGTGTTTATGAAGTGGATCTTTATGGACATTAAGATGTAAGGTATGAAATCCTACGGCCCGCGCACCGAGGATATCGGCTTCCAGATTATCACCTATCATAAGGGCATTTTGCGGGAGTACACGGGTCCGTTCTAAAGCGAGGTGAAAAATGATTGGATCGGGTTTCTTTACTCCGGCCATCTCTGAGTTGATAATCTGGCCGAAATACCCGAGAATATTCGAATTACGTAATTTTTTCTCTTGTATTTCTTCGAACCCATTAGTAATGATATGCATTCTATACCGAGGTTTCAGATAGTCTAATATTTCCCTGGTATTTGGTATAAGATGATCATAATTGGACAGATGTTCAATATAAGCATCGGCCAGATCCGCAATGAGTATATCATCTATGGGGTACCTCAGCGAATCAAATACTTTGCGCAATCTGAGATACCGTAAGGACTCCTTCTTGATCTTATTTTCTCTGTACAATTTCCAAAAAGCCAAATTGATGGGCACATATTCTCTTAGGAAATCTGGAAGCTCAACCTGTACATTGTGCTCGGCAAAGATCTTTTCGAACGTCAGTGCAGAATTCTTCTCAAAATCCCATAGGGTATGGTCCAGATCAAAAAACACATCTGTCACAATTTCTCTATACATGATAGCGAGCTACGATTTTGTCATAAAGTTCAATCCAGTTTATCCTATTGTCTGAGCCCAGTAACTCATTAGAAAACACCGTCATAAAATGTCCCTTTACTTGCCTAACCTGTTCATAAAGCTTGTCTAATTCTCTAAATATCTCTTCTTCAGATTCATATTTTAAAAGGGCATAATCGTGCACTGCAAAAGGATGGATCTTTATTGGTTGTTGTATTTCTAATGGAATATCATAAAAGTAGAACGAAGTACATGTACCTGCTTTAAATCCTGTTTCATGAGTAAATCCCATACTGTAATCATCAGTGAACTCCGCCGCTACCAAATTGCGGTAGGTCTCTGGAATATCTACTCTGTTATATCGTAAGCGAACATAATTAACGGCCTTGTTGATTACTTGGGCAAGGTTTTCTTTCTCCAGCTTTAACAGATCCATGTTTGTGAATGAACTATAAGATGCAGCCAGGGATACTGTATTGTAATCTGCTACTGATTTGATTAGGTGTTTAAAGGCATTATTTTCGGTAGAAATATTTTTATCATATCTGGAATACTGGGCATATTGAAAGAAGAATGCGCTAGAAACTCCACATTTCTTATGAATGTCTATGAGCTGTGTAAAATTGTCATAGGGATCCTTTTTTATTTTGCTTAAAACAAGCAGACGTTGTATTACTTTTCTGAATTTAAGACCTACAAGATCCAGAAGCATGCCAAAACCTCCACGAAAAAAGCCTCTATGGGCAAAACTATGAGAGACTGAAACATCAATGATAGAAGTATATCTAACGGATTTAGTTTTTTGTTCTAAGGTGGGAAAACGCTCTTTTAATACGTGTAACAATTTATGAGCCCATAGATCCACAACTGGTTGTTGGAGAAAACCGTGCTGATGAGCCAGGCTTTCCTTATAAGGAAATCTGCCAACCAGGTCCTTCACGTGTGGCACATACTCTTCATACCTCGACAAAAGATAAAAACTAGCCGCAAAAATATCATAAGGGATATTACTTCGTTCTCCGGTAGGAAAAAAACAAGGAGTATCTCCCCATTCACTCATGCTGATATGCAGATCATTTATGCCATGTTCAAATAACAATGGATGACTTCTAACAAAGAATTCGTTCTGTAAAGGCTGCTTAGTATAAGTGATCTTGGGACCATTATGTTTTATAAAATCTTCCACCTTGGTAGTAAAACCCACCTCTATCCCTAGTATCCTGAGAAAGATCTGCTTCATGATATAGGTAAAACGGGGGGTAATCTTATGGGTATAGATCAACAACATCCTTATAATATTTGATGGTCTGCAAAACTAAAAAAGGCCTTTTCAGTGATGATTAAATGATCCAAAACCCTGATATCCAAAGCCTGAGCAGCTGTCTTTAGTTTTGCCGTAATCTTTTTATCTGCTTCACTGGGTTTGAGAATGCCTGAAGGATGATTATGTGCAAGAATAAGGGAAACTGCCCCGAGTTCCAGGGCTTTTTTTAATACCAGTCTGCTATCTACCAATGTACCGGTAATACCGCCCTTGCTCAATTGTGATTTATAAAGAATAGTATTGGCATTATTTAAATAAAGGATCCAGAATTCTTCATGTTCTAATTCTCCCAAAATGGGCTGCAGAACTGCATAGACGTCTTCACTCCCCGTGATCTTTGTCACTTTTATTTCCTGCTCTTCCCTTCTTCTTCTGCCTACCTCCAAAGCAGCCGCTATTGCCACCGCCTTGGCCTCGCCTATTCCTTTAAATTGCATGAGTTGTCTTATGGAAATTTTCCCTAAGACGCTGAGATTATTGTTCGCGCTTTTTAGTATCCTTTTGGCAAGACTTACCGCACTCTCATCCCTGCTGCCCGAACCTATTAAAATAGCCAATAGTTCGGCATCAGAAAGAACACTCCTTCCTTTATGGAGTAATTTTTCACGTGGCTTATCATCATCGGCCCACGACTTAATTGAAAAAGAAGCCCGCTTTTTTTGCATGTCTAAAGATAAACAACTAATATTTTTAATGTACATTTCTTTAATAAATTCAAAAATCTGATAAATGAAATCGCTCTTCGAAGAATCCAACTATAAAGAGATCCTTAACAGGATCGACAACTTAAAAGAATCTAATGTTGGGGAATGGGGTAAAATGAATGTTGGGCAGATGGTTTGGCATTGTCAGGTGCCATTAAAGGTTGCCATTAAGAACAAACCCACCAGAAAAACCGGTAATATTTTTATAAAATTGTTCTTTAAAAAATCGCTTTACAATGAAAAACCATGGCGGAAAAACTTGCCCACGTCTTCCTTTGCCAGGGCCACTGAGGAAAAGGATTTTGAGAAGGAACGTATTATTTTACGAAAATTGGTTTCCGATTTCTATCAACTCAAAGACAGGACTGAATGGAATCCTCACCCTCTTTTTGGAGCTTTTACACATGAGCAATGGGGAGCAATGCAATACAAGCATTTGGATCATCATCTCAGGCAATTTGGAGTATGACATTACTTCGTATATGAGAATAAAAAAAGCCCTTAAATAAGGGCTTTTACTTTAAATTTTATTGTTTATTGCTGCTTAACGGGCTTACCAACTTTTTCAATCTCCTCGCCTTTCTTTTTTATATTTTCCTTGCCCTTTTTTATAACTACTTCCAGTTCATTCAATTTTTCTTCAGCCTTACGGATCTTTTCTTCTTTTTGCTTTATGACTTCTTCATCAACACTTTTATCTTCGCGTTGTTTTCTAACTTTTTCTTTGGCATCCGCGACCTTGGCCCGCCCACTTCTCAATGTTTCTTCATTGTCATTTAAGCTTTTTTCGGAATTTTCAATTTTTTCCTTAGCCATAGCTGCTCTATACTGCCCAAACTCCTTTCCAGACATGTCACCTTTGTCTCTCCCATAGGCATTGCCTTTATTACTTTTTTCTTTGGCCATCTTATCATCATCCATTTCATCATTATTATCTTCCATATCCCCTTTAACGTCCTTCTCTTTTATTTCATCCTTGCCTTATCTTTTTGGGATTTGCCCTTTTCCTTCATCTCATCTTTGGCCTTATCTTTCTGGGATTTACCCTTTTCCTTCATTTTATCAGCCTTTTTCTCTTGTTCTCCGGCAACTTCTTCAACTTCTTCTTTTGCTTGTTTTACCTTTTCTTTTTTACCTTTTACTTTGTCTTGTGACTTTCCCTGCGCGTAGGCAGTTGTTCCGGAAATTGCGATCAAAAGCAGTGATACACATGATTATTCTTAGTGTGTTTTTCATTTTCTTTATTTTAAATATTATAAACTATCTAATTCTTTTAATGCGGATTCTACTTCCTCAGCTTTCTTTTCAACTTCCTCAACGGTTTCATCTATTTCTTTCTCCACCGCTTCAATAGTATTGAGGTCTTTATCCAATTCTTCTTGTTCTTTTTTAGTGTCCCTGCAGGAGATAATTCCTACAAACAAGACAGACAGCAACCATACGTTTAATTTTTTCATATTTATTATATAATGTTTAGTACCCAAGGAACGGTGTACATATTTCGATATTGTATTGTATTTCAATTATTTAAGAGCAGCTTATTAACAATTTTGACTGGCGCAATAATTATTCTTGTATCAATTTTTTGACGGAATCTAAATCCAATCCACCATAATTACCAGAACTCATAAGGAGTAATACTGTATTGTCATAATTTTGGCCAATATAAAATCCCTAAAAGCGCTTGCATCAGTAAATATCTTCAAATCGTTTCGTTCAAAGGATGCCGATATCTGCGCTGGGGTTACTTCTTTTAACTTTTTAATTTTTACTGATTCTGGCAAAAAGAATACAATGGCCTCATCGGCTGTATCCAAGGCCCCTTTATATTCCTTTAAAAATTCAGCATTAAAACTACTGTATGTATGAAGCTCCAGGCAGGCAATTAATTTTTTATCCGGGTATTGTTCTTTTACCGCCATGGTAGTTGCTGCCACCTTACTGGGTGAATGTGCAAAATCCTTATATAAAATGGCTGTTTTCCCCTCCGCCATTTTCTCCAGACGTTTTGAGGCACCTTTAAAGGTAGCTATAGCCTCATAGAAATCATCTTCATCTACCCCCATTTTCTGGCAGATCCATTTTGCACCTGCCATATTGTTTAGATTGTGTTTCCCAAAGACTTCAATAGGCATGGATCCTTCCGGGGTATCCAAATAGGTTTGTCCATCTATCACTTCATATTTTGGAGTTTTATACGGAATTTTCCGAATGGAGTTAGTTGTATTTTCAACGACCTTAACTACTTCTTCATCCTCCTCATTATACGTAATACTACCACCATTTACAATGCTGTCTACAAAGATCTGGAATTGATAAACATAGTTTTCAAAGGTTGGGAATACATTGATATGGTCCCAGGCTATTCCACTTAACAAGGCAATGTTTGGCTTGTAGAGATGAAATTTGGGTCGTTTATCTAAAGGAGATGACAGGTATTCATCCCCTTCAAGAACAATAAAATCATTTTCTTCCGTAAGGTGAACCATTCGGTTAAACCCGTCTAATTGAGCGCCCACCATGAAATCTACTTCTTTTCCATGATAATTAAGCACATGCAGGATCATGGAAGTTATGGTCGTTTTCCCATGGCTACCCCCTATAACTACACGCGTCTTGTCTTTTGATTGTTCATAGAGAAATTCGGGATACGAATAGATCTTTAATCCTAATTCCTGGGCTCTGAGCAATTCCGGATTATCCTTTTTTGCATGCATTCCAAGAATAACTGCATCTAAGTCCTTACTTAATTTCTCCGGATACCAACCGAAGGTTTCTGGCAATAATCCTTGTTCCTGTAACCTTGTTTTAGAAGGTTCATATATCACATCATCACTTCCGGTAATCTGATATCCTTTATCGTGAAGTGCCAACGCCAAATTGTGCATGGCACTACCTCCAATGGCTATAAAATGTATTTGCATCCCGGTTACTTATTTGCGGCAAAGATAGGCATTGAAAAGTGCAACCCAAATCATTGTTTCCTATGGAAACTTTCTATCTTAGTGAACCATATTTAGTTTGCTCAGTGGACCAGAAAATAAATATTCATGAAACTGCTTTTGTTACCGCTTCATTCAGAGCCGGTAATACCGCTTTGAGCGGAGATAGGTATGCTCATCTATGGGCAAACCCAATTGTTGGCAACCACGCCAGGAGGTATAGTAGTGCCGTGTCTACTTATGAAGACTATGCTCATTGCCTACGCAACCGATATTTTTATGACACTTTAAAGGAATTAATAAGTAAAGAGAATATAGAGGTCCTTATTAATTTTGGCTGCGGATTTAGCATGTATCCCTTTTTGCTAGACGCCTCGCTGCATTACATTGAAATAGACACTACAGATGTTATTTCATATAAAAAAGAAAAAACTGAAGCCTGGCAAAAAGAAGGGCTACTGCCAGATAGGAACATCACATTTCTTGTAGCCGATTTTAATGCGCCCTCGCTTCAAGATCTCTATAAACAGCTGAAATCACTTAAAACTGAACAAAGATCTTTTATTTTGTTGGAGGGTGTTTTGTTCTTCCTGGGCAAGAGCGATACTACTAAGCTATTCGATCTTTTTAACCGCTTACAAGGACCTGAAGAATATCTGGGCAGTGTTTCTTTTCAACCTCAATTAGAAAAACAAGCTGTATTTAAAAAATTGATCGATTTTGTAGAAGGAAATCTGGAGAAAAATCAGCAATTTAACTATCAAACAGTATCCGATTCATTTTATAGGGAAATGGAAGGATATACGCTGATAGATCATCAGCATACTCTGAGCCTTTCCAAACGTTATGTGCCAGAAAATAAATTACCCTTTGAAGAAATCCTTAACGAACATATGTATCTGATGCAAAAGAATGTAATTACCTAAGCTATGAAAATACACTTGTCTGAACTAGAACCTAAGGAGATATTGCCGGGATTACATGGTAAAATAATTCATGGAGAAACTATGACGTTAGCATTTTGGGATGTAGAAGAAGGTGCTAGTGTGCCAGAACACTTCCATGTTAATGAACAGATCATGCATGTATTGGAAGGTAAATTTGAGTTTACTGTAGCCGGTGAAACCAAGGTATACCTGCCGGGAGAATTAGTCATTATTCCATCGAATATATCACATAGTGGAAAAGCTTTAACGGCTTGTAAACTCATGGATGTATTTAGTCCGGTGAGAGAAGCCTATAAATAAAGATTTTATGTTATTATCACTCAAGGGAAAATATGCCCTCGTAGGAGGCAGTAGTAGAGGGATTGGTCTTGCCATTGCACAACAACTGGCTGAAAGTGGCGCAAGTGTCACTATTATGGCTCGTAGTGAGGCAAAGTTAAAGAAGATTATTTCACAAATGCCTCTAAATGCAACTGGCCAGAGTCATCAGTATCTAGTTGTTAACTTTTCTGATTTTGACACTTACAAAAAGATCATTGAGGAATATTTCAATACACATAAGGTAGATATTCTTGTCAATAATACTCAGGGACCAAAGGCAGGAACTCCTCTGGAAAAAGAAATTACAGATTATCAGGAAGCATTTGATGTCATGTTTAAGTCGGTTGTGCACACTACTCAATTGGCCTTAGATCATATGAAAGTAAAACAATGGGGGCGAATTATTAATGTGGCTTCTGTTTCTGTAAAGGAACCTCTCTCCTACCTGGTGCTGTCTAATACCATTAGAGCCGCCGTTGTAGCCTGGGCTAAAAGTCTGGCCACTGAAGTGGGTCCTTTTAATATTACAGTAAACAGCATCCTTACCGGGTATTTCGATACTGAAAGGCTTTCCGAGCTGAATCAAAAAAAAGCAGAACAACAAAACATACCGGTCTCAGAAGTAAAAGAACATATGAAGGCCCAGGTACCGCTTAAACGGCTGGGTAAGCCGGCAGAATATGGGTATTTAGTAGCTTTTTTGGCCTCAGAGCAAGCCTCCTATATTACTGGCACCAACATTCCAATTGATGGGGGATTATTGAGATCTTTTTAATGAGGTGGAATTGCTATTTTCTAGGTGGATATTTCATCATAACCTTTCCTACGATCTCGTTTAAAATCTTTTCCCTAGTACTTGGAGAGGAGTTCTCCTTGTAGTTGCTGGAAGTAACTGCCTGCCAAAACAAAGCATCTTTTTGGCTATCAATAAAATCAAAAATAATTTCACGTTCCCTGTTAGGCGATCCAATGGGTAAGCCAATGGATACACCACCTCCAACATTTCTGCCGCCACTCCCTACTCCAATGCCTACGGATTTATTTTGTGGCATTTGAAATTCACGCGATTCTATATTGATTAAAAAGTCTGGTTCCTCAGATGATTGAATGCCCTTTGTTTGCAAGACAGAATCTAAAGCTCTCAGTAATCGTCGTGTATCTAACTCACTTAACCCTGTTTGCATATCAGCATAATAATTATAGGTCCTGTAATTTGAAAAGTCGGCGTTCTTATCGTAATCATAGTCTACCCGTAAACCACTACAGGCAAAACACAGAAGGCACAAAAACATCAGGCAGTTTTTCATAATTACAGATCCCACAGCAGCAGATACCTTTTCTCGTTGAAAAAGAACATACTACACCAGGTACTCTAAATTACGGAAAAATGAAATTTTAAGGGAGGGAAACTAACTTTAATCGTTTAAAAGAGCCCACAATTTATCCTTGAGATTCTGCAATCCGTATTGGGAAACGGAGGACATAAAGAGAAAAGGGATGTCGCCAAGGTCTTTTTTAACCTCTTTACGCATTTCATCCATTAATTCTTCGTCTAACATATCTGCTTTTGAAATGGCAACAAGCCTGTTCTTATCTAACATTTCAGGATTGTATTTACGAAGCTCATTGAGCAGGATCTCATATTCCTGAGAAACATCCACACTATCTGCAGGGATAAGGAATAGTAGAATTGAATTTCGTTCTATATGACGCAGGAAGTAATGACCAAGTCCTTTGCCTTCAGCTGCCCCTTCAATGATCCCAGGTATGTCTGCCATTACAAAACTCTTAAAATCGCGGTACTGTACAATCCCAAGGTTGGGTTTTAGGGTTGTAAATGGATAGTCTGCTATTTTAGGTTTTGCAGAAGTAAGTACTGAAAGCAAGGTAGATTTTCCGGCATTTGGGAAGCCAACCAAACCAACATCCGCAAGCACTTTTAGCTCCAGAGTTAGTTCTTGCTCCGCACCAGGTATCCCGGGTTGGGCATAGCGAGGTGTTTGATTTGTAGCGGTTTTAAAGTGCCAATTCCCCCGGCCTCCTTTACCTCCTTCTAAGGCTATTTTTTCCTGCCCGTGTTCTGTGATCTCAAAAAGTACTTCTCCTGTTTCCAGATCCTTTACAACGGTTCCAAGGGGCACGTCTAAATAAACATCTGCTCCATCGGCACCTGTACTCCTGCTTTTACTTCCATGATCTCCATGACCAGCCTTAAAATGTCTTTTAAATTTAAAACTCAGGAGGGTCCAGAGGCTTTCATTCCCTCTGAGAATAATATGACCCCCTCTACCGCCATCACCGCCATCCGGACCGCCCTTAGAGACGTATTTTTCCCGATGAAGGTGAGCAGAGCCCTTCCCTCCATTGCCAGAAGCAACGGATATCTTCACATAATCAACGAAATTGCCTTCTGTCATTTATCAGGGATACTTATTTGCCAGCTTCACTTCTTCTGTCTATTCAAAAGACTTGGAACACTGAACTATTATTTCTTTAGGGTGTTGATCACTTTTGCCAAGCGCTCTGTGATATCTCCAATACTACCAATGCCGTTTACACTGTGGAATTTATTCTGGGCCACATAGAATTCTTTTAATGGGGCCGTTTTCAGATTGTATTCTTCAAATCTGTTCCTGATCTTTTTTTCATCCTGATCATCCGGGCGGCCACTGCTTTTCCCACGCTCTAACAATCGTTCAATAAGCACTTCATCATCGGCCTCCAAGGCAATTGTAGCGTGAATTTTCATATCCTTGGACTCCAAAAAATTATCCAGGGCCTCAGCCTGGGCTGCGGTTCTTGGAAACCCGTCAAAAATAAAACCGCTTGCTTCAGGGTGATTCTCTACTTCATCCTTTAACATACTTATGGTTACCTCGTCTGGTACAAGATCTCCTTTATCCATATACGATTTTGCCAACTGGCCCAACTTGGTATTGTTCTTAATATTATAGCGGAATACATCGCCTGTAGAGATATGTTTTAGATTGTATTTTTCTTTTAAGTATCCGGCCTGTGTACCTTTCCCTGCACCAGGTTTTCCAAATAAAACAAGATTGATCATATGAGTTTGGTTAATTTGATAAACATCGCGCAAGTTTCTTCCATGTTCCTTATAATCCAGGCCATAACCTACAATAAATTTATCTGGAATTTCCATACCAAAGTAGTCAATGGCATATTCACCATTATAGACCTCAGACTTAAAGAATAGACTGGCGATCTTATAGTTTTTGACATTGGTATTGGAAAAAATATGCACTAATTCCTGAAGTGTTCTTCCTGTATCAATAATATCTTCCAGGATTATCACGTTTCTTCCTTCAATAGAATCTGGAACATCTAAAAGCGTTTCAACAATTCCAGTGGAAGTTAAGCCCTTGTAAGAACTTAATTTTACAAAAGAAACCTCGCATGGATAGGGATAGAATTTCAGGAAATCTGAAACAAACATAAAAGCCCCGTTGAGAACTCCTACAAAAATTGGAACTTCATCTTTGTAATCTTCCGCAATTTCATCTGCAATATGTTTTACCGCCGCCAGAATTTCTGCCTCAGACAAGAACAACTCAAAATTTGTATTGTGAATCTTAATCAACGTGTTTTCCTCCTTTAGGTGGGCAAAGATAACACTTTGAATTCTCTTTTGAGGGCGCTTTCCTTGGTTTATAAGATTTAGATGTATTTTTGTCAAAAGTCTACTTTGTATATCAAGAGACAAAAAAAACGCGTTATGAGTTATTTTTCTTCCCGTTTTACTTTAGGAATTTTGGGCGGAGGACAGTTGGGAAAAATGTTGTTGTATGAAACGCGAAAATGGGACATTACCACAAAGGTAATGGACCCTTCAGATGATGCCCCATGTAAGATTGCTTGCAATGAATTTATAAAAGGCGATCTACTCGATTTTAATACCGTCTATGATTTTGGAAAAGATGTGGATGTATTAACCATTGAAATTGAGAATGTAAACATCGATGCGCTAGAGAAATTACAACAGGAAGGTTTAAGGTATTTCCTGCTCCCAAAGAACTTCGCATTATCCAAAATAAGATAACCCAAAAATTATTTTACGTAGACCACGATATCCCAACAGCTTCCTTTTCACGTTTTGCCTATACCAGTGAGATCAAAGAAAGCGTCGCTCATGGGGGAATAAAATTCCCTTTTGTCTGGAAAAGTGCTCAATACGGGTACGATGGGCAAGGGGTTAAAATCATCAAAGAGCTTGATGGACTTTCCAATGTTGAGTGCCTGGCAGAAGATCTCATTCCCTTTAAAACAGAATTAGCTGTTATTGTGGCCAGAAATACAAAAGGCGAAGTAACGACCTATCCGGTGGTGGAAATGGAATTTCATCCGGAAGCTAATCAGGTAGAATATGTACTTTGCCCGGCAAGGATAGACCCGAAAGTAGCGCAGAAAGCGCAGAAAATTGCGTTGAAGGTCTCAGAGGCCCTTGATCATGTTGGCCTTCTGGCCGTTGAAATGTTCCAGACGCATGAGGATGAGGTCCTTGTAAATGAAGTGGCGCCCAGACCCCATAATAGCGGGCATTATAGCATAGAAGCAAGTTATACGAACCAGTTCGAACAGCATTTGCGTTGTATTCTTGGCCTCCCTTTGGGAAATACAGAAAGTAAGGTAGCCGGTATTATGGTAAATTTGGTGGGGGCAGAAGGATTTGAAGGTGATGTTCATTATGAACACATCGAAGATATTTTAAAATTAAAAGGAGTTACGCCTCATATTTATGGAAAGAAAAAAACACGTCCTTTTCGTAAAATGGGTCATGTAACCATCGTGAATCAGGATATGGTCCAGGCCAGGGATATTGCACAACAAGTAAAACAAACCATTAAGGTAATCAGTAAATAAAAAGTATGAGCAAAGTAGCCGTTGTCATGGGAAGTACCAGCGATCTTCCGGTAATGCAGGAAGCCGTTGAGATATTAAAGGGATTTGACATTCCTGTCATGGTCGATATCATTTCGGCCCACAGAACCCCCGAAAAGCTGTTCGAGTTTGGTAAAACTGCACATACGCAAGGGTATTCTGTAATAATAGCAGGAGCAGGTGGTGCTGCACATCTTCCGGGAATGCTTGCATCGCTTTTCCCCTTTGCCCGTGATTGGCGTTCCAGTTAAAAGTAGTAATTCGATAGATGGGTGGGATTCAGTGCTTTCTATACTGCAAATGCCCGCAGGAGTACCTGTTGCAACAGTAGCGCTTAATGGTGCAAAAAATGCCGGTATTTTAGCCGCCCAGATCATAGGAAGTCAGGACAAGTGCGTTTTAGACAAAATTGTGTTATACAAGGAAGGTCTTAAAGAAAAAGTAATTAAAGGCGCCCAGGAAGTAAAAAATAAAAACAGTACCTATAGCAGCATTAGCCCCAACCTCCTTTTCTCAATTTAAATTTCGTATACTAATTTTATAAATTACATTTTCTATGAAGAATCCTTTGTTGAAACCTTTTGATAAAGCACCTTTTAATGATAAAAAATAGTCATTTTAAACCGGCCTTTTTAAAGGCTATGAAAGATGCCCGGACCGAAATTGATGCTATTACCCAGGTTCAAGAAGCACCGACATTTGAAAATACCCTGGAGACGCTAGAATTTGCCGGAGAACATCTGGATAGGTTGTCGAGTCTGTTTTTTAATCTCAATTCGGCTGAAACCAACGAAGAAATACAGCAAATTGCCCAGGAAATATCCCCTTTACTCACCGAATTTGGTAATGATATCATTCTGAAGGAAGCCTTATTTTCAAAAGTGAAGACCGTTTATGAGTTGAAGGACGAACTCAACCTAACCACCGAGCAATGGACCCTGTTAGATAAAAAATATAAAAATTTCAGCAGGAACGGGGCCAACCTGAATGATACTCAAAAGAAACGGCTACGTGAAATAGACGCAGAACTGTCTAAATTGAAACTGACTTTCGGAGAAAATGTACTTGCAGAAACCAACCGATTTGAAATGCTCCTAAGCATTGAAAAAGAGGTGGAAGGCTTACCGGATGGGACAAAAGAAGCCGCGGCGCAGCTGGCCGCTTCCAAAGGTAAAAAGGGTTGGCTTATCACACTGGACTATCCAAGTTATATTCCTTTTATGAAATATGCAAAAGACAGGAACTTGCGAAAAAAATTGGCCCTGGCTTTCGGCAGCAAGGGTTTTCATAAGGACTCCCTGGACAATCAGCAAAATGTTCTTAAAATAGCCAAATTACGATATGAACGGGCGATATTACTTGGGTACAAAACACATGCGCATTTTGTATTAGAGGAACGTATGGCCGAAACCCCTGAAAAAGTACATTCATTTCTGAAGGAATTGCTTGAAAAAGCAAAACCGGCAGCAGAAATTGAATTTGGGGAATTAAAGGTGTTTGCCAAAAAACTTGACGGCATTACGGACTTTCAAAAATGGGACAGTGCCTATTATTCTGAAAAATTGAAACAACAACGTTTCAATCTGGATGATGAAAAATTAAAGCCTTATTTCAAATTAGAAAATGTAATTGCCGGCGTTTTCAAAGTTGCCGAAAAATTGTTCGGTCTAAGTTTTGTTGAGGTATTCAATGTAGAAACCTATCATGAAGAAGTAAAGACCTATCATGTTCTGATACCGATCAAAATTTTGTGGCGCTCTTCTTATGCTGATTTTCATCCGAGGGCTGGCAAAAGAGGTGGGGCATGGATGACCTCCTATAAACCCCAGTATAAAAAACAGGACATTAATGAACGGCCTCATATTTCGATCGTATGCAACTTTACCAAACCAACCGAAAGCAAACCTTCGTTATTGACCTTTAGTGAAGTTACCACACTTTTCCATGAATTTGGACATGCCTTGCACGGAATGCTTGCCAATACTACATACCCGAGTCTTTCAGGAACTTCGGTCTACTGGGATTTTGTAGAATTGCCAAGTCAGATCATGGAGAACTGGTGTTACGAAAAAGAGGCTTTGGAACTGTTCGCTACACATTTTGAAACCGGGGAGCTCATACCTATGGAGCTTGTTCAGAAAATAAAGGAATCGGCTAATTTCCAGGAAGGTATGGCCACTTTGCGTCAGCTAGCTTTGGATTCCTCGATATGTTCTGGCATGGAAAAGATCCTTCCAATGTTGAAAATGTGAAGCCTCTATGAACAGGAGGCTTTTAGCGGCACCCAATTATTACCCGATACCCCGGAGACCTGTATGAGCACTTCTTTTTCACATATCTTTCAAGGAGGCTATTCTTCGGGCTATTACAGCTACAAATGGGCCGAGGTCTGGATGCCGATGCCTTTGCCTACTTTAAGGAAAAGGGCTTGTTTAATCAGGAAGTGGCCTTAAAATTCAAGGAGCATGTTTTATCAAAGGGGGGTACGGACAAACCCATGGTCCTATACAAGAATTTCCGGGGAAGTGAACCCAATATAGAAGCCCTTTTAGAACGAGCAGGACTCCTCAAGAAAACAGGCTAATTTTTTGATGCTGCCAAATAGGCGTCATAACCACCTTCCAGATCAATAGCCGTATACCCGGAGGAATTCAACAGTTCGGCTGCACTGCCACTCCGACCACCTATTTTGCAGTACACATAGATGGTTTTGTTTTTGGCATCCCTTCAATTTGCTTCATGAAGTCCTCTTCGTACCAATTGATATTGATGGCATTCTCCAGATGACCTTCCGCAAATTCTTCCGGGGTCCTCACATCGAGCAAGGTGGCATTTTCCAAATCGGCCTGTGAAAATTCGGTGATCGGTATTGATTTAACTTCAGTGCCGCATCCTATTAGAAACAACAGTAAAATGGGTGCTAAGATAATTTTTTTCATAGTTATGGAGTTAATCTTCAAAGGTATGCCTTTTAATCAAAATTCCTTTACTTTTGACAGGTATAATTATAGCTATGTCAGAAAATAAGTTACATCCTGATACTTGGGTAGACTAAATATGCAGATTACCTCTTCAATTATGCTATGCGAGGGTAAGTGATTCAGAAATGGCTAAAGACTTAGTTCAGGAAACATTTTTTGCTGGATTTAAATCGGCAAAAAACTATAAAGGTGATGCTACAGAACGAACATGGCTTATTGCTATTTTAAAGCGTAAAATTATTGACCATTACCGAAAAATAAATTCGAAATAAAGGAAAAGCAGAAGTTCGTATGACTATAAGCAATAGTGATTCAGAAGGTGATTGGCTCGAAGAACAGGTAGCTGACCCATTTAGCCTTAGGAAAACGATGCACTATGAAAATGAAGAGTTGGGTCTTGCTATTCAGGATTGTATTTAAATTGCCAGAAAAACAATCACTTGTTTTCACTATGAAAACCATTCAAGGACTTTGTACTGAAGACATTTGTAATGAACTAGATATAAATCCGTCTAACCTCTGGGTAATGATCCATAGAGCACGTACCGCTTTAATGGGTTGCCTGAATGAAAATTGGTTTAAGCTATGATCTCTTGCGACGAAGCTGTACATATTTGTAACAAATCTCAATACAAGGAGGCTACTTTATTTGAAAAACTCAAGTTGAAGTTGCATATTTTGATTTGTAAATCCTGTTCCGTTTTTTCAAAAAAGAATAAAAAACTCACAGTGCTTTGCGACAAAGCCCATTTACATGCCTTAAGTGAATTGGATAAGAAAACCCTTCAGAAACAAATCCAGGACCGGCTTTAAACGGTTAAAATCCATAGCAAACCTGCCCAAAAGATAGGGATTCCTTCCACCCAAAAAGAAGAAAAATAAGTAGCCTGATGTTTTGGTGTTATCAGGTCAAAAGAAAAGAAACAGTACCAGTGTAACCAACGCCTTCGTGTAAAACTCCATGAACTTATAGAGTCTTTGAAAAAAGTTAGTACAAAAAAGAACAGGATCAATAGGATACCCACAATTCGCGTGTTTTTAATACCAATTCGCTGAGGCAAGGTTTGCAGAGCTGTATGGTCCGTTTCCAGATCCCGGATCTCAAAGGGGATCATTAAGACTAAAATGACGAAAAATCGTTGTAAACATTCAATATATACATCCCAGCTAAAAGTTAGATCTGCTTGAAGAATTGGCAAAATTGCTGTGGTTCCCGTCCACACAAGGCCAACGATAATGATCTTCAAAATCCCCAAACTTCTTAAATTCTTCGTGCTGGGAAATAAAGGCAATGAATAAAGCGCTATAAATACTGCCAAGAGCAGCAATCCTATCCATACTTCTACAGGCAAGAAAAAAGCAAAATAACCGGAGGCTAAAAATGCTATAAAACTGAAAATCTGAATTCTTTTCTGATACGAATTCGACACAAAAAAATACTTTTTAGCCTCTACGCCGTATTTGATGAAATTATAGCTGGGAATGGTTCCTAAAAGCAGAAAAAGAGCGAGGTTTATATCAAGCGGAATGTTTAAGTATATTGTTGTGATATACACAAAAGAAACTACGGCTAAAGCAACGTGTATACTGGCTTTAATATAAAATTTAAATATTTGAAGGAACCACTTCATTAAACAAATGTATATAAACTGTTTATAAGCCTTCTTTTTGGTTAAAAACTTTGTAGCCAGCCCGCCATAAATTGACCATTATACGGGAATAAATACCTAATTTTGTGCTCCATAATAGCTTTACAAATTAGGTCTGGAATATGAATACAGAATCATTTGCATTACGTCACATAGGAATTCGGGACGAGGAACTTCCCGGAATGTTGAAAACCATTGGAGTAGCCAGTTTAGACGAACTAATCTTGGAGACCATCCCTCATGATATCAGGCTCAGGGAGGAGACTTGCCTTTAGGAGATCCCATGAGCGAACATGATTTTCTAAATCATATCCATGCCCTTTCTAGAAAGAATCAGTGTATTCAAATCCTATATCGGTCTTGGATACCATGAAAGCATAACCCCTTCCGTCATAAAAAGAAATATTTTAGAGAATCCGGGGTGGTATACGGCCTATACTCCTTATCAGGCTGAAATAGCCCAGGGCCGCCTCGAGGCTTTGCTAAATTTTCAAACCATGATCTGTGATCTTACCGGGATGGAACTCGCAAACGCTTCGCTCTTGGATGAAAGTACCGCAGCAGCTGAGGCTATGACCATGTTGTTCGATGTGAGAAGCAGAGAACAAAAAAAAATAGCGTCGTTAAGTTCTTTGTATCTGAAGAGGTGTTGCCGCAAACCCATATCCCTGCTGCAAACAAGATCGAAACCTCTGGGGATAGAATTGGTTGTTGGCGATCATCAGGATTTTGATTTTGGCGAATCCTTTTTTGGGGCTTTATTACAGTATCCCGGTAAATATGGTCAGCTATTTGACTATGGCTCTTTTGTTACCAAAGCACAGGAAAATGAGATAAAAGTCGCAGTCGCTGCCGATATTTTAAGCCTTGTAAAACTGGTTCCTCCCGGTGAATTCGGTGCAGATGTGGTGGTAGGTACAACACAGCGATTTGGAATTCCTTTGGGTTATGGCGGTCCACATGCTGCGTATTTTGCGACCAAAGAAATCTATAAGCGCAATATCCCCGGACGTATTATTGGGGTTACCAAAGATACGGATGGGGCAGCTCTTCGTATGGCATTGCAGACCAGGGAACAACATATTAAGCGAGACAAGGCCACTTCTAACATTTGTACGGCGCAGGTACTTTTGGCGGTTATGGCAGGTGCCTATGCGGTATACCATGGTCCAAATGGTCTTCGATATATCGCGAATAAAGTGCATGCCAAGACCATGGCTTTGGCAGATGGTTTGGAAAAAATGGGGTATCTATCAAATGAATTCTTCCTATTTTGATACCATCCTTGTAAAGGCCAATGCTGGCAAGATTCGAACAGAAGCCGAGAAAAACAGGGTTAACTTTCTTTATGTGGACAAGGAGACCATCTCCATTTCACTCAACGAAGCAACGTCTCTCAAAATTTCAGGAAATTCTAACTGTTTTCTCCAACGCTTTCGGAAAAGACGAATATAAACCGGGTAAAAGGCTACTGCGATCCCGGAGGCGCTCCAGCGGAAATCGGGTTATGGATCACGAAGTATTTAATTCGTTTCATTCCGAGACGGAGTTAATGCGCTATCTAAAAAAACTGGAGCGTAAAGATCTGGCCCTGAACCATTCCATGATCTCATTAGGGTCGTGCACTATGAAACTCAATGCCGCAACGGAAATGTTACCCTTGAGTATGCCGGAATGGGGAAATATACATCCGTTTGTACCCTTCGTCAGGCCGAAGGATATCAGCAAGATCCTTGAAGATTGGCTAATGAATTAAGCATAATAACAGGGTTTGACGCAACCTCCTTACAACCCAATTCGGGTGCACAAGGCGAATATGCCGGCTTAATGACCATAAGAGCATATCACGAGTCTAGAGGAGATTCCCATAGAAATATTTGTATAATTCCCGCGTCTGCACATGGAACAAATCCGGCATCTGCAGTAATGGCCGGAATGAAGGTAGTTGTTACTAAGACAGATGAAAAAGGCAATATAGATTTAACAGACCTCACAGAAAAGGTATTGCTTCATTCAGAAAACCTTGCAGCTTTAATGATTACCTATCCTTCTACGCACGGCGTGTTTGAGTCTTCTATACGCAAGATCACTCAAATGATCCACGAGCATGGAGGACAGGTATATATGGATGGTGCCAATATGAATGCACAGGTTGGTCTTACCAATCCGGCTATTATTGGAGCAGACGTTTGTCACCTCAATTTACACAAAACCTTTGCGATCCCGCACGGAGGAGGGGGTCCTGGCGTAGGTCCTATTTGTGTTGCAAAGCAATTGGCTCCTTTTCTACCCGGTAATCCTATAGTGAAAACCGGAGGCGATAAGGCTATCACGGCTATAAGTGCCGCTCCCTGGGGAAGTGCTCTTGTCTGCCTTATCTCCTATGGATACATTAAAATGTTAGGAGCTAGCGGTGTGAGAAAAGCGACAGAAATTGCCATCCTTAACGCCAATTATATCAAGCAGCGATTAGAAGGCAAATACGAAGTTTTGTATACGGGTGAAAAAGGCAGAGCAGCTCATGAAATGATTATTGATTGCAGGCCTTTTAAGAAGAATGATATTGAAGTAACCGATATTGCAAAACGCCTGATGGATTATGGCTTTCATGCACCTACAGTATCATTTCCTGTTGCAGGTACGATGATGATAGAACCAACGGAAAGTGAAGGTTTGGCGGAATTAGATCGTTTTTGTGATGCCATGATCTCTATCCGTCAAGAAATTGATGAGGCCAATGCTGAAGATGGGAATAATGTATTAAAAAATGCTCCGCATACCTTACAAATGGTGACAAGCGATTCCTGGACCTATGGGTATTCAAGAGAAAAAGCAGCATTTCCACTTTCTTATGTTTCGGAAAATAAGTTTTGGCCTAGTATTAGGCGTGTAGACGAAGCTTATGGCGATCGTAATCTAATTTGTACCTGCGCTCCAATTGAGGCCTATGCAGATGCAGAGTAATTTACTCTTTATCAATCATTTACGATGATTTCTACAGTTTAGATGTGTTTTTAATGCTCGCTAATGACTATTGAACATCGTATTTGAAAGTGAATATAATTTCTTTTTATAGTAGTCTTTCTTTACATTTCCTCTGCAAAATAACTAGTAGAATATGAGTGTGGCAATAACCGGTTCCGGATCTTACATACCTCAGGTCCTGGTCCCCAATAAGGCATTTGAGGAAAATCATTTCTTAAATAGTGATGGCTCTGTTATTCCCCATGCGAATAACGTGATCATTGAAAAATTCGAGGCTATTACGGGTATACGAGAAAGACGATACGCCAAAAAAGAATTTAATACTTCAGACATGGCATTTATAGCGGCTCAAAATGCTATTAAAGATGCAAATATCAATGCCGAAGATCTGGATTATATCATCTTTGCACACAATTTTGGGGATATTTCCTTTGGGATGACCCATGGAAATACGCTGCCTAGTCTGGCAACACGTGTAAAAAACCACCTGCAGATAAAAAATCCCAAATGTGTTGCTTATGACATCCTGTTTGGATGTCCCGGTTGGGTTGAAGGGGTGATACAGGCATATGCATTTATCAAAAGTGGAATAGCCAAAAAATGTTTGGTGATAGGAGCAGAAACCCTATCAAGGGTTGTGGATCCACATGATAGGGACTCTATGATCTATTCCGATGGTGCCGGGGCCTGTATTGTAGAAGCAAAAGATGGAGCAGGTGAAATAATAGCACATTCTTCTGCTACCTATGCCAACGAAGAGGCTTACTTTTTGTTTCACGGATCTTCCTATCATCAGGAGATCCCGGATGATCTGAAATATATTAAAATGTACGGGCGGAAGATCTACGAATTTGCCATTAGCTATGTTCCCGGGGCCATGAAAGAATGCCTGGACCAAAGTGGTGTCTCTATAGATGAACTAAAAAAGATCTTTATCCATCAGGCCAACGAAAAAATGGATGAGGCAATCGTTAAACGCTTTTATCAATTGTATGATAAAGAGATGCCCGAAGGTGTCATGCCTATGAATATTCACGAACTAGGGAATAGTTCTGTAGCGACTGTCCCTACCTTATATGATATGGTTAGAAAGGGAAAAATAGAAAATCAGCAGCTTGCAAAAGGGGATGTTGTTATATTTGCGAGTGTAGGCGCTGGTATGAACATCAACGCCATTGTTTATAGATATTGATGGATGTACGAAGCGAATTTTCCCAAAAAAAGATATAAGAATACCCTATCCTTTTTACAGAAACACATTGAAACCTCCCAGACTATTCTTGATCTTGGGGTAGAGAACCCTTTTACCCAAATTATGCGCGATCATGGGTATACCGTTACTAATACGAAGGGGGAAGATCTCGATATCAACTTTTCGGAAGTTTTATCCTCAGACGCTCCTGTAGTTACCGCTTTTGAGATATTCGAACATTTGCTGGCTCCTTTTAATGTACTTTCTAAAATGAAGGCAGAAAAATTAGTGGCCAGTGTACCACTTAGATTGTGGTTCTCTCCGGCTTACCGAAGTAAAACAGACGAATGGGACAGGCATTATCACGAATTTGAAATATGGCAATTTAATTGGCTCCTGGAGAAAGCAGGCTGGAAGATCATAGACCAGGCTACATGGACACACCCGGTAAATAAGATAGGGTTTAGACCTATTTTACGTCATTTTACCCCTCGCTACTACATAGTGTATGCGGAAAGAATTGGGCCTGCAAAAACATAAGGCACATTAAACTACAATGCAACCACTAAAGGCAATGAACTATTACATCATCATACCGGCCCATAATGAAGAGGTATTCCTTGGGGAAGCCCTCGATAGTATTATTGCACAAACAAAAGCTCCTAAAAAAGTAATTGTGGTCAATGACCATTCGACCGATGGAACAGCAAGCATCATTGACGAGTATGCTTCCCACTATCCCTATATTGAAGGAGTTCATATCCAGTCTTCTGATGAACATTTACCCGGGAGTAAAGTAGTAGCAGCTTTTAACAAAGGGCTGCCTCTCCTCGATGAAGACTATGATTTTATTGTCAAATTAGATGCAGACGTAATACTTCCTCCTAACTATTTTAAAAGGATAGAAGCAATTTTTAGATCTTCAAAAAAGATTGGAATCGCAGGTGGATTTGCCTATGAAAAAAATAATGATGGTGAGTGGGCGTTGAATCATCCTATGGACATTGATCATGTAAGGGGTGCTTTTAAATCGTATTCCAAAGCCTGTTTTAAGGCCATGGGTGGCCTCAGGACCGCCATGGGTTGGGATACGGTAGATGAGTTGCTGGCACAGTACCATGGCTTTGAAATTGTTACAGATGCCTCTCTAAAGGTAAAGCATCAAAGACCAATAGGTGCGGCTTATAACAGCAAAGCCAGACGTTCTCAGGGCAAAGCAATGTATCTTATGCGTTATGGATTGGTAATCTCACTGGTTGCTTCCTTAAAAATGGCATGGAAAAACAAGAAGTTCAAGATTATACGAGACAATCTCCAGGGGTATTTGGAGGCCAAACAACAAGGAATACCTTTTATTGTCACAAAAGAAGAAGGTGCGTATATCCGAAACCTACGCTGGAAAAGAATTCAAAAAAAACTAATCTAATACTTCTTTAATCGGACTTCCGGTTGTACCACTTGGGAATGAAATTCCCAATAAGGTAGCAATGGTAGGAGCTATATCTGTGATTTCAGTTCGTTCAACAGTACTCCCTTTTTGTATTCCCTTCCCATAGAATAACAAGGGAACATGTGTGTCATAAACATAAGGAGATCCATGAGTAGATCCTGTTTCGGGGTAGTATACAACGGAAGGATCCAGCACCAGCATTACATCTCCGGAACGTTTTTGGTTATATCCATTCTGCATGATATATGGAATACCTTTCGTGTATTCATTCTGGACCAATTGATGACCAGTAAATACTCTGCTAATGCCGTCGTAACTTAACAATTCTTGTCCTATAGCATGCTGTACATCTTCAACTTTTAGATCGAGGTTAAGGATTACTTTATGATCTAAAAAGAATGATGCATTGCTAAAATTTCTGATCAGCTTGGCATCTCCATAGGTAAAGGACATAAAATCACTAAACTTTGCGCTCATCCCTTTAGAATCCATGTAACCTGCGGGAATTTTCTGGTCGCGCAAATACGCTGGTACATCTACAGCCCCGTGATCTGAAGTAAGAAAAACTACATACTCTCCGGCACCTATCTTCTTATCGAGCTCTTTTAGCAATCGTTCAAGGTCGAGGTCCAGACGTAAATATGTATCCTGAATTTCTTTGGAATTTACTCCAAACTGGTGACCCACATAATCCGTACTGCTAAAACTAATTGCCAAAAAATCTGTGATATCATCCTTACCAAGCGCTTCACCATCTATGGCTGCCAAAGCAAAATCTGCTGTGATGCTATTTCCATATGGTGTAGCCTTTAAAATATTGAAATGACTGTTTTCTACCCAGATGGCAGGTAGATCGTGAGGGAATACGGGTGCAGTTTCTCCTCCAAACAGGCCTTCATACATATTATCATCCGTTCCACTTTCAACATAGGTCTTTATGTCCTTTAGGGTATCCCATGATTTTTTATATTTTTCACTTGCATTGGATCTATTAAAATCTCGAACCCATTTAGGCAGTTCTGTCATGTAGTATGAACTACTGATCCAATCACCTTCCAAACCACCATTATACCAATAGGCCGCATTGGCCATATGACCCCCTGGTAAGACCGCCCCCCGGTCTTTTAGTGCAAGGGCTATTACCTTCCCCTTTTTTTGAGTAAACAGTCGTAATTCATCTGTAATAGTACTCACTGTCATCCATTTCGGGGACATCTCTCCGGTATCCAAATCTGTCCCTATTGATGTATAATTTTTATCCGAAGCACAGTATACAATGCTACTCGAGGCCTTATCGAACCAGCTATTACCTATAATTCCATGAGTAGATGGGGTAGTTCCGGTATATATGGAAGCATGTCCAGGTCCGGTAGACGTTGGCGCGTAATTATAGTGGTTATCTTTACATGTGAAGCCACCATTCACCATGCGTTTAAAACCGCCCTCACCATAATGATCCCAGAATCTAGTTAAATAATCATAGCGCATTTGATCTACGACGATCCCAACAACCAGTTTTGGTTTGGTACCGAGTAATTCATTCGAAGAATTTTGTGCCGAAGTTGTAGTTAAAAAAGAACCAAAGCTGAAACTAGCCAGAATCAGCAAAACGTGAAATTTTTTCATACTAAAATGCTTATCTACCAAAAATAATTAAATAAACCCTATAAATTTTAATTCAGGGTTATATCAACGTTAATATTATTATTTTTACAGCAAGAACCATTCCATCGTCCATGAATTATGTATCCTCTATTGGCAGTTACACTATAATGGTTCGTGAGGTTTTTAAAAAACCGACCAAGTGGCCAATAATGAAAGCTCTTATTCTCAAAGAAATTGATGAATTGATCTATGGGTCTATGGGGATCATCATTTTTATATCTTTCTTTATTGGAGGGGTAGTAGCTATCCAAACTGCACTCAATATTACTAATCCGTTAATCCCACGTAACCTAATCGGCTTTGCAACACGGCAGTCGGTTATTCTGGAATTTGCACCCACTTTCACCTCCATAATTATGGCTGGAAAAGTAGGTTCATATATTACGTCGAGTATTGGTACCATGAGGGTTACCGAACAAATTGATGCCCTGGAAGTAATGGGGGTAAATTCATTGAATTACCTGGTATTCCCCAAGATCATTGCCATGTTTTTGTATCCCTTTGCTATTGCTATCGCTATGTATGTTGGGATATTTGGCGGATGGATCGCAGGTGTTTTCGGCGGATTTAGCTCTAGTGCCGACTTTATTGAAGGGCTTCAGTTAGATTTTATACCTTTTCATGTTACCTATTCTTTTCTTAAATCGGTTGTATTTGCATTTGTTATTGCCACCGTCCCATCTTATCATGGTTATTATATGAAAGGAGGAGCCTTAGAAGTAGGAAAAGCCAGCACCACTGCCTTTGTTTGGACCAGTGTTGTGATTATTATACTAAATTATGTCCTCACTCAACTCTTATTAGGCTAATGATAGAAGTAAATGACATACATAAATCATTTGGAGA
>CAWCNT010000022.1:0-35857 GCA_963796935.1 uncultured Flavobacteriaceae bacterium
ATCAGTGGAACACGTTGATCAGCACTTTCCTGTAACACCCGGTCATTAAATTTTAACCAGCTGATTTCTCTATTGATATACTGATTCTTTGTTTTGATCATCACCTTAATTCTTTGGGTATAATCACCTTTTCTGTTTTTCCTTTTTTGACATCCTTCCAACTAGAGACGTCGAACGAGAGATGAACCAATCCTGTTGTCGGTACATTAGCTATATAAACATCACCCCAAATATTTGCTACTTCTGTGAACGCATGATTATGTCCAAATATCATCACTATTTGATGTGAATCCGATAAATTTCTTACAAAATCCATTACATCCTCCCCGGAAAAATCATACAACTCGTCAGAAAGATTAAAATCTGAATATGATATCTTAAGATTCCTTAAAAATATGACACAAGTATGCAGTGCTCTAATGCCCGGACGAGAATAAACCGCATTGATTTTAACCTTGGCTGTGTCAAAATGATGAGATACTCTATGTGCATCTTGTATGCCAATTTCCTTTAAAGGACGGTCCCTGTCCTCAACCCCATACTTCCAGGAAGATTTACCATGCCGTACCAGTATCAGCTGTTTCATGATTTCTTTCTTTTAAAATGAATAAAAAATTACCGTAAGTAAATGTAAATTTTTTGTAGCTGCTAACCTACACTAGGGCGCAAGCCTTTCTATTTTCCAATTATAATCCTCTACCAATGTATAACGTATCCTATCGTGCATCCTATTGGGTCTGCCTTGCCAAAATTCAATAGATACAGGAGCTACTAAATACCCTCCCCAATTAGAAGGTCTGGGTATTTCCTTATTTTCATTTGCTTCTCCAATTCCTTCCACTTACTTTCCAAAACATCTCTTGAGGGTTTTCTATGGCCTTGCCCTTCTCACTGTCATAGTTGGAGTAAAAAATAAAACCTTCATAGGTAAACCGCTTTAATAGCACTATCCTACCTTTTGGATAGCCATCCAATCCCATGGTAGAAATGGTCATTGTATTAAGTTCTTCTACAGAGCCAGATTCTTCTAACTCATAAAACCATTTTTGAAAAAAGCTCCATAGGGTTATCCGAAACAGCGTCCTCCCATTAAGGCACTTTTCTCATATGATTTCCGATGATTGCCCAGGTTTTTTTTCATGAGTTTTTTAAACTTTTCACAGTAGAACAAAGTTGGTGAAAACTTAACAAAAAGGGAAATAGCAGTCTTCTTTTTATTCTTAGAAAATCACCAATTTACCATCTTCTGCAAGTTGTACGTTAGCAAAATGAGGGACCGCTTCCGCAATGAATTCTTCTTTCTTCTTGTATCGGATAGAAAAATGACCCAAAATAAGAAGTTTTACATGGGCCGCTTTAGCGATCTTTGCGGCCTCTTCTGCCGTAGAATGCTTGGTTTTAGCAGCCAAATGAGCTTCTGAAGTAAGAAAAGTTGCTTCATGATACAATGCATCTACTCCTCTTATCCATTCTATGATACCCGGGTCATAGGCGGTATCACTACAATAGGCATAACTCTTGGGTTTGGGTGGGTCTAAGGTTAAGAGGGTATTTGAGATCTCTTTACCATTCTCAAGAAATACATCTTTTCCTTTTTTGATATTCTTAAAATAGGCCTTGTCTATTTTATATGCTGCTACTGCCTCTATATTTAGGATCCGTTCCTTTGATTTCTCCCGAAATAGAAATCCGTTGGTATAGATACGATGTGATAAAGGGATGGTTGAAACAACAACTTTGTTATCCTCAAAGATCTCTATGGGCTCTTTGGCAGACAACTCATGAAAGATAATGGTATAACTGGTCCAGGAATTCCCCACTTTCAATAGCATTAACACCACTTCTTTTAATCCAGAAGGACCGTAAATGTGCAACTCTTTCTCTCTTCCCAGTAATTGAAAAGTCGCAATAAGGCCGGGCAAACCAAAAAAATGGTCGCCGTGAAGATGCGAGATAAATATATGGTTGAGCCTTGAAAATTTGATCTTATGTTTCCTCAACTGCACTTGTGTACCCTCTCCGCAATCTATTAAGAACAAATGATCTCTTACTTCCAGGATTTGGGCAGTTGGGTTACCCATAAGGGAAGGGGTTGCTGCATGACATCCCAAAATATGAAGTTTCATAACCGTGTGATCAATTCTTACAAGTACTGTTTGGCTTCTTCAATCGTAAAATTGGAGCGAAAACTAAACGCATAAGCCGACTCTCCTTTGGTATTCAGATGATCTAATCTCTTTTTAGCTTCCTTAAGCGAGATAACAGGCTCTTTTGTATACCAACATACCATATGACTATCTTTTATCTTGGAAAACCATTCTTTTCGTCTTTTATAGATGTCAACATGTGCCGTCTGGTAAGTAAATGCCATTAAGGTTTCTCTGGATTCCCACAATGACATATTTACTATTAAGGCAGGATCACCAAAAACATCATATATCTCATTTGAGGGCTCCTCAATCCATCTCCATATAAAACCGGGACTTTCTTCAGCCAAGATATTGATCCTTGCCGTATTATTTACAAAATCGGCCATCCGCGGATCATCTAATCTGTATTGTGCCCTGGCGATATTAACTTGAGCAAAATGATATGGCATAATTATAATTCCAGATCTCTTTCTATATCCTCCATCTCAATAACATCCATTGCCTCCTGTATCGTTGGGACCAGGCTAATCTCATCCGGCACCTCATCATAAGTTACCTTATCGGTTACCAAAACAAAAGATTTTTTGGCCTTCCTGTGCATATTAGATAGCTCCAGAAATTCCAGTATCTCATCAGAACTAAGCCTGGAGAATGAAAATAAGTTCACAATAATATGGTCGTTCTTGAGCTTTTCGTATGCCGACTTCAGATTTTCGACAAATTTTAAAAGTGGGATGTTTTCCTGATAAACAATGGTGCAATTGCCTTCCCTTTCAAAAATCATAGGATATTATTTTATTTGTGATGCTAATAAATAAATAACGGCCATACGTATGGCCACCCCGTTTTCTACCTGATGAAGTATTATAGATTGCGAGGAGTCGGCTACATCACTGGTTATCTCCACTCCTCTGTTGATAGGACCCGGGTGCATAATGACTATCTCCTTTTTTAGGCTATCGAGAATATGTCTGTTGATTCCAAATTGTTGTGTGTATTCCCGTGTGGAGGGAAAGTAACTCATCTCCATACGTTCATTCTGAACGCGAAGCATGTTGGCCACATCACACCATTCAAGGGCCTTTTGAAGATTTGGCTCCACCCCTACCCCAAGAGTCTCAATATACTTTGGGATCAATGTTTTAGGTCCACAGACCTTCACCTCTGCTCCCTGAAGTTTTAAGGCAAAGATATTAGACAATGCTACCCTCGAATGTAAAATATCGCCTACGATCACTACTTTTTTGCCGGCTACATCGCCCAACTTCTCCCGGATGGAATAAGAATCTAATAATGCTTGTGTAGGATGCTCGTGGGCCCCATCTCCCGCATTTATAATGGCTGCATTCACATGTTTTGCCAGAAAGATACCTGCACCGGGATTTGGATGCCGCATCACCACCATATCTACTTTCATAGAGAGAATATTGCTGACGGTGTCTATCAGTGTTTCTCCTTTTTTTACGGATGACTGGGAAGCAGAGAAATTGATGACGTCTGCAGATAATCGTTTTTCAGCCAGCTCAAAACTTAGCTTGGTACGGGTACTATTCTCAAAAAATATATTGGCAATGGTTATATCCCGTAGAGAAGGAACTTTTTTGATGGATCTATTGATAACTTCTTTAAACTGATCGGCAGTTTCGAAAATGAGTTGAATATCCTTTTCATTCAGATATTTAATTCCCAAAAGGTGTTTTACACTAAGTACCGACATACTTCTATTTGTTTACTAAATAAACCACATCCTTTCCTTCATTTTCTTTCCACATAACTTGTACCTTTTCATTATTGATGGCATCTACTTGTCTCCCTCTATAATTTGGCTGTATGGGTAAATGTCTGCTAAATCTTCTGTCTATAAGGGTTAGCAATTCTATTTCTTGCGGTCGACCAAATGATTGGATGGCTGTTAAAGCAGCCCGGATGCTCCGCCCCGTGTACAATACATCATCTATTAATACCACATTCTTCCCTTCTACCAGAAAATCTATGTTGGTGGTACTTGCTTCAAGGGGTTTATCGCTCCTTCTAAAATCATCGCGAAAAAAGGTGATGTCTAGCAGACCAAGTTTAATTTCCTTGACCTTGTACTCTTCTTTGAGGATCTTCGCCAAACGGTTCGCCAGAAAGCTACCCCTCGGTTGAATTCCTATTAAAACGGTGTTGGTAAAGTCGAGGTGATTTTCTAAAAGTTGGCAAGCAAGACGATGTAAAATAATGTGGATTTCTTTTGAGGAAAGAAGTACTTTTTGACTCATGGTTTGCGCTACCAACATATTTGATAGCAAAAATAGGGATTTCTATTCAATAAAAAGGAACCGCGATAAATATCATCCATTCTATAAAGATATATCTCATTAAAGATCAAAAAAAAGCCCCGACCAAATGGTCAGGGCTTTACTCTATTTATTGTAAAACATTACGAAAGCTTACTTCTTTTTGCCTGCTTCCATTTTGTCTTTTAACGCTTGTAGTTGCTCATTGGCGTCTCCCAGTGTTGGTTTAGACTCCTCAGCTGAGGTAGCAGCTTTTTTCTTGGCTGCTTTTACGTTGCGTTGTTCTTCTTCTCTGAAAATTGCGGTATGGCTGGCTACAACTCTTTTGAATTCTTTGTTAAATTCAATGATCTTGAAAAGGGCTTCTTCTCCCTTAGCCAACTTCTTGCCATCTTCTTTCTCCATGTGACGTTGAGGAACAAATGCTGTGATGTCCTTGTTGAACTCTATCACCGCTCCTTTATCAACGATCTCGGAAATAGCCGATTTGTGCTCAGTACCCAAGGCAAATTCCTTTTCGTACTTATCCCAAGGGTTATCTGTTGTTTGCTTGTGACCCAAACTCAATTTGCGTCCTTCCACATCCAATTCCAGCACTTCTACTTCGAGGGTGTCGCCTACGGCAACAAACTCTGATGGATGCTTGATCTTCTTGGTCCATGACAGATCTGAAATATAGATCAAACCATCGATCCCTTCTTCCAGTTCAACAAAAACTCCAAAGTTGGTAAAGTTCCTTACAATTCCTTTGTGCTTAGATCCAACAGGATATTTAGACGTAATGTCTGTCCATGGATCTGGTGTAAGTTGTTTGATCCCTAAGGACATTTTTCTATCCTCGCGATCAAGAGTAAGCACAACAGCTTCTAATTCATCTCCTACTTTCACGAAATCTTGTGCCGATCTTAAATGAGTAGACCAGGACATCTCTGAAACGTGGATCAATCCTTCAACTCCTTCTGCTACTTCTAAGAATGCGCCGTAATCTGCAATGACCACAACCTTCCCTTTAACTTTATCTCCTATCTTAAACTCATCACCTAAAGCTTCCCATGGGTGTTTCTCTAATTGCTTAAGTCCTAACTGAATTCTGGATTTATTATCATCGAAATCAAGGATTACCACATTGAGTTTTTGGTCTAGCTCTACCACCTCGTTTGGATGGTTGATTCTACTCCAGGAAAGATCGGTGATGTGAATTAGTCCATCTACTCCACCAAGATCAATAAAGACACCATAAGAAGTAATGTTTTTCACTACACCTTCTAGTACCTGTCCTTTTTCTAACTGGCTGATGATCTCTTTTTTCTGTTCTTCAATATCTGCCTCAATAAGAGCTTTATGGGAAACTACCACGTTCTTAAATTCGTGGTTGATCTTCACAACCTTGAACTCCATGGTCTTTCCAACATATTGGTCGTAATCACGAATTGGTTTAACATCTATCTGCGATCCCGGAAGGAAGGCTTCAATACCAAATACGTCAACGATCATACCTCCTTTGGTTCTGCATTTTACAAAACCTGTAACTACTTCCTCCTTGTCATGAGCAGCATTTACTCTTTCCCATGCCTGTATGGTACGGGCTTTTCTGTGAGAAAGCACTAATTGTCCACTCTTATCCTCTCGGATATCTATCAATACCTCTACTTTGTCCCCAACTTTAAGTCCGGGGTTATAGCGAAATTCATTCAGGGAAATAACCCCTTCAGATTTTGCATTGATGTCAATGATTGCTTCGCGATCGGTGATATAAGTTACGGTTCCCTGAACCACTTCCTCATCTGCCGTATCTACAAAGTTTGCAGCAACTAATTTTTCGAATTCTTCTAATTTGGATTCGTCTACACGCTCAATTCCCTCTTCATACTTGTCCCAATCAAAATTCTTCAAGAATTCTTTCGGATCTTGTTTTGGAGTCTCTACTTTTTGTTCCTGAGCTACCTCAGCTACCTGAGTCTCTTCAGTTACTTGAGTCTCTTCTGTTGTTTTTTTCTTTTCAGCCATATTGCTGATATTATTTTGTATTCCATAAATCTTTAAGAGTAAAGCAACATCTATGGAAGTTGTTTTTATTTTTTTAGTTTCCCTTTTTTCTCTTAAATACTTGCTAAAAAGGTGTGCAAAAGTACAATTAAATTCTAGTTTTTACAACCTAAAAACCAGGCTGCAAAGAAAATCATAACAAATAATCGCTATGCCTATTAAATCTTTGTAGATTTTGTATCTTTAAAGTCAAATTATAAACCTTTTAAAATAGAATAAATGAGTGCGAAAGATAAATACCAGGGTGTGTTAACCCTTGGAGAAAAACTAGGTATCAAAGATGGTAAGGTAAGTGAAGAAAATGGCGTACTAAAAATTAAAGGAGAAGCCAAAACTGCTTATGAAAAAGACCTTTTATGGGATAAAATAAAAGCAGTTGGAGGAGATCATCCTTCAGATATCAAAGCAAATATTACCGTAGCAGATGACAGTGTTTATCACAGGCATATTGTGCAAAGCGGAGAATCGCTTAGTAAAATTGCAAAGCATTATTATGGAGATCCCATGAAATACAAGCAAATTTTTTCTGCTAACACTAATATTCTCAAGAATCCAGATATGATTCATCCAGATCAGGTTCTGGTGATTCCTAAATTATAAGAAGACACAAATTGAAAGGCGCTGAAAAGCGCCTTTTTTTATGGGGTTTTAATACGATCCTGAGCTAATGACATAGCCTTTTGAAACTGCTGCTCTGGACTCATAGAACTGTTGTCTAACACAACTGCATCCTCCGCTTTTCTCAAGGGTGAAAACTCCCTGTTAGAATCCAGAAAATCTCTGTGCTGTACATTTTCGAGCACTTCTTCAAAACTTATATCCGCACCTCTGTCGAGCAATTCCTTATAGCGCCTGGTAGCTCTTATTTCGGGAGTAGCAGTCATAAATATTTTTAGTTCGGCATCAGGAAAGACTACAGTACCAATATCGCGGCCATCCATTACCAGGCCTTTTTTTACACCCATCTCTTTCTGCAGAATAACCAATTTTTGGCGTACTTCCTTGATCACAGATACCTGGCTCACAAAACGGGAGACTTCGAGGGTGCGTATCTTATTTTCTACATTTACATTATTCAGGAACATTTCAGAATATCCAAGCGCGTCATTCTTTCTAAACTCCAGATGGATCAAAGGTAGATCGGGGATCAGAAGATCTAGTTTATCAACATTTGGCCCAATATATCCTTTTTGCAGTGCAAAAAGAGTTACAGCCCTATACATGGCTCCTGTATCCACATAAATATAACCAAGTGCTTTCGCCAATTGCTTCGCCATGGTACTCTTGCCCGTAGATGAGTGGCCGTCTATAGCGATGGTTATTTTTTTCATGACTTAAAATTACGGAGATTCGCGGTATTGGTTTTGTTTTCCGTACACTTTTCCTATATAAGTGAAGAATCTAAAGAGTTGCTTCAAAGCTTTTTAGCATTTTTTACCTTTTGATCTGTAACTGCGAGGGCTATTACCTCACTCATATCTGTTACGTAATGAAAAGTAAGTCCTTTTAAATACTCTTCTTTGATCTCAAGGATATCCTTCCTATTGTCTTCACATAGAATAATATCCTTAATACGGGCTCTTTTGGCAGCCAGTATCTTCTCTTTGATTCCACCAACAGGTAATACCTTACCTCGTAAGGTTATCTCCCCCGTCATGGCCGTACTCTTCCTAACTTTCTTCTGGGTAAACAACGAAACCAGAGAGGTGAGCATGGTGATCCCTGCGCTGGGTCCATCTTTTGGTGTTGCCCCTTCCGGGACATGAATATGAACATTGTATCGGTTAAATACCGTGGGATCGATACCAAAGGTGTCTGCGTTCGACTTAATATACTCCATGGCAATGGTAGCCGATTCTTTCATCACCTTCCCCAGGTTACCGGTAATATTGAGCTGACCTTTTCCCTTAGATAAGATAGATTCAATAAACAAAATATCACCACCTACACTTGTCCAGGCCAGTCCGGTCACAACACCTGCAACTTCATTGTTCTCATATTTATCTCTTTCAAGTCGCGGTGGCCCAAGCACTTTTTCAATGATCTCATTACTCACTTTAAGCTCATACTTCTCTTCAAAGGCAATAGATTTGGCAGCATACCTCACCATTTTGGCAATTTGCTTCTCAAGACCTCGCACTCCGGATTCTCTGGTATACCCTTCAACGATCTTTTCCAACTGCCTTTTCCCAACTTTCAGGTCTTTTGTGGTTAATCCATGTTCTTTTAATTGTTTAGGAAGCAGATGCCGTTTGGCAATCTCCACCTTTTCCTCTATCGTATAACCCGTTACATTGATGATCTCCATTCTATCGCGAAGTGCAGGTTGAATAGAGGAAAGATTATTGGCGGTAGCAATGAACATAACCTTAGACAGGTCATATCCCATTTCAAGAAAATTATCATGAAATTCGTTGTTCTGTTCGGGATCTAACACCTCTAACATTGCGGAGGAAGGGTCCCCCTGATAACTACTAGAAAGCTTGTCTATCTCATCTAAGATAAAAACCGGGTTAGATGTACCTGCTTTTTTTACGCTTTGAATGATCCTTCCAGGCATTGCCCCTATATACGTTTTCCTGTGTCCCCGGATCTCCGCTTCATCTCTAAGTCCACCCAAGGATATCCTTACATATTGCCTGCCTAATGCCTCTGCCACGGATTTGCCTAAAGAAGTCTTACCAACCCCCGGAGGCCCGTATAGACATAAGATAGGCGATTTCATATCGTTCCTTAGTTTTAAGACTGCCAGGTATTCTATGATGCGGCGTTTTACGTCTTCCAGACCATAATGATCTCTATCGAGAATTTTCTGAGCTTTTTTCAGATCAAATTTATCTTTAGAGAACTCTGCCCATGGCAACTCCAGGTAAAGATCCAGATAGTTTCGTTGAATGCTGTATTCCGCTACTTGCGGATTCATGCGTTTCATTTTGGCCAATTCTTTTTCGAAATGTTCCCGAACCTTGTCGTTCCACTTTTTCTTCTTGGCAAGAACCTGCATCTCCTCTATTTCCTCATCATAAGACACTCCTCCGAGTTCTTCCTGAATGGTTTTCATTTGCTGATGCAAGAAATATTCTCGTTGCTGTTGATCCAGGTCGGATCTTACCTTAGACTGTATATCTTTTTGAAGGGCCAGTTTCTGAAGTTCTACATTCATGTGCTTCAAAGTAGCAAGCGCACGATCTTTAAGGTTACTGATCTCGAGCAAGGTTTGTTTCTCCTTTACACTCAAATTGAGGTTAGAGGATACAAAATTGATCAGGAAGGAATTGCTCTGTATGTTCTTGATGGCAAAAGAAGCTTCACTTGGAATATTAGGATTATCGCGAATGATCTGTAGTGCTATCTCCTTGATAGAATCTATTATAACCAGGAATTCCTCACCCTTTTGATCTATCTCTTCTTCCTTAACTTCCCTGATGGTAGCCGTCATATAGGGATCTTCCGTCAGTACCTCAGCAATTTCAAAACGTTTTTTTCCCTGAATAATAACTGTTGTATTACCATCTGGCATCTGTAATACACGTAGGATCCTGGCCACGGTTCCCATGGTATTTATGTCTTTTACAGCCGGATCTTCCGTCTCCTCATCCTTTTGGGCAACAACACCCATTGTTTTGCCACCTTTATTTGCATATTTGATCAAATTGATCGATTTATCTCTTCCGGCAGTGATAGGGATCACAACTCCCGGAAATAGCACTGTATTTCGTAAGGGTAATATTGGAAGGGTCTCTGGTAAAACCTCATTATTCATTTCTTCCTCATCCTCAGGTGTCAATAAAGGTATAAGTTCAGATTCGTCGTTAATATCTTGTAACGACATATTGTCAAATCGTATAATTTTTGCGTCTCCCATAGATCGTTTATCCGTCATTCTGTCATTTAAAGACAGTCGTAATTTTTAATTGTAATCAAATTTTTACACATTAACACCTTTTAGCACCCTTTTCTATGGGTTTTTAAAGGTTTCATGCGTCCTTAAAAAACAATTCCTGTGCCAAGCCCATAATTTTTGAACATAAACTGTAACAATCACTAAATTGAGCTATCTATATAACAAATCGAATACTTTTTTGAGCCAGGTAGCCGAACATACAGAAACCTTATTGCAATTATGCTTGGAAGGGAACCAAAAAGCACAATTGGAGATCTATAATAGATACTATAAAGCTATGTACAATACAGCGTTAAGGATCGTTAAGAACAGTGCCGAAGCGGAAGATGTGATGCAAGAAGCTTTTTTAAATGCCTTTACAAAATTGCACACGTTTAAAGGAGAAGTAGCATTTGGAGCCTGGTTAAAAAGAATTGTGATCAATAAAAGTCTGTTTCATTACAGGAAGCAAAAAAAGAAGAATGAGGTTACACTTAATGATACGCTGTACAAGGTCAGAGATAATGATGTACCCGAAGCTACTCATGATGAAACAGAACGATTGGCTCAAAAAGTTTTGGAGACCATGAAATTGCTCAAGGATAACTACAGAATTTCTCTGACCTTACATTTAATAGAGGGATATGATTATGAGGAAATATGTAAAGTAATGGACATTAGTTATGCGAATTGCAGAACTACAATATCTAGAGCAAAGGAAAGTTTACGAAAAAAATTAATGCCTGCTAAATTATGAAAGAGGATAACATAAACGAATTATTTAAAAAGGCCAGACCTTATTTTGACCTGGAAGAACCCCGGGCAGGGCATAAAGCCCGTTTTATTGAAAAATTGAATGCTGCCAAAGAAGAGCCTAAGAGAGGTGTCTCCTGGTGGAAACCCCTTTCAATTGCCGCCTCAATTCTGCTTGTGGCAGGACTCTTCCTCGGGCAAAGCTTATGGAATGAAGACGAAAAGGATCGCATAGCTGAAATTTCACCTGAGATCTCAAATTCAGAATTCTATTTTGCCAATATTATAGAACAGCAGGTAAAAGAGTTGGAACGTGAAAAATCCCCTGAGACCAATAAAATTATTGAGGATGCCTTAGGCCAGTTAGCCCTCCTGGAAGCTGATTATAAAAAATTGGAACAAGACCTGCTTAAGGGCGGAAACAACAACATCATTTTACGTTCAATGATCCAAAATTTTCAAACACGCATAGATCTAATGCAAGATGTATTAGCACAGATAGAAATTATAAAAAACTTTAAAAGTCAACAAAATGAAAACAGCATTACTTAAATACACGGTCTTATTGTTATGCACATTACCCCTGGTACTCAGTGCCAATGGGGACCCTCAAAAGGGCAAATACACTAAAGAAAAAACAATTAAAAAGGAGTACAATGTAAATGCTGATGCTTTATTGAAAGTTTCCAACAGTTACGGAAATGTAAATCTCACTTCCTGGAATGAGAACAGGGTGGTTATTGAGGTTGTCATTAAGACCAATGGAAATAACGAAGAGAAAGTTCAGAAAAAATTAGATGAAATAACCGTTTTATTTGATGCCAGTAGTTCTATGGTTTCGGCTAAAACTCAATTCAATAAGGACAAAGGTTGGGGCTGGAACTGGGGCAGTAGCAACGTTAATATGCAGATAGACTATACCATTAAACTCCCTGTGAAAAACAGCATTCACCTCAATAATGACTATGGGAATATTACCCTGGATAGAATTGATGGGTATGCCAAAATAAGTTGTGATTATGGCCGACTTCAGATTGGAGAATTACATGGGCGAAATAATGATCTGAGCTTTGATTATACTTCTAAATCCTACATTGGATATATAAATAGTGGCAAGATCATGGCAGATTATTCCGGATTTACCATAGAAAAGGCGGGGGATCTGGTTATCAATGCCGACTATACCAATGCGACGATTGACTCAATGAAAAATCTTCAATACAGCTGTGACTATGGTAACCTGGAGGTAGGTGAAGTAGACAATGTTGATGGAAACGGGGACTATATCAATGTTGCCTTGGGAACCGTACACGGTAACGTGGATATCAGTGCAGATTATGGAGGGATCAAGATCAATAAGATGGCCGAGGATGCCGGAAATATAAACTTGCGTACAGATTACACAGGTATAAAGATTGGCTATAGCGCCAATTATTATTTTGATTTTGAGATCACTACAGAATATGCCGGAGTAAGCGGTAAGGATGATTTTGAGATAGCCATAAGCAAGGAAAAATCTAGCGATCGTTATTACAAGGGATATTACGGGAAGCAAAATAGCGGAAATCAGATTTCTATTACCAGTGATTACGGAAGTATTTCATTCACAAAAAAATAACCATTAAACTCATTACGATGAAAAAATTAATCACTCTTACATTTATCTTATGTATGGCTTCTATGAGCTATGCGCAATGGGGTAAAAAGATCAAAGGCAACGGAAAAGTAGTCACCATTGAGAGAACTACCGGCGATTACGAATCTATAGCAGTTTCGGGCTGGTTCGATGTTGAACTTGTTAAAGGTGCCGAAGGGGCAATTACTCTGAAAGGAGAAGAGAATCTATTGGAGTATATTCTTACTGAAGTAAAGGACGGAAAACTTGTGGTAAAACCGGAGAAGGGTGTAAACCTACAACCCTCTTCATGGAAGTCGGGGACAATATTTATCACTATTCCGGTTGAAGAAATAAATGAGGTTTCCATGTCTGGTTCAGGAGATCTTGTAGGGAAGACCGTATTAAAGGGTTCAGCATTTAAGACCAGAATGTCGGGATCTGGAGATCTCAGTCTAGAATTGGACGTTCAGGACCTGGATGTGAGTGTATCAGGATCTGGGGATATGGACCTGAAAGGGAACACAAATAATCTTGAGGTACAAATATCCGGCTCAGGAGATGTTCATGCCTATGGGCTTGATGCGAATAATGTAAGTGCCATTGTATCTGGCTCTGCCAATATTGAGGTTACTGCCAATAAATGCATTAAAAGCAAGAGTCTCTGGATCCGGTGATATTTCTTATAGGGGAAATCCAGCTAAAATAGACAGTAAAACCTCAGGATCTGGTGATATTTCCAAGGGATAAAGAAGTTTAAAACTTATCTAAAAAGAAAGGCCCCTATACAAGGGGTCTTTTTGTTTACCCTCAGTAAGAGAATGGCGCCAAGGATAAAGAAGAATCCCAGGAATATGGTGGCATTTCTCATACTCCCTGTAAATTGGGCTACAAATGCCATATAAAAATGTTCCTATTACAATTCCTATCTTTTCAGCCACGTCATAAAAACTAAAAAACGAAGCAGTATCCTTGGTTTCCGGTAGAAACTTGGAATAGGTAGAACGAGACAATGCCTGTATGCCGCCCATCACAACGCCCACACAACCTGCGGCTATATAGAATTCAGTTGGAGTAGTCACAAAATAGGCATAAACACAGATGATCACCCATAGGATATTGACCACTACAAGTGTTTTTATATTGCCAAAAGCCCCAGAGGCTCTGGCAGTAAGTGTAGCCCCCATAATTGCAACCAATTGAATGACCAGAATGCTTACAATAAGTCCCGTAGTTCGTTCACTGTCCGAACCCCAGTGTATCTCTTCCTCTCCAAAATAGGCAGCAATAAGCATTATAGTCTGTACGGCCATACTATAAACAAAAAAGGCTCCCAGGTATCTTTTTAAACGCACTTCATTACCAAGTTGACGCCATACCGCTTTTAGCTCTTTAAATCCATTTAGTACTACACGGTGCCGCTCTCCTTCTCGCTTGTTTCCTATGGGGAGGTGGTAAAAGGTGTATTGACTAAACAAGATCCACCATATGCCAACTGAGGCAAAGGAATATCTCATAGCGATGAGCTCTGCTCCTTCCCCGCTAATTCCAAATGAAGCAGGTTTCATGACCATTGCCAGGTTGATCAACAACAGAATAACGCTCCCAATATACCCTAATGAAAATCCTTTAGCACTGATACGGTCTTGTTGCTCCGGAAAGGCAATATCTGGCAAGTAGGAATTATTGATAGCAAAACTTACCCAAAAGCCTACCAGACCAAAAAAATAACAGACTAGTCCCAGCTAAATATTTTCCAATGAAAACCAGTACAGGCCAATACACGAAATACCTCCGAGATAACAGAAGAATTGCATAAACATCTTCTTGTTTCCCATATAATCTGCAATCCCAGAAATCAAGGGCGTAATAAGGGCAATAAAAACAAAGGCGATGGAAGTTGTATAGCTAATTAAAGGAGCCCTGGCAATCTCACCCCCAAATATGGATATCTTTTCAATATCAGCTATTCGGAATAAAGCACCGTAATAAATGGGGAAAATAGCGGAGGCAATGACCAGACTGTATACAGAATTGGCCCAATCATAGAACGCCCAGGCATTCAGTAGTTTTTTACTTCCTTTTAAAAGGATGGTCCCGGCCATAAATTTTGTTTACAAGGGTCCCATAGGAACTAGTTCTAAGATACAATTAATAAAACATCATCTGCAATCTTTCTGTGTTTTATTGAAAAGAGGTTACCCCATATTTCCTGGCTTCTTCTTTAGCCAGGGGAGCCCAGCTTGTAAGGTTGGCAATACGGGTATCATTAGAAGGGTGCGTGCTTAAGAATTCCGGGGGTGCCTGTCCACCAGAATTTGCCTTCATCCGCTTCCATAATTCTGCAGCTTCATCCGGATTATAGCCTGCAATGGCCATGATCTGTAATCCTATCCTATCGGCCTCTGTTTCATGACTCCTGCTAAAAGGAAGCATAACTCCCACGGTAGAGCCAATACCATAGGCCTGATTAAAAGTGTTTCTTTTTTCGGGATCGTTGATCGCAACATTACCTGCAACTGCTCCAAGTTGCTGAGCCATTCCGGCACTCATTCGTCTGTGCCCCGTGATCTGCCAAGCGCATGGGCCACTTCGTGACCCATTACTACTGCGATCCCGGTCTCATCCTGGCAAATAGGGAGAATCCCGGTATAAAACACAATTTTACCTCCGGGCATACACCAGGCATTTACCAGTTTCGTCTTGTACCAGATTGTATTCCCATTGATAGTCCTTCAGATAGCCCGGATATCCATTTGCAGTTAACCATCGTTCTGCCGCGGTCGAAATACGTTGCCCACACTGGTGATCATTTTAGCTTCAGCTAGTATCTTCTACAACCTTATTTTCCTCCAAAAATTCATCGTATTGAGCAAAGGCCATTGGAAAAATGGAACTATTCGGGTAGAAATTTAGGGTGCTTTTCCCTGTAAAAGGATTTGTTTTACACGCCATAACTCCCAGGAATAATACGAGGGTCAAAATTATTTTCTTGTTCATAGCTTTATACTTTTAGCTTAAATTACAAAAAAATTACTTCCCTAGAATATGAAGGGTCGTAAAATCTTTTGTGACATGTATGGTATTATTTCCATTCATCTTAACGTCTTTTAAGGCAATGGTCTCATTATCTAATTGTATCGCTTTAATTTTAAATGGAAGCCCCATTAAATTTAATTTAAAGGTCTCATACGAGGTAATAAAATTTCCATCTTTAAATTGCTGAATAATCAGCTCATTCTCCTTTCCTGTCAATTTAAAATTCCTAAGACTATACTCGCCTTTGGTGTAATCATACCCATCCTGGGCATCTTCATATACCTCAGAATTTTCAGAACCCATCTTATAATAGACATCGAGCATGTACTTCTTCAATTTCAAGTTCTCCCACATATTGCTGTACAGGATATTTAGGTATGATGGCCCCTTCTTTAATAAAGATCGGGATCTTATCTATATCTGCATCTACCCATTTTTCCATGCCCCCTTCAATGGTTTCACTTGTCCAGAAGTCGTACCATATTCCTCTTGGAATATACATTCGTCTTCCCTTGGCATTCGGTTCCTGTATAGGACAGACCAGGATCTGTTCTCCAAAAATAAATTCATCGGTTCTAAAATGGGTTTGATGATCTTCCTGATCAAAATATACCAGGGGTTGAATCATAGGAATACTCTCCTTGTAATATTTGTAAAAAGCTGTGTATAGATAAGGTAATAATTGGTATCGCAGTTCAATAAACTTCCGCACAATATTGGTTACCTCAGCGTCAAACGACCAGGGTTCCTGATCTCCGTGATCCCCACTGCTGTGTACCCTGCAAAAAGGATGAAAAATACCTAGTTGTATCCATCTCGCAAATAATTCTCCATTGGGTTGTTCTGCAAAACCACCAATATCTGTACCTACAAAAGACATACCGCTCATGCACATTCGTTGTACCTGAACATTAGCAATCCACAGATGTTCCCAGGTGGCAACATTATCTCCGGTCCAGGTAGAGGAAAATCGTTGAGCACCTGCATATGCTGCCCTTGTTATTACAAATGGTCTTTTAGGATACACATATTTTTTTACGCCTTCATAGGTAGCCCGTACCATTTGCATTCCATACACATTATGTGCCTTTCGATGACTGCAAGGATGTCCGTCATAATCGTGCCGGGTATCCAAAGGTGCTGTTTTGGTTGGCACTTCCATCATCGCAGGTTCATTCATATCATTCCAGACAGCATGTGCTCCTGTTTCTGACATTAGTTCTTTATAAAGTCCGGCCCACCATTCCCTAACTTTAGGATTCGTAAAATCGGGGAAATTACATTGTCCCGGCCATACTTTACCGTTCATTAAGGGACCATCGCCTCTTTTACAGAAATAATCGTTCTTAATGGCCTCCTGATACACCCAATAATCCCGGTCTACCTTAATTCCCGGATCTATCATCACCACGGTTTTAAAGCCGTCCTTATTCAGATCCTTGAATCATTGCTTTTGGATCCGGAAATTTTGTCTTATCCCAGGTAAAACAACGAAATCCATCCATATAATCTATGTCCAGATAAATAGCATCACAAGGAATTTTAAGTTTTCTGAATTTGGTGGCAATTTCCTTTACTCTGCTTTCCGGAAAATAACTCCATTTGGATTGATGATAGCCCAATGCCCATAATGGTGGTAAGTTCCGGGGTACCTGTAAGATCTGTATACGATCTTACTACCCTTGACATATCAGGGCCATAGAAAAAATAGTAATTCATTTCTCCACCTTCTGCCCAAAAACTGGTTACATTCCTGTCGTTCATGCGCAAAATCGAAATGTGTTTTAAAGGTATTGTCAAAAAATATACCGTAGGCATTGTCATTATGCAGCCCAATATAAAATGGAACTGCTTTATACAACGGATCCTGATCTTTACCGTAGGCATATTGATCCGTTACCCAATTATGAACTCGTTTCCCTTTTAAATTGGAATGCGTGGCCTTATCGCCCATGCCATAAAAACTCTCCGCAGTTTGGGTAATTTTGCTCATTTTTACGGAATTACCACCAAAAGCGTAATTTTCCTCGTAATGAAAACCTAATTCATCCTCATTGATGATATTTCCTTCAAGATCTGAAATCTGGATTCGCAAGCGATTTCTTATCTACCAGAACCTTTAACTTGGAAGTATCGATAAGATATTCTGTTTTGGTTTCTGTGGCTTCTAAATGATTATATCCCCGTAGTGCATCAGGACTTATAGCATAGGAAAAATCGGGTTGAAAAACGTGGTCTGTCGCGTATCTAAATCGAATAGTACTGTTACGAATCACGGTAATTTCCAGAATAACACCATTTTCAGTGGTAAAATAAAATTTATCGGAATCTTGTTTAAAGTCTATTATATGGTCCGGGTACAAATTCCCTTATATTCTAATTCTGTGTTGGTAATCATAATGGTTGTTTTTTCAAACGCACAAAAGAAAGACTTTAGACGTTAAAATTGAAATGATCTTATTATCATTTATAAACTATAACGATTTAGTAGTGCTTATTTATTGGAAAATAACCATTCCCAGAGGTGGAATTGTAATTTCAATAGAATGTCTTATGACCATGCCATGGTTTTTTGGCACTTTTCCTGATGGTATTTTTAGAACCACTTCCTCCGTATTTTTTGGCATCTGTATTAAATATTTCCTTGTACTGTCCTGCTTTAGGTATTCCAATTCTGTATTTTTCTCTGGGGATCGGTGTAAAATTACATGCAATTATCAGATCATTTTTAGGATCGTGCCCTTTTCGGATATATGTGAGCACAGAATTTTCATAATCCCCATAATCTATCCATTGAAATCCTTCAGAACTAAATTGTTTTTCATAAAGTGCAGGATTGATCCCTGTATAAGTGCATTTAGGTCTTTTACCAATTCCTTGAATCCCTGAGTGAAAATCGTATTGCAGCAAATGCCAATCCAGGCTATGTTGAAAATTCCATTCGGAAGATTGTCCAAATTCTGCTCCCATAAATAACAGATTGGTTCCGGGATGTGTAAACATATATCCATACAGCAATCTTAGGTTAGCAAATCGTTGCCATTCATCTCCCGGCATTTTGTACAATAAGGATTGTTTTCCATAAACTACCTCATCATGAGAAAAAGGCAGCATAAAATTCTCGGTAAAGGCATAGGTCATACTAAAGGTAAGATCGTTCTGATGATGCCTTCTGTAAATAGGTTCTTTTTTGAAAATATTCGAGGGTATCGTGCATCCATCCCATCATCCATTTCATTCCAAAACCCAGTCCGCCCATGACTTACAGGCCTCGAAACCATGGAAAAGGAAGTAGATTCTTCTGCAATGGTTTGCACTCCCTCAAAACTTCTGTACACCTCCTCATTGAGTTCGCGTATCAGAGATATAGCTTCTAGATTTTCATTGTTTCCATAGATATTTGGTTCCCATTCTCCTTCTTCTCTGGAATAATCCAGATATAGCATTGAGGCTACAGCATCTACACGGAGCCCATCTACATGGTACTGGTCTAACCAGAACATGGCATTACTTATAAGAAATGCCCGTACTTCATTACGGCCATAATTAAATATCAAACTTTTCCAATCCGGGTGATATCCTCTTCTTCTGTCCGGATGTTCATATAAGCTGCAGATCCATCAAAAAATCCAAGGCCATGGGCATCTTCAGGAAAATGTGAAGGTACCCAATCCAGGATAACCCCAATATCATTTTGATGTAATTTATCAATCAGTAGTTTAAGTCCTTCCGGTTCCCCAAATCTGGAAGTAGGCGCAAAATATCCGGTAAGCTGATAGCCCCAGGAAGGATCATACGGATATTCCATTACCGGCATAAATTCCACATGTGTAAAATTCATTTCCTTTACATAGGCAACCAGATCTTCTGGCAAGTTCCTCATAGGACATAAATTCATTCTTTTCATTCTTTCTTCCAGGATCCCAGATGAACTTCATATACCGAATATGGTTTATCTAGACTATTATTGGACTTCCTGGTATCCATCCATTTCTTATCCTTCCATTTATAAGTGCTTATCCCATACTACAGAGGCCGTATTAGGCGGATGTTCACAATATCGTGCAAAAGGATCTGCTTTTTCGGTTTTAATATCCTGATTGTTGGAATGTATCTTGTATTTGTACTTGGTTCCTGGCTTTACTCCCGGGATAAATCCTTCCCAAATACCACTTTCATCCCATCGTACATTAAGTTTATGATCACCTTCCAGCCAGTAATTAAAATCACCTACTACAGAAACCGATTTGGCTGTAGGAGCCCATACGGCAAAATAGGTTCCTTTCTCCCCGTCTACCTCCATGGGGTGCGAACCTAATTTATCATAAAGCCTGTAATGCTTTCCTGCTTTAAACAAATTGATGTCAAATTCTGTAAATAAACTGTGGGATACTACATTGCCCATATTTTTTTAGTTAGTTAGATTCGTTAATAATACTCATAATACCCTGCAGAGGAATTACTGCCCATCTGGGTCTTGAATTCATTTCATACCCCAATTCATATACTGCTTTTTCGAGCATACAATACTTCAAAATAAAAATTCGTTCCTGACTATACCCAATATTTATATTATGCTGTTGAATAAGTCTACATAGGTTTCCAGAAAGACTCCTATAAAATAACGTATAAAGGATCTCCCCTGCTTTAAAAAGGTCTTCCCGTGAATATGGATAGTTCTCCTCATTGTTAAAGATAGTTGCATAAATGGCGTAATGAAACGACCTGAAAATACCGGCTATATCCTTTAAAGGCGGCTGCTTTACCTTTCTGTCCCTGATGGTGCTTTCTGGTTCTCCTTCAAAATCTAGCAAATAAAAATCATCGTCCTTAACCAAGACCTGCCCAAGATGATAATCTCCATGAACCCGAAGCCGTTCTCCTTTTAATTTGGTCCAGTCAAAATCTACAAATCGTTTTCGAATCTCATTTTTCCGCTCCAAAAATTCATTGGCCAGTTCTAACGATAGATCTTTTAAACGATGCAGGTTATTTTCTACCGTATTTAGTCTATTTTGAAATTGATACAGTAACCTATTTTTTAACCATACCTCGTAATCCCCTGTAAAATGAGTTGGTGTAAATGCGGTATCTTCAAATTCTGATCCCAGGGCAATATGCATTTCTGCGGTTCTCTTTGCCAAGTACTTGAAGCTTTAAAAAAATATTGAGTCCGGCCCAATCAATGATCTGAGGCGGAACATCACTTATTTTTAATCGGGTAAACAAAGGTATGGTAGGCAAATGATCTACATTTATGTGCTTATATTCCAGATTAGTAAAGACCTTGTGAAGTTCTTTCAGCATAAAATCCCATGCATCTCCCTGATTAGGAACCAATTCCTGCATTAATGCTATGGTAATATTTACATTATCGGCATCTATAATACTTATACTCCCCTGATAGGCCGGTGTATTTTTATACCCTTTTCGTTCTGAAAGAAACCGACTCATTTCATAATCCGGATTCTTATCTGCATAGATCCTTCGGAAAAATTTGATGACCGATTTTTCATTGATGATAATGGACGTATTGCTCTGTTCCAAGCCCATAAATCTTGAGGACTCATAGGGTGTACCATCAAAATTAACACTTTTATGGTATTGCACCCGGGTGGTATCATTAGGTTCTGCATTAATGATACGTTCAAAGACAAGTTTCCGGAATGCTTCCAGATTGAGCGCATCAATGATAAAACCTTCCTGCCCCTTAATACTCAAGGGCAGAATCCGGTCTTCTTCTGCAAAAGTTTCATCAGAAACAAAGGCAATCGGTAAAAAATAATGCTGATAAAAGGCCTCTTCAAAGTTTACTTCAAGCAATAATCCATAATATACTTCTCCTTTTTGCTGTATCCTAAAGTATTCCTGTAAGTTCAATATATTTAAGTTTACTGCTCTTTCCTCCATACCATCGTTGTTTTACCACGTAGTCTTCCAGGATATCAGAAAGGAAAGCATCAATAAACTTTTTATCATCCATTAGATTTTCCCACGCAACATCAAAGACATAGGGGGGTTGCAGAAATGACTCCTGCTTTTTATTGGCCATTGTTATTTTTTAATTTGAAACAAATGGAAAGGGAAACTTGCCGGTAGTTCTACAAAATTCCATTCACTGTACCAAATGTAACTATTGTCCGTGATAATATCGTGCATCTGTATGGGTCTTCCCTCGTTCTATCCCCAAATCATTGCAGGGGTAATTGTACCATTCCTTGTTGGGAATAGTAGGGATCGAGGTTAATAATGATGAGGGTTTCATCCGATTTGTCATCGTTCCATTTATAAAAAGCCATCAACTTATCGTTCTCTACAGGGCAAAACCTAATATTATTGGTTTGTTGTAGGGAAGGATGGTTCCTGCGTGCCTGATTTAGTTTTGTTATTAAATAGGTAATCTTGTTTTCAATAGACCAATCCCAAAATCTCACTTCATATTTCTCTGAATGCAAATACTCTTCTTTCCCGGGCATGGCATCAGAAACCATATACTCAAAGACAGGACCATATATTCCTATATTACCACATAGAGTGGCTGCCAGAGCATAGCGGATAAGATGCATAGTTTCATTGGCTCCCTGCAGATGATATGGGTTAATATCCGGGGTATTGGGCCAGAAATTAGGTCGATAATACTCTTTCATCTCAGATTGAGTAAGCTCGGTCATATATTCCATGAGCTCGTGTTTGTGTACCCTCCAGGTAAAATAGGTATACGACTGTGAAAAGCCCTGTTTGGCCAATTGCTGCATTACCTTTGGTCTTGAAAAGGCCTCTGCTAAAAATAAAACATCCGGATGTTTTTTCTTTACCTCAGAAATCAACCAATTCCAAAAATAGTAAGGCTTGGTATGCGGATTATCTACTCTAAAAATATTGATACCAAAGCCTATCCAATGTAAGGTAACATCTAGCAACTCCTGCCATAAAGCCTTATATGCTTTAGATTCAAAATAGAAGTTGACAATATCCTGATACTTTTTTGGCGGATTTTCCGCGTATTGCATGGTTCCATCCGGCCTTTTCCGAAACCATTCAGGATTGGTGGTGGTATACGGGTGATCTGGAGCAGCCTGAAAAGCCAGGTCCATCGCCACTTCTAACTGAAATTCTCCTGCTTTTTTAATAAATCGTTTAAAATCTGCTTCTGTACCCAATTCCGGGTGGATAGATTTATGCCCTCCAAGTCGGGAACCAATGCCCCATGGCACTCCACTATCGCCTTCCTGGGCGGCAGTCGCATTGTTTTTTCCTTTCCTGTTTACTTCTCCAATAGGATGTATTGGTGGCAAATAGACTGTATCAAAGCCCATAGCCGCAATTTTTGGTAATAGTCGCTCCGCATCTTTAAAAGTACCATGTGCACCTTCTACACTTGCAGCAGAGCGTGGAAAGAATTCATACCAGGTACTAAATCTTGCCTTTTCACGATCCACATAGGCTTTTAAGACCCTACTGGAATTCACCAAAGTTCTTAGCGGATGTTTTACAAATAGAACATGGAGTTTTTTAGACACGGCCTCTTTTATGGCCATATTATAACTCCCTCCATCCTGAAAAGCCTGGATAAGCTGTTCTATATATGCTTTATCTTTTGATGAAACGCTTTTTAAAAGGGGTTTGAGGTATTGAATGCCATCAAGCAATTCGCTGGTAACGGTCTGATGATCCCTTAACTTGGCTTCAATCCCATGTTGCCAGTTTAGTGGATTATCTACCCAGGCTTCTACTTTATATTCATAAAATCCCTGTTTGAGGACCTTAAAGCTTGCACCGTGTACGTCATTACCAATATGATCCATACGCACAGTGGAAAAAGACTTTTCACTTTCGTGTTTAAATGCAACATCTGCCTGTACCACATCATGTCCATCACCTATCACATCAGCATATACGGTAATTATTTCACCTACAATACGCTTTATAAAATACGTGCCACACTCAAGTTGCGGACTCATATTTTCAATAATAACCCTCTCTTGTTTCATTGGCATAGTTGGCTCATTTGGTTTTGGCTAAAAATAGAAAATATTAGTCAAAAGAATCTTCTTAATCCTATAAATTTACTTGGTTCATTTAACGGGGATTTAAGATAATGGAATTTTTTGGAACGCTTTTTGCAACTATTGAAAAACATATTAATAATCAAAACAAACCCCCATCTGAATATTCTTGTTCAGATACTATAAAAAGGTATCAATTATGAAAAAAATGTCACTCTTTTTTAGCGCAATCGCCGTACTGTTTATGATCTCTTGTGAAGGCCCTGCAGGCCCTCCCGGCCCTCCCGGATTTGACGGACTGGATGGTTTTGACGGGCAGGACGGAATTAACATTCTGGGTACAGTCTTTGAAATTGAAGGAAGTTTTACTCCTGCAAATGAGTATACACTATTCTACGAATTCCCTACCACAGTGGAAGTTTTTGAATCCGATCTGGTTTTTGTTTATATCCTATGGGGTCAAGCAGAAGATGGAAATGGAGAACCTGTGGATATCTGGCGACTGCTCCCCCAAACAAGATTACTAGATCAGGGGATACTACAATACAATTTTGATCACACATTTTTTGATGTAAGTGTTTTTCTTGAATCGGACTTCGATCTAGGTACGCTTATGTCTGGAGATACAGATGATCAGGTCTTCAGGATCGCCATCGTTCCGGCAGAATATGGTACTACCGGAAAGTTAGACACCTCCAATATAGACGCCGTAATGCGCGCACTCAATGTATCAGAAAATGAGGTACAACGAATCATATTAAATTAAACGACAACACCTTATTAATCCCCTGTAGTTATTTACAGGGGATTTTTTATTGCCTATTTTTGAAAGGAATGCGAAAAAATAACGACTAGTAGAAAAAATTGCTATGAAAAAAATTATGCTTATCGGGATCTGTCTTCTAGCTATTAATTGCAAAGGTGTTTCCCAGGAAAAGGAAATAAAAGATACCTCTGCATCTGGTTCTGAAACGGCGGAAAATGTGTATCCGGTAACAAAAACTGAAGCAGAATGGCGTGCAGAACTCACAGACATGCAATTCTATGTACTTAGAAAGGCCGGGACAGAGAATCCGGGCTCTAGTGAATTACTCAACATAAAGAAGCCGGGTACTTACGTCTGTGCTGCTTGCAAAACACCACTTTTTAGCAGTGAGGATAAATTTGATTCCGGAACCGGCTGGCCCAGTTTTGACAAGGCAATTGAAGGCAATGTGGCCTATGATGTTGATTATAAAATTGGCTATGAACGAACCGAAGAGCACTGTGCTGTTTGTGGCGGACACCTTGGCCATGTCTTTAATGATGGCCCCAGGGAAACTACCGGAAAACGCCATTGTGTAAACGGAGCTGCCCTGCAATTTGTTCCTGTAGAGTAAGCTAGCTCTCCCTCACTTATCTATTTGATTTATTACAAGACCATGCTTTAGTTCTTGTGAAGAATTTCTTTGTTAGAAACGGCACTAATAAATAAAAAACGTTTCGTTTTGGTTTTGTAACTTTGCCGTCTTAGTTCTACAGATCTACTAAAATAAAATCAGATGAGCACTTTCGATGTTATAGTTTTAGGGAGCGGACCCGGAGGATATGTAACCGCAATCAGAGCTTCCCAACTGGGACTCAAGACCGCAATTATTGAAAAAGAAAGCCTTGGAGGCGTATGCCTCAATTGGGGATGTATCCCTACAAAAGCCCTTTTAAAATCGGCTCAGGTATTTGAATACTTAAATCATGCCAGTGATTACGGATTAAAAGTAGAAGGTGCCGACAAAGATTTTGATGCAGTAGTGAAGCGCAGCAGAAATGTGGCCCAGGGAATGAGCAAAGGAGTGCAGTTCCTTATGAAGAAGAACAAGATAGAAGTCATCAATGGCTTTGGTAAAGTTATTGCCGGAAAAAAAGTAAAAGTTACCGGCGAAGATGGGAAAGAGACCGAATACAGTGCTTCCCATATCATTATTGCCACCGGGGCTCGCAGCAGGGAATTACCCAGCTTACCTCAGGATGGAAAAAAGATCATTGGCTACAGAGAGGCAATGACGCTAGAAAAACAACCAAAAAAATTGGTAGTTGTGGGTAGTGGGGCCATAGGTATTGAATTTGCCTATTTCTACAACGCCATGGGTTCTGAGGTAACAGTAGTAGAATTTTTACCAAATGTTGTTCCTGTAGAAGACGAAGAGATCTCAAAACAACTGGAGCGTAGCTTTAAGAAAGCCGGGGTTAAAATAATGACCTCATCTGAGGTTACCAAAGCAGATACTTCTGGTGATGGGGTTAAAGTAACTGTAAAGACGCCTAAAGGTGAAGAGATCATAGAAGCAGATGTGGTCCTCTCGGCTGTTGGTATCAAAACAAACATAGAAAATATAGGATTGGAAGAGGTTGGGATCGCCATTGACAGGGACAAGATCCTTGTGAACGACTTTTATCAAACCAACATTCCCGGCTACTATGCAATTGGTGATGTAACTGCAGGACCTGCTCTTGCTCATGTAGCATCTGCCGAAGGGATACTTTGTGTAGAAAAGATCGCAGGAATGCATGTAGAACCTTTAGACTACGGCAATATTCCCGGATGTACCTATTGCCTCCCGGAAATAGCTTCAGTTGGACTTACCGAAAAACAGGCTATTGAAAAAGGACTAGATATCAAAGTTGGGAAATTTCCTTTTTCGGCTAGTGGGAAAGCACAGGCTTCAGGAAACTCAGAAGGATTCGTAAAGGTCATTTTCGATGCCAAATACGGAGAATGGCTTGGTTGCCATATGATTGGTGCAGGAGTTACGGATATGATCGCAGAAGCTGTTCTTGGACGTAAACTGGAAACCACCGGTCATGAAGTCCTGAAAACGGTGCACCCCCACCCTACTATGAGTGAAGCCGTTATGGAAGCGGTAGCCGATGCTTATGGAGAAGTCATTCATTTATAATTAGCAAAGAGAATGTTGCAGACCTTACGTCTTTTGGCCATTCTGGAAGGAATCTCCTATTTGCTTTTATTTGGTTTTAGTATGCCCTTAAAATATTGGGCAAACATCAGGGAACCCAATATCTATATCGGCTATGTACACGGATTTTTGTTTATTGCCTTTATAATCCTGGCCTATGTATATTGCCGGCAACAACAATTGGGTTTGAAGACCTATTTTAAATTCTTCCTTGCTTCACTCCTGCCATATGGCACTTTCTATATGGAGCAGAAATATCTGAGGAATACTAAATAAGATCCCTATTTAATTGGTTTAGCGGTCAATTTTTTTGCTCCTTTAACTCGAGCAGGCGTCTTTCTTTGCCCGGTTGCCTGTTCTTCCTGGCAAATGGGGTATGGTATTCGTGATTCTCAAGAAAGCTTATTTGCATTTTTCTCCATTCCTTTTTAGAAGAGATCTGCCCAAAAGCATTTAATTCTTGAAACAATAAGTCGCTTATCTTTTTGTAATCCTTTCTTCCCAGATAATCCAGATCCGCATCACAAAGGATCTTTTCCAAATGATTTTTTGGCGATTGAGGTACTTTGGTTGCGTTGATCAGGCCAATCACCGCATTCCTGTATTTTTCGGAATATCCGTATTCCGTCATTAAATCTTTGGCAATTACCACAGAGTGTTCTTCATGGTCATAATATGAAACCGTAAAGCCAAGATCGTGGCAAATAGCTCCTGTCCGAAGTAATTTAGCGTCATCACTGCTTACTTTTTCACGACGGATATACTCATTACATACCTTAAGAACACCCAGAGTATGTGCTATACCATGATAACGGAGGTCATCCGAAAGTTCTGTGCGAAGTAGGTTTAGGGCTCTTCGCCTTAATTTAAAATATCCCGTCATTGATGTGACGATTTTATTAGCTAATAATCTGTATTATAAAAAAGATCAGGCTTAAAATGGCAAAGATAAAGCTGAACGCAAAAAATCGGAGTGACTTCTGTACACTACCAAATTTTTCTTCTATGATCTTACTTTCTGCGTGAATCTGTTCAGCTAATTGAGTGTATAATTCCTCTTCACTGCCGCAAATTTCAATGATCCTTTTGGTAAATTCTTCAGTGCTTCCAAATGCTTTTACTGCATCCCGGAAAAAGAATACATTGTCATCGTATTTCATTTCCATTCGTGGCATAAAGCATTTAAAGCAATAATAGACGGATGTTAACACGCATACCATCCATAGACTTATAAAGGCGGTAAACCATACACTGCTTTGAAACACAGGTTCAAATAGATCGAGCCGCTCCGCAAACAATCCTAAAATAAGACTGTGAAAAGAGAATAGCACCCCGGCCTTTAATTCGGAGGCCCGTATTAATTTTTCGAGGCGTTCTAGTTGTTCCCAATAATTATTCGGATCCTGATGCTTCATTAATTTCATCTACTTAGATAGCTCTAAGTTACACATTTACTTCTTCCTTCGATTTGGCGTGTCTAATAATTTTTCTTGCATTCACAAAATACATCTCCATCTTGCCCTTATTTTTCACATCTACCTTGCCCTCTGAATTCACATTCATATACATCCTTAATGAGCTGATAGGTATTCTCGGAGATATTGATACGGCCGGGATCGGACTTGGATTCCATTCTGGAGGCCACGTTCACAGCATCTCCCCAAATATCATAGGCAAACTTATTTAGGCCCACCACACCGGCCACTACAGGGCCTGTATTGATTCCAATACGAACATCGAAGGGTACAACACCCGTTACCGGATGGGTCTTTATATCTTCCATTACCTGGGCTATTTCAAATGCCGCCTCCACCATTTTAAAAGGATGGTCTGACCTATGAAAATGCAAACCCCCGGCACACATATAGGCATCTCCTATGGTCTTTATCTTTTCCAGATCGTACTTATCCATGATCTGGTCGAACTTGGAAAAATAATAGTCGACACTTCTGACCAGATCTTCCGGAGACAGGTTTTGTGCGTAACTGGTAAAACCTTTAAAATCTGAGAACAGAATGGTAACCGATTCAAACTTCTTGGCCGCCACTTTGCCGTGCTCTTTTAATTCCTGTGCTGTTTCCTCAGGCAGGATGTTTAACAATAATTTATCCGATCTTTCCTTCTCTACTTCTATGATCTTGTTGGTTTTCTTTACATAGCGATACCGTTTATAAGAACCTATGGCGAGTACTAAAACAAGTAATAAGCCTAAAACTGTACCATAAATAACGTATTCCTGCCGTTTGGCCTCCAGTTCCGCGATCTCTGCTTCCTGTTCCAGTAATCCAATTTCATCTTCTTTCTTTTCCAGGTCAAAATCGAATTGTAGTCCCCGTATCTTATCATCCGTTGCTACATTAAAGAGGGAATCTTTTTTGGCGATCAGTTGGGTTTGGTATTTAAAGGCATTTACATAATCGCCCTGATTGGCATACGCCACGGACAGTCCTTCATAAATGTCCTTTAATTCAAATCTGATACCCATTTCAATAGCAAGGGATTCTGCTTCCTTAAACGCCCTTAAGGCCTTTGGAAAATCATTATTTTGATACACCTTCCCAAGTTCTATCAGGGATTGTACTATTTGCAACTGTTGGTTGCTTGCCTTAGCATTTTGGTACGCCTGGTCCAGATAGTCTATTGCCTTAAATTTATCACCCATTTTAAATTCCACAATGCCCAGCTTGGTAAGGTTGTTGGAATGACCGTCAGTATTAAGTGTTAAAGGCAATGCATCCTGATAGTATTTTAAAGCATCCTCATACTTCCCTTGCAGCAGATAGATCTCACCTTCCCCCATTAAATATGAGGTAGTGATTTGGGGTTCGTTCAAAGCCGGCAAATACTGTGGGATCCTGTTAAAGTATTCCAACGCCTTGTCATGGTCCTTGGGGGTATCCCCATAAACCCCGCCAATATTTAATAAAGCTGAAGCAATACGCAAGGTGTCCTGAATTTTTTCGGCTATGCTTAAAGATCTCAGATAAAAATCGATCGCCTTTGTATTACTTCCCTGGCTGTAGTATACCGCCCCTAAGTTATTTGCCATGTTGGATATCCCCTGGGCATCTTCTATGGCTTCAAAGGTTTCAAGGGATTTTGTCCAGTAGTCTAGCACCTGCATATAATCTCCCTGATAATAATAAGCCATCCCCATGTTTTTCTCGGCATAGGCCTGGCCTTTTAAATATCCCAATTGTTCGGACAATTCAATGGCTTGCCCGGCTATGCGTATCGATTCTGAGATATCTTCATTCTGAAGGATGGCAACACTGAGTGCATTGAGGTTGTTCACCAGAGTACTATCACCAGGGGCCCTCTCTACTACCTTTTTTAGGCTGTCGATTTCAGTGGTTTGCGCCCATGCCGGAATAATGGCAGATGTAAGCAGAATTATGCTCATTACTACCCAGCTAGCCCTAATGTCTGTATTCATACATTAATTTTTGTATATCAAATAATCCTCTACAACGCCGTTGACCGTAATCAGTACTTTATAGTACGTATGGCCAATTAAGGATGACACGTCAATTTCAAGAGGCTGGTTTTGTACGCCAGTATTTTCATCTAATACGACCGTAATACGTGTAGTTCCGGGCATCCAGTAATCAATTATCTCTACAGTACCCGATCCATTATTGTCCCTCTCAATATACAAATAATCATCCACAGGATTGGGATAGACCACGCCGTTGTTGTCCGGCGCGCTTGTAGTAGTATATTCCGCATCCGGATAGAAAGTTTGCGGATCTACAAAATTGTTCAGACATGTGAATTGTATGCCAGCCTGTCTGGGATTATTGGTATCAAAAGCCCCGTCACCATCTGCACCAAATATAAATATAAGCGTGGAGATATCTTTATAACTTGCCTCAACATTAATTCTTGGATTAGAGTTTCCTACGCCACCGGTATTACTGGAAGCCCCATTGATCTTTAACATATCTCCTATGACTTCAGGATCAATGTCTCTATGATTATCTACGGTATAACTTTCAGGGAGGCTCACCTGATTATATTCCTGGAAGTCCCCCAGGCCATCGACATCTACAAAACTGGCAATCAGGGCATCCAAACTATAGGTAGTATATGATCCCTTTTCTACAAACCGGATCTCAAATTCTACATAAGGTACGGGACCTTCTTCGTCCTTCCAAAACCTGATTTCAGGTTGAAAAAAGGCATTATCTGTTCCCCTATTACGGTCCAGAATTTCTATTTCCGCGCTTTCAATTTCACGAATGCTTACCAGGGCATCTAAGACTGGAATACCATCCCCACCAGGCCAGACATCTTTAAAGCGATATATAGTACCTTCACTTAGTGGATGAGAATCGGTTATTTGAATAAATGTGCTGAAGTCCAGAAATGGCACGTCACCACAAGCAGAGACCAAAACTTTTCCTGTTCCATTGCAGGTAGTACCATAGGTTATAGTGTAATTCTTTATATCATCTTCTTTTATAAGAATAGTGTAGATTCCTTCGTCCAACAATATGCCATTCGGAGGAATTTCAACCAAATCTTCAACTTTCTCTGTGACCGGATTATATACTCCTGCGAGGTAAATAATGCCATTTGGAAATACGGTTTCCTGGGTATCAAAATAATCCAATTCATCGAATTTGTAGCCCGTAATTTGCGATTGGATGTCTTGGGGGAAAAGCCGATTTCCCTCCCTTATTTCTATGTCTGCAATACAAGCAGTTAAAGTGGCCGGCGTCACTGTGACAACACCGTATGATGAGGAAGGCGATATGAAATAATTATCGTTTTCTGACGCCCATACCCTAATACCATAGCTTCCTACTTCAAGAGGAGCACTGAGACTAATTATCACTTCTTCATTTGCTTCACCATCAATTATTGGTACCAAATAATAGGGGTTCCCTTCAAACTCCGCAAAAAACATAGCTTCAGCTTCTTCGTCAGCAAATCCCTGAATTACCGAACATCCTACTTCCGGACATTCTTCCCCTGTATTGATTATATTCTCTACTTCAAGGGTTAGGCCATATTCAATAGAGATCGGGTCAGCTTCTACGGTAAGTGAGGCCGGAGTTACAGTGACCACTCCGCGTGGATGTGCGGCATATTCGATGGAATAGTTAGGGTTAGAAGGCTGCCGGGCCCTAATGGCATAGCTGCCTGCATCTAGTAGCGTTCCGAGTGAAATTTCATTTAACTCATCTGCCTGGCCATCGATTATTGGAATCAAATAATAGGGATTATCATCATTCTCCTCAAAATACATGTTTTCGTCTTCCTCGTTGGCAAAGCCCTGAATCACACTAAATTCACATACTTCTTCCGGGCATTCCTCCTCCGTATTCCGGATATCTTCTACGGAAAGGGTTTGGCCAAATACAATGGAGATCTGGTCTGCATTTACAGTAAGTTCCCTTTTAAGTACCTCTACATTCCCTACTTCCTCATACTCAATTTCGTAGTTTTTTGGTTCTCTGATCTTAATTTGATAGTTGCCTGCATCGAGTACAGTACCAAATTCAAATTCGGTCCCAGCCTCATCTACAAAATAATAGGGTATCAAAAAAGGACATATTTCCCCTTCCGGAAGATCCTCCGGAACACAATCAGGGTCGGCGAAAACGGATTCTGCTGTTTCACCATACACATAGCCACCTAGCTCTAACTCAATATCTTCTTGGGTGAGTATCGTTCCGTATGAAATTTCCCCCATAGGGAATGTCAGGGCCACTAATTGCGCCTTATTAGGGATCATTAGGGTACTCAAATTGTAAGTGATATTAAAGTTTGCAGCAGTCGGAGCGATAAAGGCCCCGGCGTAGGAGTTATGTTCAGGTACCTGTCCTTCACCACTTCCGGTTACGTCAAGGCCGGTAATTAGGTTTAAGGCATAAAACTCTACCAGATCAACATCTCCGTCAAGATCTTCCGCTTCATCATCTACGTTGAGCACGGCAAAAACCTTGTTAAAAGTATTGTCATCGGCTGATATGTCGCTATTTACCACCGCCACAAACCGGTTATTTAAGGTTGTGAGGCCATTAACTAAACCCTGACCATTGACCACCGCGTTAAACCTGTTCGTATTTACCACTGCATTAAATCGGTTATTTATAATTTCTATATAAAATTCAAGAGCCTCAATGTCGAGATTAACAAGACCCATAAGCTCTTCCCCCAAATCATTAACCACCGCATTAAATCTGTTTGTTAATGAGTTTTCCGAAGCCATCCAGCTGCCACCGTTTAATTCATTAAAAACTTCTGAATTTACCACGGCATTAAATCTGTTGATTACGGAAAGGGTATTTACCGGAAAGAAATCCTCACTATGCTCATTTTTAATCAGCATATCAAAGGCCTCTTTATTCTCATCGGGAATATTGCTATTGTCGTAATCGTAGTTTAAGGTAAGCACAATGGCCTCACCATAAGTGAGTCCATCTAAAGGTTCCGGGGTAATAGTCAGGTCCTTCTGGGTGATATTTAAGCGCCCGGTTATTTCATTTACTCTGTATGACTCAAGTTCGGCCAGTTGTTCAGGGGTAGCATTTTCCTCGTCGAAAGAGGGGAATATCACATAGATATCTACATTTGGGAATGGAGCGAGCGGGTCAGCCGGCGATGACAGGATCACATTGGGTAAATCTTCTCCGATTACTAATCCCTCGGGAAGGCCTTCTACCCTATAGGTGTAGGTAAAAGCATCTCCGTACGTAATGGGTTCTCCCTCTTCGTGGGGCAGGTCATCTGCGATGAGATAAAGTACGGGGACTTCAAATAAAGAGATAGGCGCGGATTCCCCTCCATCAGTACGTCCATCTGTAATGGGGGGCGTATAGACCACTAAATTGGGGTTTCCAAAAATAGGGGTTTCAAGATTTACTAAAGACGGCACGGTAACCACAATTTCGGTTTCCGAACTGGATATGGGATCCAGCGGTATTCGTTCTTCCCCATCGCCTAAATAAACGATTGGATCGTCAGGGATGTAATTCCCGGTGATAGTAATTTCTGTTGGATCTATCCCAAGTACCGGTTCAGGGGCTTCTTCTTCAGCCTGATCGGGATTAACCGATACGCTGATTAATACAGCCGTTTGGGCCGCAATTTCTTTAAATGCTGCTTCCGCTTCAATTAAGCCAACACCAGCCTGTAATAGGCCACCGCCTTCAACAATTGGCAGGGCATTGTCCTGGAATAATTGTAAGGGTTCTTTGGGTAATCCCGATGGGTACCAGGAGTCCTGGGCCGATAACAAGAGCCCAAAAGCTCCTGCAATATGTGGTGCCGCCGCAGAAGTACCCTTGAAATTGGCAAAACCAGGCACGCTAACTTCCACGCCGTCCGGCGCGGCAATATCAACTTCGGTTTCTGTACCGTTTGGCAGCGTACCGGCATAGGAGGAAAAAGTCTCAGGATCAAGAGGAAGGTTTTGCAGCTCTGTATGATTTACAGCCCCAACAGTTATGGCTTCCGGGCGTCATGGCGTGCCCGCTTATGGTGGAAGCACCTGGACTACCTACAAGGGTTAAGCCCGTAGCCCGGAAGACAATATAGCGGAAGCCAAGATTGCTTGGCGCAGGCCCGTTCGCACTGGTAATCATAATTTTAGCAGTCGCACCATCCTGAATAGATTGAAAAACCACTGCCTCTGCCGCATCTCCATCCAAATTTATTCGGTTGGTGTTCACCAATACTTGTTCTCCGTCTTCGGCTAAAATATATATATCCAGGTCTTTAGTTGCCCCTATATTATCACCTTGTGAGGCCAGCGGTTCCTCCCATTGTAATACCAGGAAATAAGTGCCTGCGTCAACGGTTATATCACGGGTAATTTGCTGGGCACCATTAAAGCGATGTGCTATGGTCCCTGCAGGAAGAAAACTGGGCAGGGTAATGGGTATAGGTGAATCGGATGAATTTAAAAATAATCCTTGTTCTGCTACGTCTGCAAAATTCCCTGCAGAGGTGATATATGTTCCCCCATGACCATCCGGGTCGGTAAACCGCCTTACAGCCTCGGCAATTTCTCCATCTTGAAAGAAAGGTGCCATAGGGTAGGTAACATCATCTGTAATAACGTCATATCCGGCAGCTGCAAAATTATCAATGGCCAGGGCCATATCTCTGGGGGACAATACCCCGGTACTAAAGCCTAATTCTGCCCCCGGGGCCACATCGTGAATAATCTGGAGCATGGCCCGGCCTTCATCTGAGGCCACTATGGGAAAATCTTTTAAAACAACCACTTCTGTAGTATAATTGGGATTTGCAGCGCCCGGAAGGTCACCATTCCCTACATCTGTTTCTGCTTGACCGGGAGGGTTCGCTTTATTAAAACTATCTGAGATAGCCGCTATCTTTATTCCGCTGCCATCTACAGGCATGCCCGGACTAAATTCATCTGCTCTGGTTACAAAAGACTCGCGCACATTATTGGTAAGCATGGCCGCGTCTCCCTGGCTGGTAACAACTCCGACCTCAAGGGCAGGGGGGTAGAGGGTCCTACTAAAATTAAGAAGATCAGGGTAATCATTAAGTTCCAATAATCTGGAAATAGGAAAATACACGTCATAGGCGGCATAACCTTTAGCAATTACTACATCCGGATCTACTATAAAGTCGGATAAGCTTCTGTTAAAGGTCCCTTGGAGTAAAAGCTTTACGTCATTTAAGCAGGTGGGGCAGGGCTTGGGAATAATCTCTATCAATACTTCATCCTGATCATTAAGCTGAAAAATAATATTGGATGGGGCCTCCCCATTAGAACCAGTAGCCTGCCCAGTGGCTAATGCGGTAAGCTCTGCTCCCACCGGAGTCATTGATTTTCCTGCTCCCCCAAAGACCGGGCGGATAACACTGTCATCCGGGCAGATAGATGATTCGGAATTTGCTCTAATTTTTACCTTATTCTTCTTATTGCCCACTCTAAAAACGACAGTCCATTTTGCATGCCCTGACGCATTAAAAACAGCAAAAAAGGCTTTGTCATGTGTCCCGGGGAGAAATGTGGTTATTCCGGGCAGCTTTTCTACCCCATTTCTATGATTTTCTACGTCATCGTCATCGCTTTCATCGTCATCAATATGATCATTTAAATACAGAAAACTGTCTTTTTGATCTACAATAATTGGCTGATCCGTT
>CAWCNT010000023.1:0-19160 GCA_963796935.1 uncultured Flavobacteriaceae bacterium
ATGTTGCCTGACGGTTTTGGCTATGATTTGCTTGCGCTGTTCGCTTCGCTCGGAACGTCACGCCCTTCGCGTGTTGAACCTGCTTGCTAATCTAAGGTGGATAAACCGGGTCGGCAGGTTATTGCCGTTGTTGTGCCTGCCTGCGGTAGGCAGGCTTTCGTTATTTTTTAACCTAATTCTGTTTCAATTGTAAACGAGTTGCAATTAGTGCTTAATTAAACTTTTTAATTAGGTTGTAGCTAAACTCAATAATCTCTTTGTAATTGTCTTTGCTTATTTTTTCGTCAATACCGTGGAAACGAGTCATACTATCAGGCCCAATACGAATAGGGTAAAAACGGTATACGTCGTCTGAGATTTCGTAAAAGTAACGCGCATCTGTACCACCTCCAACTAATCCAGGAACCACAACACTATTTGGATACATATCGCGAATGGTTTTTTCTAAAATTTTAAACCCTTCGGAATCAACACTCGAAACTGGCGAAGGATTGGTTAAAAATCCCGCAGTTTCTACCTTTATCTTATCCGAAACGCTTACTATATGTTCTTTTACCGATTCAATTGTTTCTCCTGGAAGAATTCTAAAATTAATTGTTGCTTCTGCAACTGTTGGAATTACATTGTTTTTTACCCCACCACCAATTATGGTTGGCGCTGTTGTTGTATGTGCATTTAAGGCTTCTAGAATGGGTTTTTTAAATATCCACGGATTAGCAAAAGCCATTTTTTTAAAAAACGACAGTTCTGCTCCCATGTATTCTAGCTGATAATCTACGGGCTTTACCAACTTATATGGTCGTTGATTATTTTCTAGGTCTACAATGGCTTGAGCTAGCATTCCAATAGTGTTTTCGCGTGGTGGCGCAGAACTATGTCCTCCGGTGGTCTCAACTATTAGTCGAAACGAAGCAAATCCTTTTTCGGCAAGATTGACCATGGCTACAGGACTGTCTACGCCAGGGACCAAATCTTCGGCAAGAAAACCACCTTCGTCAAGTGTCATTGCTGCATGAATGCCTTTTGCTTTTAAATGTTCTGCAATAGCAGAAGCTCCATTTGCTCCACCAACTTCTTCGTCGTGCCCAAAAGCAAGATAAATTGTTCGTGATGGTTGGTACGATTCTTCTAGTAATTTTTCTACAGCTTCCAAAAGCCCAATTAATGTACCTTTATCGTCCATGGTACCTCGTCCAATAATATGAGTCGCCGTAATTTTACCGTCAAAAGGACCAGCTTCCCAATCACCAAGTGTAGGTTCGTCAACTGGTACCACATCTTGATGAGACATTAAAATAATTGGCTTTTTTGATGTATCTGATCCTTTCCATGTATATAGTAAACTGTAATCGTTTATTTTTTCGAGAGATAGCTTTGCATGTGTTAACGGAAACGTTTCTTCTAAAAACCTATGGAAACCAAAAAACGCCGTGGAATCGGGAATAGCTTCTTCACTAAAAGATATGGTTTTGTATTGTATGCCTTTTGAAAGATTTTGGAATATATCGTTTGGTAGTGTTACGGTTTCCAAAGTCTCTAGCACTACTTGTTTGGACCTTAGTCTTAAGGTATTAAAAATTAAAATTCCAAATACGATAAGATAAGACGCCAATTATTTTAAATATTTTTTTCATGAGAGTTGGTTTATTAGTTTGATGAGTTATTCCCATTTTATACCTACATATTTTATCTCCTTAAGAACATTACTAGGAAGCACCATTTTTTAGACCTACAAAATACATTTCTAATTCTCCTTTTCCTTTTACTTGGATCTTACCTCTTTTCTCAAAAGTAAAAAAAGGATCATCTTTAATTAGGTCATACGTATGTTGAGAAATGTTTACTTTGTCTATCTCTCCATTGCTTTCCATCCTGGAAGCCGTATTCACAGTATTGCCCCAAATATCATACTGAAATTTCTTTTCACCCACTATGCCTGCAACCACTGGACCAGTATGAATCCCTATTCTCATTTCAAAGAAAGCCTTTTTCTGATCCTCTAATTCATTTTTCCTTTTTCTTATAAAGTCTCGCATTTCCAGACCAGCCATGACTACATCTTTCGTTGTAGAGGTTCTAGGAATGTGCAGCCCTCCGGCGGTCATATAAGAATCCCCAATAGTTTTAATCTTTTCCATACCGTATGATGTGATTATGCTATCAAAAGCTTTAAAACAGATGTTTATTTCGGCCACCAATTCTTGAGCTGAAAGATTCTCTGAAATGTTTGTAAACTCCTTGAAATCAGAAAATAAGACCGTAACGTCTTCAAAGTCTTTAGCAACGGATTCTCCTTTTTCTTTGAGTTCTTCTGCAACTTCCTCCGGAAGAATGTTGTGCAGTAATTTATCACTTAGTTTTTTGCCTTTCTTTATTTTGTTACGCTGTATAAAAAATACGCTTGCAAAAACTAGCAACACCAAAAAACCAAATATAAATCCATTTCGTATTAATTTTTGTTTTTCTTCTTTAGCTTTTTGAATTTCATTGTCTTTTTCCAACAAAGCAATTTCCCCTTCTTTTTTTTCAATTGCATAATTGAACAATAATCTATTCTGTTCTTTTGTGGATTCAATATTATGGATGCTGTCTTTAACGGCCTGAACTAAGATTTGATACTCCAGAGCTTTTCTGGTATTACCAAGACTTGAATGTATTTTTAAAAGCCCATTATATGCCGCCAATAATTGTGAATTTGAATTGCTAATTTCCAATGCATTTGGCACCGATTTTTCATAAAAATTAATTGCTAATTCTAATTCTCCTTTTTCTTGGTACACAAGGGCAATAGCATTTAAAGACTCCGTTATAAATAAGTTGTTATCCAATGCTAAGGCCTCTTTATAAGATGAATTAAGATATTTTAAACCTTTATCAAAGTCATTTTTTTTCAAATAGATTTCACCCAAAATTCTTAGCGCAGCAGGATAATACGCTGTAGATTTTAGGAATTCTAAGGATTTTTCGGTGTAGATTAATGCAGCGTCGTAATTATTAGTTTCATGATAAATTTCAGCAATATTTAATGAAGCTACTCCAATTCCATTTTGATTCTTCAAGGCTTCAAAAACGGGTAACGCTTTAATTAATGCATCGAGAGCGAGCTTGTAATCTTTATTACTTTGATGCAAGGCACCAATATTTTGAAGAGCTGTTGCAATTCTTGATGAGTCTTTTACTTCTTCTGCAAGTTTAAGGGATTGCAGATACAGGTCCATTGCTTTGGCATAATCACTTTGCTCAAAATATATTGCCCCCATGTTGTTAAGCATGTTGGAAACTCCTACTGCATCATTTAGCTGTTCAAATTGAAATTTAGCGCTTTGCCAAAAATATAGAGCCTGGATATAATCTGATAAGTAGAAATATCCCAATCCAATATTCTTAAATGAACTGGCAACCCCAGGAAGGTAATTAATCGATTCTGAAAGTGCTAAAGCCTGTTCACTTATTGAGATTGCTTTATGAGGGTCCGTACCCAAATACATTTTACCTAAATCCAATAATAATTGAACTTTGATGGTATCTTCTTCAGATTGCTCTATTAAGACATTTAGACTATCGATGGCACTTTCTTGAGCAACAGATGTATCAATCAAGAATAAAAATAGAAGAAGGGAATAAAATATTTTCATGAGTACTTGATGATGGTGTACAACCCGTTAGATTCTTAACAAGATAGTGTTTGCCGAGTAACCTTTTTCAAATATGAGTACCAATTTGGGTTCATAATCCGTTATTAATGCAATTTTGTTGATTTCTTTAAAAGGCAATTTGTCATCTTTTTTGGGCCTTTTACTGAACTATGAGATAAGTCATAGATTGCAATCTATTGTAGCCTCAATTTTGTAGAAATATTTAAAACCAAGTGTTATGACTTTATTTATAACAGCAATAATGGGAATGATAGCCGTAGTTTTAGTAGTCTCAATCGTAGATAGTATTTCTGACAAATAACATATACCTAATATCCGGGACAAACTCCTAAAATTCAGTCGGGATTTAAAAGGGTAGAATTTTCTACTCACCTATTTTAGGGGCCATTTTAATTGAATCACTACCTTTTAAAACTACAGGTAAGTGAGCAGGGAAACATTGGGATGTTTCCATAAAATACTTGCAGGGAATTTTTGGGTTTTAAATTATCTCGCTTTTTTCATAGTTCCATACCATTTCAATAAAGTACATCAATATGGCAAAATCATCTTGCTTTAAATCCTTCGATAAATAATTAATATAATTGGGGTAATAATCGCTTGTATTCGTCCTTTTTTTACATTAATTAAATTTATTTAAGTCTACCTTCTTCAGGAACAAACCGGCAATTTCAACATTTCTCTTACGACTTACGATCGTTGTAATCGTCTAGAAATGAGTTGACAACCATACAACATGATTTGAACAAATTGATACGTAAAGGCAAACTCAGTTTATTCTTTGTTAACTGTTTTAATAATTTGATTGTAACCATTATTAATTTAAAACCTGTTATTATGAAAGCAAATTATTTAAAGTTAGTCAGCTGTGGCGTGGCCATATTGGTTATGAGCTGCAGTACGGTAGATCCTGAATCAGCTGAAACGGAAAACACCCTAGAGGCGGTATTTGGCAAGGCGGGTAAGGGCGCCACACAGATATCAGGGATTGGATTATTTGCCGATCAAGTTGATTGTGATGTTGAAGGAGAAGGTGCACTTTTCGCATTACATTTAACGGGTGATCTTGAAGGCTGTCTATTTGTTTTTCCAGAAACCTCTGATTGTTCACCGAGCGGTACGTATCGGGAATCTGGTACCGAATTGTTCGTAGGTACTTATAATGGAGAAGAAGGAACATTCGAAACGGCTTATAAGTTCGAAGCCAAGTATGAAGAGTGCAATGAAGACGGAACTTTTGGTGGTGCTGAAATTTTTGGTCGTTGTCAGCATCCAATTACAAAGGGAAGTGGTACTGGGATATTTGAAGGAGTTACCGGCAGACTCGATTTTAAGGACGATGTTGAAACCGGGGAATTTCCCTACAGGGGCCACTTGAAATAATAATTACCTACAATAGATGAACATACGGTTATAATATTGGCCTTCCTTTAATTAGGAAGGCCATTTTTTTGTGGGTCTTTCTATAGAATTTATTAATTGTCGCCCCATTTTATTTGATTTACTCCCTTTTTAAAACTACAGGTCAGTGATCAGGGAAACATTGGGATGTTTCCATAAAATACTTGCAGGTAGTTTTGGGGTAACTTCCTTTGTAAGCCATTCAGCATACACAGCCGTTTTCTCTGCACCGGTTACAATAAATAAAATTTCTTTTGCTTCCAGGATGGCCTTAAGGCCCATAGTTACGCCTAGCTTTGGGGGTGTTTGTTCCCCGGCGATCATAGCGTGATTCTGAGTAGATGCGGCCAATTCAGAAACATAACATTCATCAGGTGGCCAGTTTTCGCCCGGCTCTATAAACCCCAAATGCCCGTTTTTTCCCATACCCAGAATAAGGATATCCAGCGGGCCACTTATCTCAAGTTGTTTTTGCATAGCGCGCCGCAGCGGCCTCTGCTCTCAATTGGCATTGCTTATAAGCGTTACAGCAGGGGCAAAGTAATGAGTACTTTCTGTCCGCTATTCCCCAGGGGATCCTCACCTCTTTTTCTATATAACTCTTGCAACTACGCGTGCTGTTGGGATAGGCCAACCCATTCATCTAACTGAAACAAAGAAAGCGATTTGGTATACTGGTTTCCCATCCTCGCAATGGCGCGATACATTTCCAGGGGAGAATTTCCGGTGGCAACACCAATCTTGCTATTCGGGTTTTTCCTTACCCGCTGCAGGAACCAGGCCGCTGCCGTTTCACTTACTTCCTCATAGTCCTTACAGTTATGTACTGTCATTAATACCAGGCTATTTCACCATTATAAGGCACGCAGCCTTTGTAATCTCCCGGGATAGGATTGTACCGCAGCCCCTCCGTGATGCCTTTTTCAGAGGAAAAATATCCCCACTGAGTAAGCGACTTTACATCCTTAAAATAATGAGGAACTGTACGGGTTGCATCAGTAGCTTCCCGGTCTAGTTGCTCCAGTACCTCATATTTTTTTTCTGCTGACATATCTAAAAACCCATTGCCCAATAATTGATTTAAGCCCACTATGATGCCATCCTTTCTTTCTGTTTCATAACAATCTTCTACAATAAGCCCTACAAAATATATGAACGTTCGCCTCTTTGGCTCCGGGAGACGTTGCTGTTTTGGGGAGAATAATTTCCACAATTTCAGCCAGAAGCAACTGGTATTCCTGGTTTAATAAATTGGGATTGCTGTTATCTGCGCATCCTTGCAGTAGCCAGGAAAAGGGGATAAAGCTTGCGGCAGACCACCGGGCCACTATCCCTAAAGCATTTCTGCGATCTATTTTTTCCATAACAAGTACGGTTTTTTAGCATCTGTCTTAAAAGGCAGCATGATCTTTTTTCCTTCCCCCGCTGAAGCATAGGCAGCGAAGAGTACCTCTAACACAGCCCGCCCATCTTCTCCGGTTACCAGAGGGGTACGGTTATTCTTAACACAGTCTACAAAATGGGCCATCTCCTGTGGAAAGCCATAGTTCCATAGCTCTTCATACATGGTAAAACTCCAGCCTTTTGTGTTTCCCGCTTTTTCCACGGCATAGCCTATCCCTTTTTCACTATAGGTTAATATGGAACTTCCCTGCAGCACATCGGCGTACGCCACGCCTTCGCTTCCATGTATTTCTGCTTTATCATCCATGCCCCCTTTTTTTGTCCAGCTTTCTTCTGCAATGGCCGTTACCCCATTGCTAAATTCTAAAATAAGAATGCTGTTGTCATCTCCTTTGGTTTTATCATTGTGTACCGAGGTTTGCATATGTGCATAGACCGAAACAATTTTAGCATCTGGATTTAACCACCTAAAGAATTGAATGGCATGGCAGCCCATATCCATCATAACACCGCCTCCTGATTTTTCAACATCGTAAAAATGAGCTGCATGCGGGCCATCGTGCTTTTCAGATTGTTTAAAAAGCACCGGCTTACCCAAAGCTCCCTCATCTAACAGCGCTTTTAGGCGTACATATTTTGGCGTAAAACACAATTCTTCCGCATACATAAGTTTTACCTTATTCTTTTTGCAGGTCTCAATCATAAGGTCTGCTTCCTCCAGGTTTAAGCAAAGGGGTTTTTCTACCACTACATGCTTTTTTGCCTCGGGCTATTTTTACGGCTAATTCACAATGTAAATAGTTGGGTGCGCCAAGGATAACCATATCTATCTCCTCCAGGGCTAAAAAGGCATCTATGTCGGTAAACCAATTAGGGATATCGTGTTTTTCAGCAAAGGCTTTTACATGTGCCTCGTTGGGAGACATTACGGCAACTATCACCGCATCAGAGACTGTTTTCAGCGCTTCGGCATGGATGGTAGCGATAAATTGAGATCCTATGATGCCAACTCCTACCTGGCTTTGTTGCGTAATTTTCATATGCTCTGTGCTTTAAATTGTTCGGCGGCGTAGGTCGCGGCTCTTGCTGTAAATGCCATATACAATAAGGATGGACTCTGGTTGCCCTGTGCTTGTCATACACGCTCCGTCTGTGACAAAAACATTCTTGCACAGATGCAGTTGGTTATGTTTATTGAGCATAGACGTTTTTGGATCGGTGCCCATTCTGCATCCTCCCATTTCGTGTATATCTAACCCCGGCGCCTGTTTAGAATCGTCCAGTTCAATATCTTTACACCCCATTATTTCTAACATGGCTTTGCTTTCCTTTAGAAAGTCCTGCACCATTAATTCGTCGTTCTCGTCATAATTAACATCTGTCACCAGCTGTGGAATTCCCCAGGGATCTTTTTCTGTGGGGGATAAATACACCCTGTTGGTTGCTTTTGGAATAGTTTCGCCCTGCATATACATATACGCCTGCCAATCTCCCGGATAGCGAAGGCCTTCTTTATAGGCTGCCCCAATACCGGGGCCATATTCGGGCGCTTCCTGATTACGTGGGCGAGATGCGCCACTGAAAATGGTATATCCCCCAACAAAGGGCATATCATTCTTATATAGGTTTCTATAATTGGCCAAAATAAGTTCTGAGGGATTCCTGCCATAAACATAGGTGTCTTTAAATCCTTTGAAGAGGCCAGAGGCCCAGCCGCGGTAATTGTGAAAACCTATATAGCGTCCCAGGATATCATGATCATTTCCAAGGCCATTGGGAAAGCGTTCTGAGGTGGAGTTTAATAAAATAAGATTAGAGTTTAGGGCAGAGGCATTTACAAAAATAATGCTGGCTTTTAACTCCTGTCGAGCTCCGGTATTCGTATCTATATATTCAATTCCGCTTGCCTTTTTTCCCTGCTCGTCATAGATGATCTTAACTACTACGGCATCCGAAAGAATGCTGAGATTACCGGTTTGTTCTGCCGAGGGTAATGTACTGGAATTGCTGCTAAAATAAGCGCCATAGGGACATCCTCTCATACAGAGATTTCTGGATTGGCATTTCCCTCTGCCCAGGGCTAAATGGTGTTCTTTAGGTTCGGTTAGGTGCGCCCATCTTCCATGAACCAGGTGGCGGTCCGGATAGGTATCGCTTAAGGTCTTGCTCATGTGTTGTTCCACACAATTCATTTCAAAAGGGGGCAAAAACTCCCCATCTGGCATGGATTCTAAGCCGTCTTTATTGCCGCATACCCCAATAAAGTCCTCCACCATATGATACCAGGGAGCCATTTCCGCATAGTCTACCGGCCACTGAATTCCATACTTATATTTAAAAGGGGATTCAAATTCGGACTGGCTCCAGCGCTGGCATGCTCTGCCCCATGTCAGGGATTTTCCACCCACCTGAAATCCACGGATCCAATCGAAGGGCTTTTTTTGTACATAGGGCTGATCCTTATCTTTAATAAAGAAGTGGGCCGTATCTTCTCCAAAACCTGCTGATTTGGTGATCAGGGGGTTTTCTTCTCTGAATTTCCTGGGCATTAAGCCGCCATGAGGAAATTCCCATGGCTGTAAGTGAGCAGTAGGGTAATCTTTCTTGTGCTCCACATTTCTTCCCCGTTCCACAACACAGGTTTTAAGGCCGTTTTCACACAATACCTTTGCGGCCCAACCGCCAGAAATGCCGGACCCAATGACGATGGCATCATAGGTTGTATTCATTGTATTAGGATTCAATCTCTTAAATATAACCAATAGATAGGGAATCTTAAAAAACAAAGTGACCATTAAAACAATTGGTTGAATTTGAAAATCATTGCTTCCCTGTTTACAGCGCTGCCCTTCTAATACAGTGGGGCCACTTATTTATACTGCCATCCCTTGATTTAAATCATTACAGATTGAGGAATTTTACTTTATTGCCGTCATTGTGCCCATATTTTAGATTTGGATATTTAGTAATGGCTTGGCCGGAATAGTAATTTTCTAATCACAATTATATCAAAACCATAAGATGTCTATGGTTATTACATTGAACATTTCAATAAAATAAAGTTAGTTTTATCTTTATCCTCTGTTAACTAACATTGACGTGATTATTAATATCTTATATACAGTCAACAAAAGATTTTATTTAACTAATACTGATTAATTAAAATACAATAAGATTGAATAGATTTTTTAATATCCTTTCAAATAATATTTTGACTTGCATCTTTTTGATTGTCTTGTCTTTCTCCACTTGTCTTTATGGGCAAGAATTATCCAAAAAGGAGTTATTCGAGTTGTCCTTAGATTCCTTATTGGAGATAGAAAATAGCTTAGACGATAGCCTGCCCTATTATCGAACAGTATTGGATACGCGAATAAAAAAAGTAAAATATTTAAATGACACAATTCAACTATTAGATGGCTATAGAGATTATTCCTTAATTGAAGAGTACGATTTACAAGGGCAAATTTATATCGATTCTATGATTGGTTTGGCTGCGAAATTAAAGAATAAGAAATATCTGGCAGAAGCATACTTTTTTAAAGGCGCCATACTTTATTTATTATATAGACCACAGGAAGCTATTGATGAAGTCATAAAGAGCTATGAATTTGCAAAAATAGCAAATGATCATTATAGAATTGTGAATGCATTAAATCTTATTGCGGGTATTAAGAGTGAACATGGGGAGTTAGACGAGGCAATTCTATTGCACAAACAAGCTTTAATTTATCTTAATGAAAACAAAGATCAAATCGAAGATTATGAAATTGTAAATCTACTTACACATGATAATATTTCAAAATCTCTAACCCAGGCTAAACAGTTAGATTCAGCAAGATATTATGCTAATGAAGGATTAGAGCTGGCTATTAAAAATAAAGACCAAGATATTTATTATGCATTAAACAGAGTTCTTGCACAAATTAATTACTATGACAATAATTTGGTAAAGGCAAGAGATACACTTTCTAAATACATAAAATTTAATAGCGGAGCATCAAAAGCAGATAGCTTTTATTACTTGGGAATGATTGAAGGTAAACTAGGTACTATTGATAATAAGAGAATGTATTTTAAGAAGGTAGATAGCATATTAGTTTTAGAAAATTTACCCATAATAGATAATGTGAAAGAAGTCTATCAATTCCTATTAAAAGATGCGCATGAACAGAAGGATACCTTGGAGAAAGCCTATATGCATAAACTCTTCTATTATGATAGTATAATAGAAAAGGCAAATGATAAAATTAAAAGTGTAACTCTTACCAAGTTTGATCTCCCACTAGAAAAGCAAAAAGAATTACTTGCCAAAGAGCAAATAGAGAATAAGAACAGAACACTTAATTTTCTATATGTACTAACCACTATAGTCTTTATAATACTTTCTTACCTCACGTATCGGTATATCAAAATTAAAATTCTCTTAAAAAGACTACTTAATGAGGACATCAAACCAATAGTAGCATCCAATAATTCTATTGATCCTGGGAATATTAATATCGACAAAGAGGTTATTGAAAATACTCTTAAGAAGATTGATGAATGGGAAAATAAAAATGGATTTTTGGATAAAGAAATTGATCAAAACTCACTGGCGAAGGAACTTGATACAAATAGCACCTATCTATCAAGAATTATAAATGCATATAAAAAACAAAGTTTTTCCAATTATATAAAGGATCTAAGGGTCACTTATGCTATCAACTACATAAAAAGAAATCCAAGCGTAGTTCAAACCAAATCTATGATTCAATTAGCTGAATCTTTCGGCTTTAACTCTATTGATGTATTTAACAGAGCATTTAAATTAAAGGTAGGATTTACTCCCTCAGTTTTTTTTAAGCAGATAAAAAAAGTTAAGTAGTACTTTACAATAATGGCCGAATACTGATTAAATTACAGGGGATAGTTTATAAAGCATTGATTTAACTAAAATTAAAAGAGATTGAATAGATTATTTAAGATCCTTTCTAACAATATTTTGACTTACATCTTTTTGATTGTCTTGTCTTTCACCACTTGTCTAAATGCGCAAGAATTAACTGAAAATGACCTTTTAAAATTGTCTTTTGATTCGTTAGACATAATCGAGGACAACCTAGATGATATTTCTCCTTATTATTTTAAAGTTTTAAAAGCACATAATAAGAAAGCTAAAATCTTATCTGATAGTGTCCAACTTCTTAACTCGTACTATAAACTTGGGTTTGCCCAAGAATATGAAGATGATGCTTTTTTGTACGCAGATACAATGATCTATCTATCAAAACTATATAAAGATGATAAGAATTTATTCAGAGCATATTATCTAAAAGGCGCCCTATATTATCAGAATGATATACCAGAAAATGCTATTGATTTTTTTATAGAAAGCTATGAAATAGCAAATGATAATGAAAATCATGATTATATATTAAGAAATTTAGCTGCTATAGCTGCATTGAAAAGTCAGCATGGAGAAGTTGCAGAAGCTTTAATACTGGACAAATACAGACTAAAATATCTTGAAAAGCACATACATGAAATTAACTTATCTGAAGCTCATACACTTATTTCTTTGGAAAGTTTGTCTAAAAGTTATACTAGAGCTTTACAATTAGATTCGGCAAGGTATTATGTAAATAAAGCTTTAGAATTAACACAAAAAACAAATGATACAATCCGATTTAATGAATATAGGATACTACAGGCACAAATAAACTATTATGACAAAAACTTTTTAAAAGCAAGAGATACGCTTTTAAAATATGCGGAAACATGTTCAGGGACTGGAAGAGCCGATATCTTATATTACCTTGGAATGATTGAAGGTGAGTTAGGGAATAAAAACAAAAAAAAATATTACTTTGAAAATATTGATTCTATCCTGTCAGAGTTAGATTTTCCAATTATTCAATATTCAAAAGAACCATATCAATTTTTATTAGCAGATGCAGTAAATATTAAGAATACCCTATTGCAAAAAAAATATTTACAAAGACTACTTTACTATGACTCTCTCATAGCGGGATCAAATGATAAAATAAAAAAAGTAACTCTAGCCAACTTTGATATTCCCTTAGAAAAGCAAAAAGATTTGCTTGCCAAAGAGCAAATAGAAAATAAAAACAGAATACTTGATTTTTTATATGTTCTAACAACCATTGTCTTTATTATAATGGCGTTCCTCACGTATCGTTATATAAAAATCAAAATTCTATTAAAAAGACTACTTAATGAGGATATCAAACCAATAGTAGCTTCCAACAATTCTATTGATCCTGGGAATATTAATATTGATAGAGAGGTTATTGAAAAGACTCTAAGGAAGATTAATGAATGGGAAAATAAAAATGGATTTTTGGATAAAGAAATTGATCAAAACTCACTGGCGAAGGAACTTGATACAAATAGCACCTATTTATCAAGAATTATAAACAGCTATAAAAAACAAAGTTTCTCCAATTATATAAAGGATCTAAGGGTCACCTATGCCATTAACTACATAAAAAGAAATCCAAGTGTAGTTAAAACCAAATCTATGATACAATTAGCTGAATCTTTCGGCTTTAACTCTATTGATGTATTTAACAGAGCATTTAAATCAAAGGTAGGATTTACTCCCTCAGTATTTTTTAAGCAGATAAAAAAGGGCAATTTATAAATTGAGCATGACATTTATAAATTGAAAGAACTTCAGTTTGTAATTCTACGGAGATAAAAGCATTTTTATTTCCATGAAAATATTTCCTAAAGAAATTATTGAAAATACGGTTCAATCCTATGTACCGAAGAATACCATCCGGAGTAAAGTAATATATGGGCTAATATTACTTTTAATTTGCTTGGTATTTCTTGCCCTTCCATTTACAACAATCAAAATATATTCTACCGCAAGAGGTGTTATTAAGCCAGATCATGAGCGTATAATTATTACAAGTATCAATTCTGGAAAAGTGCTGTTCTCAGATTTACAAAACAACAAATCTGTGGAACAAGGGGATATTCTATTAATTATAAAAAGCGATATTCTTGATGATCAGATTGCTCTAACCGAATACGAAGCTCAAAAATTTACTTTACAAAGTGAAGATTTGAAGTATTTAATAAATACAAAGCGTATAAAGTTAAGTGATATTATGTCTCCAAAATATCGCAAAGAGTATATACAATACCAAGAAAAACTAAATGAGTATAGCACACGTTTGACAAAATTAAAAGTTGATTTTGAACGTAAAAAACTATTGTTAAGGAAAGGTGTTATTGCTAAAGCTGAATACGAAGATATTGAGCTAGAATATGATTTAGCATTAAATTCCTTATATCAATTTAAAAAACAACAAGTAAGTACATGGCAAGCTACTTTATCTGAAATTGAGACCTTATCTGAAAACTTCGGAAAACAAGAATTCTCAATTCAGAAAAACTAAGAGCGAGTATATCATTACTGCCCCTATAAATGGAACATTAATCAATTTAGCAGGAATTGAAAAAGGGAGTATAATTACATCAGGTTCTATCCTAGGGGAAATATCCCCAAACACCGAACTTATTGCCGAATGTTATATAAGCCCTATAGATATTGGCCTTATAAACAAATCCCAACAAGCTAAGTTTCAAATTGATGCCTATAATTACAACCAATGGGGTTTTGCCACAGGAAAAATAGTTGATATTTCTAATGATATTGAAATCATTGAAAATCAACCAGTCTTTAAAGCAAGATGTAAAATAAATGAAGAATATCTTCAATTGAAGAATGGTGCAAAAGGGAAAATAGGTAAAGGAATGACTTTCAATGCCAGATTTGAACTAGCCGAACGAACCTTATATCAATTACTGTATGATAAAATGGATGATTGGCTAAATCCGGGATTAGATGATAAACTAGCATTAACTAAATAAGATGGCAAAGAAGACAATCAAACAACACGATATTACTGATTGTGGCGCTGCATGTTTAGCTTCCATTGCCGCACACTACAAATTTCAAACACCCATTTCCAGAATACGTCAATATGCTGGTACAGATAAAAAAGGAACCAATGTGTTTGGACTTATTAAAGCTGCAGAAAAACTTGGTTTTGAAGCCAAAGGAGTGAGAGGTGATTTTGAAAGCCTGTTCAAAATACCAAAACCGGCAATTGCCCATGTAATACTAAATGAAAAGCTACATCATTATGTGGTGATTTATGAGGTTACGAAAAAGCATATTAAGATCATGGATCCTGGAACAGGGAAGATGGAAAAACGGACCCATGACTCTTTTAAAAAAGAGTGGACAGGTGTTTTGGTGTTGTTATTGCCAAGCACAGAATTTACCGAAGGCAATGAGAAAGTTTCAGTTCTAAAACGCTTTTGGTTTTTATTAAAACCACATCGCACCGTATTGGTTCAGGCGTTCCTAGGGGCATTGGTGTATACGTTACTTGGCTTTTCTACTTCCATTTATATACAGAAGATCACCGATTTTGTTCTAGTAGATGGCAATACTAATCTCTTGAACCTCCTCAGTATTGCGATGATTATTTTATTAGTTGCAAGAGTTTTGATTGGTGTATTTAAGGATATATTTCTAATTAAAACAGGACAGCAAATTGATGCCAGATTAATATTAGGTTATTACAAACACTTGTTAAAATTACCTCAGCAATTTTTTGACACCATGCGTGTGGGAGAAATTATTTCCAGGATTAGTGATGCTGTAAAAATTAGAAATTTTATAAATGGTGTTGCACTTAACCTCACTGTAAATGTGCTGATTGTATTTTTCTCATTCGCTTTGATGTTTACCTATTATTGGAAACTAGCTCTTTTGATGACCATTATAATCCCCATATATATTGTTCTTTATTTAATCGTGAATAATTTAAACAAGAAAGTAGAGCGAAAAGTAATGGAACAAGCCGCCGAATTAGAAAGTCAATTGGTAGAATCATTGAATTCAGTTGGTACGGTAAAGCGGTTTGGATTAGAAGACTTTACAAATCTGAAAACAGAAACACGGTTTATTGGTCTACTAAAAACAGGTTATACGTCGGCAATGAACAGTATATTTTCCGGCACCAGTTCAAATACAATCGCACAGATCTTTACGATTGTTTTGTTATGGGTGGGCTCAGGTTATGTAATTGACAGACAAATCACGCCAGGTGAGCTTTTATCTTTCTACGCTATTATAGGCTATTTTACCGGCCCCTTGATTAGTCTTATTGGAGCAAATAAACAAATACAAAACGCCCTAATTGCAGCAGATAGATTGTTTGAAATCTTAGACTTGGAGCGCGAAGAGGTTGAAAATAAAATGGTGCTTACCAAGAACAAAATAGGGCATATCAAATTCACAGACGTAAAGTTTTCTTATGGTACAAGAACGGAGGTATTCCAAAAGTTCAATTTGCTTATAGAAAAAGGAAAAATCACTTCTTTAGTGGGTGAAAGTGGTTCAGGAAAATCAACTCTGATGTCTTTATTGCAAAATATTTATCCGATCACACAAGGCAGTATCACAATCGGGGATGCTAATTTGAAATATATTGAAAATGCAAGTCTGCGTAAACTAGTTAGTGTTGTACCTCAAAAAATTGACTTATTTGCCGGTAATGTAATTGAGAATATTGCGGTTGGTGAGTTTGAACCAAATATGGACCGTATTCTAAAAATCTGTACGGACATTGGAATTTTAAAATTCATTGAAAGTCTACCCAATGGTTTTAATACCTATTTAGGTGAGAACGGAGCAACCTTATCCGGAGGGCAAAAACAGCGTATTGCTATAGCTCGTGCTCTATATAAACAACCCGAAATTTTAGTTTTGGATGAAGCCACCTCCTCTTTAGATAGTAGTTCAGAAGATTTTGTACAAAAAACTATTGAGCAGCTACGGGCAGAAAACAAAACCATAATCCTAATTGCGCATAGATTGAGTACCGTTGTCAATTCTGACAACATAGTGGTACTTGAAAACGGGGAGGTGCTTGAGCAAGGCTCCCATGAGATTCTGTTTGAAAAAAAGGGCGCTTACTACAATTTATGGAGAAAGCAATTACCAAAATTTACATTAAAACTTAAATCAGCCAGTTAAATAAATAAGATCAAGGATATGAAACAGATAGTAAAACAAATAGCCTTACTGGATAGAGTGGATCAATTGATTCGGATGAAGGCAACAGGACGCCCAAATCAACTAGCGAAACGATTACAAGTATCTGAAGCAACGGTCTTTAGAATAATTGATACTATGAAAGAACTAAATGCTCCTATATATTATGATTTAACAAGACAGAGTTATTTATATTCTGAAACTACAACTTTTAAATGTGGATTTTATCTTGAAGAATTAGATGACCAAACAGAAAGAAATATTTTTGGTGGTCAAGCTTTTACAAATCTAATCACAGCTATTAAACTTTAACATTTTCTGTAATTCACTTGCAAAATTTGAGAGTGCCAAGTTTCATATTTACAAAGTAATACAAAGTGACGCGTAACATAAACATTTGGCTTTGGTTATTACATTACATATTAACTTAAAAAATTTATATTATGATGAATCTTAAAGAATACGGTTTAAAAGAAATCTCAAAAAGGGAATCTTCTGAAATTAACGGAGGTAGCCTTGGTGCAGAACTCGGACGATTTTCAGGCTGGCTTATGTCAACTATTGAAGCAGCTTTTATAGCCGCTGGAGAAGTTGCAGTAGGGACTGTCGATGGACTAGGTGACAGCAATATACATGACGGAGGATTAGTAATTGGACAAAAATGGTAAATAAAAAAGATATGGAAAATTTAGTGGAATTGAATGAAACTGAATTAAATGAAATTAATGGTGGCAACCCTATTCTATGGGGGATTTTGTTTGCCATTCTTGATGATAGAGAAGGCTTTGATGCTGGTTTTTATCAGGGTTTAGAAGAAGGTAGAGAATTTTGGGGTACAACAGAATCCTCCTTTGGAACTGGTGGAGCTAGCGGAAGCTGGTAATTAATAATTAGATAAAAAATAAAGCTATCAATTTATTTTGATAGCTTTATTTTTATTTTCTTGTCTCTTTAATTTTTATAATTTAAGGGTGAGATCAATGAGGAAATAGTATTATTGCATTTATACAAGATGTTAACAATTCTATTATAAAGATCTAATTTTAATTTAATTTATTACATTAAAAAGAAAAAAAATACTTTTTGAACAGCCAGAGTTAGTTATATAAACCCTTAGGATAATTTGAGAAATAAAAAATATCATGAATAAAGTAAGAATGATAGGAATAGTATTACTACTAGTAGGCATTCTAATCAGTTTCGTTTACTATAAAGAAGAAAATGAACATGAGTTTATTGCAGGGGTATTTGTTGGAGCAGGGGCTGTATTGATGATGACAGCAAAATATTTTAATAAAATTGAATAGATCTTCTTGCTGGCGCGAGGGTCACGCCTGTCTGCCGACAAGGCAGGCTCGGGCCAAATAATCTGTCCTCGTTAACCGTTGTATTATAAGTACCTGCTCCGCTAACAAGCCAATAGTTCTAAAAACCTTCAATCAACGAAAAATTTATAGATACGCCAACGGTGGAACTACCTACATACATGCCGTTATAAAAGAATACCTTGGTTGATTTTTGAACTATTCCACCGGCCTGATCGATTGGATCCGGACATCCCTGGTGGGGCGGTCTAAAGAATCTGTTTGCACTTTTGCAATAGAATCTACCACTTCCAAGCCCTTAATGACCTCTCCAAAAACGGTATAGTTCTGGTCGAGAAAGGGAGTACCCCCAATAGTTTTATACACTTTTCTATGCGATTCAGGGATGGTATACTGCTCAAAATTTTTATAGGATTTAGCCAATGCTGAGATACTATCCCGGAGCATTCCATACTCTTGCCAATTCTCGGTGTCTTCTGCCTTTTGCAAGGCATCAAGAAATGATTTGTTTGCAGGCTCTTGCAAAAAATAGTGTTCGGCCAGCCATTCATTGATCGTATTCTCGGCTCCAACCAGGAGGGTGTCATTGAGCACTCTTCCCTGTACTATATAAAATTGCATACTGCTCGATGCCCGTTCAGGATTACCTGTACGTGCTGCTGCCAAAACCCCTTTTTTGTGAAATAATGAATCATTAAACTCGGCGGGAATTGTGTAGGGGAGGTCGCCATCGCCCAGGGTATCTCCGGGTTGGGATTTTTTACTTTCAGGATCCCCTCCCTGTATCATAAAATTTTCAATGACACGGTGAAAAAGGACACTGTCGTAGGCAGCGTCCCCGGCTAGCTTTATAAAATTGTCCCTATGCTGAGGCGTCTCATTGTACAACTCAATAAGAATAGTGCCATAATCCGTTACCATTTCAACGGTTTTGCGATCTTCTGCAGTTTCCGTTTCTTTTTTAGAATCACAGGCATTAAATCCAAATAGGAACAGTAGCATTAGTAAAAATGACCAAAAGATACCTTTGCGTTTTGTTAATTGCTTCATATAAAATAGTTGATGTTATAAGGTTATAAAATTGGCGGCTGGCCTTGGTATTTCCTGAAAGATACTGACTATTTTATGATATCATAAGAATATACTTGTGGTAATAAACCTAGCTGCTCGAGCGGCCACCTTGTTGGTGCGAGGGTCACGCTCGTGCCAATTAATCTATTTTCAAAAACCATTTTTTATAAGTACCTGCCCCGCTGGCAACCCCATTATTTCTGAAAACCTTCGGCGAAG
>CAWCNT010000024.1:0-12357 GCA_963796935.1 uncultured Flavobacteriaceae bacterium
ATTTTATTATTATTCATATTCTCCTTTACTATAGGGATAGCTCAAAACGACATATTGTTCGAAAGTGCCACCAAAGCCTATAATGAAGGGAACTATGAAGACGCCATTGACAACTATCATGAGATCCTGAAGTCGGGCCAGCATTCTGCCGAAGTGTATTTCAATCTGGGAAATTCATATTACAAGGTAAATAAAATAGGTCCCAGCATTTATTATTACGAAAAAGCCCTGCTGCTCAATCCCAATGATGCTGAAATATTAAGCAACTTGTCCTTTGCACAAAATATGACTATCGATGCCATTGAGCCTATGCCACAGACTTACATTTCTAGAATGGTTTCGAGTGTAAAGAATATTCTCACCTTTGATCAGTGGGCCTATACCGCTGTGATCTTCATGTTTTTGTTTGTTCTTTTGTACCTGGCCTTCTACTTTTTTCAATTTGCCGATAGAAAAAGATTGGCATTTATCGCAAGTATGATATGTTTACTTGCAACAGCGATCAGCATTTTGTTTGCCTTTATTCAATATCAGGACTTTACGCAAACTCAGCCTGCTATCATATTCGCTTCCGAAACTGCAGTGAAGGAAGAACCCAACAATAGGAGCAATACAATTTTTGACCTTCATGAGGGAAGCAAAGTATTTGTAGAAGAAGAATTGAACGATTGGAATAAAATTAGGTTGGCAGATGGTAAAAATGGATGGATCCCGGCAACCGATCTAAGAATGTTAAAAGATTTTTAGTTAATCCTTATTACAATCATACTAGTATTACGTATATTTTCGACATTATTCTATATGTATATATGAAGTCATTTATAATCGTCATCTTAACGTCTGTCTGGTTAACAGGGATCCTGGCTCCGCCAATACTCCAGCTATTAGATGTTACCAAGCCTTTTATAACGATCAATTTGAACGAAGAAGAGCCCCAGGAACAGGGTAAAAAAGATCTAAGTGAAGAGGTCATCCTTTCAAATCTGCCGAGACAACAATCCATAATTTTTTTAGGAAGTTTAACCCGAGATAATTGGGAATATAATCTTCATTATTTGTCGTATACCACTGAGATACAACTTCCTCCACCCGAGACTAATCAATAGGGTTTAATCATATAATTTTTGCAGGGAACATCCTTAAAGAAATGGATGCTATCCTAAAAGATACTTATCTTGAGCCCGACCATTAAATACCAGGTATCTCGATAATTATAATATTGAGATCCTGGTAGATTTTTCCTGGTAAAACAAGGGAAAAATTATTGATGTTAATTTATCTCCGAAAAGGAGCGATTGTAACCCTAGCAGAATTTTTTAAATTTTATAACCAATGGCCACTCTCGGCTTAATTAAAACTTTTAAAATATCACAAAATGAAAATAGAAGAAGTATTCAAGCATAATAAACGATGGATCGCAGAGAAATTAAACACAAACCCTGACTTTTTCGATGACTTGGGGAAGGGTCAGAATCCTGAAATGCTCTATATTGGTTGTTCAGATAGTAGGGTAACCGCTGAAGAAGTAATGGGCATGGGCCCAGGTGAGGTTTTTGTTCACAGGAATATTGCCAATATGGTTATCAGCATAGACCTCAACGTTATGTCTGTAGTAGAATACGCCATAGAACATTTAAAGGTAAATCATGTGGTTGTTTGCGGCCATTATGGTTGTGGAGGTGTAAAGGCAGCCATGCAGTCGGCAGATCTGGGGGTATTAAATCCCTGGCTACGCAACATCCGTGATGTGTACAGGATCCATAAAAAAGAATTAGACGGAATTACGGATGAAGAAAAGAAATACGAACGATTGGTTGAGCTCAATGTTCAGGAGCAGTGTGTTAATCTGATAAAAACAGCTGCCGTACAAAAAGCTTATCGAGACAGGAATCTAAAGGTCTATGGTTGGGTGTTCGATGTACATACTGGGAAATTGGTTGATCTGAATATCCATTTCGAAAGTATTCTGAATAACATCATGGAGATCTACCATCTGGATTAATTAACATCAAATATCTAATTAATAGAATAGCCAAAGATTTGCTTTGACATTTTCATTGTAATTATCTACTAACCATAAATAGCATATTAAAAATTATGAAGTCATTATTTACAAATTTCCGAGGAGATCTTATGGGGGGAATTACAGCTGGTATTGTTGCCTTACCACTGGCCCTTGCTTTTGGAGTGAGCTCTGGTCTGGGACCAAGTGCAGGTCTGTATGGTGCAATTTTTATCAGTTTTTTTGCCGCTCTTTTTGGAGGAACCAATACACAGATCTCGGGACCTACAGCCCCAATGACTGCAGTGAGTATGATCGTCATAGCCGGGATCATAGCGGTTTATGATGGTAGTGTGGAAAAGGCATTACCTGCCATTCTTACGGTCTTTCTTCTGGGCGGGCTTATGCAAATTGGTCTGGGACTTATGGGGATAGGTAGATATATAAGATACATTCCTTATCCGGTGGTGTCCGGATTTATGACAGCTATCGGACTCATCATTATCATCACCCAAATATTGCCCGCCTTAGGATATTATCCCAAGGAAGACATGAGCTGGGTAGAACCTTTTAAACCTCAAGCTGAGGAATTGATCCTGGAAAATATATTAAGAGAGGAAGCCGGAGAGGGTATTTTAGTCCTGGAAAATTTTGAGGAAACCATTGAAAGGGCTGGTGAAATTACTGAAGATGTTATTCTTAAGGAAGCCCAGGTTTTGGCTGCCAAAGAAGCCTCCGGGGTAATGGGAGCCTTTAATGTATTGCCCAGAGCCCTGCGCAATGTGAATACTTTGGAGCTGGTTCTGGCACTGGCTACCATCCTTATCATTTACGGTTTTAAGCGAATCACTACTGCAGTCCCCAGCACCTTAATAGCTTTGGTTGTGGTTTCTGGTGTCGCGTATGGATTTGGCCTCAACTACAGACCTATTGAAACAATTCCCCAAGGTTTTCCACTTCCTAATTTAGAGATTATTACCAATTTTCAACTTTCGGCAATTACACCCTATATTTTTACGGCCTTAACCCTGGCCCTACTTGGATCTATTGATTCATTGCTAACTTCTGTGGTGGCAGACAACATGACCAAGACCAAACACAATCCAAATAAAGAATTAGTTGGACAAGGTATTGGTAATAGCATTGCCGCCATCTTTGGTGGTATCCCGGGAGCCGGAGCAACCATCAGAACGGTAATCAATATTAACTCTGGAGGAAAAACAAAGTTATCCGGGATGATCGCGGGATTACTTTTACTCCTTATTTTATTGGCCATGGGTCCGGTGGCATCGCAAATACCAGCAGCCGTTTTAGCGGGAATTTTAATTACTGTTGGAATAAGTGTTATGGATTATAAGGGATTAAAGGCCATCCCCAGCTTACCGAGAGATATTTCTGTTGGACCAATAAAGTTGAGTTCTGAAGTAATGATAATGCTTGTTGTCATGTTTTTGTCTACTTTTTGGAATCTTGTATATGCTGTTGGAATAGGCTTAGTGATCGCATCACTAATGTTTATGAAAAAAATAGGGGATCTTACGGCACATAGATCGGATGTAAAGTCACTGTCTAAAGAGAAAGCATGGGCAGATGAGAAGAGTTTTCCAGAATATTTACGGGAAAAAGTTTTTATTAAGCACATTAAAGGACCTTTATTCTTTGGTACTACCAGCGATTTTCAGGTCCTGGCAGATCAAATTCCTGCAACGGCAACAACTGTGATCATTCGCCTGGGAAGGATGCAATATATGGACCAATCCGGACTCTATGCCATGGAGGATGTACTACAGGATCTAAGGGCAAAGAAAATCAGAGTGCTTTTTGTAAGAGTCCTGGATCAACCCAGGTATATGATGGAGCGTATTGATATCATCCCGGATCTAGTCCCAAATGAACATATATTTAAAAATTTTGATTCTTGTGTTAAATACATAAAGTCTAATTCGGAAGCAGCATAAAAACATACATTTCTTCTTTCAGAGGCGAAGTGAACCTAAAAAACCAGTATTTTTGATCGCTGCAATCAAAGGATTCATTAAATGATCGATCAGTTAAAAGAACACATCAAAGAAGTAAAGGAATTTTCTAGCACTTCTAAAGATGCCATTGAAGCATTCCGAATCAAATACCTGGGCAAAAAAGGGATCTTGAACCAATTTTTTGCCGAATTCAAGCAGGTGCCAAATGATCAAAAAAAAGAATTTGGTAAAACCATCAATGAACTTAAGGTACTCGCCACAGAAAAAGTTAATTCGCTTAAAAGTTCTTTGGAAGCAAAAGGCGGTGAGAAGCTAGTGTATGGGGATCTTACCCGCCCGGGGGAATCTCTTGAACTGGGTTCAAGGCATCCTATATCTATCGTTAAGAACCAGATAATCGATATTTTCTCAAGGATTGGATTCAACGTTTCAGAAGGGCCTGAGATTGAAGATGATTGGCATAATTTTACAGCTCTGAATTTGCCAGAACACCATCCGGCAAGGGATATGCAGGATACCTTCTTTATTCAGACAAATCCGGATCTTTTATTAAGAACACATACGTCATCTGTACAGGTGCGTTATATGGAAACTAATACCCCTCCAATACGAACCATTTCGCCTGGAAGAGTTTACAGAAATGAGGCCATTTCTGCCCGTTCACATTGTTTTTTCCACCAGGTTGAAGGCTTGTACATAGATAAGGATGTGTCTTTTGCGGATCTGAAACAAACCCTTCAATTCTTTACAACAGAGCTTTTTGGAAAATCTAAAATACGCCTAAGACCGTCCTATTTCCCATTTACGGAACCAAGTGCAGAAGTTGATGTCTATTGGGGCCTGGAGACCGAAACAGATTATAGGATGACGAAAGGAACAGGCTGGCTGGAGATCATGGGGTGCGGCATGGTAGATCCGAATGTCCTGGATAATTGCGGTATAGATTCTAATGAATACTCGGGATTCGCTTTTGGAATGGGGATAGACAGGATCGCTCTTTTACTACATCAAATTTCTGATATACGCCTCCTTAGTGAGAATGATCTACGCTTCCTGGAGCAATTTAAAAGTGCATTTTAAATCCCAAAAGATGTGTTAGCGCAATGGAAAACCCTTTGCCGCCCACCAGGGATGCATCTCAATCAGTAATCGTCCCGCTTTCACCATAGGATCTGAATTTGCCAAACTATCTGCAAATGCCAGTGTTGGAGTATTATAAATAGTGATCCCGCGAATATCTCCATCATCCCCAAAAGGTCCTGAAATATCTGCATATCCCAGTTCGTACATCCTTCCTAGATGATTGAGGTGTAAGACTTGTAAACTGTCTGCTTCTTTTTTGCTTTGGGACCTTATTGGCCCTTTTTTTAAAAAGGCAATAAAATACTGTTGCATCAATACGGTATCACCGGATTTAGGATCAACATAATCAAAGATCTCATATCCTTTCTCCGTGAGTGTTTTTTTTAATTGAGCAGTAGTTATAACTGAATCTTGATTTTTGGCAGATGCAGGATCGGGATCACCATTCCCTATTTCTTTACATCCAAAGGTACATATGATTAGAGCAATAAGAATGAGCATGTGCTTTACTTTTTCCATGATAAATAAGGATTTTTACTTAATTGTGAATTATAGTATTTGGGGTCTCCTGTAACTTCTGCCCCCAGCCACTTGGGTTTTAAAAAGGTTTCATCTGCATGTTGTAACTCAATTTCTGCGATCACCAGGCCTTTATTCTGAGCGTGAAACTCATCAACCTCCACTACATGAGAACCACTTTTTACAAGGTATCTTAGTTTATGGATAGTGCCTTTTTTACATATTTCCAACAGGCTTTTTGCCTCCGCTGACGAGATCTCACATTCCCATTCAAAACGGGTAGTACCATCAGGGTCAGTTTTACCCTTCACTGTTATAAATCCTTTTTGACCCGTAAGGCGCACCCTTACTGTGCGTTCCGGATGAGTACTTAGAAACCCTTGAATAATTTCTTCTTTGGCAAAGGCCTCTGTCCTATAGTCATTGGAAGTGACTAAAAACTTTCGTTCTATCTCAATCATGATGGGCAATGTTCTCTATTTCATCTGAAGTGATCCTACTATTAGAATGGCTGTTATTAGCCAGCCATATCATCGCCCTGGCAATGGTTGAGGCTTGTATGGATCGATATTTCTTCATGGGACCCAGAAGTAACTTATTAAAAACTGAAAATAATTTTTTTGCTATCCACTCGCCTAACCTGCGTTCATCTCGTTGCCCACCAATAATGGAAGGTTGAAGAATATAGGTATGAGCGATCCCTTGCTCTATAACAGCTTCTTCCATTTGTCCTTTGATCTTATTGTAAAAAATAGCGCTTTTTGCATCTGCACCAAGAGCAGAAATGACGAGAAAAGTAGCTATATCATTTTCCTTACATAATTGTGCTGCAGCTACGGGTATCCCATAATCTATACTCCTGTACTTTTCCTTATCTGGTGTTTTGGATTTGGTAGTGCCAATACAACAATAGACCTCATCGGCTATAAAATCTGACTTAAAATTAGACAAAGAGAGAAGGTCTCCTATAAATTCTTTCAATTTAGGATGGTGTATATGGGAAGGAGATCTTGAAAATATTTTAATAGTATCGTACCTATGGTCTTCCAGTAATTCATTTAACAACAGGCCACCTGTGAGGCCTGTTGCTCCCAGAATGATGGCGCTTTTCTTTGACCCCTCCATAAAACTAAGATATGACTTAAATTTGTTTATGCAGTACGATTTCCCCCTCCGGAAAATTATTCATGTGGACATGGATGCCTTCTATGCCTCCGTAGAACAATTAGATCATCCTGAGCTTATGGGTAAACCTGTGGCTGTAGGTGGAGGAGCCGCAAGAGGTGTAGTAGCTGCTGCTAGTTATGAGGCCCGTAAGTTTGGAGTAAAGAGTGCAATGAGTGGATACCTGGCTAAAAAAAGATGTCCGGAGCTTATCTTTGTAAAACCACGCTTTGATCGCTACAAAGAGATCTCACAAAAGATCAGGGCCATCTTTTACGACTACACTGACTTAGTAGAACCACTTTCCCTGGATGAAGCTTATTTAGATGTGACCACCAATAAGGTAGGTAATCCTTCAGCCACCCTAATCGCTAAAGAGATCCGCAAGAGGATCTTTGAAGAATTAGAATTAAGGGCATCAGCCGGCATTTCCATCAATAAATTCATTGCTAAAGTGGCCTGTGACATCAACAAACCTAATGGTCAAAAAACCGTGAATCCTGAAGAGGTACTGCAATTCCTGGAAAGTCTGGATATAAGAAAATTCCACGGAGTTGGTAAGGTTACGGCAGAGAAGATGTACCAGCTAGGTATTTTCACCGGTCTGGATCTTAAGAACAAAACAGAGGACTTTTTAGAAGCACATTTTGGTAAAAGTGGCTTGCATTATTTTCAGGTTGTTCGAGGAATACATCTGAGTTCCGTAAAACCTCATCGCATCCCAAAATCCTTGGGTGCCGAACGTACTTTTAGCGAAAATCTCAGCAGTGAAATTTTTATGAAGGAGCGATTAATGCATATTTCGGAAGAACTGGAAAAGCGAATCAAAAAATCTGGTGTGGCAGGAAAAACAGTTACACTTAAAATAAAGTATAGCGATTTTACCCTGCAAACAAGAAGTAAGACACTGCCCTATTTTGTGTCAGATCAGAAGTTGATCCTGAATACTGCCCTGGAGCTTTTATATCAGGATTCCCTGGATAATTCTGTCCGTTTACTCGGTATCTCCCTTTCTAACCTAAACAGTAGCAGTAAGGAAGTAGTTAAAGAAGAGGCGGTATCGGTACAGTTAAAATTCGATCTTTAAGTTTAGAAACTACAGGACTCAATTTCCGTGACCCTGAGAGTGTTTACCATGCCTTTGGCTTTGATTGGCATGGCCGCAAGGCTAATAAGCATATCTCCTGTATCCAGAAACCCTTTCTGACAAGCTATTTTATTAACATCCTCTATGGTTTCGTCCGTAGACACAAATCTGTCGTAATAAAAGGCCTTTACACCCCAAAGTAAATTTAACTGAGTTAAAATACGTTTATTAGAGGTAAAGACTAAAATATGAGCACTTGGTCTCCAGGCCGATATTTGAAAGGCCGTATACCCACTATTGGTAAGGGTTGAAATGGCTGTTGCTTTTATCTCATTAGCCATAGTTGCGGCATGGAAACAAACAGCTTTGGTGATATATCTTTTTGTTCTGATATGTGGTGGTTCTTGAGGCACCTGTATAAGGTCGGAATTTTCAACACTTTGTAAGATACTAGTCATTTTCTCAATTACCTGAATTGGATAATTCCCGACAGATGTTTCTCCGGATAACATTACCGCATCTGCACCATCCATCACGGAGTTGGCCACATCATTTACCTCTGCCCTGGTTGGGGTAAGGCTGGTGATCATTGTCTCCATCATTTGCGTTGCAATGATGACGGGGATCCTTGCCCTCTTTGCCCTAAGTACCAAGGTTTTTTGTATTAAAGGAACTTCTTGTGCGGGCACTTCAACGCCCAAATCACCACGGGCAACCATAAGTCCATCGCAATACGATACTATTTTATCGATATTTTCAACTGCCTCCGGTTTTTCTATTTTAGCAATGATCGGGATCTTGTGTTTAGAATGCTCGGCAATCAAGTTTTGAAGGTCGATCAGATCCTGGCTAAAACGAACAAAGCTCAGTGCGATCCAATCTACTTCCAGCGATATTGCAAAAATGGCATCCTTTATATCTTTTTTGGTAAGTGCCGGTAAGGAAATATTGGTATTCGGCAGGTTTACTCCTTTTTTGGATTTTAAAGGTCCGCCCTGTATCACCTTAGCTCTTACCTCATCTTTTCTATTAGTGGTAAGCACCTCAAACATAAGCTTTCCGTCATCCAATAGAATATGCTCACCGGGGTTTACATCTCTCGGGAACTCCGCGTAGTTCATATAAACCTTCTCGGCATTTCCTTCAAAGGGTTTGCCGGTTACAAATGTGATCTCGTCTCCAGGGGAAACCACAACTTCACCTGCCATGACACCTACTCTTAGCTTGGGACCCTGAAGATCGCCTAGAATAGCTGTATAAATTCCCAGTTCCTCATTTAAGTCACGGATCATTTTGATCCTTTCTTTTACATCCTCATAATCTGCATGGGAAAAATTGATGCGAAATACATCAACCCCTGCTTCTATCATCTTTTTGAGGGTTTCCTTATCACTGCAAGCGGGGCCCAAGGTGGCCACAATTTTTGTCTTCTTCTTATTGGGCATTATTTAGAAAATTAGGTTGGGCTTAGATTTTAATGTTTCTGTCTCAATGGCATAGGCCGTAACTACATTTGGGATGGCCTTAATTTTTTTTAGCAAAGCAGAATTTAACTCATAATCATCCAGCTTCAAAAGATAATTCACTTCTTTATGCTCAGGCACCAATTGATGACTGGTATAGGAAAGCTCTTCAGGGAAGAGGTCATTGGGCTTCGTCTCCTTAGAGGTGATACATGTATTGGTTAATAAGGCCCAGTTTAGATCGTACAATTCGTCTTTCCATTCGAAAAAAGGATAAGAAATGGTAGAAGAAAAGCTAAGGTCTTCTGCTGATCTTTTCAATCGGATCTTTAACACCTCATTTAACGCATATACAAGGGTGTAATCTTCCAAACTGGTATGTATCCCTACCAGCGAAAATTTCTCATCATATAGATCCTCATGTATCCGCAAGGTTGCTCCCATAAAAAAGCATAAGATGTAAATATATAATATATAACGATACTTGCCTAGTGCCTGAATACCTTATCTACCGTTATTAAGTTACGCAAACCTTTGCGTATTCCAATATGGAAGAATCTAAGAATTTTCTATTTTGTGCTGTAAGGCAAAAAATGCTCTTTTAGAGGCCTTTTCTTCCGCCTTCTTTTTTGAAGTAGCCCTGGCTTTGGCCAATACCTTGCCATTAATACTGAATTTTACGGCAAAATGCTTTAAAGGGTCATTCCCGGTATCCTCATACACGTTGTATCTAAAGTCCTTTTTTTGCTTTTGGCACCATTCAATCAAAAGACTTTTATAACTGATCACTTTCCCTTCTAATTGTTCAATATCCACATAGGGTTCTATGACACGGTCCTGTATGAATTGTTCACAGTATTTATACCCACGGTCCAGATAAATTGCACCAACAAGTGCTTCAAATACATTGCCATGAATATTATCTCCAAAATGCGATTTCGGAATTCTGCTTTCCACAAAATGAAGCAGATTAAGGTCTTTCCCAAGTTCATTTAAATGCTTTCTGCTAACTATTTTTGAGCGCATTTTGGTAAGATAACCTTCGTCCCCGCCAGGCACTTCATTGTACAAGTGCTTGGAAATTATTGTCCCCAGCATGGCATCGCCGAGAAATTCCAGGCGCTCATAGTTCATGGGGTTGCCTTGTTTATCTTTTATGTTTGCAGAACGATGAAGAAAGGCCTTCTTATAGATCTTTATATTCTTTGGCTTAAACCCAAGGATATTTGTTACCCCTAATAAAAAATCCCCATCCTGTTTGGAATGGGAATTAAATATATTAGAGGGAAAGTTCATTAATCCTTAGATAATTTTTTTAAAGACCACACAAGCATTATGGCCGCCAAAACCAAAGGTATTACTCATGGCGACATTAACGTCTCGCTTTTGCGCCTTATTCAATGTTAAATTCAATGTGGCATCTATATTCTCATCTACTACAGAATGATTAATGGTAGGAGGCACCAATCCGTGTTGCATAGAAAGAATAGAGGATATAGCTTCAATAGCTCCTGCGGCACCTAATAAATGACCCGTCATTGACTTGGTTGAATTTATATTGATATTAGAAGCATGTTTTCCAAAGACCTGCGATATTGCCTTTAACTCTGCCACATCTCCCAATGGAGTTGAGGTACCATGAGTATTTATTGCATCTACATCTTCAGGCTTTAAACCAGCATCTCGCAAGCAATTTTCCATTACCCGCACTACTCCAATGCCCTCAGGATGTGGAGCGGTCATATGGTAGGCGTCACTAGACATTCCTCCGCCAATGATCTCTGCGTATATTTTTGCTCCTCTTGCTTTCGCATGCTCATACTCTTCAAGGATCAGTGCCCCGGCTCCTTCTCCCAGAACAAAACCATCTCTGGTAGCATCGAAAGGTCTGGAGGCTGTCTCCGGACTTTCATTTCTGGTCGACAGGGCGTGCATAGCATTAAAACCACCCATCCCGGCCAAGGTTACTGCAGCTTCACTTCCTCCGGTAACTATCACATCACAATGTCCCAAACGAATGTATGTCAAGGCATCGATCATGGCATTCGCAGAAGAGGCACAAGCCGAAACCGTCGTGTAATTTGGTCCCATAAAACCGTGTTTTATGGAAATATTGCCAGGTGCAATATCTGCGATCATTTTAGGAATAAAGAAAGGGTTGAACCTTGGAGTTCCATCTCCATTGGCAAAATCCATTACTTCATTTTGAAAGGTCTCTAACCCTCCAATCCCTGCACCCCAAATAACGCCAACTCTAAATTTATCAACGACGTTTAAATCAAGACCTGCATCTAATATAGCCTCATCCGAAGATACTAACGCATATTGTGCAAATCTATCTAGCTTTCTGGCTTCTTTTCTATCAAAGAAATTCAGAGGATCAAAATTCTTGATTTCACAAGCAAATCTTGTTTTGAATTTCTCCGCATCAAAATAGGTAATAGGAGCAGCGCCACTTTTTCCTGCTTTGAGGCCTTCCCAGTATTCACCCAGGGTATTGCCTATAGGTGTCAGAGCACCTAGTCCGGTAACAACAACTCGTTTTAACTGCATGGAACCAATTTTTGTTTCATAGGTAGTACGTATACCACGTGAAAATTAAAAAAAAATATCCATGCAGCATGGTAACCACATGGATAATTCACATCATGTTCCTGATATCATTACTTATTTGGCCTCTTCAATATAGCTAATAGCCTGGCCGACGGTTGCGATATTTTCTGCTTGATCATCCGGAATCTGAATATCAAATTCCTTTTCAAATTCCATTATCAACTCAACAGTGTCTAATGAATCTGCTCCCAGATCGTTGGTGAAGCTAGCTTCTGCAACTACTTCATTTTCATCCACTCCTAACTTATCAACGATAATTGCTTTAACTCTTGATGCAATGTCTGACATAATTTTATTGGTTTTAATTTTTAATTGTTGGCAAAAATAAAAAACTTTGGGGGAAATACACCATATGATGCCAATTTGTGGGGTAATTTAAGAAATTTAATGGCAAGTGTATTACTTTAGCACCATAAATATTGAGTGAAAAATTATTTCCAGAGGGAG
>CAWCNT010000025.1:0-106858 GCA_963796935.1 uncultured Flavobacteriaceae bacterium
TCTGAAGCACTAAAAGGCTCAGAATTTATTATTATCTTACCTATAGATAATACAAGTTAGGGTTTGCCCATAGCTGCCAATAAAGCTTTTGTTATTATCTAAGACCAACCAAAAAAACCACCAATGCCGCATACCAACTTGTTTTCCTTTATCAAAAGATTCCTCATTATAACGCTACTTCTTTGTGGAGTATCCGTTCGGGCCCAAACAGAAAAAATAGCCTTTGAAAAATACGGGGTGGCTGAAGGGTTTGCCGGAAGAATTCGTTATTTCTTTACTGCAAGACGACCAGGGGTTTATTTGGTTTGGCACTCAGAATGGCCTGGTAAAATATGATGGCTACAACTTTAAGGTTTACAGTGGAGTATCTGATAAAAAAGATTCTACCAGGCTGCAGCTAAAAGGGGGTAACGGAGGGCTAATTAAAGCAAAAGATGGCACCCTTTGGCTTGGGAATTATGGACAAGGATTAGCATCTTTTGATCCTAAAACAGAACGATTTACAAATTATTTGCCGGATCCAAATAATCCCGATGGATTACCATATACGGGAAGTGCAATGCTTTTTGAAGATTCGCGTGAAAATATATGGTTTTTTAACCGAAACAGAGACACGCTTGTATTGGCAAGATTAGATAGAAATACAGGCTAAAGTATCAACCTATCCACACGAACAATTTCATAATAGATATAATGATATTTTATTAAATTTTGAGTTGTTGGAAGCTGCAGTAGACAGCAGTGTCTGGCAACTAAAATATACTGGAAATCTTAATGTCTGGGATAATACAAAAGACACTTTTGAGAATGTGATTTCACCAGGGGCTATTATTCCGGGTACTTCTGTAAAAGATACGATTCGACTTATTGCACCCGGAAACCACCAACATTTTCTGATATGGGGAGATCATGGTCTTCATATTTGGGATCCGGTCCAGCAGAAAAGTATTAAATCATACACCAATTACGCTGACAAAGACAATACCTTGCCTGCATATAATATTTTAAATGCATTTGAAGACTTACATGAGCAGATCTGGATCTTTCAGGAACAAGGTAATATTACTTTGATAGATCCGAATAAAGAGAGTATAGTCCATTTTAAATATGGGGAAGGACCCTTAAAATTTGTCCAGGGGCCTAAAAAAATTGACCAACTAGGGGTATTGGCACAAAATCAAAAAGGGATTTGGTTTGGAACCATGAATTACACCGGTTATTCCCCTGGAGAACCATATGCATATATTTTTTATGATTTTGCATCCAAATCCTTTAACCATTTTAATGAAGAATTTAATGATGTAGACAACATTCTCCCTAAGGGTTATGGTTATTTTGCTTTTAAAGCGCTTCTGGACCATTCCGGTCTTCTGTGGTTAGGTACCAGACCTAACCTTTATAAACAGGCTCCAAAGACCCGGCAGATAGAATTATTAAAACACGATCTTAAAGACAATAGAAGTATTCCTTCAGATACCATTACGCGGTTATTTGAAGATAGTAAGGATCGCTTGTGGGTCCTCTCACTGTCAGGACTATCAATTAAAACATCAAATGGAACATTTAAACAGTTGTATTATAATAAAAACAATAAAGAAACAAGTCTTGGTCATTGTTTTTATATCTATGAAGATACCCGAGGCACCATCTGGGTAGGCACTTATGGTCTTGGTCTTTTTCGATTTCAGGAAGAAAAGCAAAAATTTCAACGAATTGACTTTATACCTAATATAGATCATAATAAGGTTGCCCTGGATATTGAGGCCATACAGGAAGATGGGCAAGGCAACATTTGGGTTTCCGTGTGGCAAAATGGCGTCTACGTTTTAAAGGGAACCAATAATACCCTTTTGGAAAAATTTGAGGTGGGATCCGGAGATAAACATGGCCTTCTAAGTGACTATATAGCTGGTATTTATCTTGATTCCAGGGGAGTGATATGGTTGGGGGATCCTAGCGACCGGGAGTATGGCCTTTATAAATATCTGGAAGAGGAAAAACGCTTTAAACACTACATCTATGATCAAACAGACTCCCTTTCGTTGATCAGCAATGAGATTCGCTTTATGACAGAAGACGATATGAATCGTATTTGGGTAGGCACAGATGGCGGTATTTGTCTGTATGATAATGAAAAAGACCTTTTTTACCGAAATAAGGATGCCATGAAAATACCCAGTACAGTATCCTACTCTCATGCTGGAAATGGGCAAATGTGGATCAGTACCTATAGCGGGGGAGGATTGGCCCTTGTAGGGCCAGATATTAATGAGGTAACATATTTTGGGGAAGAACAGGGCCTGCTGCATAATGATATTTCTTCCCGGGGGGAACTTGTAATGGATAAGGATGGCCTGCTTTGGTTGCCTACTGTACGCGGATTATCAGTATTTGATACCAATTCAAAATCCTTTAAAAGTTATTTTGAAAAGGATGGCATACAAAAAAATATGCGCTCTGTACAAACATTATTGGCAAATGATGGCAATATATGGATTGGTGGAAACAATGGGCTTAAACCTTATAGACCCAGATAAACTATCTGATAAAGGATTCTGTTCCACCTAAAATGGTGATCACTTCTATGGGGATCAATGACAGTATTTACAGCGCCCCGGATGGGGAGCTCTTTACAAAAGCGGTTTCGTATACAGAAGACCTGGCTATTCAAACACTGGCAGAAGAATCTGAGCTTTGACTTTGTAGCCCTGCATTACCTGCGTTCTGAGGACAATTTGTATTCCTGGAAGCTGGAAAACTACGATACGGATTGGTCGGCACCATCTAAAGAACGAAGAGCTACCTATACCAACCTTTCGCCGGGCCAATATACATTTAAGGTAAAAGGCGCTAATGCCGACGGGGTTTGGAACGAGGAAGGAGCGAGTATACATATTACCATTGCCCCACCCTGGTGGCAAACCTGGTGGGCCTATAGCATCTACTTTTTACTTCTCTTGTTTATAGGATACAGGGTACATCTCTATCAAAAGGCTCGTACGCTTAAAAAGGCACAAGAGGCAGCTCAGAAAAAAGAACTGGCAACAAGCCAAGGAAATTAAAAAGGCCTATGCAGATCTTAAGGCCACCCAGACCCAATTAATACAGGCCGAAAAAATGGCTAGTCTTGGGAGAGCTTACCGCAGGCATCGCCCATGAGATCCAAAACCCGCTCAACTTTGTCAATAATTTTTCGGAGGTAAACCGAGAACTTATTGAAGAGCTAAAGGAAGAAAAAGCTAAGACCAAAAAAGAACGGGATGAAAGTCTGGAAGAAGAACTCCTCACAGACATAGATCAAAACCTGGAGAAGATCTCCCACCATGGCAAGCGGGCAGATTCTATTGTAAAAGGAATGCTGCAGCACAGTAGAGCCAGCAGTGGTGAAAAGGAACCAACAGACATCAACGTGCTGGCAGACGAATACCTGCGCCTGGCCTATCACGGACTAACGGGCCAAGGACAAATCCTTTAATGCCACCCTCGAATACTGATTTTGACAAGAAGATTGGCAAGATAAATATCATTCCTCAGGATATGGGGCGTGTTATTTTAAATCTCATCACCAATGCCTTCCATGCTGTACAGGAGCGAGCCTCCTTCGCAAAAGCTACGGAGGATGATAAATATCAGCCCACAGTTGGTGTATCTACGAAAAAGGTCGGGGACACAATTGAGATCGAAGTAAGTGATAATGGAAATGGGATCCCAAAAAAGATCATTCAGAAGATCTTTGAACCGTTCTTTACCACAAAACCTTCGGGTCGAGGTACGGGTTTAGGCCTGAGTATGAGCTATGAAATTGTGACCAAGGGGCATAGGGGAGAATTAAAGGTAGCATCCAAAGAAGGGGAAGGAACCACCTTTACTATTGTCTTACCTGTAGTGAAGGAAATAAAAAAATCGAAGAAATAAATACGCATAACCATAAAACCACCAGACCTATGAAAATATTAGTAGTAGACGACGAACACGATGTAAAATTGCTGTTCCAGCAACGGTTCCGAAAAGAGATCCGGAATAAGGAACTTAATTTTGCCTTTGCATTTTCCGGGGAAGAAGCATTGACCTATTTGAATAATCACAACCATGAAGCAGTACTTATCCTATCTGACATTAATATGCCCGGGATGAGTGGCCTGGAATTACTGGAACAAATAAAGAAGAATTTTCTAAAACCCCCGCCTGTGGTCATGATGATCACGGCCTATGGCGATAAGGAAAACTACGATACAGCTATGAAACTTGGGGCTGATGATTTTCTTACCAAACCGGTGGAATTTGGTATCTTAAAGGAAAAATTAAAAGCAATACTGTAATGGCAAAAATTTTGGTGGTAGATGATGAGACGGATCTGGAGGTCCTTATCAAACAAAAATTCCGCAAACAGATTCGGCAAAACGAATACGAGTTTGTCTTTGCCATCAATGGAGTAGATGCACTGAAGAAATTAAGTGATCATCCCAATATGGACCTGGTGCTTAGTGATATTAACATGCCGGAAATGGATGGCCTTACCCTGCTCACCAAACTCAGCGAATTAAACCCCCTTCTAAAATCGGTTATGGTGTCGGCCTACGGGGATATGGCTAACATACGCACCGCAATGAACCGTGGGGCGTACGACTTTATCACCAAGCCTATAAATTTTGAGGACCTTACCATCACCATGGAAAAGACACTGAAACATGTACGTGAACTTCAGGAAACCCTGAAAGCCGTGAGAGAGAACAACATTCTTAAAATGTATGTGGACGAGAACGTGCTCAATTTTATGGGGAGTAAGGAATACGAGTCTACCGTTATGGCCAATGAGAATGTCAATGCCACTGTGATGTTTATTGACGTCTGTGGCTTCACTTCTCTAAGTGAAACAACCAGCCCGGATGTGGTAGTAAGCATGCTCAACTCCTATTTCGATACTATGGTAAAAGAGATTATTGCCCAGGAAGGCTATATAGACAAATTTATGGGAGATGCTATTATGGCTGTTTTCAGAGGGGATTACCACCTGGACCGTGCTCTGGATGCTGCTTTAGCCGTACGACAAAAAATAAGTAAGATGCCGGAACTAAAAGAAATGGGGGGCTACAGACCCAGTGTTTCCATAGGGATCAACAGTGGCGAAATGGTCTCCGGAAATATTGGTTCCTCAAGCTTAAAACGCCTCGATTTTACTGTTATTGGCGATACGGTAAACATTGCCGCCCGACTAGAAAATGCGGCTGCAGAAAATCAGATCCTGATCTCTGAAGCCTGTTATGAGCAGGTGAAAGAAGCCTTTCAATGTAAAAAGATAGGCGATATTCAACTCAAGAATAAAAAGCAGGTGATCACCGTCTATGAAGTGTTGGAATAGCCCAATTTAAATTCAACCAAAAAAAATCCTTTAAAATACTGAGATCCATTCCCTGGATCAAACCTTTATTGTTTAAAATTTAATCTAAAATAATCCACCGAAATTTCCGTTTAAAATACGCTAATACCTTGCCTTTTTGCAAGATTAAGAGTGCCCAAATGAAACCATTTTGCAAAAACGCAGTCTTATCTAAAACAAACACATGAAATTCCGTACCCTCCTACTTGCAAATCTTGCGTTGCTTATTTTTGGTTGTAGTTCATCTAATGAGGAAGAACCCATTGTAGATACAACTATTCAATTTGGTAGTCCCCAACGGGTTACTGTACAGGGATATGACGGACAAATCATGGAACCATTTCTGAGTAGAGATGGAAATACGCTCTTCTTTAACAACCTTAACAATCCTTCCGTAGATACCAATCTGCATTGGAGCACAAGGCTCAGCAATACTGAATTTGAATATCAGGGTGAGCTACAGGGAGTGGCCACCGAAAGTCTGGAAGGTGTGCCCACCATGGACCAAAATAATACCATGTTTTATGTGTATACGGGTGACTATTTTGAAACCCTGCAATCTATCTATACAGGTAACTACAGTGAGGGTAGCCTAACCGATATCTCAGTGGTTGAAAACTTATCCCTGAACGTGCCGGGGTGGATAAATTTTGATGTAGAAGTTTCTAATGATGGCCAAAGTCTCTATTTTGTAGATGGGCGTTATGATGAGAATGGTGGGCCTTATGAGGCCAATTTTTCTATTGCCCGGAAAAATGGCAATGAATTTCAAAGGGATCCTGGTAGCACCATGCTCTTGGCCAATATTAATACGGATGATCTGGAATACGCGGCGGCCATCTCAAAAAATGAGCTGGAGCTTTACTTTACGCGAATAATAGGAGCCATTTCGGTCAATTCTGAGGCCCATATCTATATTGCGACCAGGGCCGCAACCAACCTGCCATTTTCAGAGCCACAGGAGATTACCGAGATCACTGGCTTTGTTGAAGGTCCAACTTTTTCAGCTGATGATAATGGCATCTATTACCACAAAAAAGAAAATGGGGTCTTTGTACTCTATTATATTGAAAAATTACCCTAGTTTATCTTCGAATCTCAAGGAAGTTTAGCTAAATGAATCTCATTATACTACCCTTTATTTATTAAATTTAGGGAGATAGTAAATTAGATTCAATTAGTCATGATTTATTTAGACCCGCAACTTTACAACCCTCTTTCCCTAGAGGGATGCCATACCTTTCTAAAGAAGTTGTAAATTGAAAACGAATTGCGCGCGAGCACCCCTTCTGGGGCCGGGGGCAAGCGAGCGCATTAGAAAAAGTATAGCACAAATGAAATCATCCTTTGAACTAAAAGTTACCTTCCCTGTATCTCCGAAAAAACTTTACAATACATGGTTAGATGGAGAACAACATTCCAAAATGACAGGCGGTGAAGCCACTGCCAGCATGGAAGAAGGTGATAATTTCACTTCATGGGACGGCTATATCTGGGGTATAAATAAAAAACTGACTCCCCATTCGGAAATTGTACAAAGCTGGCGCACCTCGGAATTTAAGGAGACTGACAAAGACTCGCTGCTAACTCTTCATTTTAAAGAAGTACCCGGGGGCTGTGAACTTACTCTGCATCATAAGAATATCCCGGAAGACCAACCCAATTATAAACAAGGCTGGCAGGAGCACTACTTTACCCCTATGCAGGAATATTTTAATAATAAATAAAGAACGCCAAAATGAAAAATGTTTACACCCTCCTTGTTTTATTTCTTGGAACACTCTGCTTACAAGCACAAACCGATCCCGGAAACCACTAAAGTTGATGAGAATAAAGAACGGCTAAGTCAACTAAAGACTGAAGTACAGCAATTGGTAGACGCCCGCGCCAAAATGGCCCAGGTAATGGTAGACAAGATATTTAGTTTTGCAGAACTTGGGTTCCAGGAAGTGGAGACCTCCAAATACATTACCGACATTCTTAAAAAAAGAAGGATTCACAATAGAATACGGCATCTCTGGGGTGCCTACTGCCTGGTGGGCAAAATGGGGTTCTGGTAGTCCTGTGATCGCTATAGGGAGCGATATTGATTGTATTCCTAAAGCCTCCCAAAAACCGGGTGTAGCGTATCACGATCCTATAGTAGAGGGTGCGCCTGGTCATGGTGAAGGACATAACAGTGGTACTCCACTCAATGTGGTAGCCGTCCTCGCGGTAAAGGAATTGATGAAACGAGAAAAGATTCCCGGCACCCTTATCATATGGCCCGGGGTAGCCGAAGAGCAACTTGGGACCAAAGCTTATTATACGCGCGATGGATATTTTGATGACGTAGATCTTTGCATTTTTACCCATGTCTCCAACAACATGGCCGTTTCCTATGGCCCAGCCCGGGGAACAGGAATGATCTCTGTAGAATATACTTTTGAAGGGGAATCTGCCCATTCAGCCGGAGCACCGTGGCGTGGCCGTTCTGCAGCAGATGCCGTAGAGCTGATGAATATAGGATGGCAATACAACCGGGAACATTTACACCCCCTGGGACGTTCGCACTCTATCATTAATAATGGAGGCGACCAGCCAAATGTGGTACCTTCAAAAGCCTCTATCTGGTATTATTTCAGGGAGATTACGTATCCAAAAATTATGGAAGTGTATGAACGTGCCAATGATATGGCAAAAGGCGCGGCCCTGATGACCCGCACCACCATGACCAGCAAGATATTGGGCACAGCATGGCCACGACATTTTAATAAACCTATGGCAGAAGCCATGTATCAAAACATTACACAGGTAGGACTCCCTGACGTGGAGTGAGGCAGATCAGACGCTTGCCCTGGCCGTACAGCGGGAGGTAAATTCCCCTAAGGATACAACAGGACTTGGCAGTAAAATTAGATACCATTGGGTTGCCGGTCATTGGAACCCGTAAGTGGTGGTTCAGATGATATAGGCGATATCTCCTGGAAGGTGCCTACGATTACGCTGCGCTATCCCAGCAATATTCCGGGGCTTCAGGGCCATCACTGGTCCAATGCCATTGCTATGGCCACCCCTATTGCACATAAAGGGGTGGTAGCCGGCGCCAAGGTAGAGGCAATGACCTTGCTGGATCTGCTTTTAAAACCGGAGCTGGTAGCAGCAGTCCTGGGACTATTTTAAGACAGAGCAGGCCTCGAAATTTAAATACGTACCTATGGTCAGTGCGGAAGATTCCCCGGCCACCTATTTAAACAAGGAGATCATGGATACCTATAAGCCCATACTAGCTCCTTTCTATTACAACGAAAAGAAATACGACAGCTATCTGCAGCAGTTGGGGATCTCCTATCCTACGTTACGGGAAGATCAAAAACCAAATGCGCGTGAATAATGAAGATCCGGTTACTAAAAGGAGATATCACAAAAGTTGAAACCGAGTGATGGTTCCAATTGGAAGTACGGGTAAAAATCATCAAAAAAACTAAGGGTTGTCCTATTGATTTTTATTCCAAAAAATATTAATTTCAAGTACAACTTTAACCACTAACAACATGAAAAAAACATTGAAATATTTCGGCATTGTTATGGGAATTTTAATCCTCGTTTTATTGGTCGTAGGCCTATACATAGGTGCTAGTGATATTCCTTCCTATGAAGTTGAAAAAATAGAATACACAGCAGTATCTTCACCAGAAACTGTAGCTCGTGGCAAGAAACTGGCATCTATGCTTTGTGCCAATTGCCACATGAACAAAGCCACCGGGAAACTAACCGGTACTCAAATGCTGGATGCCCCAAAGGAATTCGGGACCATCTATTCACAGAACATAACACAGGACAAGGAGTATGGTATTGGTGAATGGACAGATGCGGAACTGCTCTATCTTATCCGTACAGGGATAAAAAGGAACGGGCAATACAGTCCGCCTTATATGGCAAAGCTCCCAGTCATGGCAGATGATGATGTTAATGCAATCATCTCATTTTTACGCTCTGATGATCCGATGGTGGCCGCCAACGCTACACCGGACACTCCCTCAGAGCCTTCATTTTTAACCAAAATGCTAACACGCCTGGCCTGGAAACCTTTTCCAATGCCAACCGAAGTTATTCCTATGCCAGATAGCACAGATGTGATCGCAACAGGGAAATACCTGGCCCATAATCTGGATTGTTTTTCCTGTCATTCGGCTGATTTTAAGACCAATAATTTCCTGCAGCCCGAGCTAAGTGAAGGCTATTTTGCCGGAGGCAACCCAACACTCGATTATAAAGGCAGGGTAAAGCCTACTGCTAACCTTACACCTGACAAAGAAACCGGTATCGGTAATTGGACCAAGGAGCAATTTATCCAGGCCGTAAAATATGGCCAAAAAGAAGGAGAAGCGGCGCTCACCTACCCAATGGTCCCCTACACCCAACTCACGGATGAAGAGGCGGGGGCCATATTTGAATACCTAAAGACCATCCCGGCTGTTAAGAACAAGGTAGAAAGAGCCATTTATTAGACGTAACGAGCCTTTATAAATTAAGAACCCTCCGGTTGGAGGGTTCTTTTTGTCAAAATACAATAATGTTTACCATTGTCCGAGTCGTACCCTGGTTGCCGAACGTACCAATCGTACCCCTCCATTGTTTTCCTGAAAGGTTTTCCAGCCGGCATCGCGTGCAGCTCGTTGTGCAGGACTTAGAGTAGCATTAGCCCCTCCCATGACACCTTTAAAATCCTTGTACCCTACCAGGGCCCAATGGTTCTCGCCATCAGGAGAGAGCCCCGATGTAATATTTCCCATCATCACAACCCTGCCTACAGGTTTATGATCCGTATTAAATTTGGTCAATGCTGTTTCAAAAGCACCGGCGTTCTCTACATCCAGTATATACAGCTGTTGAATAGGGTAATCGCCTTCAGTATCTCCATAGAGTTTTTTGGTCATCCCCATTCTGTTTCCGGAACCGTCCTCAATAAAATGGTCTAATCTGGCTGCAAGCAAAGCCCAGGAATCTCCACCATCATTTGCATACATGGCACCTAAGGCATCTAAAGAACCCGAAAATCCAATGTTATGGGTAGCTTTAGTTTCATCATCATGAAAATGATGGGCATACAGGGCGACGGTAACGCCTTCCGTTTTGTTGGCTTTAAAATAATCATCGATCAATTTGAAGACTGTTGCTTCATTCTCGGGCTTTACAACAAAACTGTAGTGGGTCCAATACGATTCTTGTGCGCTGATTGCAATGGTCGCAAACAGCAACATAATAGTTACTAATCTTTTCATTGTTGGTTGGTTTTGGTTACGCTCTAAGATACTAAATATTAGGACGTTACAGCCTTCGCTGGTACATTATTTTTGTAGGTTTATTCTTACTGAAATTTGCTTATTCCCAGACTCCTGTAACCTCATTTATTTTAAGATCCTGTATCTTTAATGGCGCAGTACCCGTATTGCTTATTTCCAAATCGGAATAAGAGTTTGTAGGGAATATTTGAGCAGTCATTACATATTGTCCCTTATTTAATAAAAACTTCAATGGAAGAAGCATCCAGAAAGATCCTAAATTCTACTTCTCCATCTGGCAAATTGTCCAGGGGCATCTGCTGGCTACCGGCAAATGTTTCCTGAAAATCTGTTAGGCCACTTTGAGACCTGTCTAGCGTACAAAGTTTTTCAGTGCTATCCATTTCCAGAACCAACTGTTCCCCTTGTTCATTCTTAAAAGTGACCATCAGATCTCTCGCTGCTGTAACAAATAGTATCTCGCTCTGATTACCATTCTCGAGCCCAATAGATTCCATCCCTCCGGCAGGAATTGTTAAACTCGAAGTTGTTTCTTCCACTAAGAGGGCATCTATTCCTTCGATAGGGTAGTTCAACAATTGGTATGTATTATTAATTTTTGATAAGCTTAAGGTTCGCGGTAAGGTCATGGCACTCCTCCATACCTCTGTTGGCGTATCTCTGGCATAACTCCAATTGCTCATCCACCCTATAAACAAACGCTCATTATCTGGGGTATTGTTATAGGTTACTCCGGCGTAATTGTCTGTACCCCAATCGAGCCATTTTGCTTCTTTTTGATCAGATATAAAGGTGGTTCCGTCATACTCACCTACAAAATACTGGGTACCACTTCCCCCGTTGGGAGCACCTGGATTTATGCTTATCAACAATACCCATTTGCTCTCATCTGTTCCTTCCACCTCTAGCTCAAAAAGGTCCGGGCATTCCCATACTCCGCCATGTGCACCTTGATCCTTTCCAAACTCACTCATATATACCCATTCCTTTAAATTGGCTGATTTAAATAACTGCAAATGATCCCCCGCCACAAGAGCCATCACCCACTGCCCTGTTTTGTCATCCCAAAATACTTTCGGATCCCTGAAATCTTTGAATTCAGTATTTAGTAAAACAGGATTCCCTTCATACATTGTAAAACTTTCCCCATTATCCAGACTATAGGCTATTCCCTGTGTTTGATAGTCATTACTTCCTGCCTTTTCTTTTTCCATATCGTGATAGGTGAAAATGGCCACCAAAGGTGGATTCTCTTCAGTGCCAAGCCCGGAGGTATTATTTTCATCTAACACGGCACTCCCAGAAAATATCAGACCATTCTTGTCCGGATATAAAGCAATGGGTTTATTATCCCAATGAAGCATGTCTTTACTGGTAGCATGGCCCCAGTGCATGGGTCCCCATACAATATCTTCCGGATAATACTGATAGAATAAATGATAAACGCCCTGGTTATACAAAAGTCCGTTTGGATCATTCATCCATTTCTCCGGGGGCGTAAAATGATATTGAGGCCTAAAGGGCTCCTGATACAATACCGTCTCCTCTAAAGCTTCCTTTTGTTCTTTCGGAGCTTCCTTGCAAGCTCCAAAAAGTAATAAGAAAAAAGCAAATAAAATGGCTGGAAGACGTCTCATGATAGAATTATTTCTTCTAAAAATACTCTTTATTTTCATATTGGAAAAGGAGTTGTTCATTTTTGAATCGTATGTAATATAGTATCTTTGTTCGCATGTTTAAAGGAGGTATTTTCTATGGAATGTTGCTTATGACCTTACCTATCTTTGGACAGCGAACCCTTGAAAAGATAATGGAAAAGTTGGCAGACAAGGATGTACCATTAGCCACAGTTACAGAGATAGCAGTGAATCCGTCTTATTACCGACTGGATACACGCGAACAGGAAGAATTTGAAGTAAGTCATCTCAAGGATGCTTACTATGTTGGATATACTGATTTTGACGCCTCAGAATTCGCGGAAAATTTCCCTGATAAGGATGCTACCTACCTGGTGTATTGTTCGGTTGGTGTGCGATCCGAAAAAATTGGCAAAAAATTGATAGCTATGGGCTATAATGATGTCAAGAACCTCTCCGGAGGTATGTTTAAATGGGTTAATGAGGGCTATGATGTTGTGGACAGTGCAGGGCAGGCAACACTAAAGGTCCATGCCTATAACAGATTCTGGGGCCTACTCCTAAACAGAGGTGTGAAGGTCTACGGACCGGAAAAACAGGAATAAGGATGAAGCAAGACCAAGAAAATTTGTTGCTGATCTTTACCCGCAACCCGGAACTGGGAAAATGTAAGACCAGGTTAGCTGCCTCGGTGGGAGATGAAACAGCCCTTGCCATTTATATTTTTCTGTTGGAGCATACTGTAGCTGTAACCAAAGACCTTAAAGTTTCAAAAGAAGTTTATTATTCTGCTGCAATAAGAGAAGGTGATCTTTGGGACCCGTTGATCTATCAAAAAAAAATACAGTGGGGTTCAGATCTTGGTGAGCGCATGGCAAATGCCATTAAAGCCGGGTTTAAAGCCGGGTATAAAAAGATCGCCATCATTGGGAGCGACCTCTATGATCTGAGCCCAGAAGACCTGGAAGAAGCTTTTAAGATGCTTCAAACCAACGATTTTGTACTGGGACCCGCAAGTGATGGAGGATATTACCTTCTGGGAATGACCCATTTTATCCCGGACATTTTTAAAAATAAAGACTGGGGTACCTCTACTGTCCTAAAAGACACGCTGGCCGACCTTAAAAATAAGAATGTTTATTTGCTGGAAACAAAGAATGATGTGGATGTCCTGGAAGACATTGCTGATGTTTCAGCTTTTCAGCCCTTTTTAAAAAATATACTATGACCCAAAAACAATTAGATGAATCTACCGAGTTTCTGGAAAGCAAAGGATTTCTAGCACCCGAAATTGGCATTGTACTCGGAACCGGTCTTGGGAAGCTGGTAGATAAAATTAAAGACCCTATAGTGGCCCATTATCATAATATCCCTTTCTTTCCGCTGGCCACCGTAGAATTTCATACAGGGAAATTGATCTATGGCACTTTGGAAGGAAAGAAAGTGGTGGTAATGCAAGGACGTTTTCATTTATATGAAGGCTATGAATTCTATGATGTAACATACCCTATTCGTGTAATGAGACAATTGGGTATCACTTCACTTTTTGTATCCAATGCAGCCGGTGCCGTAAATCTCAATTTTAAGAAAGGAGATATAATGTTGATCGAAGATCATATCAACTTGCAAGGAGGGTCTCCCCTGGCATTTAAGAATGTAGCCGCATTTGGTGATCGGTTTGTGGATATGAGCCAACCCTATGATACGGAAATGTGCAAGACACTTGAGAAAATTGCCGAGCAACAAAACATTTCGCTTAAAAAAGGTGTATATGTCGCCGTTGTTGGTCCACAGCTCGAAACTAAAGCCGAATACCGCATGTTAAAAACCCTGGGCGCCGATGCCGTTGGAATGAGTACGGTACCAGAAGTAATTATTGCCAATCATTTACGACTACCTGTAATAGCAGTATCTGTTTTAACGGATGAATGCGACCCGGACAATCTGCAACCTATAAATATTAAAGAAATTATTAATGTTGCCGAGAAAACAGAACCCAAAATGATTACATTATTCACAGAACTAATAAAAACCCTATGAGTTATTTAGAAGCAACCAATGATCTGTACAAACAAGCAGCTCTCACCCCGGATGTTGGCCTATGCTGTACCACAAACCCAGTATGGCAATTACCGGGACTTTCTATTCCTACCATCATGCAGGAAATGAACTACGGTTGTGGTAGCACAGTATCTGCATCAGACCTAGTAAACAATCCCAAAGTATTGTACGTAGGTGTTGGGGGCGGAATGGAACTACTTCAGTTCGCTTATTTCTCCCGTCAAAAAGGAGGAGTAATAGGCGTAGATGTGGTTGATGAGATGCTGGAAGCTTCCAGAAAGAATTTTAAAGTGGCTGAAGAAGAAAACCCATGGTTTAAAAGTGAATTCGTACAGCTAAAAAAAGGAAGTGCGTTAGAATTACCTATTGAGAGCGAAAGCATAGATGTAGCTGCTCAAAACTGCCTCTTTAATATTTTTAAGGAAGAGGACCTGAAAAAAGCAGTTGAAGAAATGTACAGGGTACTAAAACCTCATGGGCGATTGGTTATGAGTGATCCGGTTTGTGAACAACCCATGAATGATGCGCTTAGAAATGACGACCGCCTAAGAGCCCTTTGTTTAAGTGGTAGTATCCCTATAAAAGATTATATAAAAGTTCTGACAGATGTTGGATTTGGAACCATTGAAGTACGGGCAAGGAAATCGTACAGGGTGTTATCTCCCAACCATTATCCTACAGACGAACTCATCCATATTGAATCGATCGAAATTGCTGCTATCAAAGATCCTATGCCGGAAGACGGCCCCTGTATATTCACAGGTAAAACGGCTATTTATTTTGGTGGAGAACCCTATTTGGACGACAAAAAAGGTCATGTGTTGATACAAAACCAGCCCCTTGCGATTTGTGATAAGACCGCAGCTGCACTGGCAAAAGTATCGGATGAGATCCATATCTCAGAGAGCACATGGCATTATGACGGAGGTGGTTGTTGTTGAACTATTGGTATCCACCCTTGTGTTTTTATAATTAATTTGGGATCATGAGCTGTAAGGAAGGTAGGTTTATCACTACCAATCCCGTATGCAAGTTACCGATAGTATGAAATACCTGATAGCACTATTAATCTGGTGGGGTACCCCCCCAGTGATTCCTAATGGAACAGCTCCCGCACCGAAGCATACAGCATGGAATATTCTTTTAAAAGAATTTGTAAATGAGAATGGCGATGTAGCCTATGCCCGGTTTAAGACCAAAGAAAAGGAGTTAAACGACTATCTGGAATACCTGGGCAAGAATGCTCCGGCCACCAACTGGTCTCACAATGAAACCCTGGCCTATTATATAAATATGTATAATGCTGCCACCGTAGCCCTGATCCTGGAAAACTATCCAATAAAAAGCATCAAGGACATCTGGAGACCATGGGGTCAGAACCGGGTTAAAGTGGGTTATAAAACCATCTCCCTGGGTGATATTGAACATAAGATCCTTAGAAAGATGAATGAACCTCGTATTCATTTTGCTATCAATTGCGCTTCCTTCTCCTGTCCCAAACTTGTAAATGAAGCGTATACCCCAGACAAAATGGAAAAGCAACTTCAGGCGGCAACATTCAACTTTATTAATGATCCAAGTAAAAATAAAATTACTGAGAATAGCCTGGAATTATCTGCTATTTTTAAATGGTATAAAAGCGATTTTACGGAAAAAAGAAGTCTTATCACTTATCTTCAGCCGTATACAAAGATCTCTCTGAAGGAAGATGCCAAGATCTCTTATGTATCCTATGACTGGCAACTCAATGAAAGAAAATAAACTGCCTAAGATCAGTATCATCATTCCGGTATTGAATGAAGAAGAAACGCTAGACAAATTATTGCCTTATCTAAAAACCAAGGCCGCTAATTACAATCAGCTGGAAGTTATTGTGTCCGATGGTGGAAGCAGTGATAATACCATTTTAATTGCTAAGAAATACGATGTTAGCTGGTTAAGTGCCGCAAGAGGAAGGGCCAGCCAGATGAATGCAGGAGCTAAAAAAGCAAAGGGTCAAATTCTGTATTTTCTACACGCAGATTCTATGCCCCCAAAACACTTCGACCAAACTATCATTAGTGCAATAAACTCAGGGATACCTGCAGGCTGTTTTCGATTGAAATTTAATATCCCCAATAAATTCCTGGCCTTTTTTGCATGGTTCTCACGTTTTAATTTCACCCTGTGTCGCGGAGGCGATCAGTCCCTTTTTATATCTCAAAGCTTGTTCACTTCCTTAGGTGGTTTTGATGAGGCGTATAAGATCTACGAAGACAATGAATTTATTGGGCGGATATACCGAAAAGCTGCCTTTAAGGTGCTGCCACAAGAAGTGATTACCTCTGCCCGTAAATATGAGCATAACGGAACTGTACGCCTGCAGTACCATTTTGCAATGGTACATTTTAAAAAGTTTACCGGGGCTACACCAGAATCACTTTATGCTTATTACCATAAACATATACGGTAATACAGATTTCAATTTATTATCGGCTTTTAAAATCTGCCAGGACTCCCTCTGTGATCCACTTAGCAAGGGCCTGTCGGTTGTCCGGATCCAGGATTCTGCGTTGGTCTTTCTTATTCCTTAAATTCCCGATCTCAATGTACGCCATCGCAGGTAAGGTGTTTTTTACCAGGTATAAATTACTTCGGTCAGAAAAGGTACCTGTGTATTCTCTGTTAGGTTGATATTCCTTGTATTTTGCCAGAAAAGTGTTGTGAATGTTCTCTGCCAGTCGTTTCCCATTCCTGCTTTTTTTATGGTGATAAAAAAAGACATCAATATTCTGTCCCTTACTACGGCTGTCAACATGAGTAACCAGCAAACGTTGGTAGCTGCCCCTATTTTTCAGGTATAGTTCATTTACTGCTTCAACCCGCTGTTTTAGTCGATCTACCTGTCTCAGTGGGATCTTTTGTTCCGGATATACCACCTCATCCCTATCTATTTCCAGAGCGCTTTTATTACGGATCCCATCATTTTCATCCCTTACAATGATATAAACCTTGGCACCGTGCGCCAGTAATTCTTTGGCAAGCCGAAGCGTTACATCGTAGGCGTATTCATCTTCCGCAATGATGACATCCCTATACGTCTCTATAGCACCCGGATCCGGACCTCCGTGACCTGAGATCAAATAATAAATGGCTCCGGATAGTTGATCACTTTTATTCACAACCAACGCCTCTTCTTTGCCAAAAATAGCATAGCGTTTACCTTCTTCCTCTGACGGGGCTTCCTCAATGTGATCGGTTTCTGTCTCCGAAGATAAAACAGCATCTTCAACCTTTGGAAGCAGGTAGGTAGTTCCCTCATAAAGGTGTTGTCCTTCACGAAGATTCTCTTTATTTAACACAAGAAAATCCTGATAATGATCTGTTGGGTCCATCCCCTGTTTACGAAGCAGGGAAAAGATACCATCTCCCTTTTCTGCAACTACAACTTCCAAACTATCCTGACTATAGATTGCAGAAGTAAAGAAAAGTAGAATTAGAAAAGTAAAAACGATGCGACTCATGAGCTCAAAGGAATTTTAGAATCAAATATTAATAAAAAGGAAATCAAATTAAATGCCATTAGTTTAATAGACTTTATAAAATGCCTTGATAATTTCTTGTGCTGGTTTGTTCTGAGGCGTAAAACGATTGTCTGAAGGTCCGCCAGATTTTTCATGATTGATAAACCATTTCCAGACAAATCCACCGGCAAACCATTCTTCATCCCAGAAAGATTCGAAGATCGCCTTCTTGGCATTTACCTGCCCATTCAAGTTTACTCCTTCCTCACTCCTGTCTACCAACCATGGTTTCTTTGCGGTATAATCCATACTTCTGTACCCGAATTCGGTAAAAAGCACCGGTTTATTCAATTTATTAGACAGTTCATAAATCTTGCCTTTCCATGGTTTCCAGCCTTCTTTTAATTCCTCTACCGTAGGTGTTTGTGCTTCCGATAAAGGAAAGTAGGCATCAATACCAATAAAATCTAAGGACGCCCAAAAAGGGGTGCTATCATATTCATCCCAGTTAGCCGCATACGTAAGTTTCCCTTTGTACTCTTTGCGAATCTTGCCAATAAGCTGATTCCAAAATTCGGGTCTGTGCACTACGAACTGTTCTAGTTCTGTCCCAATACAAAAGATCTCTGCTTTAGATTCTTCCGCCAAAACAGCATATGTAAGGATAAAATCCTCGTATGATCTTTCCAGTTCCTGCCACGCCTCCTCAGATTCCATTTTCAATCCTCCCGTAAAGACTCCACGCCAGATCCAGATCTGAGGTTTTACCATCACCTTTATCTTATTCTTATGAAGCATTTCTATATATTGTTTGGCTCCCATCCTTGTTTCTCCAAACCACTGCCGTTCTGTATTATGAATGATCTCCGATGAATTCAACTCCCGAATAAATCCGAAAGGCATTACCGCGGCGTGGTCTGCGTTAACATCCTTAATAGGTTTTATATTGCTCTCAGTTACCTGGTCCCTGGAGGCAACAAAACTAACCCCCTTTATCTTCCCTACGAATTGACTGCTACAGGAAAGTTGAAGAAAACAAAAAAGAATAAGAATCGCTTGCTTCATGTCTGGATGTGTAGATTTCTACCAAAATTACAATTTTTTAAAGATGACAAAATCATAAAAGGCTGTTAAGTTCTTATATTTAAACCGACTGAACCTCAGAAACTATCCAATTTAATGGAAACCATCGTAATTATTGGTAATGGCATCTCCGGAGTAACCGCCGCACGGCACATTCGAAAGCTATCAAATAAACACATCATAATTGTCTCAGCCGAGAGCGAATACTTCTTTTCCCGAACTGCCTTAATGTACGTATACATGGGGCATATGAAATTTGAACATACCCAACCCTATGAGAATTGGTTCTGGAAAAAGAATCGAATTGAACTTATACATGGCTTTGTAACAACTGTAGATCATAAGAAAAAACAACTACTATTAAAAGACGGTGAGCCTGTGGCATATGACAAGTTGATCATTGCCACCGGTTCTAAACCCAATAGGTTTGGATGGCCGGGACAAGACTTAAAAGGGGTTCAGGGATTATACTCCAAACAAGAATTGGAACAGTTAGAAAAAGATGCCCCTGACAAAAAAACTTGCAATAGAGCAGTGATCGTAGGAGGAGGCCTTATAGGCATAGAACTTGCTGAAATGCTCAGGAGCAGGGATATCCCTGTTACCTTTCTGGTGCGCGAAAGTAGTTTTTGGAATGGGGTGCTTCCGGAAGGAGAATCTCAAATGATCAATGAACACATACGCGAGCACCATATAGATCTAAGGCTAAGTACCAATCTTGTGGAGATCCTGGCTGACGAAAATGGAAGGGCAAGAGCCGTAGTGACCGATAAAGGAGACACCATAGAATGCAATCTGGTAGGGCTAACCGCCGGCGTAACCCCTAATGTAGATTTCTTAAAGGAATCTGGAATAGAACTGGGAAGAGGCGTTAAGGTAAATCGGTTTTTAGAAACCAATATTCCTGATATATACGGCATAGGAGATTGCGCGGAACAACATGAGGCCATAGGTAACAGAAGACCCATTGAAGCAGTGTGGTATACAGGGAGAATGATGGGCGAAACGGTGGCCCAGACTATTTGTGGCAATAAGATTGAATACAAACCGGGGCATTGGTTTAATTCTGCTAAATTCCTGGACATTGAATACCAGACATATGGCTGGGTGTTTAGTGATAAGGGGCGGAAAGATTATGAAGAACATTTCCATTGGCGCCATCCAAAAGAAAAGATCTGTATCACTATTTCCTATCACAAGGACAGCAATAAATTTCTTGGTATCAACACTTTTGGGATCCGAATGCGTCACGAGATCTTTGACCGATGGCTTACCGAAGAACGCAGTGTGGATCATGTGATGGAATATCTGAAGGATGCCAATTTTGATCCCGAATTCTATGCTATATATGAAGATGCAATTGTTAAAAGCTATAATCAACAATTAGGAACCACTATTCAACCCAAAAAGAAAAGTTGGAAACGAATTTTTGTAAAAGCCTAAGTCAGAAGAAATAAATGAAAACTATAAAGAACATTGGCCTTGTTATTTTCTTGATAGGTTTAGGGATTTTTACCGCCCTTCCTCTACTAGGCACCTTTTCTTTGTCCCAACCAGATTTTGATCAACTGCTATTGGACAATAGAATTAAAAGTGAGCTTTTTATATCTGCTATTGAACAAGATGTAGTTGGAAAACAATTCGAAGGCATGCAGTCTTTTTCACCCATAGTCGCAAATGCCCTTGATGAAGCAAATACCCAGCACCGTAAAAACAAGGAATATAAAAAGGTAATTTATATCAAGTCGCATGATATGGCTGCAATGATGGGTAAAAGAGCCGGCACGGGCTTTATTGCAGAAAACAAAGGACTTATGTGGTTCTTAACATTTGGGTTGGGGATCCTAGGGGCGTTGCTGTATATTTTACCCAATGTAGTGCTGTTAGGACAAAAAGGGATCAAAAACGATGGGATATACCTTGAGAATGCCACTAACCGTGGATGGATTGCCTGGATGGTGTTTATTTTCCTTGTCTCCTTTTATCTCCTTCTCTACTTCAGGCCGCAATTTGCTGTAAACTGGACCTACCTTGTAGATCCCATTAGCATGAACATTAGCGGAAACATGGCCGGGCATTGGTTTGTCTATGGTTTTATGTATTGTGTTGTCATGACCGTTATGGCAGTTAGGATGTACATTAAATACAGGCATAATGTATACCAAATGGTGCGTACCACCTCGGTTTTGTTCTTCCAGATCGTTTTCGCCTTTCTTATTCCTGAGATCATGGTACGTCTGCAAATGCCGTATTATGACTTTAAAAATGCCTTTCCGCTCGACTATGATTTCTTTTTCCAATGGAATTTGCGTTCTCTGATCGATAGCGGGGGTATTGGTCTCTTTATTTTAATTTGGGGCACAGTACTTACTCTGGTAATCGTACCTGTTATGGTATATTTTTTTGGGAAACGCTGGTACTGTTCCTGGGTTTGCGGTTGTGGTGGTTTAGCAGAGACCCTTGGAGACCCTTACAGACAACACTCAAGTAAAACACTTCTATCCTGGAAAGTAGAACGTTGGTTAATACATGGCGTGTTAGTATTTGCAGTGGGGATGACCTTAATGACGCTCTATAGTTTCTTTTCTGATACGGGTACCGTTCTAGGGATCAAAACTGCCAGTGTGCAAAATACCTATAGTCTTTTAATAGGTTCAATTTTTGCCGGGGTCATTGGCACCGGGTTTTATCCCATTTTCGGGAACCGTGTATGGTGTCGTTTTGGTTGTCCCTTGGCCGCATATTTAGGTTTTGTACAACGATTTAAATCCAGATTCCGCATAACGACCAATGGAGGGCAGTGTATTTCCTGTGGAAATTGTTCTACCTATTGCGAACAAGGGATCGATGTTCGCGCTTATGCCCAAAAGGGAGAGAATATAATCCGCTCTAGTTGTGTTGGCTGTGGCATCTGTTCCGCGGTTTGTCCCAGAGGAGTTCTAAAACTGGAGAATGGACCGGAAAAAGGGAGAATCAATCCTACTCAGGTCTTACTAGGGAACGATGTGGATTTAATGCATCTTGTTAATGATAAGTAAAAGGCTTACCCTATTTTTGCGCTAACTACACCGACGTTTTAGACAAACGATGAGTATAATTACATGAAGGAGATCCTTGTTATTATTCCTGCATACAACGAAGCCCAATCTATAGGACAGGTCATATCTGAAATCCCCGACCTCATCTCAGAGATCATCGTAGTAAATAATAATTCAACAGACAATACTGCCGCTGTTGCCACTGCTGCCGGGGCCACTGTGCTGCTTGAAGAACAAATGGGCTATGGATACGCTTGCCTAAAAGGAATTAATTATGCCGGCAAACGATCCAAAACACCCCATATCATCGTATTTATGGACGGAGATTACTCCGACTTTCCGGAAGACCTTCACAAAGTGATAGCGCCTATTTTGGCAGGAGATGTAGATTTTGTGATCGGTGCGAGGGATAAAGAATTGAGAGAAGAAGGCTCCATGACACCTCAGCAGGTGTTTGGAAATTGGTTAGCCACCTTCTTAATGAAGTTATTTTTTAAGGCAAAATTCACTGACCTGGGGCCGTTTAGAGCCATCCGGTATGAGCAGCTGATGGCCTTAGAAATGGAGGATAAGACCTATGGTTGGACGGTGGAGATGCAATTAAAAGTACTAAAGAAAAAAATAGCATATACCGAAGTACCAGTGCGTTACAAAAAAAGAATTGGCATTTCAAAGGTCTCAGGTACGGTAAAAGGTAGTATCTTTGCCGGCATAAAAATCCTGGGGTGGATATTTAAATACAGTTTAAAATAACATGGGTCTAACAATTGCTTACATCATCATCGGAATTTACAGCTTGGCGCTGTTATTGATTTTCTTTTACAGCCTTGCGCAACTCAATTTGCTGCTCAACTATCTAGGGTTCAAAAAAAATCAGGCAGTAGCACCAAAATTTAATTTATTGGATCCAAAGGAAATTCCCTTGGTTACCATTCAGCTTCCTATCTATAATGAGGAATATGTGGTGGAACGCTTATTAGATAATATTTCCAAAATTGCCTATCCTAAAAGCAAGCTTGAAATACAAGTGCTGGATGATTCTACTGACGATTCTGTTAATGACACTGCAAAACGCATTGCCGATTCTTCAGGAAACCGGCCTGGACATTCAACATATCCGCAGAGAGAACAGACAAGGATTTAAAGCCGGAGCTCTGAAAGAAGGTTTAAAGATCGCAAAAGGTGATTTTATTGCCATCTTCGATGCAGATTTTCTTCCCGATCCAAATTGGCTGAAGAAGACCGTTATCTATTTTAAAGACGAGGAAATTGGAGTGGTCCAAACCCGTTGGGGGCATATCAACCGCGATTATTCCATCTTAACAAGAATACAGGCTTTTGCCCTTGACGCACATTTTACCCTGGAACAAGTAGGCAGAAATGCCAAAGGTCACTTTATCAATTTTAATGGTACCGCTGGGATCTGGAGAAAGGAATGTATCCTTGACGCAGGGAACTGGGAAGGTGATACTTTAACTGAAGACCTCGACTTAAGCTACCGTGCACAACTGAAGAACTGGAAGTTTAAATATCTGGAAGATGTTGAAACACTTGCAGAATTACCTGTGGTTATCAGTGCAGCGCGTTCTCAGCAATTTAGATGGAACAAAGGTGGAGCTGAAAATTTCAGAAAGACCGTAGTAAATCTTGTCTCTGCAAAGAACATTCCGTTTAAGACAAAGTTTCATGGAGTTATGCATTTACTGAACAGTTCAATGTTCTTATTTGTATTTCTAGTGGCTGTTTTAAGTATCCCAATGTTATACATCAAAAATAGCTACGGACATCTTGGATGGATCTTTGAAGCTACCAGCTTTTTCATTGTTTCTACTATCATCCTTTTTATATGTTATTGGTTTACTTATAAAAGCATTCAGGGTAGTGGGATAGATCACTTTGTGAATTATATTAAATTGTTTTTTACCTTCTTTTCTGTTGCACTTGGGTTTTCATTACACAATACAGTGGCGGTGATAGAAGGGCATATGGGAAAACGAAGTGAATTTGTACGTACACCAAAGTTTAATATCAATAATATTTCTGATAGTTGGAAAGGAAATAAATACCTCACTACCAAATTATCACCCAATATGATCCTGGAATTTGGTCTAATGGTATACTTCTTATTTGGTATGTACAGTGCTATTCCTTTGAATGATTTTGGTTTATTCCCCTTTCATTTTATGTTGTTCCTTGGTTTCGGATTTGTCTTTTTCAAATCTCTGACCGCGAAAGTGTAAGGCTGACCAATAAAAAAATTTAGCCCCAATTTTTTATAAACAAAGCGCCTTCTGTGTATTCAGAAGGCGTTTTGATTTATTATTAATATTCCTCATTTTTTCGGTTATTTGTAGAAATAATCAGGATATCTCCTTATGCCCAACGCGGTACTCACCTATTGGAAGCTTCACAAGGTACCTATCCTTCTCTCGGTGCTGTGTGTGGTATTCTATTACACCTTTGCCTACCATTTAGAAAGAACCGACTTTACCAGGCTTGCAGTGCTCTATGCTGCCCTCTTTTTTCTTTGCTATAAGCTTATTCAATTCGAAAAATGGAACTTTAAGCTCTTACTGGGTCTTGGCATCATATTCCGACTTATCTTCTTGCTTGCCATTCCTAATCTGTCACAAGATTTTTATCGATTTATTTGGGACGGACATTTGGTGATCATGGGTGAGAATCCATACTTGTATCTCCCAAAAGAGATCCTTGAAAAAGGTGAACTGATCATCCCACAAGCCCAGTTATTGGTAGAAAAAATGGAGTCACTTAGCGCCTCTAATTACAGTAATTACCCTCCTTTTAATCAAATTCTTTATGGAGTCTGCCTATGGCTCGGGGGACAAAATATAATAGGTGGACTAATAGCTATGCGTTTGCTATTACTAGGCGCAGATATTGGAATCGTTTATTTTGGTCGTAAACTATTAAAACACCTCAATAAGTCTCCGCATCTTATTTTCTGGTATTTCATAAATCCATTGATTATTATTGAATTAAGTGGGAATTTACATTTTGAAGGGGTCATGCTTTTTTTCCTTCTTTGGAGCATTTATTTGATTACTATAAACAAATGGATGATTGCTGCTGTTCCTATGGCACTCTCTATTTCTATAAAACTGATACCACTCATGCTTCTTCCTTTATTTTTTAAAACCTTAGGGCTTAAAAAAGGATTAGTATTTAATACCCTTGTGATTACGGGAGTTTTGGTAACATTGATTCCTTTTTACGATCCCTTATTTGCTACCCATTATTCCAATACACTTTCCTTGTGGTTCTCCAATTTTGAATTCAATGCAAGTATCTATAATGTAATAAAGAGTCTTGGAACACAATTGGATCTTAAACCATGGGAATTCATTAGGACCTATGGAAAGATCATTCCTATTATCGTAATTACCTGGGTAGGACTACTCACCTACTTTCGAAAAAATCAACAACCTGAAGTCCTGCTTACTTCTATGCTCATGATCCTCACGGTCTATTTATTTTTTTCCACTACCGTTCATCCCTGGTATATCATTTCACTTGTGCTATTGTGTCTTTTCTCTGAATTCCGCTATCCATTAGTATGGTCTGCTACGGTAATTCTCAGCTACTCGGCCTACGCCAATCCTGAGTTTAAGGAAACTATGTTGTGGTTGATCATTGAATATTTAGCGGTAATTGGGTTTTTGGTCTACGAATTATTTAAACGACAAGGCATAAAATCATTAATTCCCAAAAATTAAAAGCTACATGGGGTTAGTTCAATATAATTTGTACATTTGAAATTCATGAAAACGAATGCACACAGTTATATGTATGTTAGAATAGCCTCCAGGGCTACTTCTTTTGTGCCCACTCGTCGCCGCCCGTAAGGGTGCTCTTCTCTCATGGAAATAGGTGAGTCCATTTCCGCAACGATCCTTCAGTCATTTTCAGTTTACGATTAATTTTATAAGCAATGGACATTGTAATTGCTAACGAATCACATATTAAATACGCAACTATCATTAGCGAAACCATCTCAGATTCAGCTAAGGTAAGGGGCACTGGTATTGCCAAAAGAACGCCCGAATATATTATAAAAAGGCTGGTAAATGGCAATGCGGTCATAGCTCTGGATCAGGATAAGTTTGCGGGCTTTTGCTATATAGAAGTATGGGGGCATCAGAAATTTGTCGCCAATTCCGGGCTTATTGTACACCCCGATTATCGCAATCAGGGACTGGCCAAAAAAATTAAAAAGTCCATTTTCGATCTATCGCTTAAAAAATTTCCAGAGGCAAAGATCTTCGGCATCACCACAGGCTTGGCAGTAATGAAAATGAATTACGAACTGGGTTACAAACCTGTAACCTTTTCTGAACTTACGGATGATCCTGAGTTTTGGAAGGGTTGCCAGACCTGCAAGAACTTTGATATCCTTACAAGAACAGAACGGAAAATGTGTCTTTGTACAGGGATGCTTTATGATCCTGCTCTTAAAGAAAAAGGACAGAAAAAGAAAGTAAATAGAAAAGCCTTTCAGCGATTGCAGAGTATAAAAGAACAACTCTTCCTCAAAAAGAAAAAATAACGGCATGACCACATCAAACAAAAACAATAAGAAATTAGTACTGGCCTATAGTGGCGGTCTGGACACTTCCTACTGTGCTATGCATCTTTCAAAGGACCTTGGCTATGAAGTTCATGCCGTAAGTGTAAACACCGGAGGTTTTGACGATGATGAGATACAAGACATTAAGAAGAAGGCCTTAGAACTGGGAGCATATTCATACACTTCCATTGATGCCATTCAAACATTTTACGACACCGTTGTTAAATACCTCATCTTTGGTAACGTACTTCGGAACAATACCTATCCACTAAGTGTAAGTGCGGAGCGAATTGTACAGGCAATCGAAATTGCGAAGCACGCACAAAAATTAGGTGCTAATGCAATTGCTCATGGCAGTACAGGTGCCGGAAATGATCAGGTGCGTTTTGATATGATCTTTCAGATCATTGCACCCGAAATTGAGATCATTACCCCTATCCGTGACAAGCAACTTTCCAGGGAAGCGGAGATCAGCTACCTTCAAGAACACGGCATATCCTATTCCTGGGAAAAAGCACAATATTCTATCAATAAAGGACTTTGGGGAACCTCGGTTGGAGGTGTTGAAACACTTACTTCCGGGAAAGGACTCCCTTCTGAAGCTTATCCCAGTCAGTTAAAGGCCCAGAAACCCAAAGATGTGAAACTCTCCTTTACCAAAGGTGAACTTACTGCAATTGATGGTGAGTCTGCCAGTCCGGTTCAAAACATTGAAAAATTACAGGAATTAACGGCTTCATATGCCATTGGCCGGGATATTCATGTAGGCGATACTATTATAGGAATTAAAGGAAGAGTGGGATTTGAAGCTGCGGCACCGTTGGTTATATTAAAAGCACATCATCTTCTGGAAAAACATACCCTGAGCAAATGGCAACAATTTCAAAAAGAACAATTAGGAAATTTTTATGGTATGTTGTTGCATGAAGGCAATTATCTGGATGAGGTAATGAGGAACATTGAAGCCTTTCTGACCGATACTCAGAAAAATGTAAGTGGTGATGTATTTGTAACCCTGCATCCATACAGATTTGAACTTAACGGCATTAATTCCCAACACGATCTAATGGCGGTTTCCTTTGGAAGTTATGGGGAAATGAACAAGGCCTGGACGGCCAACGACGCAAAAGGATTCATCAAGATCCTATCGAATCCCGCAAAAATAGCAACCCAGGTAAATAAACATCATGATTAAGGTAGGCATTATAGGGGGTTCTGGTTATACCGGCGGTGAGCTGATCAGACTCTTAATTCATCATCCAAAAGTGGAGATCCAATTTGTGTACAGTACCACTCGTGCAGGCACAAAAGTTTCAGCTACCCATACAGATCTTCTTGGGCAAACACAATTGTTGTTTAGTGACGAGGTTGATCCCAATATAGACATGGTATTCTTATGTTTAGGTCATGGAAACTCAACAAAATTCCTGCAAGAGCATCCCTTTTCAGAATCTACAAAGATCATTGACCTAAGTAACGATTTCAGATTAAAAACAAATAGTTCTTTTGGGGGAAGGGACTTTGTGTATGGCCTTCCTGAACTTAATAAGGACATGATAAAAAAGGCCGGGAATATTGCAAATCCGGGATGTTTTGCCACCGCTATTCAATTGGCTTTACTGCCTCTTGCCGAGGCACAACTCTTGGACAAAGAGGTCCATATCAATGCTACAACCGGCAGTACCGGTGCAGGTGTTGGCCTGTCCCCTACCACGCATTTTAGCTGGCGTGAAAACAATATGTCTCACTATAAAGCTTTTACACATCAGCATTTAGGTGAGATCAACGAAAGTCTGAAACACTTGCAAAATGATAAAGGGAAGCTTTTATTTATTCCTAATCGTGGGAATTTTACCAGAGGAATTTGGGCAACGGCGTATACACATTTTAAAGGGAGTGAGAGCGAGGCAATCAACCTTTATAAGAACTATTATAAGGAATCGCCATTTACACAAGTCTCTGATGAACCTATAGCCTTAAAACAAGTGGTCAACACCAATTTTTGCCACCTGCATGTAATAGTACATGATGGAATGATCCTTATTGCTTCGGCGATAGACAACCTGCTTAAGGGGGCCAGTGGACAAGCAGTACAAAATATGAACCTAATGTTCGGTTTTCCTGAAATGGAAGGCTTGCAATTAAAGTCGGGTGTATATTAAAACCCGACTCAATATCTATTAGAGAAAAAATAACCAGTAGAATAAGCATATGAAAATAGCCATCATTGGAGCCGGAAATCTGGGAATATCCATCGCGAAAGGTATTTTACACAGCAATGGAGCAACTACCATGTACCTCACCAAAAGACATCCTGAAAACATCAAAGAATTTGAGAAATACGGAAATGTTACCGTCTCTTCAGATAATTCTCTGGCAGTAAAACAATCGGATATTCTGATATTTTCTGTGCAACCAGGGCATTTTGAAGAAATTTTAAATGAGATTAAGGAGCACCTCACTGAGAAGCATGTCATTATCTCAACCATCACAGGATTCAGCATTGAAAAGATTGAATCTATTATAGGTGAGAATTCCTTTATCATTAGAAGTATGCCTAATACGGCTATTTCTGTTGGCAAGTCCATGACCTGTCTATGCAGTAATAAAATGGGAGCAAAACGCATAGATCTGGCAAAAGCCATTTTCAATAGAATGGGGCATTCTATGGAAATTCCGGAAAGCCAAATGCAGGCTGCCACGGTAATATGTGCAAGTGGTATCGCTTTTTGGATGCGACTTATCCGGGCTACCACACAGGGAGCCATACAATTGGGATTTGATGCGAAAGAAGCACAAGAATTAGCCATGCATACCTGTAATGGTGCAGCTGCCTTATTGATAGAGTCTGGGAATCATCCGGAAGAAGAAATCGACAGAGTTACAACACCAATGGGATGCACTATTGAAGGCTTAAATGAAATGGAGCATCAGGGTTTAAGCTCTTCATTGATACGAGGCATTGTTACTTCATTTGATAAGATCAGTCAGATTAAAAAAGGATAGTATGAAGCTCTTTGATGTATACCCTTTGTACGATATAACACCGGTCTCTGCCAAAGGAGTGATCCTGAAAGATGATAAAGGCCAGGAATTCCTCGATCTATATGGAGGTCATGCAGTAATATCTATTGGGCATGGTCATCCGCATTATGTAAAGCGACTCAAAGATCAATTAGATAAGATAGGGTTTTATAGCAATGCCGTACAAAATCCGATGCAACAAGAGTTGGCTCAAAAACTAGGAAGCCTTTCGGGCTGCGATGATTATCAGCTCTTTCTGTGTAATTCTGGCGCAGAGGCCAATGAGAATGCCCTAAAACTAGCCTCCTTTCACACGGGGAAATCGAGGGTTGTTGCCTTTAACAATAGTTTTCATGGCCGCACCTCAGCGGCAGTGGCCACTACGGATAATCCTGCCATTAATGCTCCGATCAATAAGCAGCAAAAGGTAACCTTTCTGGCTTTTGAAGATACACTTGGTTTAAAACAAGAGTTAGAAAAAGAGGATGTCTGCGCCGTTATTCTGGAGGCTATTCAAGGGGTTGGTGGTTTAGATGAGCCTTCTACCAAATTTTATCGGGAAGTAGCCAAAATTTGTAAGAAACACAAGGTTGTCCTTATTGCAGATGAAGTGCAATCTGGTTTTGGCAGAAGTGGTAAATTCTTCGCTTTTCAGCACCATGATATTGAGCCCGACATAATCTCCATAGCAAAAGGGATGGGAAACGGATTTCCTGTTGGGGGTATTTTGATCCATCCAAAGATCAAAGCTTCTTATGGATTGCTGGGGACCACCTTTGGGGGAAATCATTTGGCCTGTGCAGCTACCCTGGCAGTATTGGAAGTGCTGGAACAAGAAGACCTTATTTCAAATGCCGTGGAAATTGGAGCCTATTTCAAGGAAATGGCATTGCAAATTCCCCAGGTAAAACGCGTAAAAGGAAAAGGCCTGATGCTAGGACTTGAATTCGATTTTGAAGTGGCCCCTCTAAGAAAGAGGCTCCTATCTAATCAGCATATATTCACAGGTAGCGCTAAGGACAAAAAAGTCTTGCGGATTCTACCGGCACTTACTATAAATAAAGCTCATATAATTCATTTTTTTGAGGCTCTAAAACAGGAATTGCCATGAAGCATTACCTTACAGTACAAGACATAGATTCTGCCGGGGAATGGATAGACCTAGCCGGAGAATTGAAGAAAGATCCTTTTAAATTTAAAGAATTAGGCAAAGGCAAAACCATTGGTTTATTGTTCTTTAATAACAGCTTACGTACTCGCCTAAGTACTCAAAAAGCAGCATTCCATTTGGGTATGCACTGTATGATCATGAATTTTAGCAATGAAGGATGGGCGCTCGAATTTGAAGATGGAACTATTATGGATCAGGGGAAGGCAGAACATATTCGTGAGGCGGCCCAGGTGGTCTCACAGTACTGCGATGTTTTAGGAGTCCGTGCATTCGCCTCATTAACAGACAAAGAAAAGGATGAAGCAGAGATTGTTATAAATGGATTTAAAAAATACGCCTCTATTCCTATACTGAATATGGAAAGTGCTACCGGACATCCTTTGCAAGCCCTGGCCGATCTTATCACCATTACAGAAAATACCCCTAAAAAGAATCCTAAGGTAGTGTTGTCCTGGGCACCACATCCAAAGGCCCTTCCCCACGCAGTGGCTAATTCTTTTGTAGAGGTCATGAGACAGAATTCTCAGATCAATTTTAGTATCACCCATCCCAAAGGATATGAACTGAACCCTGAGATCACTAAAGATGTGCCAATAATATATGACCAGGATAAAGCCCTGGAGGAGGCCGACTTTGTCTATGTTAAGAATTGGAGCAGTTATAGTTCTTATGGGAAGGTGCTGAGTACAGACGCACAATGGATGATCACCAAGGAGAAGTTGGGAAAAGGGAAGTTTATGCATTGCCTTCCTGTTCGGCGTAATGTTGTAGTAGAAGATGCAGTACTTAACGGAAATCAATCATTAGTAATGGAGCAAGCCAATAATAGAACCTATGCGGCCCAGGTTGCTTTACTTAAAATATTAAAAGGATTATGAAACCCGAATTGTCTATTGTAAAAATAGGAGGAAACATCATTGAAAATGAGAAAGAATTAGCTCGTTTTTTGATCCTCTTCTCTCAGATCAAAGGACCTAAAATTTTGGTACATGGCGGTGGAAAAAAGGCCACGGCAATGGCAGATAAGTTGGGAATAAAGACTGCCATGGTACAAGGAAGACGCATTACAGATAAGAAAAGTTTAGAAGTGGCTGTGATGACCTATGGGGGACTTTTAAATAAATCTATAGTAGCATCCCTGCAGGCTCTGAAATGCAATGCCATTGGCCTTAGCGGTGCAGATGCAGGCATCATTAAAGCAATTAAACGACCAGTTGAATTAATAGATTTTGGATTTGTTGGTGATATTGAATCGGTACATACACAATCCCTCTTAACTTTTTTGCAAACCGGACTGGTACCGGTATTCTGTGCCCTATCTCATGATGGAAAGGGTCAATTATTGAATACGAATGCAGACACCATTGCTTCTGAATTGGCCATTGCCATGACTAAAGAATATACCACAACCTTGTATTACTGTTTTGAAAAACCAGGTGTATTAAGTGATATTAGCAGCGAAAATTCTGTTATTTCACATATTAACAAACAGACCTATTTTAGTCTGCTAAAAGAACAGACGATTGCAGATGGTATGTTACCAAAATTGGAAAATTGTTTTTATGCCTTAGACCATTCCGTACATAAAGTATGTATTGGCAATATACAAATGCTGCTTCCGAATTCTTCTACCTATACAACCCTGACCCTATGAAGCAAGATGCAACACAATTAACAAAAAATGCCATTTCATTACTGAAGGAGCTAATAGCAACTCCTTCTTTTTCCTCTGAGGAAGATAATACTGCTCTGCTCATTGAAAAATGGTTCACTACCCATGGCATAGCGTATAAAAGAGAGCATAACAATGTGTATGCTTTTAATAAATACTTTGATAAAACCAAGCCCACATTGCTTTTAAATTCGCACCATGATACAGTGAAACCAAATTCGGCTTATACCAAGGATCCATTTTTGCCACAAGAAGAAGATGGTAAGCTCTATGGCCTTGGCAGCAATGATGCCGGAGGAGCACTGGTATCCTTGATCGCCACTTTTACCTATTTCTATGAAGAAAAGGACCTATCGCACAACCTCATCATTGTAGCTTCGGCAGAGGAAGAGAGTTCTGGCCACCATGGCCTAAATTCCATGCTAAAAATTCTTCCCGAAATATCGGTAGCCATTGTTGGCGAACCAACCTTAATGCAACTGGCGGTCGCAGAAAAAGGATTGGTAGTTTTTGATGCAGAAGTAAAAGGTACCCCTTCCCATGCAGCACATCCTAATGAGAATAATGCTATTTATAATTGTATAAATGTCCTGAACTGGTTTAAAAACTATCGATTCAAAAAGGTATCGCAAGTTTTGGGAGAAGTAAAAGTTACTGTCACACAAATAAATGGCGGAAGCCAACATAATGTGGTACCAGCCAAGGTAGACCTGGTCATTGACGTTAGAGTAAATGATTGTTATACCAACAAGGAAATTGTTGCTATCCTTCAAGCAGAAGCTCCATGTGAAGTGGCCCCTCGCTCCTTGCGATTAAACTCTTCATCTATTCCTAAAGAACATCGCTTGGTGCAGTCTGGATTATCCCTGGGAAGAACAACCTATGGTTCACCCACACTTTCAGATCAGGCGACACTATAGTTGTCCCTCCTTAAAATTGGGACCTGGGGACAGTACCCGTTCTCATAGTGCCGATGAATATATTTTTATTTCTGAAATTGAAGAAGGTATCGAACTTTATATCAACTTATTAAAAGGATTTCTAGTTACGGAATAAGCTTACTAATCAAATAAAACACTATATCATGAAACTTTGGGAAAAAGGAATGAAAACGAATGAGAAGATAGATCGTTTTACTGTTGGGAATGACAGGGAATTAGATCTTGTCCTGGCCAAGTATGATGTAAGGGCATCTAAGGCGCATGCCAATATGTTAGGTTCCATAGGATTGCTGACAAAAGAAGAAAACCTTAATCTGATATCTGCCCTTGAGGAAATTCATGATTCCATTAAAAAAGGGGAGTTTACCATAGAAGATTCCTTCGAGGATATGCATTCCAAAATTGAATTTCTTCTGATAGAAAAACTTGGTGATACAGGGAAAAAGATCCATACTGCGCGTTCCAGAAATGATCAGGTACTCGTAGCAATGCAACTATTTATAAAGGATGAACTGCAAAACATTAAGAAACAAGTAAAGGAACTTTTTGAGGTCTTGCTTCAGTTGGCAGATAAGAATAAAGAAGTGATCCTACCGGGATATACACATCTTCAGGTGGCCATGCCCTCTTCCTTTGGTTTGTGGTTTTCTGCCTATGCAGAGAGCCTTATTGATGATCTTATTTTTGTAGATGCCGCCTATGAAGATAGCAGATCAGAATCCGTTAGGCAGTGCCGCTGGTTATGGAAGTTCTTTCCCCATAGACCGAGAAATGACTACCCGGGAACTAGACTTTCAATACGCTTAAATACAATGTGGTTGCAGCACAAATGGGGCGTGGAAAAGTGGAAAAGGCAGCCGCTGTGGGGATGGCAAGTGTAGCTTCCACCCTTTCAAAATTGGCCATGGACATCTGTTTGTATATGAGTCAGAATTTCAATTTTATATCATTCCCGGACGATCTCACTACGGGTAGCAGTATTATGCCGCACAAAAAAAATCCGGATGTATTTGAATTGGTCCGTGGTAAATGCAATGTAATTCAGGCTTTGCCAAATGAACTGACCATATTGCTCACCAATTTGCCAAGTGGATACCACAGGGATCTTCAGGTAACCAAGAATAGTTTGCTTCCGGCCCTGCAAGAATTAAAGGCTTGTTTAGATATTATGACCTTTAGTCTTCCCAAGGCAGTGGTTAGGAAAGATATTCTTGAGGATCCCAAATACGATCTTCTATTTACAGTAGATGCCCTAAATGAATTAGTACTCCAGGGGGTTCCTTTCCGGGATGCATATAAACAGATCGCCTTACAAGTGGAAGAAGGGAAATTTGAATTTGGCAAAGATGCCAAGCACACGCATCAGGGGAGTATTGGAAACCTTTGCCTACAGGAGATTAAAGATAAAATGAAGCTTATTTCCTAAAAGATCTTTAACTATCAACAGAGAATTACCTATAGTCTGTTTATTGTATCATCCCTAAATTAATGACCTCTTGTGAGGTTAATGGACGCCAATGTCCTCTTGGAAGATCCTTTTTGGTAAGGTTGGCAAAGACCACACGATCTAATTTCACAACATCATACCCCAAATGTTCAAAAATACGCCGAACTATCCTGTTCTTCCCGCTGTGTATTTCTACCCCCACCTCTTTTTTTGGGGCATTGTTCAAATAACTAATCTCATCTACCTTAATGAGGCCATCCTCCAGCATAACCCCCTCTTGAATCTTGTGAAGGTCATCTGTCTTTAGGTTTTTGTTGAGCTCTACATGATAAAGCTTCCGCACTCCATACCTGGGATGGGTTAGTTTTTTTGCCAGGTCACCATCATTTGTAAACAATAAAAGTCCGGTGGTATTTCTGTCTAAACGTCCTACGGGGACCAATCTGGATTTGGTCGCATTCGAAATTAATTCCATGACGGTTCTACGGCCTTTCTCATCCCTTGTTGTAGTGATAAAATTCTTAGGTTTATTTAGAAGTATATATTCCTTTTTCTCGGGATTGAGTAACCTGCCATCGAAACGCACTTCATCTGTCAAGCTTACTTTATGGCCCATTTCTGTTACCGGTTTTCCATTTACGGTAACATTTCCTGCGGCGATGTAGGTGTCTGCTTCTCTTCTGGAACAAACTCCGGCATTTGCAACATATTTATTTAAGCGAATTAAACCTGAATTTGTAGCCGGATTAATCTCCCTATGTTTTTTTATTGGAGCATTTCCACGGGCATAGCTTTTCTTCCGGTAATTTCCTGCTCCTCTGCCCGAAGATTTCCCTTCATCATTATAGTCGGATCTGCTCATGGATACATTTTTTGCAAAGGTAGCAAAATGCGGTACGCAATGCTATCATCTTAACGCTAAGTGTTATAAAGAAACAGCAGACATTCTTTTTAAGTATAGTGATCTTGCACCCATATTTTCTGATGAGCGACGGTACCACTCTACCATTTATGTACTATGGCCTGCACACTTACCCTGGGGAAGTAAATTTTTATAGTATTCTATTTAGCACAAGATCTACATTGATCAAAAGGATACTAAATACGCCTACAATTATGATAAATTTGAGGATGTTATGAAGCCAGACGTAATGTTCCTTTGTTGAAGATCTCCACAACAGGATCAGGAAGAAGATCAATAAAACAATACACGCAATAAAATACAAGTACATATAACCCACATCAAAGGTTCTGATCAATAAGATAGCGGGGACCAGAGTTAGCACAATTAAAATGGTAATATAGGCCTTTGCGTATTTTGTACCATACAGGATCGGGATGGTCTTATAATTCAGCGCGATATCGCCAGCAATATTTTCCATATCCTTGATCAACTCCCTTGCCAGAATCAGCAGGAAGAGGAACATTGCATGGACAAAGATCACAGTTTCAAAATTCCTGTAATAGACAAATACTGCAAAAAAGGGAGTAATGGCCAGCAGGGCAGAAACCAAGTTACCTACAAAAGCAATTTTTTTCAATTTATGTGAGTACAACCAGATGCCAAAAATGTAGGCTGAAAAAAAGAGAACAGCTTTAAAGGACACGTAACTCGCAAAAAGAACTGCTAAAAAATTCAGTACAAAATAGGTAGTCAATTTGGTTTGCTGACTTACCAGTCTGTCGAGCATAGTTTTTCTTGGCTTATTGATCAGGTCTTTTTCCGAGTCGTAAAAACTATTGATGATATAGCCTCCTGCAATAACAAGGGCTGAGGCTAAAACAAGAGCAAACAAGCTAAGATCGAATACCACCTTCCAAAGAGGGAGGTTAGGTGCCAGAATATATATGGACGCCAGGTATTGAGCCACGACGATCATCAATACATTGTACCCTCTGACAATTGAAAACAAACTCAGCAGCTTTAAAAGCAAGAGTTTGTTCTTTCTACTAAGCATTGTTGTTTAATTAGAAGTTGTATACCACTTCCAGGCGATAATCCTTCAGCGTATTCCTGGCCTTTTCAATATCCTGAGTGAAGCCCAGAATATAGCCTCCGCCTCCGGAACCACATAATTTTAAATAGTAATCATTAGTTTCTATCCCTTGTTTCCACAGTTGGTGAAATTGTGCCGGGATCATGGGTTTAAAATGATCCAAAACAACATGAGAAAGTTGTTTTATGTTCCCAAATAAAGATTTTACATTACCTGTAAGAAAGTCTTCAACACAGGCATCAGTATGCTTTATAAACTCATCCTTAAGTACAGCCCTAAATCCTTCATGTTTCATCTTTTCCATAAAAATCTGAACCATGGGCGCTGTTTCACCGGTTATACCACTATCTATTAGGAATACTGCTCCTTTCCCATCTTTGTTTTGGGAAGGTATGCTGGTAGACTCTATATTATCCTGAGAATTGATCAGTATGGGCAAGCTAAGGTAACTGTTCAAAGGATCTAATCCGGATGATTTACCATGAAAAAAGGATTCCATTTTACCAAAAATGGTTTTTAAACTCAGTAGTTTTTCACGAGTAAGATTCTCTAAAATTGTGATCTTATTCCTGGCATATTTGTCATAAATAGCTGCTACTAAGGCACCACTACTACCAATACCGTAACCCTGTGGAATAGAGCTGTCAAAATACATTCCGTTTTCAAGGTCGTTTCTAAGGGCTTCAATATCAAATGCCACAAGAGAAGGGTCCTCCTCCTGAATTTTTGCTAAATGTTCGGCAAATCTCTTGAGACTATCATTAGATCTTTTACCTGCCTCAGACATGGTTTTCTCAGTCTTTAAGGCACCTTTAAAGAAATTATATGGAATAGAGAGGCCTTTCGAATCTTTGATGATCCCGTATTCTCCGAAGAGAAGGATCTTAGAATAAAAGAGGGGTCCTTTCATAAATTGTTTGCTGTTACGCTAAATAAAAATAGTACTAATTTTCGTACGATGGTCGTAAAGATCAGATTTTCTCAGGACCTCCGCCAATTTGGTCGCAAATATACTGCCCATTTTCACAAAACACAACAAGCTCATTCTTAATAAATTGCAAAACTTTAGCTGTATCTTTTTGGGGGTATAAGAGATGTAAGTTGGCGCCAGCATCGAGTGTAAAACAGAGAGGTACCCCACTCTGCTTCCTATACGCCCAAATTTTTTCAATGATAGACAAGGTTTGTGGTTTCATAAGGACAAAATAGGGCACACTTGTCATCATCATTGCATGAAGGGTAAGTGCCTCACTCTCTACTATTTCTATGAATTCCTGCAGGTCTCCTGTCTCGAAAATAGTGAGCAATCTGGATAAATTCTTATGTGCCTGAGCAAAACGTGGTTTGGCAAACGGGTGGTTGTTCATTAGATCGTGTCCTGCTGTACTGCTAACTGTCTTCTCGCCTTTATGAACCAGCAAAATGGTGTCCTGAAACCCCTGAAAGATCTTGTGAACCTTACCGCCATATGGTAACCCAACAAGATCTGAACTGTCTGCAAGATCTTTGTGCTTCCCCCATTCTACAATGGGTCCACTAATACTTCTACAAGCACTTCCAGAGCCCAAACGAGCGAGAAAAGACGCTTTTTTCATTAAAAAATTAGCATCCATTGAAGGCATCAGTCTTTTTTCTATGTCCATAAGACATAAAGCCAGGGCTGCCATCCCACTTGCAGAAGAGGCTATCCCACTGCTATGGGGAAAGGTATTGCTGGTATCGATCTTTAAATGATACTCACTTAGAAAGGGCAAGTACCTGGAAATACGCTGAAAGAAAGTGCTGATCTTTGGTCGAAATTCATTCTTGGATTTCCCTTCAAAAAGAAGATCAAATGACGGGCCGCCATCTCCATTTTTCATTTTTTCATATGCCACTGAGGTAGTAGTGGCAGCATTAGATAGCGTAAAACTAATAGACGGATTTGCCGGGATCTGATCTGGAAATTTACCCCAGTATTTTACCAAAGCTATATTACTAGGTGCCTTCCATGTTGTGGTACCTGAAGTAACCAGGGTTGTATATTTCGAAGGAATAAATTCCTGTTCGGTCATTCTACGAAAATTTGATGCAAAGATAGTTTTTCAACACTTTAGGCATGCCCTCAATTAAAATAAATTCCTATTTTAGGGTACTTAGAATGGTTCCCAATGAAGAAAAAAGCGCTGTATATAGTCATTGCTGTTACCATTTGCCTGCTTATTGGTTTCTTAGCAGGCTTTGCAACCCAAAGTTCCGTAGGTACCTGGTATGCTACCCTAAACAAACCAAGTTTTAATCCGCCAAATTGGCTTTTTGGCCCTGTTTGGACACTTTTGTATATCCTGATGGGCATTGCCGCCGGTTTGGTCTGGGCTAAGGGCTTTTATCATGTATGGGTAAAAACAGCCCTCTATTATTTTGGATTTCAACTCCTTTTCAACGCCCTGTGGAGCATTGTATTTTTTGGTTTTCAAGAACCTTTTTGGGCCTTATTGGTTATTCTTGTCTTGTTGATCCTTATTCTAATAACTATTAAATGGTTTAAGATAGTCAGCAAACCTGCGGCCTATTTACTTATCCCTTACTTTCTATGGGTATGCTTCGCTACCTTGTTGAATTACAGGATATGGGAGTTGAACTAAGTATTTAAGCCACTATCTTTTTAGGTGTTTTCCCTAATTATGCTAAATAAAATAATTCCTTTACATTTAAAGAATTGGAACATCAAAATAGAACAAAGAACAAAGGACGTATATGCAATCATACATTCTGGCACTAGATCAGGGAACCACAAGTTGCAGGGCACTGGTATTTGATAAAAAGGGTACTATTATCTCCTCGGCCCAAAAAGAGTTTACCCAACACTTTCCAAAACCTGGATGGGTAGAGCACGACGCACTTGAGATTTGGAATACGCAGGCTGAGATGATGAAGTTGGTCCTCAATCAAGAGAAGATATCTCCAAAGTCTATTGCTGCTATAGGTATTACCAATCAGCGCGAAACTGTTGTTATATGGGACAAGAATACGGGACTACCTATATATAATGCCATCGTTTGGCAAGACAAACGAACCGCCGATTATTGTGATACTTTAAAAAAGGCAGGATTGTCTGACATGATTCGGCAGAAAACAGGTTTGGTCATAGACGCATATTTTTCCGGCACTAAGGTAAAATGGATTTTAGATCATGTTGAAGGTGCCCGCGAAAGAGCAGAAGCAGGCGATCTTCTTATGGGGACCATAGATAGCTGGCTAATTTGGAAAATGACCGAGGGTGACTTACATATTACAGATGTAACCAATGCATGTCGTACGTTATTTTTTGACATCAATACCCTGGCCTGGGATACCGAATTATTAAAAATGTTCAACATTCCTTTATCCATACTCCCTGAGGTTAAATCTTCCAGTGAGGTGTATGGTCATACCTCAGCATCACTTTTAGGGATTAAAATACCGATCGCTGGGATTGCCGGTGATCAGCAGGCAGCCCTATTTGGCCAAATGTGTACAAAACCGGGAATGGTAAAGAATACGTATGGTACAGGTTGTTTTATGTTGATGAACATTGGAGATAAACCTATAGTCTCTAAGAATAATTTACTCACTTCAGTGGGGTGGCAGATCAATGGAAAAACCCAGTATGTTCTGGAGGGAAGTATTTTTATTGCCGGAGCAGTAGTACAATGGCTTCGCGATAGTCTTAAGATCATCAACTCTTCTGCTGAAGTGGAACAAATTGCCTGTTCTGTAGACAGTTCGGAGGGTGTATACTTTGTGCCGGCTTTTGCAGGTCTTGGTGCCCCACATTGGAATCAGCATGCAAAAGGAGCTGTATTTGGACTTACCAGAGGAAGTACCTATGCCCATATAGCCAGAGCAGCGCTGGAGTCGATTGCATATCAGACCATGGACGTATTAAAAGCGATGGAGGCTGATTCTGGAATAACTATAAAGGAATTACGCGTAGATGGAGGTGCCACCGTAAACAACTTGCTCATGCAATGCCAGGCAGATGTACTTAACACCACTACTGTTAGGCCAAAAATTGTAGAAACCACAGTGATGGGCGCCGCTTTTCTTGCCGGATTAGCCGTTGGCTATTGGAATGATCTTGAAGAAATACAAACTATATGGGAAAGTGAACATAGATTTCTTCCAAATCAAGATAGAACCGAAATAGAAGCAGGTATCAAAGGTTGGTATAAAGCCATTAATGCAGTGGAATATTGGACCCAAGATTCTTAATTTATATATATGACACCTTTTATTGCTGAATTAATAGGAACCGCTCTTTTAATTACCCTTGGATGCGGTGTTGTTGCCAATGTTATTTTAGAGAAAACCAAAGGACAAGGAGGCGGGTGGATAGTGATAACCACTGCCTGGGCCTTTGGTGTTTTTGTAGGTGTAGTCGTGGCAGGTCCGTATAGCGGAGCACATATAAATCCCGCAGTTACCATTGGATTGGCAGTGGCGGGTAGTTTTGAATGGTCTGAAGTACCCTCATACCTCCTGGCACAACTTCTTGGCGCTATGATCGGAGCCTTTTTTGTATGGATCACGTATAAGGATCACTTTGATATTACCAAGGATAAAAGCTTAAAATTGGGAGTGTTTGCTACTATTCCTGCCATACGTAATTATGGTTCCAATCTTTTTAGTGAAGTTTTTGGCACCTTTGTTCTGGTCTTTACCATTCTATTTTTTACAGATGCTTCCATGTCCTCTACAGAAGAGATCATAGGCCTTGGATCCTTGGGTGCACTACCCGTAGCGCTTCTGGTCTGGGTTATAGGGCTGTCATTAGGGGGTACTACTGGCTACGCCATTAATCCTGCCCGTGACCTGGGTCCCAGACTAATTCACGCACTTATGCCTATTAAAGAAAAAGGAAGCAGTGATTGGGCGTATTCCTGGGTGCCGATTTTGGGACCTATATTAGGATGCCTGGCAGCGGCCGGACTTTCGCTCTTGCTCCTTAATTAGGATAGGATGTCTCTAGTTATTTTGCTATGGCTTGCGCTGCCAGGTAAGAACCTGTCCAGGCATTTTGGAAATTAAACCCGCCTGTAATAGCATCTATATTTAGAATCTCCCCTGCAAAATAAAGTCCTGGGTGCAGCTTGCTTTCAAAGGTTTTGAAATTGATCTCTTTCAGGTCTATTCCCCCAGCGGTTACAAATTCTTCTTTAAAAGTGCTTTTCCCCTCTACTGAAAACTCGCCAGCTGTAAGTTCCCGGGCAAGTTCCTGTAATTGTTTCTTGGAGATATCTGCCCATTTCTGATCGGTTAAGATCCCAGCTGCCTGCACTAATTTCCCCCAAAGTCGCTTAGGAATATCTAATGGATGTGTTCTAAAAACTGTTTTCTTGGCTTCCATTTCTTTTACTTCCATCAAAAAGGAAAATAAGCCTTGCTGATGATACTCTGGCACCCAATTTACCAGTATCCTAAAACGGTATTGATAGTCGTGCAAGATTCTGGCACCCCAGGCAGAAAGTTTAAGAATCGCTGGCCCGCTCATTCCCCAGTGAGTGATCAACAACGGACCTTCAGAAACCAATTCTTCACTGCGCTCAGCAGCACTTTTCAAGGATACCGTTATTTTTTTTCCAGGTATATCTCTGGATACCAATTTTACTCTGGCGTGAGTGCTAAGGCCGGGGATCCCTTCAATACGCGGATCGCGAATATTAAAGGTAAATAAAGAAGGTACGGGTTCTATAATTGTGTGTCCTAATCTTTTTAGAACATTCCACATTTTTGGACTACTCCCGGTAGTTATGAGCAATTGTTTTGCAAAAAAAGAAGTTGTCTTGGTTTTAACTTCATAGTCTTTCCCGTTCTCCGTATCCGAAGAAGGTATGGTGATATCAGTAACTACAGTATTCCTGATTAGATCTATCTTGGAGCTCGCTATGGCGTCCATAAAGCAATCGATAATAGTTTGGGAAGAGTTGGAAACAGGGAACATCCTTCCATCATCTTCGATCTTTAATTCAATACCACGTTTTTGAAAAAATTCTACAGTATGTTCTGTATGGTGGGTGTTAAACGGACCAAGTAATTCTTTCTCCCCTCTGGGATAATGTTGTGCTAAAATTCTGGGGTTGAACTGGGCATGGGTTACATTGCAACGACCACCACCAGACACCTTAACCTTCCCAAGTACGTGCTTTCCCTGCTCTAGAATAGCTATCTTCAGATCTGGCCTAAATTCGGCCAAATTAATTGCCCCATAGAAACCAGCAGCTCCTCCTCCAATAACAATAACATCATACATTAGTTGGCCCTCTCGGGGAAATTGGTAAAGATTCCGTCTACTTTGAAGGATCTCATCGCTTCAATGTCCTCTGGCTCATTTACTGTCCAGGTATACACCTTAAAACCTTCATCATGTAATGCTTTTACTGTTTCAGCATTTAAGGTCTTGTAATATGGGTTGATCGCTACAGCCCCTAATTTTTTGGCAGTTGGGATCGCCTTAATAGGGTCTTCTTCTGTAAGAACGGCAATTGCAATCTCCGGATTATAAGATCGCATACTTTCCAACTCCTCCCAATTAAAGCTGGAGATCACAAAATCTTCTAATTTCCACCCCTTTTCTTTGATATAATATTCTATCATAAAGTTAACCCTGTCTGAGGTATTAGCACCTTTGAGTTCAATATTCAGAGGTACTTTATGATCGATCAATTTAATCACATCCTGGAGCATAGGGATCTTGTGATTCCCTTCAAGGATCACTTTTCGCAAATCGAAGATATTGTATTCTTCAATAAGCCCTCCTGCATTACTTAGCCGTTCCAGACGTTCATCGTGAAAGACAACGATCTCTCCACTCTTTATTTTAAAAACATCGATCTCGATCATATCCACTCCCAGATCCATTGCCTTTTGTATGGAAGCAAGAGTATTTTCGGTCTCATGTCCCATGGCACCCCTATGACCTATGACCAGCATATCATGATTCATTCCTGTACAACTTGTAATTAGTACAATCAATAAGACAATTCCATAATTCTTCATGGCTCATAATGTTTTTCTATAGCCCAAAAATACAACTTGAAATGAAAAGTAGCTCACACTTTTATCATATAGGTTTTTACTAATTATTTAATAGTTTTATTGTTGATTTCTTACTTTTTATGATAATATTTTTTATATATGATATATTTTATTTAATAACTTTGTCAGTACATCAACCCATTAAATATTAAAACTATGTTTAGTAAACAACATCTCTTGTCTACATTAGTGGCTGCTGTCACTATGTTCTTGCTGGGCTACCTGATTTGGGGAGTAGCAACCGTTGACTTTTTTGAGGGACATACCATCAATAGTGTCATGAAGGATCCTCCACTTTTTCCGTTCATCATTCTAGCTAATTTGATCGCCGCGTTTACCCTTTGTGTTATTTATGGCAAATGGGCCCGAGGGTATCACAGCATGGGCGGTGGATTTCAATTCGGGGTTTGGATAGGCATTTTTGTGGGATTAGGAATGGGATTACTTTGGTATGGTACCAGCGAAATGATGGACCTGCAAGGACATCTTGTGGAAGCTGTATTAGACATTGTCTATTACGGAATTGTTGGTGCGGTGATAGGCTTAATGTTCAAGGCTACACAACCTAAAGGTGAGAATGCATAAGTATAAAAGGGTAAGTGTCTTATTCAGAAAACAGATACTTACCCTTATTTCTTTAATTTAAAAATAAAGGATTGAAGTGGTCCCAGCGCCACGTCGAAAAGACCCTGCCCTCCTTCTATCCTAAGGGTAACTTTAGCTTCATTATAAAGTAGATCTGTCATTTCATATGATACACCTTCTTGTAAGCCCCAGGCATTAATCACTGATGGTGGTATTTTCATCTGTAACTGATACGACTTTTCTGCGTCGAAATTTGATAGCACCAGGAGTCGCTCTTTATCTTGCCATCTAACAAATGATAACACCCTATAGTCATATCCCTCTGTATGATCTCTATTGTAGTAATGAATATCTTCATAGGCACCCATCAGGGCGTCATTGTTTATGGTAATATTTAAAAGGCGTTTGTAAAAATCGCGTAGTTCTGTTTCCCCATCAGTTAATTGCCCCCCGTCATATTTCTTATCATTGACCCAACGTTGATGATGAGGCACTCCTATATAATCAAATATCGATGTTCTGGAAGGGGATCCAAAACCGGCATATTCAGCTCCGGGTTCTCCCACTTCCTGTCCAAAATATATCATGGTTGGAGAAGTGCTTAAGGTAGCAGATACCACCATGGCGGGTTTACCTTTTTGAGCATTACCAACAAATTCCGGACTGGCAATTCGTTGTTCATCATGATTTTCCAGAAAATGCAGCATATGGTGTTCAATATCCATCATGCCTTTTTGCACTATTGGAATATGGTCTGTCCACCCATGACCTTGCATTATGTGTTTTAAACTATCGTATAGTTCTACCTTATCATATAGGTAGTCCATTTTTCCCTTAAAAATATAGTCCCGGTACAAGGAAGGATTATAAACCTCAGCCAAAATCAGAGCCTTGGCATTATTATCTTTAATATGAGAATTTAAGTAGCTCCAGAATTCCACAGGAACCATCTCGGCCATATCAAACCGGAAACCATCCACTCCCATGTCTAACCAATATAAAGCGATATCTTTAAATTTGATCCAGGAATCTGGTACAACTTTATTCGACCAAAAATCGAGATGCTCCTTATGTGTCATGGAACCATATTCATCGGGTAATTTCTCAAAATCAAAATTCCCATCGGGTCTAACACCATAATTTATCTTTACAGTCTCATACCAGTCATTCATATCTGGTTGAGATTTTCTTGACCCGTTCCCGGTCCATTTTGCAGGATCTTCAGCAAAGTAATGATCTACCAATGGATGCGGATCGCCACCTAATGGCTGATACCCGTTGGTCCACTCTGGAACTTGAAATGCTGTTCCTGATATATAATAAAAATTATTGTCCTTTTTATACTCTAATGTGGTCTCATCTGAAGCGCCAAAAGGCTCTTTCCCAGGAGGTGTTGAAGATCCTTCATAATGTCTGGCCACATGATTTGGTACAATATCTATGATCAATTGCAAGCCTGCCTTATGGGTCCTTTTGATTAGCTCTTTAAATTCTTCGAGCCGTCTTGCCGGGTCTATTGCAAGATCCGGATTTACATTGTAGTAGTCCTTTACTGCATATGGTGAACCGGCCCTTCCCTTAATGACATCAGGATCGTCGTTCGTAATTCCATAGGCTGTATAGTCAGTTACCAGGGCATGGTGAGGTACGCCGGTATACCAAATATGGGTTACACCTAAATCTTTTATTTCCTTTAGCGCCTTAGGAGTAAAATCATTGAATTTCCCAACCCCGTTTTCCTGAAGGGTTCCCCATGGTTTATTGGTAGTATTTGTATTGCCAAAAAGTCTGGTAAAAACCTGATATATTACTTTTTTTCTTTCCTTTTTCATAACTGTTTCTTCCTTGGCATCCTTTGAAAATTTCCTGTCATTCTTGCAGGCAAAGATTGCCGACAAAAAAATTATTGCAATCAGATACCGTCTTATCATATCCTTTTAATTTGAGAGTAGTAACACTCCCTTATTCTTTAGGCTGAGTTCATTGCCTATGACTACCTCTTCCCCTGAAATTATATTACGAAAACCAGAACCAAGAATATCCATTTCGTGGAAACGGTCCATGGCGAGGGAAACGGGCTGCTCATTTTTGTTTAAGATCAACAAGACTTTCTTATTTCCTTTATGTCTAACTAATACATAGACCCCATTCTCGGGCGCAAAGTGTTTAGTGGCTCCCTCATGAATTGCCGGTTCACTCTTTCGAAAAAGCAACAATTTTTTAAGATATCCTTGCATTTTCTTTGCCTTAACACCCAATCCTTCTCCTGTGAAGGCGTTGATCTTATCCCCTGCCCAGCCTCCGGGGAAATCTGTCCTGATGAGTCCATGGTCTCCCGGGTTGTTACTATTATCCATTAGGATCTCCGTTCCGTAATACACCTGTGGAATACGCGGGGCCAGTAGGATAAAGGCTAGTGCCATTCTTGTTAAGGTTTCATCTTTATTCAGTTGGGTATAGACACGGTCCATATCGTGATTGTCACCAAATAGCATCATGTCTTTAGGAGAGGCATAATAAAAATCGTTTGCCAAGCCTTCATATAATTTAATCAACCCTTTATTCCAATCTTCTTCCTCTTTTAAAGCATCTATCAAGGTTTGTTGCATGGGGAAATCCATGGTACAGCGAAGAGAAGATTTGTATCCATCCCTGTTGTTGGCCCCTTCTTGCCAATACCCTACCACCAAAGGATTAAGGCTCCATTCTTCTCCTACGATAGAAAACTTTGGATACTCTGTCATGATCCTTTTTGCCCACTGAGCCATAAAATTCTTGTCCGGATAAGGGTAGGTGTCCTGACGAATTCCACCCAAAGAGAGTGTTTCTATCCACCATAGGCTGTTCTGAATTATGTATTGAGCCAAAAAGGGGTTCTCCTGGTTCAGGTCTGGCATTGAAGGAACAAACCAGCCATTGTCCATAAGTTCTCTGTCTGAATCGGAAGCATAGATATCCTGGTTTACGGTACGCCTGTGATTTGTCACCGTTATTTCCTTTCCCTCTTCAAAGGGTTGCTGATAATTGATCCAATTCGCAAAAGGAAGGTCTTGCATCCACCAATGCCCTAGGCCACAGTGGTTATTAACCTGATCCATGATCAACTTAATACCCCTTTTTTGTGCCTTTTCAGATAATTCGATGTATTCCTCTAAGGTGCCAAACCTTGGATCCACCTTGTAAAAATCCGTGATCGCATATCCATGATAGGATTCCCTGGGCATATCATTTATTAAAAGTGGACTGGGCCATAAGGACGTAAATCCCATTTCTTCAATATAGTCCAGATGATTGATCATACCCCGGATATCTCCTCCATGTCTTGCGTAATCATCTTTTCTATTGATTGTCTTTTCTTGTAATGCCAGGTCAACATCATTACTGGCATCTCCATTTGAAAACCGATCCGGAGTAATTAAATAGATCACATCTTTACTCGAAAATCCGATATATTCTTCCGATCCCTTAGGTCTTTTTTTCAAAGCATAAGAAACTGAGAAAGAAGCTCCATTGACCTTCGCTATTTGAATTTCTATGTTTCCGGGAGGTGTATCTGCAGGGATCTCAAGATCTAAAAAGAGATAATTAGGACTATCTGCCTTATGAACTTTTTGAAGACGAACCTTTTCATCTTGAATGCTAACCTCAAAGTTGCTGATATTAGGACCCTTTAACATAAGCTGTAGCCGCGTGTCTTTAAAACCTACCCACCAGTGAGGAGGTTCTAAGCGTTCAATCTGAGCTTGAGCTAAAGCTGTGGTCATATAAAAGATCAGTGTAATCAGAACATACATGAGTTTTGGGCATCTAGCTGTCCTTACAAAAGCCCTTTGCATGTTATTACTCATGTTACTTCACATTATTTTTTGGAAGTTGGTTGTATAACAAGTCGTTCTCCATTTAATCTGATCGACATTTCATGGTCACCTTCCAATTCAAAGTGGCAACCTTTTTTATCAACCACCATCTTTAGGATTCTATTTCTAAAATTGACCTTAAATGAATAGGACTTCCATTCTTTTGGGATACGGGGTGTGAAAGACAATTTGTCATTCCGGATCCGCATGCCACCAAAACCCTCCACAATGCTCATCCATGTTCCTGCCATGGATGTTATATGTAAGCCTTCTTCTACTTCTTTGTTATAGTCATCCAGATCCAGGCGTGAAGTCCTTAGATAAAACTGATAAGCCTGGTCCATCCTGTCTAACTTCGCAGCCTGTATACTATGAACACAGGGTGATAGTGAGGACTCATGGACTGTAAATGGTTCATAAAAATCGAAATGCTTTTCAAGATCTTCCAACGAAAAATGATCTTCAAAAAGATAAAAACCCTGCAGCACATCTGCTTGTTTTATATAAGGAGATCGCAGTATTCTATCCCAACTCCATTTCTGATTGATAGGTCTGTGAGATTTAGCTAAATCTGCAACTGTCACTAGTTCTTTATCTAAAAATCCATCTTGCTGTAGATAAATCCCAAGCTCTTCTGAGAAAGGGAAGTACATAGCTGCTGCTACCTTTTTCCATTCCTCTGTTTCAGCAGGTTTTAATTTGGTGTACCCGGTAATCCTGTCATAATCTTCCTTGTACCCGGTTTTTACTTTTTGTAGTTGTTCTAATGTATATTGAATACACCACCGCGCAATATAATTGGTATACCAGTTATTATTTACATTATTCTCGTACTCATTGGGACCTGTAACCCCAAGGATCACATATTTATTTTTTTGTTTTGAGAAAGTAGCTCTCTGATGCCAGAAGCGAGCAATGCCTATCAACACTTCCAGTCCCATTTCGGGGATATAGGTATAATCTCCCGTAAAGCGATAGTAGTTGTAAATAGCAAATGCTATGGCCCCATTCCTATGGATCTCCTCAAAGGTGATCTCCCATTCATTATGACACTCTTCCCCGTTCATTGTAACCATGGGGTAGAGAGCCGCTCCATTGGTAAATCCTAATTTCTTGGCATTTTCAATGGCTTTTTCCAAATGGTTATATCTGTATTTCAAGAGATTCCTTGCCACATGATGATCTTTGGTGGCCATATAAAAAGGGATACAATAGGCCTCTGTATCCCAATACGTACTCCCGCCATATTTTTCACCGGTAAATCCTTTAGGGCCAATGTTGAGGCGCGAATCTTTTCCAAGATAGGTTTGATTGAGCTGAAAGATATTAAACCGTATTCCTTGCTGAGCCTTGGTATCTCCTTCAATGGTGATATCGCTCATTTCCCAGATGTTGGCCCATGCCTTTTTTTGCATATCCAGCAAAGCATCAAATCCTAATGCACTTGCTTTATCCATCACCTTTTTTGAAGCGGCAACTAAATTACCCCCTTTGTGATTTCTGGCTACGGTATACCCCCCAAACTTGTGGAAGGAGGCTGTAGTTCCCTTTGCAACTTTCTGCTCATAATGATGCCCTACCCACAATTCTTTTTTATCCGTATTTTTTGGTGTGCTGTTCATCTTACCTTTATAATGGAGATGGCATTCCATAAAGGTGCATGTCTCAAAATTGGTCTTCATGGTATGGGCCTCAATAAACGCCCGATTGCCATCAGAAGAAACCTGGGTAGTATTCCAGAACTTGTCATCCCAATTTGTATCCTCATTGGTAATGCCACTATCCAGATATGGTGAAAAGATAATGGTCATATCTTCCTTTACTGGGGTCACATTGTATTCTATTGCCCCTAGCTCATCCAATTCCAGACTTAAAAATCTGGTTACAGATACCTCAATGGTCTTTTTATTAGGTAGGGTAGCCGTAAAACTTCGCCGGTACCATCCTTCTTTCATATTCAATTCCCGCCGAAAACCATCAACCTTGCTACAGGTGTTAAGGTCCAAAGCTTCTCCATCTATTAAAACGTTTATTCCAATCCAGTTGGGGGCATTAATAACCTTGGCAAAGTATTCCGGATAGCCATTTTTCCACCAACCTACTCTGGTTTTATCTGGATAGTAAACTCCTCCTATATAGCTTCCCTGGAAAGTAGGACCCGTATACAGTTCTTCAAAGTTTGCTCTCTGGCCCATAGCCCCGTTGCCGAGACTAAAAAGACTTTCTGAAGATTTTACATTTTCTTTTTCAAATTCTTCTTCAATGATAGACCAATTGTCTGCTTTTATATATTCTTTATTCATATTCTATAGTTCTGCTAATTCTTTAATAAAATCGAGTTCAATTTCCGTAAAATCCTTGAAGACAAAATGAGCATGGGTAAGGATCTCTTTTTTTCCAATGCCTATACTTGTCATCCCGGCACTATTGGCAGCTTCAATACCTGCAAGGGCATCTTCAAATACAATGCAGTTTTCAGGCATAACTTTTAAGTCCCTGGCAGCAATCAAAAATACCTCAGGATCTGGTTTTGCCTTTGTTACCTGCGTGCCATCAACAATGGATGTAAAATAAGGAATTAGTCCCACTTTTTTTAAAATAGGTCGGGCATTTTTACTTGCTGAACCAAGTGCCATGGGTACGTTATGTTCCTGGAGGTAATTTAATACTTTAGGAACATCTGGCAATATCTCAGAAGCGGACATTGTTTCAATATACTGCAGATAGTCTTCATTTTTCTCTGCAAGCCACGCATCAAACTGCGTTTGGGATACTTTGAGGTTTCCCCAATCCAGAAGAATTTCCAGGCACCGCTTTCTGCTTACGCCCTTAAACTGCTCGTTTTGTTCTTTGGTAAATGGAATTTCCAATTCATCAGCCAGGTGTTTCCAGGCCAGGTAATGGTATTTGGCAGTGTCCACAATGACACCGTCCAAATCAAATATAAATCCTTTTTTATGCATTTGTTGGTTGGTCTATACTTTATAATATCAAAAACAGATGCCAATATACAAAGTTGTCCTAAGATTGAGGTCGTGGTTTTTCAATTACATATCTAATAAAACTTTTTACCTGTTGAAGAGGAATACTAAATGGAAGGATTCTAATTAAAATTTAGGAGTAGAGGCTCGTTCTATTAAGGTAGCGGCAATGATCTTAGTCTCGAACACCTCATCTTCTTCATTTTCATGATCGAGTTCAATCTTATCGATTAACATCTGTGCTGCCGTCTCCCCCATAATCTCTCCATGTTGATCTACCGATGTTAAGGGCGGTGTTGCGTAATGGGATAAAATGCCATCTGTAAACCCCACAAATGCAATATCTTCAGGGATGCGGTAACCAATATTCTTGGCAATTCCCATACATTTCACCGCAAATATTTCATTAACACATAATACAGCATCTACCTTATTGTCTTTAAAGAATTTTTTACTCTTCGTTTCATCATGCTGTTGATACGGGAGTTGTAATACCAGTTTTTCATCGATTAGTAGATTGTGCTCCTTCAGGGCTCTGTAATATCCATCAGCTCTCTTTGCACTCACATTCAAATATCCTTCTGTAGTAATCAGTGCAATTCTCTTTCTTCCTGCTTTGATCAGTTTCTTGACAACTTGATACGCAGCCTCTTCATCATTAATAATGACCTTGTCACACTGAATTTCATCTGTCACCCGATCAAATAAGACAAGTGGAATACCCTGTTCAGTAACTTCTTTTAAATGATTGTAATCATTTTTTAATTGAGTCTCTCCGGCCAGCGCCATGATAAAGCCATCAATGCTCCCGTTTGCAAGCATCTCCATATTGATCACCTCCTTATTAAAAGATTCATCCGAAACACAAACGATCACGTTATATCCTCTGGCATTCGCATATTGTTCGATCCCTCGAAATACAGTTGTAAAAAAATGATGAACTATGTCCGGGATGATCACCCCAATATTCCTGGTCCTTTTATTCTTAAGACTTATGGCTATATTATTGGGCTTGTAATTGTATAGCTTGGCGAAGGCCTGTATCTTATCCTTGGTATCTCGTCCTATCTCTTCGCTATTCTTCAATGCTTTGGAAACCGTTGAGATAGATACATCTAATTCCCGTGCAATATCTTTTAGAGTGATCTTTCGTTTCAAGTGAAATTGTTTGCTTAGTTAGTCAGGTAATTAAAGATACATAAAGCGGTGTTAAAAAATTCTATTTTTTAACACTCTTGTTTTGCTAATTTTCTATTCAAAATCAATTATTTTAGGGTGTCGCAACGAAAAATCATTATATTTGTTGTGAATTCAGTAATAAAATTACCCCATTTTTATAGAATATACAGATCTTTGGCCCTTTAACTCATTACATTACTATGTTTCAATAAGTTATTAACACGAAACCGTTTTCGTAAGTAAGCAAGGCCAATGTTTTAGGAAATTAACATTTATTTTATATATGTTTAACGCTTGAATTAAATTAACTAAACTTAAAATTAACATTTATGAAGATTACACTACTAAAAAGTCTTATGCTGGTTGGAGCGATCTTAAGCTTCGGATTGGTTAAGGCGCAAGATGTATCAGGTACTGTTTCTGATGCTACCGGTCCATTGCCGGGGGCTAGTGTCGTAGTACAAGGTACTACCAATGGTACGCAAACAGACTTTGATGGTAATTATAGTATAAGTAACGTGGGCAGCAATGCCGTACTTGTCGTTAGTTACATCGGTTTTAAAACACAGGAAGTTGCTGTGAATGGCCGTTCTACCATTAACATAGTACTGGAAGAAGATGCTCAGGCATTGGATGAAGTGGTCATCATTGGTTATGGTACAACAACGGTAAAGGATGCGACAGGCTCCGTAACCGCAGTTAGTGCGGATGATTTTAATGGCGGTGTAATTTCATCACCAGAACAATTGATCCAGGGTAAAACTGCTGGTGTTAACATTTCACAATCTAGTGGGGAACCAGGAGCAGGCATCTCAATAAATATTAGAGGTTCCAACTCAGTTAGAGCTAATAACAACCCATTATTTGTAATAGATGGTGTTCCTTTATCTGGGGATAATACATCTCCATCTGGTGATTCTGGTAATGGTGCCACACCGGTAAGAAACCCTCTAAACTTCCTGAACCCTTCAGATATTGCGAGTATAAGTATTTTAAAAGATGCTTCTGCTACCGCAATTTACGGTTCTAGAGGATCTAACGGTGTTGTCATAATAACTACTAAAACAGGTGTAAAAGGTACCGGAGGAGGCCAACTTAGTTTTGACTCTAATTTAAGTTATTCAACTCCTGCTAACGAATATGATTTACTAAGCCGTGATGAGTTTTTAGGTGCAGTCACCCAATTTGGTGGTGATGCCGCAGCAGTAGATTATGGTTATGATACAAACTGGCAAGATTTTATTTTGCGATCAACCGCATCTACCAACCAAAACGTAGCGTATGCTTACAATTATGGTAAAGGAAATGTTCGGGCAACTTTTGGATACAGCAAGCAATTTGGAGTTGTTGAAAAAACAGACCTGGAAAGAATAACGGGAAGGGTTAACCTTAGACACCGTTTTCTTGATGACAAATTAACTTTGGCAATATCTACTACTTTGTCACGGGTAAATGATAATGTAGCACCTTTAAGTGGAACAGCTGGTTTCCGTGGAGATATCTTAGGAGCTTCCTACTCAGCCAACCCAACCTGGCCAAATAATCCTAGTTTTAATGATGGTGGTGCACAAATTAAACCTGCAAACCAATTGGCATACAACCAAAACCAAACTCATACGGACCGTTTTCTTTTAAATGGTTCTTTGGAGTATGCTTTCACTACTGAGCTAAGTGCAAAAGTAAATATGGGGTATGATACTTCTAATTCAGAAAACACTTCAGTGATATCTGGACAAACAAGTGCCCTAGGTTTTGAGGGCAATGGAGGTGGATCTTACAACACTCTTGAAAGAGAAAACAACCTGTTGGAAGCTACCTTAAACTATAAGAAAGTCTTCGGTAATTCTTCTTTAGATGTACTTGTTGGGTATTCCTTTCAAGATTTTCAATCTAGAGGAAGAAATTCATTTGCAAGGGGTTTTGGTACTACTGATTTAAATCAGATGGGCGAAGATCTTAGATCTACAGTTAATGATGCCGGAAATTCTATAGACGGTTCATTTCAACAGTATTCTTTTGGGACTAATACTTCTGGATTAGTCATCAACAGACTATTCCCAACGGTTGTTGCCGGAGAGGTAATTGGTTTCGATTTCAATAGGAAAGTAAGAGCTATGTCCGCAGATGCTTTTGACAATACGGACGAATTACAATCTTTCTTTGGACGTGTTAATTACTCCTATATGAGTAAATATCTTTTTACAGCTACAATGAGAGCAGATGGTTCTTCACGTTTTGGACCAGAGAATCAGTACGGGTATTTCCCTTCTGGAGCTTTTGCATGGCAATTATCTGAAGAGGATTTTGTTGGAGATAATATTTCAACCCTAAAATTGAGATTGAGTGCCGGTATTACTGGTAACCAGAATGGACTTGGATATGGTAACTTTGTTGCAAGACAACGTTTCGGTGGTATTGGAGTTAACCAGGATCTCAGCGTAAACGCAAGCGGTTTAACTATTGTTGCAACTGATGTACCAGATTTGAAATGGGAGGAAACCTTAAACTTTAATGTTGGTTTAGATTTCGGCTTTAATCAGGATAGATTATCTGGAAGTATTGATGTTTACAGAAGTGAAACTACGGATGTACTTTTAAGAACTCCGCCAGCTTCTCCGGCAATTGATCCATTCCAATTTGGAAATGTGGATGCTACAATACTAAACCAGGGAATTGAGTTTGCATTGGCTTATGACTTTATTCAATCTGCGGAAACCACATTTTCTGCTTCCTTTAATATTGCATACAATGACAACGAAGTACAGGATTTTGCTGGAGCTATAAATACAGGTGCTGTTAATGGTCAGGGACTTTCGGGAGCGTTTGCACAACGATTTGAATCTGGGTATTCACTATTTTCTTATTACATGGCCGTTTTTGACGGACTTGATGCTAGTGGACAACCAACGTTCGTTGATCAAAACGGCGATGGTGTAGGAGATGTGTTCCAGGATAAAATCTTCGTTGGTGAAGATGCTTTACCAGACATCACTACAGGTCTATCCTTAAACTTTAGAACTGGGAATTGGGATCTTGCCGCTTATTTTTCAGGGCAATTCGGATTTTCAGTATATAACAATACCGCGAACGGATTATTTACTTCCGGTTCTATAACTAACGCCAGAAACGTTACCACCGACTTACTTACTAGTGGTGATGCTCCGGGAGCTTCAGCAGACGTTTCAACAAGGTATTTGGAAAAAGGTGATTTTGTTAGGTTCCAGAACGCAACCCTGGGGTATAATGTACCTCTAACAGGAGAAGGCTTATTTAAAAATCTTAGATTATCGCTTACTGGACAAAACCTGTTCTTAATTACTGATTATTCTGGTCTTGATCCAGAAGTTACTGTGGCAACGGGAGATTTAGGCTCTGGTGTACCTACTAGAGGTATAGACTGGTCTGCATTCCCTAGCCCAAGGACAATAACCTTTGGTTTAAGCGCAACATTTTAATTAAAAAAAATTGAATATCATGAAAAGAAGTCAATTCAAAATTTATTTATTAACTCTTATGACGGTGGTAGGATTAACTTCCTGTACCGATCTGGAAATTGAGGAAAGCGATTCTATCATCACGGAAGGTTTCCAAGGTTTGGCGAATCCATCATCAACTGTTGATGAATTGTATAACAGAGTAAGAGACCATTATGGGAATCAGAGTAACCGATTTGCACTTAATGAGGTAGTTACGGATGCCGCTATAGTTCCAACCCGTGGTACGGATTGGGGTGACAACGGGGAATGGACTGCCTTACATCAGCATCTATGGACTCCTGAGCACCCTCAGGTTATTAATACATGGAATGAATGGAATGGAACACAGTTAGTTGCTTCACAAGTATTAGATTCCCGAAGTAATCCAAGTGCCCAAAATGTTGGAGAGGCAAGTTTTATCAGAGCATTCGCAATGTGGACTATACTAGATATGTATGGGCAGATACCCTTTAGGGATGTAACCTTACCTTCTTCTTCAGTTCCAGAGGTACTTACGGGTGATGCTGCTGTGACTTTTATTTTAGCAGATATTGATGCAGCTATTGCCAATCTACCTAGTATTGGCGCAGGTGGTGGTGCTGCTAACGGCAGGGCCGGTAAAGCAGCCGCGAGATACTTAAAGGCGAAGGTACTTCTTAATAAGCATGTTTATCTTGGTGGTAGTCCTGACACTGGTGATATGGCACAAGTTGTCTCACTGGTCGATGCAATTGCAGCAGACGGATATGCCCTACAGGCAGGATACTTTGATTTATTCAGAGATACTCCAGACAATGAGACCATTCTATGGGTAACATCTGAAGTTGGTAACCGTATCTTTAATGGCCTGCATTATAATTCTACTTCCCAAGGTGGTGGAGGTTGGAATGGCTTTGCTACACTAGCAGAATACTATGACCTGTTTGAAGGAGATCCTAATTCTAATAGGGTTGCACTAGATGAAACTCCATTAGATGGACAGGAAGAACGCCGAGGTGGTGTTCCTCCATCTGGCTTGCCTTTTACCGGTCGTGCCGGAACATCTGATGAAGGTGGTTTTGAATTAAGTTCAAATGTTGGTAATGGTTTCCTAGCAGGACAACAGTATGCGTTAGATGGTACTCCTTTACAAGATAGAGCCGGAGCTCCATTGACCTTTAAAAGAGATTTTAAAGATGGTACTGGTGCAGATAATATTATTAACAATGACGAAACTACAGGAATCAGGGTTATGAAATATGCACCCAGATTTGGTGGATTTAACAGGCATGAAATATTCTTTAGATATGCAGATGCCCATCTTATGAAAGCAGAAGCCATGGGACGCATGGGTGGCTGGGGTGATGCAACTGCTTTAATCAATGAATTAAGAGTCCTTAGAGGTGCAAGTTCTATTATAGGCAGTACCACTGAACAAGATGTTATTGATGAAAGAGGCCGTGAATTGTTCGCAGAAACCTGGAGAAGAAATGATTTAATTCGCTTTGGTCAGTATACAAGAGATTGGATATTTAAAGCACCAGGTTCCGTAAATAACGATACATGGAAGGTATTCCCTATCCCTGCAAGTCAGTTATTGGCGAATCCTAATCTGGTTCAAAACCCAGGATACTAGGAATTAAATTTAAAAGTAGATATAGAAAGACCGCCCCCTTTTGGGCGGTCTTTTTTATTTTGTCCCTTGTTGTATCTCTGTAAAAGTGATATCTTACTCAAACAGATACCCCGGATATATGTACTTCATTGGATATGACATTGGTAGTTCTTCCATAAAAGTTGCTTTGGTTAACAAAGCCACAGGAAAGTGCATTGGCGTACAAAAAGAACCCCTCGTTGAGATGTCTATCCTTGCGCCTCAAACCAATTGGGCTGAACAAGATCCCGAAGTATGGTGGAAATATGTTTGTTCAGCTACCAAAAGCTTGCTAGCAACACATGCAATAAATAAGAAAGAAATCCTGGGAATTGGTATCTCCTATCAGATGCATGGGCTGGTATTGATCGACGAGGCTGGTACCGTCTTGCGCAATGGTATCATCTGGTGTGATAGCCGGACGATTGATATAGGGAAGGACGCCTTAAAAAATCTAGGTACCGAAAAATGCACAACCCATCTCTTAAATGCTCCGGGCAATTTTACCGCTTCTAAATTAAAATGGGTAAAAGACAATGAACCTGCATTGTATAAAAAGATTTATAAGGCCATGCTTCCCGGGGATTATATCGCCTACAAATTAAGTAACAAGGTGTCCACTACCCTTTCCGGCTTAACGGAAGGTATCTTTTGGGACTATAAGAATCAAGAGATCGCAGAATGGTTGCTTTCTTACTATGGTCTTACCAAGAACCTCCTCCCGGAGATTGTTCCTACTTTTGGCCCCCAGGGAAAAGTTTCTTCCAAAGCAGCAACAGAAACAGGTTTGGCAGAAAATACGCCCATTTTATACAGATCCGGGGATCAACCAAATAATGCTTTATCCCTGAACGTCTTTCATCCGGGTGAAATTGCTATGACAGGAGGAACTTCCGGAGTTATCTATGCGATAAGTGATCAACTTAAAAGCAAAGAGATCTCCCGTATCAATAATTTTGCTCACGTCAACTATACAACAAAGAATCCTATACTGGGGAAACTACTTTGTATCAACGGCGCAGGCATTCAATACAGCTGGTTACGGGAAAACCTTAAAGTAGCGTCTTATGAGGAAATGAATACCCTTGCCGAATCGGTGCCTGTAGGATCGGATGGAGTTTTACTACTACCTTTTGGAAATGGGGCAGAGCGCATGTTGAACAATAAAAATAATGGAAGTCAGATCTTACATCTCGATCTTAATCTCCACACTAAAGCGCATTTGTGCAGGGCTGCTCTGGAAGGTATCGCCTTTGCTTTTGTATATGGAATGCAGATCCTAAAAGCTGAGGGTGTTCAGCCAAAAGTTATACGGGCCGGCAATGACAATTTATTTCGATCTGAGGTCTTCGCAAACACCATTTGCACCTTAATAGGCCATCCTATAGAATTATACAACACCACAGGGGCAGTAGGAGCCGCCAGAGCCTGTACATTACAAGACGGTGATTTTAATTCTTTTGGAGAGACCCTATTGAAGAATGACCATGAATATACATTTTTTCCCCTGAAGGATCCAAAACCTTATCAAAAAGCATTTCAACGTTGGAAAGAAAAGTTAGATAACGAATTATAAATCAATATTATGGCAGTATTAGGAACTAAAGAATATTTCAAAGGTATAGGCGACATACCTTTTGAAGGTAAAGGATCTGACAATCCTCTTGCCTTTAAATATTACGATCCGGAACAGCTTGTTGCCGGTAAGACCATGAGAGAACACTTTAAGTTTGCCGTTGCCTACTGGCACTCCTTCTGTGGGCAAGGCTCAGATCCCTTTGGAGCAGGAACACAAGCATTTCCATGGGACCTTCCATCAGATCCATTAAAGGCCGCCATGGCCAAAGCAGATGCTGCCTTTGAATTCATTACTAAAATGGGATTTGAGTACTTCTGTTTTCATGATTTTGATCTTATTCAGGAAGGAAGTTCTCAAACAGAATCGGAAGACAGACTTGCTAAAATAGTAGCGTATATTGAAGAAAAACAAAAAGATTCTGGTGTAAAACTACTTTGGGGAACGGCTAACTGTTTTTCGAATCCACGTTATATGAATGGCGCTGCCACTAATCCGGACTTCAAGGTAGTTGCCAGAGCCGGAGCACAGGTTAAGCTCGCCTTAGATGCTACAATAGAACTACAGGGTGAGAATTATGTCTTCTGGGGAGGAAGGGAGGGCTATATGTCGCTCTTGAATACCGATATGAAACGAGAATTAGACCATATGGGTCAATTCCTGGGAATGGCAAGAGACTATGCAAGGAAACAGGGATTTAAAGGCAACTTTTTTATTGAACCCAAGCCTATGGAGCCTATGAAACATCAATACGACTTTGATGCGGCTACAGTAGTTGGGTTTTTACACCAATACGATCTTCAGGACGATTTTAAATTGAATTTAGAATTTAATCATGCTACCCTGGCCAACCATACCATGCAGCACGAAATGGCCGTAGCCGCTTCCCATAATATGCTGGGAAGTCTGGATGCCAACAGGGGCGACTACCAGAATGGGTGGGACACAGATCAGTTCCCCAACAATCTTTACGAAGTAACGGAGGCAATGCTGGTATTTCTAAAAGCAGGCGGATTACAGGGTGGCGGAATTAATTTCGATGCGAAAATTCGCAGAAACTCAACGGACATTAATGATCTCTTTCACGCTCATATTGGTGGAGCTGATACGTTTGCCAGAGCTCTTTTAACTGCAGATAGGATCCTTTCCAAATCTCAGTATTCACAATTCCGTAAAGATCGGTATGCCTCTTTTGATACCGGCAAAGGAAAAGACTTTGAGAATGGCAAGTTGAATTTGGAAGACCTCTTTAACCTATCCCTTAAAACAAACGAATTTCCCCCTCAAAGCGGAAAACAGGAAATGCTGGAAAATATAATTAACCAGTATATCTAGTGCATACAAAGAGAAAAAAAGCCCGTCCTTCACTAAGTGCAATACGGGTTTTAGTATCTTTTATTTCGCAAAATAGATATATATACCCACCACAATAATCACGATGATGGCTCCAAACTGCTTCACATACTTAAACGGCGTAATTTCTACCTGCTTGGTGTATTCCTGAACATAAGGAGTTTCCCTTGGCTTTAATTTACCGATCAGTAGCATTATAACAATATTTGCAATAAATAAAATAGCCATCACATGTAAATAATGAGGATAGGCATCTGCTTGTATCAGTGCTAATTCTGAAGCATCCGTTATTCCGGAAGCCTCTGCTTCCTCCAGGGCCGAATTCACATACTTAGGTTGCAACCAGAACTGACTAATAATATAGAGCACCGATCCTGAGATGATCCCAATTTTTGCGGCAATAGCCGGCACCCTTTTGGTAGTGTATCCAATAACAATGATTGTTAATATCGGAATACTATAGATTCCGTTTATTTCCTGCAAATAGTTAAACAAACTACCCGCATTGGCGATCATTGGGGCAATAAACATGGCAGCAAGGGCCAAACAAACTCCAAATATTTTCCCATACCTTACAACCGTCTTTTCCGGAGCTTCCTTATTGATATGCTGCTTGTAAATATCAATCCCGAATAAGGTCACCGAGCTATTGAGCACACTATTAAAGGAACTCAAAATGGCACCAAAGAGTACTGCAGCAAAAAATCCAATTAGTGGTTTAGGCAAAACAGCACGCACCAGTTCAGGGTAGGCAAGATCACTGGAAGCCAAGCCACCGTCAAAATAATGATAGGCGATCATCCCCGGTAATACTAATATCAACGGACCTAAGATCTTTAAAAATGAAGCCAGTAGTAAACCTTTCTGGCCTTCCGCCAAATTCTTGGCTGCCAAAGCCCGTTGAATGATCTGTTGGTTGGTACCCCAATAAAAAAGCTGTACCAACATCATTCCTGTAAATATAGTAGAGAATGGGACTTCCTGCCCCGCTTCACCGGTAGAATCGAATCGTTCGGGATTTGTTGCCATCAATGTGTCCAGCCCCGCCATAACACTCCCATCTCCAATGGCCATTAATCCAAAGACAGGGATAAGAATTCCTCCCACTATAAGTCCGATAGCATTAATACTATCAGAAACAGCTACGGCCTTTAAACCTCCAAAAACAGCATAAATTGAACCTATGATCCCTATTCCCCAGATACATAAGACCAAAGCGGTTTCTTTGGAAACATCCAAAAGCTCCGGCACATTAAACATCCCACTAATTGCTACAGATCCCGAATACAGTATTACGGGAAGTAACACAACTACATATCCGGTTAGAAAAAGCGCAGAGGTAATGGTCTTTGTAGTAACATCGAACCGTTTCGCTAAAAATTGTGGGACCGTTGTTAGTCCCCCTTTAAGATACCGTGGTAAAAGAAAAACAGCCGTAACAACAATGGCAATCGCTGCTAATGTTTCCCAGGCCATTACAGACAACCCATCCTTATAAGCACTGCCATTAAGGCCTACTATTTGTTCAGTAGAAAGATTTGTTAACAACAGTGATCCTGCAATAACTCCGGCAGTAAGACTCCTTCCTCCCAGAAAATAGCCATCCGAAGAGGTTTCATCAGTAGTCCTTGTTGCAAAATATGAAATAATGGCTACCATGGCGGTAAAGCCAACAAAGGATAAAATTCCTATCATGGTACAGCTTAGTTAGTTCGTTAGTTCGTTAGTTTTGCTAAATATATTGGATTATTTGCAAACTACTCCCGGTAAGCCATATAATTCAATTTTTTATACTAATAATTTCAATTGTTTAACAAAAACATTAGCAGCGCTTATTTCCATCTTCCTCACAGATTAAGTATCTTGTGCCCCTCTTATAATAGTATGATGAAAAGGAAATTAGGGCAATACTGAGTGCTTGAAATGCAATTCTTCAGATACAAAGAAAAACCATAAATAACAGACCGATACCTACCAGGAACATTTTAAATGTCTCCAATATTTTTGATTGAAAATAGCTAGTAAAGATCATGACAGGAAGTAAAAAAATCATTTTAGCCATACTCTGTGTAACCATAGGGATCACCCTTAGTTGCACTTCAAAAAAAGATAACAAGGTTGAAGCATCAAATGAGGCCCCAACCCTATTTTCTCTTTTACCTTCTTCGCAAACAGGCATAAACTTTATTAACAGCGTTCAAAACCAAAAGAATTTCAACATTTTTAAGTACCGAAATTTCTACAATGGAGGTGGTGTAGCAATTGGGGACATAAACAATGATGGCCTTGCGGATATATACCTTACCGGCAACATGGTAAGCAATAAACTCTATCTCAATAAAGGGAATTTAACCTTTGAAGATATTACTGCCAAGGCAGGAGTTGAAGGCAGTAAGCCCTGGTCTACCGGAGTGGTCTTTGTAGATATAAATCAGGATGGATTGCTGGATATCTATGTAAGCAATGCCGGGAACATGGAAGGGAATAACCATGACAATGATCTTTATATCAATAATGGGGATCTAACTTTTACAGAAAAGGCAGCAGAATTCAATCTGGCAAAGACAGGTTTCTCTACACATGCTTCCTTTTTTGATTACGACAAAGATGGTGACCTGGATGCATACATCTTAAACAACAGCAATATCCCTGTAAGTAGTTTAGGGTATGCCGGGCAGCGAGATGTAAGGGCCCAGGATTGGGAAGGTGTACCGGATATCTTTAAGGGGGTTGGCGATATGCTTCTCCGAAATGATAATGGAAAATTTGTAGACGTAAGCGAAGAGGCTGGCATATATGGAAGTCTTATTGGTTTTGGTCTCGGTATTATGATCACGGATATTAATAAGGATCTCTATCCTGATATTTACGTTTCCAATGATTTTTATGAACGAGACTATCTCTACATAAATAATCAGGATGGAACATTTACCGAAGATATTAAGGGATGGACATCCCATCTTTCTCTGTCGGCTATGGGTATCGATATGGCAGATATAAATAATGATGGCCATGCTGAGATCTTTATCACAGATATGCTGCCCGAAGCAGATGAACGTGTTAAATCCGTCATGGAATTTGATGGATACGACGTATTTAGCTTAAAACAGGATAAAGATTTCTACCAGCAATACATCCAAAATACCTTGCAGCTCAATAATGGGAATGGTTCCTTTTCGGAGATAGCCTATTACAGTGGAGTAGATGCCACCGACTGGAGTTGGGCCGGACTCATATTCGACATGGATAATGACGGTTTCAGGGATATTTTTATTACAAATGGAATAAACCATGATCTTACAGATCTCGATTTTGTTGATTTCTTTGCCAATGAGATCATTCAAAAAATGGCGTTGACAGGGCGAAAGGAATCTATAGATTCTATTATTAATAAAATGCCCATCAGACCTCAACCAAATTACGCTTATAAAAACAACAAAGACCTTACTTTTTCAAATGCCAATAAGGATTGGGGTTTTGAATTACCCAGTATGTCTAATGGCGCCGCCTATGGAGATCTGGACAATGACGGCGATCTAGATCTGGTAATTAATAATGTAAATATGGAAGCGTTTGTGTATGAAAATCACACAGATTCCATGACGGAGAATCACTATATAAAACTAAAGTTTGAAGGTCCTGACAGTAATAAGTTTGCCATTGGAACATCCGTACATCTTTACTACGATAATAATGTGGTCTTTCAGGAATTGATCCCCTCCAGAGGATTCCAGTCCTCAATGGACTATGAGATGACCATAGGCTTGGGAAAAGCAACCAACATTGATTCACTAAGGGTAATATGGCCAGACGATCTAACACAGTTAACAAAAAACCTAACGGCAGATCAAACCCTGGTCTTAAAACATAAAGAGGCAACTTCAAAATTTAAACCACTAAAGCCCAAAAATATTACCCCCCTATTACAGGAGATTAAGAACAATACATTGTTGACCCATAAAGAAAATAAATACAATGATTTTGACTATGAAGGACTTATCTACAAATTGCTGTCTCAAGAGGGGCCGGCACTTGCTGTTGGTGATATAGATGGAGATGGTAATGAAGATGTCTTTCTGGGTGGCGCAAAAGGTCAGGCTGCTGTAATTTACAGACATCTTGGCAATGGCAATATACGTCCACTACCACAGCGTGTACTGCAGGAAGATATGGGCTATGAAGATACAGCCGCGGCTTTATTTGATGCAGATGGAGATGGTGACCTGGATCTGTTGGTTGGTTCTGGTGGGAATCAGGTGGGTGAGGAAATGTCTTATAGAAACCGGTTATACCTCAACAATGGGAAAGGTAGATTTTGTTCGTTCAAAAGTAATTCTGCCTTCCACTTTTAAAAATGTTTCTACCATTGCCCCCTACGACTTTGACGGAGATGGAGATATGGATGTCTTTATTGGTTCCAGAAGTGTTGTGGGAACCTATGGGGTAGATCCAAATCATTTATTCCTGGAGAATGATGGTACAGGTAACTTTAAGGATGCCACCGAGCGGCTGGCTTACGACCTGAAAGATGCAGGAATGGTAACCAGCGCTATTTGGGCCGATATGGATGGTGATGATAAAAAAGATCTGGTTACGGTCTCAGAATGGGGAACCCCTAAAATATACAGGAATTCTGGAAGAAGATTGGCTAAAATGTCCTCTTCACTAGATAGCCTGGATGGTCTATGGAACGTGGTGGAAGCGGCAGATCTGGACAATGATGGTGATAAGGACCTTGTATTAGGTAACCAAGGTGCCAATTTGCACTATAAACCAACATTGAAAAATCCCATGAAGATGTGGATCAATGATTTTGATGGCAATGGTACCATTGAGCAGATAGTAACGCTTAATGAAAATGGGAAAGACTACCCACTGCATCAAAAGAAAGAACTTACGAATCAAATAGTTTCTCTTAAAAAGCAGAATTTAAAGGCCTCTGAATATGCAAAAAAGACAATTAGATGAATTATGGCCTCCTGAAGTATTCGCTAATTCTATAATGAAAAAATCGGGTATCTCAGAATCAATCATAGCTATCAATGAAGGTGATGGAAAATTCAGCATTAAGATACTTCCACCAAGAGTGCAACTCTCCTGTATCTGTGGCATATCATGTTCTGATGTTAATAATGATGGGTATATGGACCTTATTATGGGAGGAAACAATTTTGAATTTAAACCACAATATTCCAGATTAGATGCAAATTATGGCAATGTACTTTTGGGAAATAAGGAGCTGGATTACCAATGGGAGGACTATACCAAAAGTGGATTTTTTATCAGAGAAGAAATCAAACACATAAAACAATTCAAAGATCGCAACGGCCATACTTTTGTAATTGCAGCTTTAAATGATGCACAACCCAAGATCTACAAGCTCAATGACTAAAACTATTTCATTTATTGGTGTATTGATGCTTTTACTGGGGTGTGGTAAAACGGGAGGTGAACTGTTTACAAATCCCAGCTCCAAAAGAAACTGGTATATCCTTTAGTAATGATCTTTCTGAATCTAATGACCTTAATATTTTGGACTATCTCTACTTTTATAACGGAGGAGGAGTAGCCATAGGGGATATTAACGGAGATGACTTACCAGACATTTATTTCTCCGGAAATCAGGTTAAGAACAAACTCTATCTCAATAAAGGCAACCTATCTTTTGAGGATATTACCGAGAAAGCCGGGGTAGCTGGTAACAGCACCTGGAATACAGGATCGGTAATGGGCGATGTTAATGGGGATGGATTATTGGATATCTATGTCTGCGCCGTGGTAGGCATCAATGGTTTTAACGGCTATAATGAACTTTTTATTAATAATGGAGATCAGACTTTTACAGAAAGTGCAGCACAATACGGCCTGGATTTTGACACCTACAGTTCAAATGCTGCCTTTCTCGACTTTGATCTGGACGGCGATCTGGATCTGTATCTCCTTAACCACGCTGTTCATACACAGGAATCTTTTGGCAAAGCCGATCTGCGGAATAAAAGAGATTTCCAGACGGGTGACAAGCTTTTACGGAACGATGGGGATACTTTTGTGGATGTCAGTGAAGAAGCAGGTATTTATGGAGGGATCAATGGGTATGGTCTTGGAGTAGCCATTAGCGACTTTAACCAGGATGGATATCCGGATATTTATGTGGGGAACGACTTTCATGAAGATGATTACTACTATCTGAACAATGGGGATGGCACTTTCACTGAGAGTCTAAAAACCTATTTTGCGCACACCACCAGATTCTCTATGGGAAATGATGTTGCAGATGTGAATCATGATGGATGGCCAGACATTCTATCCCTGGATATGCTTCCTGAGGACGAGACGGTATTAAAATCGTCCGAGGGGGATGACGATTTTCAGGTTCAAAAAATGAAGATAAACCAATTCGGATATAACTACCAATTTACCCGTAATATGCTGCAGGTGAACAGGCGCGGCTATAGTTTTGAAGAAACAGCCCTGATGAGTGGTATTGCGGCAACCGACTGGAGTTGGAGTGCCCTTATTGCCGATTATAATGCAGATGGAGAACAAGATATTTTTATTTCAAACGGAATACCAAAAAGACCAAATGATCTGGATTTCATCAATTTTGCATCTAATGACCAAATAAAAAAGAAACTAAATAATACAAAATTAGTAGACCAACAGGCTCTCAATATGATGCCTTCCGGAGCAATTCATAACTATATATTTCAGGGAACTGATAGTTTAAATTTTAAAGACCGGTCAGTAGATTGGATTAGAAAAAGATACGCTGGTATCTGGCGCAACGGCCATGGGCGACCTGGATAATGATGGAGATCTAGACCTTGTGACCAACAATATCAATAGTCCGGCTACCTTATATATAAACCAGACCAATACCGGAGCTAATTATTTGAAAATTAAGCTCAACTATCCCGGAAAGAATCCATTTGGAATTGGGACTAAAATCCTATCCTATCACCAAGGCATCCTTCAATCTAAGGAAATGTACACGGTAAGGGGTTTCCAGGCCTCCTCAGAGCCTGTTATTCATTTTGGTTATGGATCGCATTCAAAAGTAGATTCCTTAAGGATCTTATGGCCAGATAATACAACACAGCTTCTTAAAAATGTAGCTGTAAATAAAACCCTTGTTGTTCGCCCTCAGGATAATGTGCCATTTGCGTATCCCTGGTTTAAGAACAATAAAACGATCCTCTTTAAAAAAGTTGAGGATAATTTAGGAATTCATTTTACCCATCAGGAAGATGCCTATGTTGATTTCAATCGTCAAAAGTTGATCCCCTATGAAGTATCAGATAGAGGTCCGGCGCTGGCGGTAGGAGATATCAATGGTGATGGTAAAGATGATCTTTTCTTTGGGAGTTCTAAGTTTAAACCCTCTACTTTCTATATTCAAACATCCGAAGGATTTCAAGAATCATCGTTTCCGGAAGTTACCAATGATTCTATTACCGAAGATGTAGTGGCCATTATAGAAGATTTCAATAAAGATGGACAAAATGACCTGTTTGTAGGTACCGGTGGGGCCGACTTCTTTAACCAGATGCCTCCTTTGCTGGATACCTATTATCTGAGATCCGATACTACCTTTATTAAACAGGATCTACCGGCTTCTTTTCAAAATGCATCTGTCGTTGCCTCTTCAGATTACGACATGGACGGGGATATAGACCTGTTTGTTGGAAATCAAATGATAACAAATGACTTTGGTAAAAATCCCGAATCTTATATTTTGAGAAATGATAACGGAATTTTTAAGCGGATAGAAAACGAGAACCTTGACAATTTGGGTATGTTAACCGATGCCATTTGGGATGATTATAACGGCGATGGCACTCCAGATCTTATTGTGGTAGGAGAATGGATGTCGCCTGTTTTTTTTAAAAATGTAAAAGGAAAACTTAGTAAAGAAACCGTTTTGGAGGACACCCTCAATGGTCTTTGGGAAAGCCTTGTAGCCTTTGATATTGATCAGGATGGGGATATGGATTATTTACTGGGAAACTGGGGATTAAATACAAAGTTTAAAGCATCTAAAAATGCCCCCATGAAAATGTACTATGCAGATTTCGATCAAAATGGAAGTACCGAAACTATAGTTGCCACAGAAAAAAATGGAGAATACTATCCTATTGAAGGATTAAAAGGACTTGCAGAACAATTGGTGAGTTTACGAAAGAAGTTCACTACCTATAAAGACTTTGCCGGAAAACCCATTGAAGAGATCCTGGAAAGAAATCAACTAAAGGAAGCTACAGAATTATATGTCAATGAATTACGATCAGGGTACCTCAAAAATGACAAGGGCAAATTTCAATTTGTTCCATTTTCCCGGCAATTACAAGTTGCACCAATAATGGCATTTGCAAAGTATGATTTTGATGGTGATGGCAAAGAAGAAGTGTTGGCGGCGGGGAATTATTTTGGAGTGAAACCTTTTCATGGAAGACTGGGAGCGTTTGCCGGAGCTATGATAAAAGGGGAAAATAATGTAATTTTGGGCGATCAATTGGGATTAGATCTTGCGCAAAGATCCATTAGACATCTCAATATCCTTACCATACGCAACCAACCTTATTTATTGGCAACTTATAATAACGACAAAGTTCAACTATACCAAATAGGAAACAAAAAAGACAAATGATGAAATATTTCCACTTATTACTGGTTTTGGTGATCCTCAGCTGTCAAAAAGAAGAAACACCTATAGTAGTTACTCCCCAGCAACTACATAGTTCAATTGACAAAGTAACCGAGATCATGATCCATGATATCTTTTCTCCCCCTGTAGCGAGCCGTATTTACGCTTATCCCAATATTGCGGCATATGAGATCATAAGTCTTAATGATGATCGGTATACCTCTTTGGTTGGGCAGATACATGAATTAACCCCCATTCCTTTTCCAGATGCCGACAAACCGGTTAATAATGCATTAGCCGCACTAATTGCGCATATGGATCTTAGCAGACGTTTAATTTTTAGTGAGGCCAAAATGGAGGTTTTCAGGGATAGCTTATATACAATTTGGGCTTCTCAAAATGAAGATGAATTTGAGGCATCAAAGGAATACGGCCTTCAAGTGGCAGATCATATTGGCGCCTGGATGGATAAAGACAATTATAAGCAAACCAGGACCATGCCCAAATTTACGGTGAATACCGATGAAGTTTCACGATGGCAACCCACTCCCCCTTCTTATATGGCGGGTATTGAACCCCATTGGAGTAAAATAAGGCCTTTTGTGATTGAAACGGCAGATCAATTTAAGCCTGTTCCGCCCCCTCCTTTTTCTATGGAAGAAGGCACAGATTTTTATAAAGAAGTTCAAGAGGTATATGATATTAGCCAGAAAATGATTGCAGAAGGTGATAGTTCTGAAGAAGTCCAAATTGCCAAATTTTGGGATTGCAATCCTTATGTTTCTGTGACCAGAGGGCATTTAATGTTTGCCACCAAAAAGATAACCCCGGGGGCTCATTGGATAGGTATCACTAAGATTGCAAGTAAGCAATCTAATAGCGATTTTGACAAGACCGTCTACGCCTATACCAAGACTTCCATGGCTATCGCGGATGCCTTTATTAGTTGCTGGGATGAAAAATACCGAAGCAATCTAATTAGACCCGAAACATTGATCAATGAGCATATTGATGAGAATTGGAAGCCAGTGCTTCAAACCCCTCCCTTTCCGGAATATACAAGCGGTCACAGCGTAGTTTCAGGTGCTGCTTCTACTGTTCTTACCGATGTTTTTGGGGAAAATTTTGCCTTTAAGGACGACACCGAATTGCCTTATGGTCTGCCTGTAAGAACCTTCGCTTCATTTAGAGAAGCTGCTGATGAGGCAGCTATCAGCAGAATGTATGGGGGAATCCATTACCGTGCTGCGGTAGTGATAGGAGTTAAACAAGGAAGAGATATAGGATCATTTGTGATAAATAATCTTAAGATGGAAAACAAATCGCGCTTGGCACAAACCCATTAAATTTATGAAGAAAGTTAGTATTTTTCTCTTGTTTCTAATTCTTGGAGGGATAGTTTGGTATGTATTTGTTTATCCCTATGATTATTTGGTCACCATGCAGGTCAAGGCAAATACCGGCACTATTAATCAAACCATTAAGCTTTGGCATACCAGCCTGGAAAACTCGGAACTAAAATGGGATGATGATCTGAAGCATTTATCACAAAGGTTGCATTTTAATGATTCCACTCATATATACGACTGGGATATCAGTGAAGTGAATGATTCAATTTTAAAAATTAAGATCTTTACAAAGGATAGCGCCAATTCCATTCGCAATAAAATTAAGATCCCATTCTTTGATACCGATTTTGAAAAACGGACTAAAAAAACCCTTAATGAATTCACGAAACTCCTGGCCGAAGATCTTAAATATATCAATATAAAAGTGGTTGGGGAAGAAGAGATAGATCCAACCTATTATGCTTATGTGAGTAACAAAACTGACCAATTTGGAAAAGCAGGAGGAATGATGAGAGATTTTCCTTTGCTCGACCCCTATTTAATAAATAACGGGGTTGAATTAAATGGTAAGCCTTTTATTGAAATTACTCATTGGGACATGACCAAAGACAGTTTGGAATTTAATTTTTGCTATCCCATCATCAAGAATGATAGTCTGCCAGTTCATCCAGACCTCAAATACGGCCAAAGAAAACAACAGAAAGCATTAAAAGCCATTTATAATGGGAACTATATAACCTCTGACCGGGCCTGGTATGCCCTGTTAGATTATGCCGAAAAGAATAATATTGAAGTTACAGGATTACCGATCGAAATATTTTACAACAATCCAAATTTGGGGGTTGATGAAATCAACTGGAAGGCAGAAATCTATATGCCCCTAATTGAATAGTCATGAAGCTTTTCCTTTATTTATTTCTTTCCATTGCGAGTACAAGTTGTGCACAACATGGGCAACTCACCTTTATTTGTGACCTGCCAAATGAGTTTAAAGAAAATTCTGGTATTACCACCCTTGAGGATGACAAGATCTGGCTTATTGAAGACAACGGTAATGATGATGTGATTTATGAGGTGAGTTCCGAGGGAGAGTGGCTAAGAGAATTCAAAGTAAAAAATGCAAAGAATGATGATTGGGAAGATCTAACAAAAGATGACAAGGGTAATCTCTATATAGGCGATTTTGGCAATAATGACAATGACAGAAAAGATCTGGTGATCTATAAGATACCAAATCCCACCATAGAGCCCGGAGATAAGATAGAAGCAGAAAAAATCAAATTTAACTTTCCTGAACAAAAAGAATTTCCTCCCATCCCTTCAAAAAGGAAGTATGACACAGAGGCCTTCTTCTATCTAGATGATGTACTTTATATTATTACCAAGGACCGCAGCAACCCATTCAATGGTGAAGCACTAATTTATACCGTACCCGCTCTGGCAGGTAACTATGACGCCAAACTTGTGGGAACTTTTAAAACGTGTAATAAGTTTTCTACCTGCCAAATTACCTCTGCTGCCATTTCTCCAGACAAGAAGAAAATTGTGCTTCTGGGTTATGGTACTCTCTGGTTGATTACAAAATTTGATCTGCCCAATTTTTCAAAAGGAACAGTGCAGTTTATAGATCTGGGGGTTCGGACCCAATTAGAAGCAGTTTGTTTTAAGAACAATTCCACCATTCTTTTATCAGATGAAAGAAATCACAATACCGGTGGAAATCTCTATGCTTTTACCCTCCCTGAATAACTTAGAATCCAAATCCTAATCCAAAAGTTACTCTAGATCCATCAGCACTTTGAAAAAGAGCCGCTCTGGCAGTGATAAAATTTGAAGCATTTAGAAAAATACCGCCTCCATAGGAAGTATGCCATTGATCTGAGTTCTCACCCGGCAACCATATTCTCCCGTAATCGAACCCTCCGTAAACGCCAAAAGTAGTTGGTAAAAGGCCTGTCCTTAATTTTTTTAAGCTAAGTCGCAGATCTGTATTCTGATAATATGATGTTTTCCCGGTAAACCTTTGGTTCCTAAATCCACGTAGACCGTCTACCCCTCCAATACTTGCCCCTTGATAAAATTCAAATTCGTTACCAAAATTAAAATGAGCCTTCCATTTTGTAGCCAGAACTAACCATCCTCCCGGCACTATTTTATGATCTATAGACAAACTTGGAACAAAGTAACCGTATCCTTGATCAGAATTAGTGACACTCTGTTTATAGCCCAGGGCGAAGTTGGCAGACATCCCCAGCGTAGGAAAAGCTGTATTATCCACGTTATCATAGGAATATTGGGCAGAAACTCCTAAAAAACTGTTCCTGGTGTCTTCTCCATTTGCCTGATAGAAAGTATTAATAAATCTGTCATCCGTTTCCTCCACAGAAATACTTTCATAGGAAATGCCAGTCATAAACTTGGCTCCTAAATGACCTCTCCAAACTAAAGAAGGAATTACATACAGGCTTTCCAGGCGAACTCTGTTATAGTCTAGTTCCAAAGTGTCATCTAAATTGATACTCTCGTTACCAAAGCCAAAAAAGTTAATGCTGTAATTGGGTGATGTAAACTTTCCCTGAATCTGAAAATTCCATTTATCCGTGATGTTGGCAAATTCTCCGGTATATCCCAATTCGAATCCACTGGTTGCAAAAAAATAGGCAGCATTGATCTTATGTTGTTGGGTAAATGGATTTTGTCTAAATCCATTAAAAACATACAAATCACTAAATCCTATTTTAAAACCATCATCTGGATTAAATCCCACTGTTGGAATAAGCTGATTGGTATTGCCTTTTATTTTCAGCGGTAAATACGTATTTATATTATACTCATCTGTTTTGTTGATCCTGGTCCCTTCAGTTTTCTTATAGGTATTCTTTTTGGAACGATAATCGTAAATACTGATATTATGGCCTTTTTCAATATCATAAATATCATTGTTCTGACCTCCAATTAACCTTACTTTAATTTTGTTTTTAAATCCACCGTTCACTTCAAAACGATCGTCATCATCTAAGCCATATATCCAAATTTCCTTAGTGCTTCCTTCATAAAAGGTCTTACTAAAGAATAATTTCTCTTTTTCCCCATCTATGATCCTATAACCTTTGACCTCAATTTCATTTTCATTTGGATAATTAACCTCAAACCAATCGTCCTTATCCGTTCCTGTGACCACGGCAAACTTGTTTAGGACAGCATAATATTCCACCGCTGTTTCTCTAATAGCAGAGGTTCTGGCCAAGAGTATACGTTTGATCTCATCAATGGTTTGGTCTCTTACCTCTTCCGGAAATTGCAAAAAGGCTTTGTCAATATCTGAGGCTGTAAGGTGGCTTTTAATATATTCTGCCTGCGCGATCCATTCTTCCTCTGTTGTTTCCGGAAATATGGCCAGATCCAGAATAAAGACTCGTGGTGAGGAGTTAAATCCTTTAACGCTTTTAATTTCCTCATGAAAACCTTCCATAACGCGCAGGCCGGGAATAATTTTGGTGGCAATACTCATTAAGGCCCCGTCTCCCATATTGGAAAAGACCTGATCCCTATCTCTGGGAAAGGGTTTATACACAATCTTGCCTTTTTCCTTATCTTCAAACTCGGCCCAACGCCATTGATCCGTATGCCTGTCCCAGTCTCCCAGGATCATATCAAACAATCTGGCTCTAATAAATAGATCCGTATCTACTATATATTGCTCATCCTCTCTGAGATCTTCCAACATACTCTCTGTACTCTTTAATTCATTGGAAAACCCAAAACTCTCCAGGTCGCCATGACCATCACCTGCATGTTCCTCAATCATATATAGTTCATCTCCAAAGGTTTTGTTGAACTCTTCAAGTGCAGGTTGTTTTGGCACATAATACAGTACAGGATTCGTGTGAAAAAGTCCCACGGCATCTGAAAGTGGACCAATAGTAAAGGGCGCATAGGGGTGGGCCCCGGTATAAAAGTCACTTAGGATATCTTCGGTATAGGTGTTTTCAAAATCTCCTACAATATACTGCTCCTTAAAAGCCATTGCCTGTAAGTAGAGTTCTGCACTTTTACGCAAGGCACGCATCACGTATTCCTTCCCATCTTTATGACGAAGCCGAAGGGATTTGGATTGGTGGCCGCCGCCTTTCCTTACCGGAACCAAACCTCCAAAAAGCGTGTCTAATCGTACTGTAGGCACCTTTACCTTAGTACCATAATAAGATCTGTACCGATCTCCCCAAATGGTGCGGTAGAGACCGCTTTTATCAACTTCTTCTTCTGTGTAAACTGATGCTTCTACCTCGGCTGGGAATGATTCAGGATACTTATCTTCATTTATATCCCTAAAAGGTTTTAGTACGTCTGTACCAAATAGAAACTCTTCCTTTTCGTTTTTATCTAATCCAAAAAACCGAACCTTAGAGGAACCATCCTTATAGATTTCCAAACTGGCAAACCCTTGATGTCCCGTTGAAAATTTACTCCCGTTCATTAACCTTGTGTACCCCTTTTTAGCGCCAGATCCACTAACGATCTGAGGGGTGTTTTCTTCCACAATATATTGCAAGGTATGTTCATGACCCGACGTAAATATTACCCGATCTGAGAACTGAGCCAAGGTTACCAGACGCTTTCTCAAAGTAGTATATCTGCTATTTTGAAGATCTTCAATAGAAGCTCCGGATGTCCTCCTTAAAACATTTATAACACTGCCAATAATGGGGAGTGGCAGGGTTTCATTAACGGGATAAATATGTTTTTTAAATGCGTATAAACCATTATGAGATCCATAGGTAAACATAGGGTGATGGGCAGCGATGATCGTAGTACGGCCTCTGTTTTTCTTTATAATGCTTTCAATTTCTTCAAAGAAGGCCTCTCTGCTTTTTATATCACATCCGTCGTTAATGGTAGGATGTTTGTCCCAATTAACAAGAAACCATTCTGTATCAATGGTGACTAATAATACGTCGTCCGAAATCTCTTTCTCTTCAATTGGACAACCTCCCTCCGGTAAGAAAACATTTTTTTTATCTATCTTTTTTTCGACGTATTTCTGCTGTCGCTCCAGACCTATTAACCCTTCATTGTACCAATCGTGATTTCCAGGAATAAAGATAGGATGACCCTTAAAATTGGTCAGTGTGGCTAGTTGGGCATCCAGATGGTTTTTTGCAGTTCTGTAAGCCGCAGTAGAGTCTTTTTTATCTGGTAAGCCTGCGGGATAAATATTATCTCCCAGGAAAATTGCTGTACTGTTTTTATTCGCCTTGTTCAATTTTTCCTTGAATACCTTCAGAACAGGATTTAATTCTCCCATAGGAGAAAGTCCGGCGTCCCCAATTAAATAAAATGTATGTGAGATATCCTTGGTGGTCAATTTATCTACTGCACCATTGGCGTCATCGTATTTTACACGATATGTAGCACAGCTTGTGAACAAAAGAATAAGTAGTATAAGAGTGTAATGTTTTACCATGTTCAACGTCTAAATTTTGTAATTTGTAAGACTTAAATATAGTATATGTCGAAATTTATTGAGAAAACTAACCAATTTGTGGTTGACTTGTTATCCAGGGAATTAGACTCTAAATTTCTTTATCACAATTTACGGCATACCCAACGCGTAGTTAAAAGTACTAAAGAATTAATAGAATATTATTCCTTAGAAGAAGAGGACAAAGAAGTCCTTCTGATAGCTGCCTGGCTCCATGATACTGGCTATATAAAAGGCTCAGATAATCACGAGAAAAGCAGCTGTGACATTGCAAAAGACTTTCTAAGCGGGATTGGATACGACGCAAAGTTAATTGCCCGAGTAGAAGCTTGTATTATGGCTACCCAAAGGCACTCCCAGCCTACTTCACTTTTGGAAGAGATCATCAAAGATGCCGACTGTTCGCATTTTGCTCAAAAAAGTTATCTGGCAACCTCCGAACTTTTAAGGGAAGAACTGGAACAATTAGGTATTGCCTCTTATAGTCTTCAAGAGTGGCGAGAAGAGAATATAAAGATGTTTCGTTCCGAACATCATTTTTATACAGACTATGCCAAGAAAAATTGGCAGAAAGGGAAAGATAAAAACATCAAAAAACTTGTAAAGGAGAAAAAAGCACGAAAAAATCTGGCTAAAAAAGAACAACTAAAAGCACAGTTTAAAAATGAAAGTCCGGAGCGAGGCATTCAAACTATGTTCCGGGTTACTATGCGGAATCACTTAAAATTAAGTGATATTGCAGATACAAAGGCTAACATACTCTTATCAGTAAATGCCATTATTATTTCTCTGGTACTCTCCAACCTCATACCAAAATTAGATAATCCTTCTAACGATTATCTATTATATCCCACGGGAATTTTTTTAATTTTTAGTATTGCTTCAATGGTTATGTCAATTCTTGCGACCAGACCTAATGTAACCCGAGGAGAATTTACAAAGGAGGATGTCAAAAATAAAAATGTGAATCTCCTTTTCTTTGGGAATTTCCATAAGATGAAATTACAGGAGTATGAATGGGCCATTCAGGAACTCATTCTGGATAAAAAATATGTGTATTCCTCCCTTACCAAGGATCTCTATTTTCTCGGAGTAGTATTGGATAGGAAATACAGACTTTTACGATGGACGTACACCATTTTTATGATAGGTATGATTCTTTCTGTCATCGCATTTTTTATAGCGCTAAAATACTACGGGCCTGAAAGAATTATGAAATTATCGGAAACCTCAATGGCATTACTCTTTTAATTCCTCCATGAGGTCTTCGTAGGTGTATGTTTTCTGAGGTTCTTCTTGCTTGTTATAGAGAATTTCCACTCTGATAGCTTTTAATCCTGAGACTCCTTGAAGTCCTTCCAGTTCTACGATCTCTATATTGTTGGTAAAATACCCTTTCGACTTTAGGAACGAGATATATCTTAAATATTCTAGTTCATCCGACTTTTGAGAATACACAATTACTAATTTCCCTTTTGTGGTAAGTCGTTCAGTGGTTCCTTTTATAAAGGATTTATCTATGCGCTTTTTAATGATCTCGTATCGCGCATTGTATGTCCCGTCCACATCAAAGTGTTTTTCATCCATTCTAAATCTTATGGATAGCGACGTATTGTAAACAAGGATCAATGAAGCAACATCTAGCTTAACAGGCAACGAGGGTTTTAAATTATAATAGCTATTTTCCATTTCACAAACTACCTGCAATTGCCATAAGCGGAGATTATTAAGATACAGCGTATCAAAAGTATTATCCTCCGTGATATCATTCCCTATATATAAATTATGCTCAACCCCATCTGTTTTGTATCGCTCAAAATAGTGTGGATACATCTCCTGTGCTTCTTTTTGACGTTCATCCAGAATAGCTGCCAATTGCCTATTGGTCTGCATAATGGTATGGTCATAATTCTTCCGGTGATCATAATACGTATCTGTTGAACTATCAATACGCTCCTCGTAAGCAGAAATAAGCTTTATAAGGTGAGATGAATCATTCTTCTTCAAAAACCTAAATACAGGTTCTATTTCGCCCTTTACAAAATTATAAATGGCCTGTTCACTGTTTGTATGAAGCACCTCTTTTACATCCTCAATATGATTTTTTACCCTAAAAATAAGTTCTTCGTAAATGGGGAGTTTAGTTTCCTTCCAAGCCGTATCCAGAATTGTATTTACTTCCGATAATTGTATCATCAGATCCCTCTGAATTGCCATATTCCTGGCATTAGAAGATCCCTGAATATCTGTTTGTCCATAGAGGGGATATACATCTTTAAATACAATTTCTTTAAAAGAAGGGTCGTTCCCTTTAAGATCATCCTTGATAAATCGTTTCGCCTCCTTTTTAAACTTCCAATAAACAGCAGGATGAATGGTAGTACATTCCTTTTGGATAACAGCATCTATTAGGTTCTCTTCCTCTATTTTTGAGCGCACCACTGCTGAAACAATATAGGGCATTACATCGTCTAGTTTTTTGGCATTTACTCCATTAAGCCTATTATTCGTCTGAGATACGATCTCTAAGACCCCTAATAATTTTCCATGGAGTGCTATTGGTGCTAAAATGGCGCTCTTTATCCCTTGTTTCTTAAGGTTTTTGTAGGGTTGCATCCCGCCAGATTTATCAAAATATTTCTCTACATCTGGTACAATAAAATAGGTGTTAAGCTTTAATAGCTTTTCATAAGATTGTTGACATAGGGCCTTATTACAAGCTTCAAAATCCCCATCATTCAATAAAAAACTTTGTATGCCAATACCAAAAACCTTTTCAAACTGGTCTTCTTCAGCATTATAGGTTACAAATCCTACCTTTAAATCTTTAAGTTTAAAAAAGGATTTAAAAGTTGCCTGAAGATCTTGCATGAAATTTTGGCTGCCTCTTTTGTTGCTGGCAATTAATTCTGATTTAATTTTAGAAATAGCCTGTTCTGCTGTTGCATCGAATATATTGGAAATAACAAACCCCTTTGAAATAAAACTATTTGGAGGTATTTTTTCTTTCCATAGTTCAATATTATAAGGGTTTTCGAGTAACTGGTCAACATCTGACTGATTAAGGTCTTTTGATAATTTCGTAGGAAGGATCTCCATGAAATCCGCATTGTATAAAACACGATAGTGCCGCATAACACCATTGGCATCTGGTATCTCATAAAAGAAAGGTCGTTGAAAATCTAGTTTAAATCCATAATGGTAATTTAGGATAACGACGCACCCCATGATATAGTCAATATTGTCATTCTCTCTTCTCAGCGATAGGCCAAAATCTTTGCCTGCGTCTTTAAGGATCTTTTTAAAGCGTTTGGATTCATTAAAAGTAAAATCGAAATAGGGTAAAGAAGCGGCCTTTATCTCATTTTCTGTAAGCACTTCCGAAAAGGAGTCCTCCAGTATAAGGGCAATTGTATCTTTATAAGTATCAAGAAGTTCAACGTCTGTAAAGCCCTCCCTCAAAATAGGATAAGGGGCTTGTGCATCCAGGATCCGTTTGGCTTTTTCTACCATAAAAGGATCACCGCTTTTTGCCATTTTCTCATACCGTCTCAAAAGTTTGTCAAAACTTATGACCAGTTTTAATGGCAATTCATTTGTTTCCTTTGACTTCATAAATGATTGGTCTACATATTCTCTTTAAAATTACAAAACAATTCCTTTTCTTATTGAGCAGAAAAAATACCTGATGTTCCTCACTTTTTTAAGATATTTATACAAATTTACCCTATGTCTTCCAATAAAAGGCTTAACAGAGCCTATGAGAATGCCCAGACGCTACACTTTGATGATTCTTCAAAATTAATCTTCTTCAGCGACTGCCATAGGGGCGATAATAGTTTTGCAGATGATTTTGCCAACAACCGGAATACATATTTTCATGCCCTGAGCTATTACTACAAGGAAGGATTTCAATATTGTGAATTGGGCGATGGGGATGAATTATGGGAAAATATAAAATTTGAAGAGCTTTTTGAGGCCCATAAAAATGTGTATCAGTTATTACGAAGTTTTCATCTGGGAAACAGGCTTCATATGATATGGGGAAACCATGATATGGTTTACAAAGATCCTGATTACGTTAAAAAGCACTTGGGTAGTTATTTTGAACCCATTGATGAATCTAACAAAGAACTATTTAAGGATATTACCTTTCATGAGGCACTAATCTTAAAATACCGAAATACCGGGCAGCAGATTTTTCTGGTGCACGGACATCAGGCAGATTGGTGGAACTATACATTTTGGCGATGGGCAAGGTTTTTAGTACGTGTGCTATGGAAGCCTTTGCAGGTTTGGGGTATTGCAGATCCTACGAGTCCGGCCAGAAACTACAAAGAACTTATTAAGGTAGAACGGCGAATTAAAAAGTGGATTCTGACCAAAAATAAACTTTTAACCATTGTGGGGCATACTCACAGACCACGTTTTGCGCACCCTGGAGAAATTCCTTTTTTTAATGATGGTAGCTGTGTACACCCAAGAAGCATTACTGGTATTGAGATCACCAATGGTGCCATTGTATTGATAAAATGGCATATAGCTACCAAGGAAGATGGTACCCTGCAAATTGTAAGAGTGGTACTGGAAGGACCAAAAAATCTTATAGATTACCAATAGAAAAAGATCCATCTCCAGATCTAGCCCCACCTTGATCTATATATGAGATGAATCTTTAGAAAAGTTTTATTATTGAATTACAAAGTTGATAGGAATGCTATAGGGAACAGAAACAGGTCTTCCCCTTTGTTTCCCGGGCGTCATCTGTGGAAGCGTGGCCACAATCCTATGAGCTTCTTTTTCCAATGTCCTGTCCGGACCTCGCATTCTAATGCTTCCAATATTACCTTTAGAATCAATGAGGAATTGTACAAATACCCTGCCTTGTATACCTAATTCCAGGGCGGAGGGTGGATACGAAAATTCCTTGTTGATATGCTCCTGAATCTTTTGGTTAAAACACAGTTTTCGTTCGTCATTATTTTTGGCTGATTCACAGCCGGGAAAAATAGGAACGTTCTCTATCACAGCAAAGGGAACTGTTATTTCTTCTTCCTCTTCCCCTACTTCTACATCGTCTACTGCTATCACAGCATCAACAATAGTCTCCTGACTAATTTCAGTACTTTCTATGATGGTTTCTTCTATCTCTTCAGTATCCTCTACAACTTCAATTACCTCCGGTGCAGATGGAGGAGGAGGAGGCGGCGGAGTTTTTATTGTTTCTGTAATAGGTACATCCTCTTTTAGGTCATCAACGGCCATCACCATATCTAAAGTATCATGTTCTTCGGGATACGTTTTATACTCTAGTGCCCGCCATGTTAGGAATAAAACAATAGTAAGCCCAATAACAAAGTATAGACTACTATTTTTATTTAAATCGAATTCTGGATTTTTTTTGACTTGCATGATATTGACTTTTAATACATTGAAATTAAAACCAATACCAAATAATTACTATGACATTTATCAGGTTTTAAACATCTGATTGTAAGCCTTCTAGTAATGTTCTCTTACCATATCTCAGGTAGATGACAATAGTACCTCATCAAAATTGACCCCTTCAATAGGAACAATTTGTTGTTGTTCATGATCCCATTCTATCCTTCTGCCCAGTTTATAGGCCAGTCCGGTCATGTGGGCAGAAATGGCCTCATCAAAACCTTCTATAATACCACAACTCAAGGTGCCTCCATTACGTATGCAACTTAGCCATTCTCTTAAATGCAGGAAAGTTGAGTTAACCCGAACACCGTCTATATACGTCCACATAAGCCCTTTATCTGCAAAATATTGAGAGGTGGCAGAAGACACTGCATCAGGCATATTTGCTCCCGGATTATAATGATATATTGGTACATTGGGCTTCATTTTCCCCTCCTCGATCATAGCTGCGTACTTCGTAGACCCATTATCTGGCCACACGGTAAGATTATTCCCCAGTTCCATGGAAGCATCATGACCCATTAAAATAGTTGGCCTGTTAAATGCATTCCCAAGGGTTGCACTATAGGTAAATGTCATTCCTTTCTCTTTCCCTTTTGGCTGACTGCTGCCAGTACTGAAATCAGGGAATTCCATATTTACCTGAAGCACATCTGGTACGTTTCTGCCATCATTATGGGTATAAATACCTCCAGAGGCTGTAATGCTAGATGGTATTCCCATTCCCAATACACAATTTAACCGATCATAATCATGAGTGAGCAGATCGCCAGATAAACCAGATCCATAAGCCCACCATTTACGCCAGCGGAAGAAATGATTTTTGTTAAATGGAATCTTCGGTGCACTTCCCAAAAACTGATCCCAATCTATAGTTTGTTCATTTGCTTTTTCATGTATGTCATAATTCCATGCACCATTATCATCATTCCTGTTTGTGAATGTTTGTATCATAGATACATGACCCAGAACACCCTTTTTTACAATATCATTAGCTGTTTTAAAGCTAAGGGTTTGCCTATGTTGATGCCCAACCATCAGCAAGGCTTCAGAATTTTTTGCTGCTTCCTGAAGTTGATAGGTTTCCTCAATGGTATGGGTCATTGGTTTTTCCACATAAACATGAACATTATTATTTAGCGCTTCTATTGCCATTGGAGCATGCCAGTGATCTGGTGTTGCAATTATAACAGCATCTACTTCCCCGCTCTGTATCATTTCCTGATAGGTGGTAAAGCGCTTCACATTATGTTCCGGTGTAGAAAATGAAGCGATGACATGTTCGGCATGTACATCAAAGACATCACAGACCGCACTCATTTGAATGTTTAATTTCTCCTGAGCAAGAAACTCTTTTAATTGGGTGTTCCCTGTTGTTTCTTCTTCAATTTTCATCTCTTCGAGCCAGTCCTGTGTTGCAAAACCCAAGGCCCTGCAAAGTTGTTCTCCTCTTATTCCAAATCCTATAATTCCCAGACGTATTGGTGCCCCTCCTATCTCAGGTAGTGCTGAAGTTAAAGAGGGTTGAATTTTTAATTGTTCTAATATCTCAGAGCGGTCTTTGCTTTTAACCAATGCATTTGCAGTACCTGCCCACCATATTGATCCCAGGATGGGCAAACCGCCTAATCCTTTTAATACGTCGCGTCTTGTCCATTTCATAATTGTGGTGTTTTTGCGGTGTTAGTTCTTTGATTTTTTAAATAACCCAATCCAAAATAAAAACCTGTAGGATATTGAAACAGCACCCATAATGCGGCTAATTCAATCAGGTTCTTATTTACAAACCAATAACTTCCTTCAACATTAAGTTGCTCTAACCAGGGAAATGGCGGATGGGCAAAATAGTACATCCCCAAAAGTACCATGCCTGCCAAAGCTCCCAATTTTTCATAAAATCCGAGGATGAGTGTAATCCCAACAAAGATGAGCGTAATCATATTCAGGGTATCTACCCATCCAATAATTGCCTCGTTCGCCATGGAGATAAACAGCCAATCTAAAGGTCCCTGAGCTGTAGCCAGATATCCAAAAGCTGTCCAATCCGGATTAAATAGTTTAATCACCCCTTCGTAAAGGAAATGCCATCCTATCAGGATCCGTAAAAACACCAAACTCTTGGTGAGCGATTCTTTTTGAAGTGTCAATGTCATTATTTCACGATTTTTAATTCATAGATATACTTTCAACAACCCTTAGGAGGTGTTGACAATAGTAATATATAAAACGCTCAAAAATATTGTCCTTACCGAATAAATACTATGATTTTTATCAGTTTAAAGAATCATCTCATCACTTAATCCTGAAATAAAAATGTTTTCTTTCAGAAATTCTTACACGCGTTCTGCCATGGTTTTGATTGCGTATATAAAATGATCTAATTCTTTAGTAGTAGTATACACATTTGGCGTTATCCTGCAGCCTTGCACATTGTTCTGATCAATAGCTACAGTAAATATTTTAAACTCGTCTAGTAAGGTCTTAGCTAGGTCTGAAGGTTTTATTCCCTTAATACCCACATTGGCAATACCACAGCTACGATGTGCTTCAATTGGTGTATTAATGATAACATTCTTTGTTCCTCTCAGGGGATCAGACCAATATCGCTGTAAAAACCTCAACCGCTGTTCTTTTCTCTCCAATCCTATCATATCCAGATAGTCCATGGCGTCATTTATGGTAAGATCTGTATGTACCGGATGGGTACCTATATGGTTCAATCTTCCAATATCATCATCCTCCCGGTGATGTTCTGCCAATAGTGGCCATATCTTTGAGATATTCTTTTTAGACACAAATAGTATTCCGGCTCCTAAAGGAGTACTAAGCCATTTATGAAGACTGGAGCCATAATAATCACATTGAAGTTCGGAAATATTTACTTTAATATGTCCAACACAATGTGCTCCATCTACCATTACCTCCACTCCGTGGCTATGAGCCATATCGCAAATCTTACGTATGGGCATAATGTGACCAGTTATATTTACCATATGACATACCATCAGCAATTTCGTCTTGGGAGTGATCTGGGATTCGTATAAGGCCACTAATTCTTCGTCAGATTTCGGATGGTTAGGTATCGAAACGGTTTTATTTACTACTCCATGTCGTTTTGCAATAAGTTTAAAATGCTCGCGCATAGCGCCGTAGTCCTGTACTGCAAAAATGGCTTCATCCCCTGCTTTCCAGGGATAACCGCCTATGATCATATCCAGGGATTCTGTGGTGTTTCGGGTAATGATCAATTCATCAGAATTACATCCTACCAGGTCAGCTAAACGGTTTGCTATACGTCTCTTATTGTCCCATTGCACTGTCCGCATATAATAAGATCCCTCATAGTTCACCTGTTCTATATGCTTATGAAATTTCTCCATGGTAGGTATAGGAGCAATATTGTAATACCCATTTTCCAGGTTGATATAATCTGGTTTCAGCGCATAATCTACCCTGATGCGTTGCCAAAACTCGTCTTCATTAGTTACATCATAAGATGCCGTAGATTTGGGTGTTCCCGCCCTAAGATGATAAGGTAAAAAGGGTGTAATTACTGCTGCCTGCCCTATTTTTCGTAAAAAAGATCGTTTGTCCATTTGGCTCAGATTGTACTACAAGATAAAAAATAGATCCCTTATATGTCTTTTCAAATTGTATATTTAGTAATTAAACTATTCAAATAACTACCAAAATAGAACCATGCCTTTAGTTATTGTCATTATCGGGATACTTATTTTATTTTTTCTGATCGCCCGATGCAAACTCAACCCTTTTATAACCTTTATCCTGGTTTCTTTATTCGTGGGCATTGCTGAGGGAATGGATCTGGAAACGGTTGTTGCCTCTATTGAAAATGGAATTGGAAATACCCTGGGATTTCTGGTGATGATCCTTGGACTGGGGGCCATGCTTGGAAAATTGGTTGCTGATAGTGGTGCCGCACAACGAATAACTTCTAAATTGGTAGAACGGTTTGGTCGAAAGTATATCCAATGGGCTGCAGTCCTTACAGGGTTTATTGTGGGAATCCCCTTATTCTATTCTGTTGGATTTGTTATTTTAGTACCCTTAGTTTTTACCGTTGCGGCGGCAACAGGTTTACCACTTCTTTATGTAGGCCTGCCTATGCTTGCCTCTCTTTCCGTTACTCATGGTTACCTTCCACCCCATCCTGCTCCTACGGCTATTACCGTAATGTTCAATGCAGATATGGGTAAAACCCTGATCTATGGAATAATTGTGGCAATACCAGCGATCATCATAGCGGGGCCATTATTTTCCCGCACTTTAAAAAATATTAATGCCACTCCACTAAAAGAATTTGTTAATCCGAGAATTCTAACAGATGAGGAAATGCCTAGTATGCGAATTAGCGTATTAACGGCCTTATTGCCCATTATACTCATAGCCTTAGCTACTTTGTCCGATCTGTTATTTCCAGAGGATTATCTATTTAAAGATATTATTGCCTTTTTAGGAAATCCTGTAATAGCCATGCTTATTTCCGTATTAGTGGCCATCTATACCCTGGGTTTAAGAAGAGGAAAAAAAATGACCGAGGTGATGACTTCTGTAGGTGATTCGATCTCTGGAATTACGATGGTACTTTTAATTATTGCCGGAGCCGGAGCTCTAAAACAGGTGTTGATAGATAGTGGTGTTAGCCAGTATATAGCAGACCTACTCAAAGATTCTACATTATCCCCCTTGTTTTTAGCCTGGCTTATAGCTACTGTGATCCGTGTTTGTGTGGGGTCGGCAACGGTGGCCGGACTTACAGCTGCGGGCATTGTCTTACCCTTAATTGAAGCAACCGGAGTGAGTCCTGAACTGATGGTCCTTGCCATAGGCTCTGGTAGTTTGATGCTCTCCCATGTGAACGACAGCGGTTTTTGGTTGTTCAAAGAGTATTTTAACCTGTCTGTCAAGGATACTTTGCGAAGTTGGACACTAATGGAAACAACGGTTGGTGTTGTGGGCCTTTTGGGAATTTTGATATTAAACCAATTTATATAAACATAGCTATGGATAAAACTCCTTCACAACGACTTAAAGAACTTGGATTGATTTTGCCTCCAGCACCACCCCCGGCAGGCTTGTATAAACCTGTACTGGTAATAGATAAATTTCTCTACGTTTCTGGGCAGGGTCCTATGAAAAATGATGGCACCTTCATTACCGGAAGAGTAGGTGATGATATGAACCTGGGACAAGGTAAATTAGCCGCAGAACAAGTGGGGCTTACGATGCTTTCTACCATTCAAACTCACTTTGGGAGTATAGATCAGATCAAACGGGTGGTAAAGGTGTTGGGGATGGTTAATTCCACCCCTGATTTTGGCCAGCAACCCCTGGTCATTAATGGTTTTAGTGAGTTGATGGCCGATATTTTTGGAAACGATCTTGGGGTAGGTGTTCGAAGCGCCGTGGGGATGATTCTTCCAGGGAACATTCCTGTAGAAATTGAAGCCATGTTTCAACTACATTGAAGTATTGAATTATGAATGAATCAGCCTGGTACCAGATTAAAAATACAGATAAAATTGTTACGCCCACGCTCTTGCTGTATCCCGAGAGAATTGAAAAAAACATTCAATTGATGGTGGAAATGACAGGGACTCCCACGCGACTTCGCCCACATATCAAAACACATAAAACCAAGGAAATAATTGAGATGCAAATGGCATATGGGATACACAAATTTAAATGTGCCACTATTGCCGAAGCAGAACTTTTAGGGCAATGCGGTGCTAAAGATATTCTGCTTGCCATACAACCTGTGGGTGCAAATATTTCTCGTTTCTTCCAATTAATAGATCAATTTCCTGATTCTGCATTCTCAACAATTGTGGACAATGCGGCTATAATTGCACTTATTTCTGAAGAGGCAGCCTCCAAAGAAATTAGAGTTCCCTTATTTCTCGATCTTAATACAGGAATGAATCGAACAGGCATAAAACCAAATCAAAATGCCGAAGACTTATGTCAATCAATTTCTAAAGATCCCAACCTCATTTTTAGAGGTCTCCACGCATATGACGGACATATTAGGGAACCCAATATAGATGATCGTAAAATAGTTTGCGATGCAGCTTATGAACTGGTTTCAAAATTTAAAACTGAATTAGTGAAAAAGGGTATTTCAGTTGACACCATTGTAATGGGAGGATCACCCACCTTTCCTATCCATGCGCAAAGGCAGGAAGTAGAAGCCAGCCCTGGAACAACCCTCCTCTGGGATGAGCGATATTCAAGCTCGTTTCAAGAAATGAAATTCTTACATGCCGCTGTTTTACTTACCAGAATTATTAGTAAGCCTACACCAAATGTAATTTGTCTCGATCTGGGCCATAAATCGATCGCTCCGGAAATGAATTTTCCCAGAGTTAAAATATTTGGCCTGGAGGACTGTGAGCAAATAGGGCAAAGTGAAGAACATTTGGTCCTAAATTGCCCGGTTGGAAAAAACACTGAAATTGGTGATATTTTCTATGCCATCCCCATGCATATTTGTCCTACCGTTGCGAAATATCCTAAATTGATTACGGTAGTGAATGGTGCGGTTACCGGTTCCTGGAAAGTAGCCGCAAGGGACCATAGCTTGGTTATATAAATTACTCGTATGCTCATATTTGATGCTCATCTGGATCTTGCCATGAATGCCCTGGAATGGAATCGGGATCTTACTAATACCGTGGAAGAGATCCGGAAGATGGAGGAAGGGATGAATGATAAACCAGATCGTGGAAAAAATACAGTCTCTCTGGATGCTTTGCGAAAAGGAAATATTGGTATTTGCGTTGCCACCCAAATAGCCCGTTTTTCAAAAAAAACAAATCCACTTCCCGGCTGGAATTCCCCGCAACAGGCACGGGCACAAACACTGGGTCAGTTAGCGTGGTATAAAGAAATGGAGGCGATTGGGGAGATGACCCAAATTACAAACCGAATACAACTAGATGATCATATAGATCTTTGGAACCAAGATGCTACAAAGAAGAAGCCTATTGGATATATACTTAGTCTGGAAGGTGCAGATTCTATAGTCTCCATAGATCATTTGGAGAAATCTTATGAGCAGGGTTTAAGGGCATTAGGACCAGCCCACTACGGCCCCGGAACTTATGCGTTTGGAACCAATTCTGTTGGGGGTATAGGGACCAAAGGAAAAGAACTATTAAGAGAAATAGAGCGCTTACATATTATTCTGGATGCAACCCATTTATGCGATCAAAGTTTTTGGGAAACCATGGATGTCTATAACGGTCCTGTTTGGGCCAGTCATAATAATTGCAGAAAACTAGTAGACCATAACAGGCAATTCTCTGATGAACAGATCAAGGAATTAATTAATAGAAAAGCAGTTATTGGAATGGCCCTTGATGCATGGATGATGGTGCCAAATTGGGTCCGTGGGCAATCAACCCCGGTGGACATGGGCGTAACCTTAGATACTATGATAGACCATATGGACCATATTTGTCAACTCGCCGGGAATTCTCTTCATGTAGGCATAGGAAGCGATCTTGATGGCGGATTTGGCAAAGAGCAATGTCCGTCTGATATAGACACTATTGCCGATCTTCATAAAGTATCAAAAATGCTGGCAACAAGAGGATATTCCCAGGAAGACATAGAAAATATAATGCATAAAAACTTTGTACATTTTCTAAGAAACACATGGCGTTAAATAATTAAAAAAATCCTCCCAATTTCTTGGAAGGATCTAACTCAAATAGAATTAATAATTATCTTGTTGATCAACGGACTTTTCTAACCAAAGTGGCCATAGTCAATGACTTAAGGTCCCTAATGGTTGAGATTTCCTGCAATGCTTTTTGTTGTGCATCCGTTAATGGCGTATTATTTCCATTAAAAAATTGATCGTATCCGGTATACATGTCCACAGTAATATGGCTTGCATAAGCCTCTGTACCGTAGCCCATCATATTCCTCAATAATCCCCAATTTGCTCTGCCACCGGAATCGACATCTTTCTGATGATTTGGTTTAAAGACTTCAGATTCCATTTTTTCATAAGCTCCAGATTGTCCCGGTTTTGCTTTCATGAAATTTATTACTGCTAGGGTCCCCAATGGCATATCAAAATTATCCTTTGTCTTATCTATTTCTACCAGGATATACCCTATGTGTCAGATCACGGCTTTTTGCAGTCTGCGCCATTTTTTGATCACTTTGTTCAGGTGTTAAATTGGGATAAGCGCCGTTCCAGGCTTTGTTAAAGTCGCCTCCTTCCATCATTTTTACCGGATCATTGTATAAACTGACCGTCATAAACTGGGCGCCCTGCTCTTGTCCATTTGGCTGAAGCTGCCAGAGATCCCATCCAATACAGTCTCCATTCTTGACTCTTTGTATGTGGACTTTTTCCCAAAATTCTTCTGTTTCCGCATAAGCGGCCGATTGGTCTTCATCTACATGCATAAACTCGAACATGAGATATAGAGGCTCCTCTTCCTGTCCGATAGCAATGGTAGTGAATAATGTCATTACCAAGATCATAAATAGTTTTCTCATCTTTAAGTGTATTTTATGGTTAAATACAAATAAAGATGAGATTAAAGTATTTACAAATGTCAAAGGGACGAAAACGGGTTAAAGATGTCCCAAGACGGCATTAATTTTATCAGGAGAAATTAAAATAGTTATTAATTAATGATTTTTTCTTCCCTTAAAAACGTATCGAGACTATTGGCAATATCGAAACACCTGCTCACTTTTTCTGCACCTTCACAATATCGGGATGATAGATCTTGGGAATCGCAATTGAAACCTACAAGATTTACTTTTTCAAATCGTGGATTGATCTTTTTACAACGACCGTACATCTCATCAATAGTTTCATTTTCTTCCGTTTCTATCCCGTTTTTTACAAGATATCCTTTTAGAAAACTCTGAATGGCACTTTGGGCATTTTTACAAACTAAATAGGATACCACATCTTCTTCAGGTCTGTATAGCTCTGTGCTTGCCTGTTTCATTTTACCAATTGCTTCATCAAAAAAATTGTTAGCTAAGGCCTCCATCTTATTAAAATTTTGGTTTAAACATAATTGCTTCTACTATATATGTATTTATCCAATATGGAATATGAACTTACATATTTCTAAAAAGTTCTAATCGCTCCCATTTGGTAGTTACTTCTTCCTGCGCTTGTTTTAAGAGTGCTGCTCCCAATTTTGGATCGTCCTTAACAACTCTGGTGAAACGCGTTTCCTTATACATGAATTCCTCTAATGGTTTCATTGGCCCTTTGGAATCTAGTTTAAACTTTTTCCCTTTGGGTTTAGAAGGATCAAATCTAAAGAGTGGCCAATACCCTGTCTCTACAGCTCTTTCCTGATGCATTGCTCCATCTTTTAGATCGTATCCATGTTCTCCACAATGGGAATATGCAACAATTAAGGAAGGACCGGGATATGCTGCCGCCTCTTCCATTGCTCTCAGGGTTTGCATATCTTTTGCTCCTAAGGCCACCTGTGCAACATATACGTTTTCATAAGATACAGCTTGCAATGCCAAACTTTTCTTTCCGGTTCTTTTTCCGGAGACTGAAAACTTGGCACTGGCGCCTAAAGGAGTTGCTTTAGACGTTTGTCCACCTGTATTGGAATACACTTCTGTATCTAATACCATAATATTGATATCTTCTCCCGAAGCCAGGACATGATCTACTCCTCCGTATCCAATGTCATAAGCCCAGCCATCTCCCCCTAAGATCCAAACTGCTTTTTTCCTCAGGTATTCTGTTAGATGTAACAGCTTTTTGACATCTGGAAGGTCATTGTGCTTAGATAATATCTCTTTGAGTTCATCGAGGTGTTTGAATTTCTCTTTTTTCTGAGTTTCATCCTCCTCCAGGTTATTCAGAATTGCATCAACCAGATCCTTGCCTACTAACTTTTCAAGGGATTTTAGCAATCCAACGGCAATCTCTTGTTTTTTACTTAGTGCCAGTTTCATACCAAAACCAAACTCGGCATTATCTTCAAACAAGGAGTTGGCCCACGCAGGTCCTCTACCCTCCTTATTGGTTTTATAGGGGGTAGTTGGTAAATTTCCTCCATAAATAGAAGAACAGCCGGTTGCATTTGCTATCAAAATACTATCTCCAAATAACTGGGTCAATAATTTTATATAGGGAGTTTCGCCGCAGCCTGAACATGCTCCTGAAAATTCAAATAATGGTTCCAGGAATTGTGATCCTTTCACGTTTGTTATTTGCAAAGCGGTACGGTCATAGTCCGGAAGTTTTGAAAAATAGTCCCAATGTGTATTTTCAACAACATCGTTCTCCAGTTTCTTCCTCATATTGATGGCCTTAAAGTCCGGAATTTCCTTGCTTTCTGCAGGGCAAACCGCAACACATAGATCACAGCCTGTGCAATCTTCCGGGGACACCTGTAATACATATGATTCTGTTTCGCTCGTAAAAGGTCTACCTTTAGCCGGACTCCTTTTAAGAGATGCAGGAGCATCTGCAAGGATTTCATTGGATACCACCTTGGCCCTTATTGCTGCATGTGGGCAAATGACAACACATTTGTTACATTGGGTACATAATTCTTCCGAATCCCAGATAGGGATATAATCGGCAATACCACGTTTTTCATATTGTGTAGTGCCTGTTGGGAAGGTTCCGTCTATTGGAAAATAACTTACAGGTAACTCATCTCCTCTGCCTGCTAGAATTTTACCCAGCACTTCCTTAACGAACGGATCGGGTTCTCCAGACATAATAGATCGCAAGCCCCTATCATTAGTAGTTTTTTGTGGGTACGATACTTTTTGCAGATGTTCGAGCGATTTATCGACCGCATTAAAATTCATTTTTACCACTTTATCCCCTTTATGGGAATATGATTTTACAATGGCATTCTTAATTTTTTCAATGGCTTCTTCCTGAGGTAAAATACCAGAAATAGCAAAGAAACAGGTCTGTAAAACCGTGTTGGTCCGCTTGCCAAGTTTAGCCTCGTGTGCCACTTTGGTAGCATCTACAACATAGAATTTTAATTCATTTTCAATGATCTCCTCTTGCATGATTCTGGGTAATTGATCCCATATTTCATCTTTGGAAAAAGGTGAATTTAGCAGGAAAGTACCTCCTTTTTTGATGTGATTCAACACATCATATTTTTCAATAAAGTTAAATTGATGGCAGGCTATAAAGTCGGCCGTATTTATCAAATAAGACGAGTAAATAGGTTCTGGGCCAAATCGCAAGTGCGAAATGGTTTGTGCCCCTGCCTTTTTGGAGTCGTACACAAAATAACCCTGAACATAGTTGTCCGTAGTATCTCCAATAATTTTTATGGAATTCTTGTTGGCTCCTACGGTTCCGTCCGATCCCAAACCATAGAACATACAATTAAAGGTGGTTTTTTTGGTTTTAAATACGGGATTAAATTCCAGGCTAGTATGCCCCAGATCATCATTAATACCTATGGTGAAATGATTCTTGGGATGTTCTTTCAATAATTCATCATAGATTCCTTTTACCATTGCGGGATTGAATTCCTTGGAAGACAATCCATATCTACCTCCAACAATTGATGGCATACTTCGTTGGCTTTCAACATAGGCAGTTACCACATCTAAGTATAGGGGTTCTCCTATACTGCCAGGTTCTTTGGTCCTGTCTAAAACAGCTATTTTCTTAACGGTTTCTGGTAATTGCTGAAGGAAATACTCTATGGCAAAGGGTCTATATAATCGAACAAACAATGCCCCTACTTTTTCGTTTTGCTCTACAAGCGTTTCAACTGTCTCTCTTACTGCACCTTCACCAGATCCCATGATAATGATAACTCTCTCAGCCTCCGGATGCCCCATATAATCAAACAGATTATAGCGACGACCGGTATGCTTATAAAATTCATCCATGACCTCCTTAACGATACCCGGCACTTTTGCATATTGAGGATTTGCAGCTTCGCGTGCCTGGAAAAAAACATCAGGGTTTTGTGAAGTTCCCCTGATAACAGGATGGTCTGGGTCCAAGGATCTGTCCTTGTGTTCCATGATCTTATCATCTGGCATCATAGCCTTGATTATATCATCTGGAATGTCATCAATTTTTGAAATCTCATGAGAGGTCCTAAAACCGTCAAAAATATTTAAAAAAGGAACCCTGGTACGAAGGGTGGCCGCCTGGGAGATCAATGCAAAATCCATAGCCTCCTGAACCGAACTTCCAAACAACATAGAAAATCCTGTTTGCCTGGTTGCCATAACATCAGAATGGTCTCCAAAAATAGAAAGGGCGTGTGTGGCTACTGTCCTCGCAGCTACATGAATAACCGAGGGTAATAATTCTCCGGCAATTTTGTACATATTAGGGATCATCAGTAATAAGCCCTGTGATGCAGTAAACGTGGTAGTTAACGCTCCTGCCTGCAGCGAACCGTGAACTGCCCCTGCAGCGCCTCCTTCACTTTGCATTTCAACTATTCTTGGTACGTTACCCCAAATGTTCTTCTGCCCTTCTGAGCTAAAAACATCAACATGTTCCCCCATAGGAGAAGCAGGAGTAATGGGATAAATTGCACAGACCTCGTTGGTCTTGTGAGCTATTCTGGCTACAGCCTCATTAGCATCGCAAATTAGTTTTGGAAATTCTTTTTTCATGATGAATAAATTTCATTAAAGACCCCTTATTTTTAACTTCACCCAACAGTATTAAAATGATAGATAACTATTACATTTTGCTGAGAATGAACATTTTATAACTTGTATAATTGGCTAAAAGTAACATTCTTAAACAGGGTAAACTATGACATTTATCAGTTCGCTAAATCATTGTTGGTGCTAGTTCCGTGTAACTAAAATATGATCAAACATTTTCTTTAGTATTCAGGAAAAAAAATATGTTTACATGGATTATTTTGAATAAAAAAAACCACCCTCTATTTGAAATAAATAAAGGGTGGTAATTTCAAATTAGATAATGGTACAGAATTACCGAATATCTAAAATGATTTGCAAGTCAATGTCTTAACTCTAAATTATCATTCGCCGTGCAACCAGGCCTTTTTGCCAAGGAGCTGTTCTTCAGATTCCACATGGTCCTCATCCGGAACACAACAATCTACAGGACAAACAGACGCACATTGCGGTTCGTCATGAAATCCTTTGCATTCTGTACATTTGTCTGGAACAATGTAGTAAAACTCATCTGATATAGGTTCGTTTTCTGCATTTGCATCCATTTCTTGCCCTCCAGGGGTTTTAACCATTCCGCTTAAAGCAGTTTCGTCTGAAAAAGCCCATTCCTGGTCAGGCTCGTATATTGCATTGTTAGGACATTCGGAAATACAAGCGTCGCAGTTTATGCACTCATCTGTAATTATGATAGCCATTTTGCCTAATTTGATTAAATATACACAAAAATAGAACCCAACTTTATGTTGGTAAATGATAAAAGTCATGTTTACTTGATTTTGTAGAAATTAAATTTGATATTTATATACCATGGGTACATTATTGAGACCCTGGAATCTAATCCCTATCATCATGGAAGCAAAAGTTGAAACGCCACAAGAAGTTTTAGAGGCCGTAATTATTCGATTTGTAGGGGATTCTGGAGATGGAATGCAATTAACGGGAACGCAATTCTCGGATACCTCGGCCATGTTTGGGAACGATGTGGCTACCTTCCCCAATTATCCTGCAGAAATTAGAGCACCCCAGGGCAGTTTGTATGGAGTTTCAGGTTACCAGGTCCATATTGGTAGTGTAGAAATAAGCACGCCGGGCGATGAAGTAGATCTTTTGGTTGCGATGAATCCGGCCGGACTTAAAACAAATTTGCATTCCGTAAAACCTGGTCACACAGTCATTGTAGATACCGATTCTTTTTCCAAGAAGAATTTAGAAAAGGCTCTCTATGAATCCAATCCGCTTGAAGACAACAGCCTGGAAAACTACCGTGTAATTGAAGTGGCTATGACCTCTCTTACCAAAGAGACATTGAAAGATGTGCAGGGCTCTAGACAATAAGGCTATAACCAGGAGTAAAAACATGTTTGCTCTGGGAATGGTTTACTGGATGTACCATCGCTCCACTGAACATACAATAGAATTCTTTCAGAAGAAATTTAAGACAAAACCCGAGCTCATTGAAGCCAATACTAAAGTGCTCAATGCCGGGTATTATTTTGCGGAAACCTTAGAACTGATCCCTAATTCCTATACTATTTCACCCGCAAAAATGGAAGCGGGAACCTATAGGATCATTATGGGAAATACAGCAACTGCCTGGGGATTCCTGGCCGCAGCGGAAAAATCAGGGATGGAATTATTTTTAGGTTCCTATCCCATTACACCTGCTTCCGATATTTTACATGAATTGGTGAAGCACAAACATTTTGGTGTAAAGACACTACAAGCCGAAGACGAAATCGCCGGGATAACCTCAGCCATTGGTGCTTCCTTTGCTGGTGACCTCGCCATTACCACTACTTCAGGGCCTGGATTGGCTTTAAAAGGAGAAGCCCTTGGGCTGGCAATGATGATAGAATTACCGCTGGTAGTGGTAAACGTGCAACGAGGAGGACCTTCCACCGGTTTGCCGACAAAAACGGAGCAATCCGACCTTTTACAGGCATTATACGGAAGAAATGGAGAAAGCCCTGTGATCGTTATTGCTGCGAGTACTCCCGCCAATTGTTTTAATTATGCATACGAAGCGGCGAAACTAACCTTGGAGCATATGACGCCCGTATTACTTTTAAGTGATGGGTATATTGCCAGTGGTTCTGCCCCCTGGAAGGTCCAATCGGTAGATGAGATGCCCGAGATAAATAACATGCGTATAAAAGAGTTCAAAGAGAACTATCATCCTTATGAACGGGATAAGGATTCTTTGGCGAGATCCTGGGCGGTACCGGGTACCCCTGGATTAGAACATCGTGTGGGTGGATCTTGAGAAGGACAAAGTGACCGGCAATGTGTCTTATATGCCGGAGAATCATGAGTACATGACACGTATTCGTGCTGAGAAGGTTAAACGTGTCCAGAATTATATCCCGGATCAGGAAACAGAATTTGCAGATTCAGGTGATCTACTGGTTGTTGGATGGGGAGGCACCTATGGCAGCCTGCATTCTGCTGTAAAGCATCTTAATGAAGAAGGCTTTACCAATATCGGATTTGCCCATTTTCATTATCTGAATCCCTTGCCAAAAAATACAGACGAACTTTTTAAAAGATTCAAAAAAATAGTGGTCTGTGAATTAAATACTGGGCAATTCATAAAAGTGCTCGCATCTAATTTTAGGGGTCATGAATTTTTACAATTCAACAAAATTCAAGGCTTACCTTTTGCGAACAATGAACTAAAAGAAAAATTTAAACAAATATTATCATAACCATGGAAGCAGCTGTAAAAGAGTATACATACAAAGATTTTGCCAGCGATCAGGAAGTTAGATGGTGTCCCGGTTGTGATGATTATGTGATCTTGCGATCTGTACAGAAGGCATTACCGGAAATTGGCGTAAATAAAGAAAACATCGTCTTTATTTCTGGGATAGGATGTTCGTCTCGCTTTCCATATTATATGGAAACTTATGGAATGCATGGTATTCACGGCAGGGCTACGGCTATCGCCTCAGGAGTAAAACTCGCCAATCCTTCCCTAAGTGTATGGGTCATTACAGGAGATGGTGATTCCATGGCCATTGGCGGCAATCATTTTATTCATGTTTTAAGAAGGAATTTGGATTTAAACATCATTTTATTTAATAATGAGATCTATGGCCTAACAAAAGGACAATTCTCTCCAACTTCCCTGGTTGGGCAAAAGACAAAATCATCTCCTTATGGAAATACCCAGCCTCCATTTTCGGCCGGGGAACTCGCCCTGGGGGCACAGGCCCGATTTTTTGCCAGAATTGGCGGGAATACCCCTAAAGAAATGACCGAAATTTTTATAGCCTCTGAGAAGTATAAAGGTACCGCCCTTGTAGAGGTGTTGCAAAACTGTCCTATTTTCAATGATGGTTGTTTTGCCAAGTATACTGACAAAGCGGTCCGTGAAGACAGGCAATTGTATGTGGAGCACGGAAAACCCATGATATTTGGAAAAGAACGGGATAAAGGATTGATACTAAAAGGACTTAAACTCGAAGTAGTCACCATTGGCGAAAACGGGGTGGAAGAATCCGATCTCCTTATTCACGATGCCAAAGAACAAGATCCTACCTTACACCAAATGTTGGTGCGAATGGAATATCCTATGGTAACAGGGATCATCAGAGGTTTTGAGGATGTGACCTTTGAAGAACGGGAAGATGCCTTAACAGCACAGGTAAAAGCTGATTCAACTTTTAGGAAGACAGATGACCTGTTTTTTTCCGGAGATATTTATGAAATTACATGATAACTGATTTTTAGTATATGGGCTCAGAAGCCATCATTGTATTTTTTATTGCCGGAGTAGTTCTGGTGGCGGGAGCAAATTTTATTTCGAACCTGATTTCACCAAAATCGGACAGCGAAGCAAAAAGGGCACCCTATGAAAGTGGAATGACCACCATTGGACCAACATGGGTTCAATTTAAGGTGGGATATTATCTGTTCGCGATCTTGTTTTTGATCTTTGATGTGGAGATAGCCTTTCTGGTTCCCTGGGCAGTTGTTTTCAAAGGAATTGGGGCTGTTGCCTTTATAGAAATAATAATCTTTTTATTCATACTGGGATTAGGTCTATTGTATGCGTGGAAGAAAGGAGCGTTAAAATGGGAATAAATAAAGCAAATGAAGTACCTGATGATTTCCCCGGAAAAGTAATTCCGGCTGGGAATGGAGCCAATGTGGTAGTGACCAACCTAGATAAGGTCATCAATTGGGGAAGATCTAATTCCCTATGGTCGCTTTATTTTGGGACAAGCTGCTGCGCCATTGAAATGATGCAGACTGGAGCCTCTAGACATGATTATTCCAGATTTGGATTTGAGGTCGCCAGGCCTTCGCCCAGACAAGCAGACCTTATTATTATTGCGGGGACCATTGTCAATAAAATGGCACCCGTTCTTAGACGACTTTATGAACAAATGGCTGAGCCTAGATATGTGATTGCCATGGGGGCATGTGCTATCTCAGGCGGACCCTTCTTTTACAATACCTATTCCGTAGTAAAAGGTGCAGATCATGTCATTCCTGTTGATGTCTATGTACCGGGGTGTCCTCCAAGACCGGAGGCGCTTTTGGAAGGAATGCTGATGTTACAGGATAAAATTCGAAAAGAGAGCAGAAAAGATAAAAAGAATCCGGTAGAGGGTTTTGATGAAGGATTATAAATGAGGACCTATGACCAACCAAGCATTACAACAATTAATAGGTAGCTGGATACCGGACCTGGAGTTTACCGAAGAAGAAACTCAATTTCTGAATATCCAAGTCCAGGCAGAACACTTACACGACTTAATGGCAAAGCTAAAAAGCGATCCTGAAACACAGTTCGATTATCTATTTTGTCTGAGCGGGGTAGATTGGGGAGAAAAATTGGGGATAGTCTATCACCTGGAGTCCACAACCAAAAGACACATCATAGTGGTAAAAGTAACTGCTGAAAACAGGGAAACACCGGTTTTAGATTCGGTATATGATATCTGGGCAACTGCCGAATTCCATGAACGTGAAGTGTTTGATTTCTTTGGTATAAAATTTACCAACCATCCCAATTTAAAACGCCTCTTTTTAACGGAAGACTGGATCGGTTACCCACTAAGGAAGGACTATGAAGACGAAACCAACATGATTCTATACTAACAAAACATGGAAACAGAGGTTGAACATACCAATTTTAAATCTGAGGAATACTTCATCAACATGGGACCTCAGCATCCGGCCACGCATGGTGTACTTCGGCTTCTTTTAACCATCGACGGGGAGATCATCAAAAAAGTGGAACCAGATCTTGGGTATATTCATCGCTCTATTGAAAAAATGTGTGAACGAGACAGCTATCAGCAAATCGTGCATCTAACAGATCGCATGGATTATCTCTCGGCTAACATCAATAATGAAGCCGTCTGTTTAGCAGTCGAAAATGCACTTCAATTAGAGATCCCGGAACGGGTTAAGGTCATACGAACTATTATAGGCGAATTAACCAGGATATCTTCACATTGCCTGTGGTGGGGTGTAATGGGTATGGATGTGGGGGCACTTACCACGTATTTCTACGGTTTCAGGGATCGGGAAATGATCAACGATATCATGGAGGAAACCTGTGGTGCCCGCTTAACTATGAATTACAATGTTCCCGGAGGACTTATGTTGGATATACATCCCAATTTTGTAAAAAGGGTAAAGGATTTTATTGCCCATTTTAAGACAAAACTCCCGGAATACGACCGATTATTGACCGGAAATATAATCTTCCAAAAACGAACTGTTGGTGTAGGTGTACTTAGCAAAGAGGATGCAATTTCTTTTGGAGCTTCAGGTCCGGTTGGAAGGGCTTCAGGGTATTCCTGCGATGTGCGAAAGCATCATCCCTACAGCGCCTATAATAAAGTAACGTTTAACGAATCTTTGAAAACAGAAGGCGATACATATGCCCGTTACCTTGTTAGGATACAGGAAATGTGGGAGTCCCTGTCAATTATTGAACAATTGATAGATGTCATTCCTGAAGGTGAACACAGGGTAACTACGAATGCCGTGATCAAATTACCCAAAGGAGAATACTATCAAAAAGTGGAGACCGCCCGGGGCGAACTTGGTGTATATATTATCAGCACGGGAACCAAAAGCCCTTACAGGCTTAAATTCAGGTCTCCCGGCTTTTCAAATTTATCATTGTTAAATCATATCGCCGTAGGCGGAAAAATAGGGGATCTGGTGGCCACCATGGCAACACTCGACCTCGTAATCCCTGATATTGATCGTTAAAATAAATTAGATGATCCTATTGAGTATCACAGAGAACATTCACAATTGGCTATTCAGCGTTATGCCAGAAGGGGTTGCCAGCATCGTGGAAATGGTCCTGATCGCGGTCGTTTACCTTACAATTTTTGCTGTAGCCGGTTTGTTCTTAGTGCTTTTGGAAAGAAGGGTCGCAGCTTGGTTTCAGTTAAGGATTGGCCCCAATAGGGTGGGCTATCAAGGCCTTTTACAAACCATGGCCGATGCAATTAAATTACTCACCAAAGAATTGGTAGGTACTAATAAGGCCGATAAGTTTTTGTACAACCTGGCCCCATACTTTGTGATTATTTCAGCCCTTATGGCCTTAGCTGTTATTCCTTTTTCCAAGGAATTTCATGCATTTGACATCAATATTGGCCTCTTCTTTTTAATTGCTATTTCATCCATAGGAGTCATCGGAATATTATTGGGAGGCTGGAGTAGCAATAACAAATTTGCCATGATCGGAGCCATGAGAAGTGGAGTTCAAACAATCAGTTATGAACTCTCCGTAGGACTGTCTCTTTTAACCATGGTTGTTATAACCGGAAGCTTACAACTCTCCGAGATCATTGAAGTTCAAAAAAATGGATGGCTAATTGTGCAGGGACATATTCCTGCAGTTATCGCCTTTATGGTCTTTATGATCTCCGGTACTGCAGAAACGAACAGGGCGCCTTTTGATATGGTAGAGGCAGAATCTGAACTGGGCGCTGGGTTCCATACAGAATACTCCGGAATGAAATTCGCCTACTTTTTCCTGGCAGAGTTTATCAACATGTTTATTATAGCAGCTATTGCCGCAACTGTCTTTTTTGGAGGCTGGTTGTCTCCATTTGGCATCACGGAATCTATCCCGGAACTGGGAGTGTTTTGGTTTTTAATAAAAACCATGGCTTTGGTCTTTTTAATGATGTGGTTCCGATGGACGTTTCCACGTCTACGGGTAGATCAGTTGCTAACACTAGAATGGAAGTATCTGCTTCCAATTAATTTAGTAAACCTTGTACTAATGGCTTTATTGGTATGGCTCAATCTAACTATAAGACTTTAATGCTATGAGTTATTTTTCTGACATCTATCAAGGAATAAAAACACTGCTCACAGGGATGAGTGTTACGGGCAAATATTTTATAACCTCCAGAAAAGGTGCCATTACACAGCAGTATCCGGATAACAGGGAAACTCTAAAAATGTTCGATCGCTTTAGAGGGGAGGTCATCATGCCTCATAATGAAAATAATGAACACCGCTGTACAGGATGCCAGAAATGTGAGATCGCTTGTCCAAACGGAACTATTGAAATTATTTGGGACCGTGGTATAGACGAAGAAACAGGGAAAAAGAAAAAGAAAATAGACCAGTTTGTCTATCACCTAAGCATGTGTACCATGTGTGGTCTTTGTATTGACGTTTGCCCAACAGATGCCATTGAGTGGGGGCAAAATTTTGAAAATTCGGTCTACGACCGCACAACCCTGACAAGGGTACTCAATGAACCAAACTCTAAACTAATGCCGGGAGTGGAAGATTAATACGATGGAAAGAATCATTTTTTACATACTTGCGTTTATCATAATCGCCTTTGCAATAGCCTCGGTTTCGAGCAGAAAAATGCTGAGGTCTGTTATTTATTTACTCTTTGTATTGTGCAGCATAGCCGGGATCTACTTTTTAATCGACTATAATTTTCTGGCCGCCATTCAACTCACTATTTATGCCGGAGGGATCATTGTACTGATCATCTTTTCCGTTCTCCTGGTTCATCACATCGAAATGCGTTTAGAAATTGCAAAGCCGTCTAAACAGCTTATTACGGGTCTTGTATGTTTAATTGGCCTTGGCCTTTTCCTGTTTACTCTGTATGCACATGAGTTTCAGGTAGTGGAAAATACGACGGCTACAAATGTAACTGACATTGGAACAAAACTATTAAGCTATGAAGCAGGTGGATTTATCCTGCCTTTTGAAGTAATAAGTGTGCTATTATTAGCGGCCATGATCGGAGCAATTGTGATTGCTAAAGGAAATAAATTATCTGAATAAAACAACTAGAAAAATGATCGCAGGAATCACCATATACGAACTATTAACAGTTACTTCCATACTGTTTTTTATAGGGATCTATGGATTTATTACCCGAAAAAATCTCATATCAATTCTGATCTCGGTTGAACTGATCCTCAACGCCTCCGTGATCAATTTTGTAGTGATCAATAAATACATGTACCCTGATATTTTACAGGGAGTACTGTTTTCCATTTTTATAATTGCGGTGGCTGCGGCAGAAACAGCACTCGCAGTAGCCATCATTTTTAATCTGTACAGGCAAATAAGCTCTGTAGAAGTAAAGGATGTTGAAACAATGAAGTATTAAAGAATTCATATTATGAATTACACCTTTGTTCTGTTAATCCCCTTGATTCCCTTAGCGGTATTTCTGCTATTGGGGTTATTTAATCAGAAAATAAAACCGGCGGTTTCCGGTCTTATAGGTGTCTTTGGATTAGTACTTACTACCCTTTTTTCGTTCTATACCGCTTTCCAATACTTTTTTATCATTGGTAAGGATTCGGGTGTATTTCCAAGTCTTGTCCAGAAGTTTGTCTGGATGAATTTTACAGATACCCTCCGCATTGATATGGGCGTTCTTATAGACCCTATTTCAGTAATGATGCTGATCGTGGTATCTACGATCTCCCTAATGGTGCATATTTACAGCAGGGGCTATATGAAAGGTGACGAGGGCTCACAAAATTCTTTGCTTTCCTGTCATTATTTACCTTCTCCATGTATGGCCTGGTTTTAGCCACCAACCTATTTCAGATCTATATTTTTTGGGAATTGGTAAGGGGTCTCTTCGTATTTGTTGATCGGATATTATTATACAAAAGAGTCGGCAGTGGCAGCTGCCAAAAAAGCATTTATCGTGACCCGTTTTGCAGATCTCGCATTCTCTGATCGGTATTTTATTAATAGGATTCTATACAGGCACTTATGATTTTGAAACACTGAATAACCCGGAAGGAAGTGCAATCCCTGAACTGGGCATCTACCTCCTTTATGGGGCTGTCCATATTATCATGGGCTCTTATGTTAATTTTTATTGGCGGCGCTGGGAAATCGGCTATGTTTCCTTTACATATTTGGCTTCCCGATGCCATGGAAGGCCCTACTCCCGTCTCTGCCTTGATACATGCAGCTACTATGGTAGTGGCAGGTGTGTTCCTTGTAGCCCGACTTTTCCCAATGTACTATTTTGTTGAAGAAGGATTTGTGCTTCAAATTGTGGCTTTTGTTGGAGCCTTTTCCTCTCTCGTTTGCCGCCATAATCGCAATCACCCAGACCGATATCAAAAGGGTACTGGCGTATTCTACCATGTCCCAATTAGGTTATATGATGCTTGCCTTGGGTGTTTCAGGATACGATGGACATGATGGCCTGGGATATATGGCTTCCATGTATCACTTATTTACACATGCCATGTTCAAGGCCTTATTATTCTTAGGTGCTGGTTCTGTTATCCATGCGGTCCATAGCAATTACCTAAAGGATATGGGTGGATTGCGAAAATACATGCCCATTACCAACATTACCTTTTGAATTGCAGCTCTTGCCATTGCAGGTATCCCTCCCTTTGCGGGATTCTGGAGTAAAGATGAGATCCTGGTAGCAGTCTATGAACATAATAGTTTTCTTTATGCTATTGGCATTATAGTGGCGGGGCTAACAGCCATTTATATATTCCGAATCTACTTTGGGATTTTCTGGGGACCGAAACAGAATCTATGAACATACGCCCAAGGGATCCCTGCCTCCACGACATTTCCATTAATTGTACTTGCTGTTCTTAGTGCAACGGTTGGTTTTATACCATTCAGTGATTTTATAAGTCCAGACAGAATGGGATTTGAAGGCCATATGAATATACCACTTGCGCTAATTGCAGTACTTGTAGGAGTTATAGGTATTGCCATTGCCTGGGTCTTGTATAAAAAAGAAAATGAGCTCGCAGCCAGAACGGCCCAACGATTTGGTGTTTTTTATACCTGGGCCTATCACAAGTTCTACCTCGATGAACTCTACCTGTTTGTAACCAAAAACATTTTGTTTAAAGGTATTGCCGCCTCTGCAGCTTGGTTCGACAAGAATATTGTAGATGGAACTATGAATGCCATAGGAAACTCAACGGTAAGAATCTCCAAAAAAATTAAAGGCATCCAATCCGGAAGGATACAAGACTATGCCATGGCTTTTGTCAGCGGAATAGTGTTACTGGCTATTGTTTTTATTTATATATGGACTAATTAAGATGATCCCTATGGATATATTATCGCTTTTTATTGTCGTTCCCTTGCTTACGGTGCTGGCATTACTTTTTGCCAACGATCTTAAACGGGCACGCATCATTGCGATGATAGGAAGTATTATTCAACTTGCTATGTCCGTGAATTTGCTTTTTGCTTATTTTAAGGAAAGGGCGGTCAATGACGATATTATGGTCTTCACCCGAGATTGGTTTGGTTCCAAAGATTTCAACATTCATTACAGTGTTGGGGTTGATGGTATTTCGGTTGCCCTGCTCCTATTGACATCCCTTGTAGTCCTGGCTGGTGTTTTTATTTCCTGGAAGATGAAGGAATTGCCAAAGGAATTCTTTATTTCCCTGCTTATACTTTCTACAGGTGTTTATGGATTTTTTATTTCGCTCGATCTATTTACCGATGTTCGTATTCTTTGAAATAGCTGTAATCCCTATGTTCTTGCTTATAGGTATATGGGGTTCCGGGCCCAGGGAATATGCCGCTATGAAATTAACCCTTATGTTAATGGGTGCCTCGGCTATTTTGTTGGTTGGAATATTGGGCATCTATTTCAATTCTGCAGCAGATGGGGGTCCTTTGACCTTTAATATTCTCGAAATAGCCAAAGTGAACATTCCCTTGGAAGCGCAAAAGTTATTTTTCCCCTTAACCTTTATAGGCTTTGCTGTCATAGGGGCCTTGTTCCCTTTTCATACCTGGTCTCCGGACGGACATGCCTCTGCCCCTACTGCAGTTTCTATGTTACATGCAGGCGTACTGATGAAATTAGGAGGGTACGGAGTATTTAGGGTAGCCATGTACCTTTTACCAGTAGGGCACACTGCACTGGTCCTGGTTCTTTATTGTCCTGGCCGCTTTTGGGGTTATTTACGGAGCCTTTGCGGCGATCAGGCAAACAGACTTAAAATATATCAATGCCTACTCATCTGTAAGTCATTTGGGGTTGGTGTTGTTTGCGCTATTGATGCTTAACAAAACTGCCTGGAACGGTGCCATACTGCAATCCTTGTCTCATGGTTTTATGACGGCCTTGTTCTTTGCGTTGATAGGGATGATCTACGGAAGGACCAATACAAGGGATGTAACTAAATTAGGTGGACTTTTAAAAGGTAATACCCTTTATTTCCGCCACCTATGTTATCGCAGGTCTTGCCTCTTTGGGATTACCGGGATTTAGTGGCTTTGTAGCGGAAATGAACATCTTTGTAGGCGCATTTGAACATACCGAACTTCCATATAGGATAGCAACCATCTTCGCTATTTCAGCAATTGTAGTTACCGCAGTTTACATATTACGTGTGGTAGGGATCATGTTAATGGGTCCTGTTAAAAATGATTCCTTTTTGGTGATGGAAAAAGTTACCTGGTATGAGAAAACAGGCATATTATTAATGCTATTGCCCATTATAGGAATAGGGGTGGCCCCTTTATGGCTAAGCGAAATGATATTAAAGAGTATACAACCCTTTATACAAGGTGTATTATAAAAGAAACGTTTCATGGAGATCGATACTTTTTTACTGTTAAGACAAGAAATTTCGCTACTGGCCATTGCACTGCTCTTGCTTATAGTTTAAATTTTCATCTCCTGAGAATAAAAAGAGCCTGATAGTGCCATTGGTCATCTTTCTTTTTGGCCTTCATACCATTTTAGGATTTTTACCTATGGGTGAAGGGGCAGTTTTTGGCGGTATGTTCCGAACCAATGGTATGATACATTTCTTTAAAAATATCTTGAACCTGGGTGTCCTTATTGTACTGTTGCAGGCTGCAGACTGGGTAAAAGAAAAAATAGTCTTACAACACAGGGGTGCAGAGTTTTTTATCCTGCTGTTTTCTTCTTTACTGGGGATTTATTTTATGGTGTCATCCGGAGATTTTTTAATGTTCTATTTAGGATTAGAATTGTCAACACTTCCGCTAGCTTCCCTTGCAGCTTTTGAAATATTTAAAATGAAATCGAGCGAAGCAGGGATAAAGTTAATTTTATCATCGGCCCTGGCTTCCGGAATATCTTTGTTTGGCATTACACTGTTATATGCTACAACAGGTTCAATCTATTTTGCAGATATTATTAGTTCAATTACCGGAAATGATCTAACCATTTTGGGTATGGTACTCTTTTTTGCCGGTTTGGGATTCAAAAT
>CAWCNT010000026.1:0-13091 GCA_963796935.1 uncultured Flavobacteriaceae bacterium
ATCATAGTGGTAAAAGTTACTGCTGAAAACAGGGAAACACCGGTTTTAGATTCGGTATATGATATCTGGGCAACTGCCGAATTCCATGAACGTGAAGTGTTTGATTTCTTTGGTATAAAATTTACCAACCATCCCAATTTAAAACGCCTCTTTTTAACGGAAGACTGGATCGGTTACCCACTAAGGAAGGACTATGAAGACGAAACCAACATGATTCTATACTAACAAAACATGGAAACAGAGGTTGAACATACCAATTTTAAATCTGAGGAATACTTCATCAACATGGGACCTCAGCATCCGGCCACGCATGGTGTACTTCGGCTTCTTTTAACCATCGACGGGGAGATCATCAAAAAAGTGGAACCAGATCTTGGGTATATTCATCGCTCTATTGAAAAAATGTGTGAACGAGACAGCTATCAGCAAATCGTGCATCTAACAGATCGCATGGATTATCTCTCGGCTAACATCAATAATGAAGCCGTCTGTTTAGCAGTCGAAAATGCACTTCAATTAGAGATCCCGGAACGGGTTAAGGTCATACGAACTATTATAGGCGAATTAACCAGGATATCTTCACATTGCCTGTGGTGGGGTGTAATGGGTATGGATGTGGGGGCACTTACCACGTATTTCTACGGTTTCAGGGATCGGGAAATGATCAACGATATCATGGAGGAAACCTGTGGTGCCCGCTTAACTATGAATTACAATGTTCCCGGCGGACTTATGCTGGATATACATCCCAATTTTGTAAAAAGGGTAAAGGATTTTATTGCCCATTTTAAGACAAAACTCCCGGAATACGACCGATTATTGACCGGAAATATAATCTTCCAAAAACGAACTGTTGGTGTAGGTGTACTTAGCAAAGAGGATGCAATTTCTTTTGGAGCTTCAGGTCCGGTTGGAAGGGCTTCAGGGTATTCCTGCGATGTGCGAAAGCATCATCCCTACAGCGCCTATAATAAAGTAACGTTTAACGAATCTTTGAAAACAGAAGGCGATACATATGCCCGTTACCTTGTTAGGATACAGGAAATGTGGGAGTCCCTGTCAATTATTGAACAATTGATAGATGTCATTCCTGAAGGTGAACACAGGGTAACTACGAATGCCGTGATCAAATTACCCAAAGGAGAATACTATCAAAAAGTGGAGACCGCCAGGGGCGAACTTGGTGTATATATTATCAGCACGGGAACCAAAAGCCCTTACAGGCTTAAATTCAGGTCTCCCGGCTTTTCAAATTTATCATTGTTAAATCATATCGCCGTAGGCGGAAAAATAGGGGATCTGGTGGCCACCATGGCAACACTCGACCTCGTAATCCCTGATATTGATCGTTAAAATAAATTAGATGATCCTATTGAGTATCACAGAGAACATTCACAATTGGCTATTCAGCGTTATGCCAGAAGGGGTTGCCAGCATCGTGGAAATGGTCCTGATCGCGGTCGTTTACCTTACAATTTTTGCTGTAGCCGGTTTGTTCTTAGTGCTTTTGGAAAGAAGGGTCGCAGCTTGGTTTCAGTTAAGGATTGGCCCCAATAGGGTAGGCTATCAAGGCCTTTTACAAACCATGGCCGATGCAATTAAATTACTCACTAAAGAATTGGTAGGTACTAATAAGGCCGATAAGTTTTTGTACAACCTGGCCCCATACTTTGTGATTATTTCAGCCCTTATGGCTTTAGCTGTTATTCCTTTTTCCAAGGAATTTCATGCATTTGACATCAATATTGGCCTCTTCTTTTTAATTGCTATTTCATCCATAGGAGTCATCGGAATATTATTGGGAGGCTGGAGTAGCAATAACAAATTTGCCATGATCGGAGCCATGAGAAGTGGAGTTCAAACAATCAGTTATGAACTCTCCGTAGGACTGTCTCTTTTAACTATGGTTGTTATAACCGGAAGCTTGCAACTCTCCGAGATCATTGAAGTTCAAAAAAATGGATGGCTAATTGTGCAGGGACATATTCCTGCAGTTATCGCCTTTATGGTCTTTATGATCTCCGGTACTGCAGAAACGAACAGGGCGCCTTTTGATATGGTAGAGGCAGAATCTGAACTGGGCGCTGGGTTCCATACAGAATACTCCGGAATGAAATTCGCCTACTTCTTCCTGGCAGAGTTTATCAACATGTTTATTATAGCAGCTATTGCCGCAACTGTCTTTTTTGGAGGCTGGTTGTCTCCTTTTGGCATCACGGAATCTATCCCGGAACTGGGAGTGTTTTGGTTTTTAATAAAAACCATGGCTTTGGTCTTTTTAATGATGTGGTTCCGATGGACGTTTCCACGTCTACGGGTAGATCAGTTGCTAACACTAGAATGGAAGTATCTGCTTCCAATTAATTTAGTAAACCTTGTACTAATGGCTTTATTAGTATGGCTCAATCTAACTATAAGACTGTAATGCTATGAGTTATTTTTCTGACATCTATCAAGGAATAAAAACACTGCTCACAGGGATGAGTGTTACGGGCAAATATTTTATAACCTCCAGAAAAGGAGCCATTACACAGCAGTATCCGGATAACAGGGAAACTCTAAAAATGTTCGATCGCTTTAGGGGGGAGGTCATCATGCCTCATAATGAAAATAATGAACACCGCTGTACAGGATGCCAGAAATGTGAGATCGCTTGTCCAAACGGAACTATTGAAATTATTTGGGACCGTGGTATAGACGAAGAAACAGGGAAAAAGAAAAAGAAAATAGACCAGTTTGTCTATCACCTAAGCATGTGTACCATGTGTGGTCTTTGTATTGACGTTTGCCCAACAGATGCCATTGAGTGGGGGCAAAATTTTGAAAATTCGGTCTACGACCGCACAACCCTGACAAGGGTACTCAATGAACCAAACTCTAAACTAATGCCGGGAGTGGAAGATTAATACGATGGAAAGAATCATTTTTTACATACTTGCGTTTATCATAATCGCCTTTGCAATAGCCTCGGTTTCGAGCAGAAAAATGCTGAGGTCTGTTATTTATTTACTCTTTGTATTGTGCAGCATAGCCGGGATCTACTTTTTAATCGACTATAATTTTCTGGCCGCCATTCAACTCACTATTTATGCCGGAGGGATCATTGTACTGATCATCTTTTCCGTTCTCCTGGTTCATCACATCGAAATGCGTTTAGAAATTGCAAAGCCGTCTAAACAGCTTATTACGGGTCTTGTATGTTTAATTGGCCTTGGCCTTTTCCTGTTTACTCTGTATGCACATGAGTTTCAGGTAGTGGAAAATACGACGGCTACAAATGTAACTGACATTGGAACAAAACTATTAAGCTATGAAGCAGGTGGATTTATCCTGCCTTTTGAAGTAATAAGTGTGCTATTATTAGCGGCCATGATCGGAGCAATTGTGATTGCTAAAGGAAATAAATTATCTGAATAAAACAACTAGACAAATGATCGCAGGAATCACCATATACGAACTATTAACAGTTACTTCCATACTGTTTTTTATAGGGATCTATGGATTTATTACCCGAAAAAATCTCATATCAATTCTGATCTCGGTTGAACTGATCCTCAACGCCTCCGTGATCAATTTTGTAGTGATCAATAAATACATGTACCCTGATATTTTACAGGGAGTACTGTTTTCCATTTTTATAATTGCGGTGGCTGCGGCAGAAACAGCACTCGCAGTAGCCATCATTTTTAATCTGTACAGGCAAATAAGCTCTGTAGAAGTAAAGGATGTTGAAACAATGAAGTATTAAAGAATTCATATTATGAATTACACCTTTGTTCTGTTAATCCCCTTGATTCCCTTAGCGGTATTTCTGCTATTGGGGTTATTTAATCAGAAAATAAAACCGGCGGTTTCCGGTCTTATAGGTGTCTTTGGATTAGTACTTACTACCCTTTTTTCGTTCTATACCGCTTTCCAATACTTTTTTGTTATTGGTAAGGATTCCGGTGTATTTCCAAGTCTTGTCCAGAAGTTTGTCTGGATGAATTTTACAGACACCCTCCGCATTGATATGGGCGTTCTTATTGACCCTATTTCAGTAATGATGCTGATCGTGGTATCTACGATCTCCCTAATGGTGCATATTTACAGCAGGGGCTATATGAAAGGTGACGAGGGCTACACAAAATTCTTTGCTTTCCTGTCATTATTTACCTTCTCCATGTATGGCCTGGTTTTAGCCACCAACCTATTTCAGATCTATATTTTTTGGGAATTGGTAGGGGTCTCTTCGTATTTGTTGATCGGATATTATTATACAAAAGAGTCGGCAGTGGCAGCTGCCAAAAAAGCATTTATCGTGACCCGTTTTGCAGATCTCGGATTCCTGATCGGTATTTTATTAATAGGATTCTATACAGGCACTTATGATTTTGAAACACTGAATAACCCGGAAGGAAGTGCAATCCTGAACTGGGCATCTACCTCCTTTATGGGGCTGTCCATATTATCATGGGCTCTTATGTTAATTTTTATTGGCGGCGCTGGGAAATCGGCTATGTTTCCTTTACATATTTGGCTTCCCGATGCCATGGAAGGCCCTACTCCCGTCTCTGCCTTGATACATGCAGCTACTATGGTAGTGGCAGGTGTGTTCCTTGTAGCCCGACTTTTCCCAATGTACTATTTTGTTGAAGAAGGATTTGTGCTTCAAATTGTGGCTTTTGTTGGAGCCTTTTCCTCTCTGTTTGCCGCCATTATCGCAATCACCCAGACCGATATCAAAAGGGTGCTGGCGTATTCTACCATGTCCCAATTAGGTTATATGATGCTTGCCTTGGGTGTTTCAGGATACGATGGACATGATGGCCTGGGATATATGGCTTCCATGTATCACTTATTTACACATGCCATGTTCAAGGCCTTATTATTCTTAGGTGCTGGTTCTGTTATCCATGCGGTCCATAGCAATTACCTAAAGGATATGGGTGGATTGCGAAAATACATGCCCATTACCAACATTACCTTTCTAATTGCAGCTCTTGCCATTGCAGGTATCCCTCCCTTTGCGGGATTCTGGAGTAAAGATGAGATCCTGGTAGCAGTCTATGAACATAATAGTTTTCTTTATGCTATTGGCATTATAGTGGCGGGGCTAACAGCCATTTATATATTCCGAATCTACTTTGGGATTTTCTGGGGACCGAACAGAATCTATGAACATACGCCCAAGGAATCCCCTGCCTCCATGACATTTCCATTAATTGTACTTGCTGTTCTTAGTGCAACGGTTGGTTTTATACCATTCAGTGATTTTATAAGTCCAGACAGAATGGGATTTGAAGGCCATATGAATATACCACTTGCGCTAATTGCAGTACTTGTAGGAGTTATAGGTATTGCCATTGCCTGGGTCTTGTATAAAAAAGAAAATGAGCTCGCAGCCAGAACGGCCCAACGATTTGGTGTTTTTTATACCTGGGCCTATCACAAGTTCTACCTCGATGAACTCTACCTGTTTGTAACCAAAAACATTTTGTTTAAAGGTATTGCCGCCTCTGCAGCTTGGTTCGACAAGAATATTGTAGATGGAACTATGAATGCCATAGGAAACTCAACGGTAAGAGTCTCCAAAAAAATTAAAGGCATCCAATCCGGAAGGATACAAGACTATGCCATGGCTTTTGTCAGCGGAATAGTGTTACTGGCTATTGTTTTTATTTATATATGGACTAATTAAGATGATCCCTATGGATATATTATCGCTTTTTATTGTCGTTCCCTTGCTTACGGTGCTGGCATTACTTTTTGCCAACGATCTTAAACGGGCACGCATCATTGCGATGATAGGAAGTATTATTCAACTTGCTATGTCCGTGAATTTGCTTTTTGCTTATTTTAAGGAAAGGGCAGTCAATGACGATATTATGGTCTTCACCCGAGATCTGGTTTGGTTCAAAGATTTCAACATTCATTACAGTGTTGGGGTTGATGGTATTTCGGTTGCCCTGCTACTATTGACATCCCTTGTAGTCCTGGCTGGTGTTTTTATTTCCTGGAAGATGAAGGAATTGCCAAAGGAATTCTTTATTTCCCTGCTTATACTTTCTACAGGTGTTTATGGATTTTTTATTTCGCTCGATCTATTTACGATGTTCGTATTCTTCGAAATAGCTGTAATCCCTATGTTCTTGCTTATAGGTATATGGGGTTCCGGGCCCAGGGAATATGCCGCTATGAAATTAACCCTTATGTTAATGGGTGCCTCGGCTATTTTGTTGGTTGGAATATTGGGCATCTATTTCAATTCTGCAGCAGATGGGGGTCCTTTGACCTTTAATATTCTCGAAATAGCCAAAGTGAACATTCCCTTGGAAGCGCAAAAGTTATTTTTCCCCTTAACCTTTATAGGCTTTGCTGTCATAGGGGCCTTGTTCCCCTTTCATACCTGGTCTCCGGACGGACATGCCTCTGCCCCTACTGCAGTTTCTATGTTACATGCAGGCGTACTGATGAAATTAGGAGGGTACGGAGTATTTAGGGTAGCCATGTACCTTTTACCAGAAGGCACACTGCACTGGTCCTGGTTCTTTATTGTCCTGGCCGCTTTTGGGGTTATTTACGGAGCCTTTGCGGCGATCAGGCAAACAGACTTAAAATATATCAATGCCTACTCTTCTGTAAGTCATTTGGGGTTGGTGTTGTTTGCGCTATTGATGCTTAACAAAACTGCCTGGAACGGTGCCATACTGCAATCCTTGTCTCATGGTTTTATGACGGCCTTGTTCTTTGCGTTGATAGGGATGATCTACGGAAGGACCAATACAAGGGATGTAACTAAATTAGGTGGACTTTTAAAGGTAATACCCTTTATTTCCGCCACCTATGTTATCGCAGGTCTTGCCTCTTTGGGATTACCCGGATTTAGTGGCTTTGTAGCGGAAATGAACATCTTTGTAGGCGCATTTGAACATACCGAACTTCCATATAGGATAGCAACCATCTTCGCTATTTCAGCAATTGTAGTTACCGCAGTTTACATATTACGTGTGGTAGGGATCATGTTAATGGGTCCTGTTAAAAATGATTCCTTTTTGGTGATGGAAAAAGTTACCTGGTATGAGAAAACCGGCATATTATTAATGCTATTGCCCATTATAGGAATAGGGGTGGCCCCTTTATGGCTAAGCGAAATGATATTAAAGAGTATACAACCCTTTATACAAGGTGTATTATAAAAGAAACGTTTCATGGAGATCGATACTTTTTTACTGTTAAGACAAGAAATTTCGCTACTGGCCATTGCACTGCTCTTGCTTATAGTTGAAATTTTCATCTCCGAGAATAAAAAGAGCCTGATAGTGCCATTGGTCATCTTTCTTTTTGGCCTTCATACCATTTTAGGATTTTTACCTATGGGTGAAGGGGCAGTTTTTGGCGGTATGTTCCGAACCAATGGTATGATACATTTCTTTAAAAATATCTTGAACCTGGGTGTCCTTATTGTACTGTTGCAGGCTGCAGACTGGGTAAAAGAAAAAATAGTCTTACAACACAGGGGTGCAGAGTTTTTTATCCTGCTGTTTTCTTCTTTACTGGGGATTTATTTTATGGTGTCATCCGGAGATTTTTTAATGTTCTATTTAGGATTAGAATTGTCAACACTACCGCTAGCTTCCCTTGCAGCTTTTGAAATATTTAAAATGAAATCGAGTGAAGCAGGGATAAAGCTAATTTTATCATCGGCCCTGGCTTCCGGAATATCTTTGTTTGGCATTACACTGTTATATGCTACAACAGGTTCAATCTATTTTGCAGATATTATTAATTCAATTACCGGAAATGATCTAACCATTTTGGGTATGGTACTCTTTTTTGCCGGTTTGGGATTCAAAATTTCCCTGGTTCCATTTCATTTTTGGACAGCTGATGTTTATGAAGGTGCCCCTATTCCCATTGCCTCTTACTTATCGGTTATTTCCAAAGGAGCTGCGGTATTTATCCTGATGATCTTACTGTTTACAGTTTTAAAACCGCTAATGCAGTATTGGGAAGACATGATATATGTGTTGGCAATTCTTACAATGTTTATTGGTAATTTATTTGCATTACGACAACAGAATATGAAGCGTTTTCTGGCATTTTCTTCCATTGCCCAGGCCGGATTTATCCTTCTGGGGTTAATTACAGGAAACCAATTAGGAGCTGCTACTGTTGTCTATTTTGTATTGATCTATATTTTCTCAAATCTCGCTGCTTTTGGTGTAGTTCAGTCTATCTCATTACAAACAGGAAAAGAAAATATGAAAGATTATGAAGGACTCTACCGTACAAACCCGAAATTGAGTCTGGTGATGATGTTAGGACTCTTTTCTCTGGCAGGAATTCCTCCGGTAGCAGGTTTTTTTGGTAAATTCTTCTTGTTTACAGCAGCTGCCAGTAAAGGATACTATTTGTTGGTCTTTCTGGCTGTAGTGAACGTAACTATTTCCCTTTATTATTACCTTTTGGTAATACGCGCTATGTTCTTACGAACCAGTGATGATGCCATTCCTTTTTTTAAAAATAAGATCTATATGCGATTAGGACTTATAATCACAGTTGTTGGTATATTGTTGCTAGGAATCTACAGTCCTGTTTATGATTATATTTATTCATTAAGTGCTACGTTTAATTAAAAAGACATGGGGTTAGGAGGTAAACATATGTTTGGTAGTATTGAGGAAACAAGGGTCACCTTCGTTGAAAAAGGAGTAGATAAAGATCGAAGGGATTTCTTAAAAAAATTACTGGAGCACAATGGTTTTGAAGTACTAACAGCGGAAGATAAGCAAAAGAGCGAAGAAGATCCACTACTCTATACGGTTGCCGTTACTGATATGGTCTTTAATCCTACCATTTGGATATACCAGCGCAAACTAAAAACCTTTGATGGCCATAAAGTAACTCCTGCGTATTGGAACCAGGAAACCTCCGATACCCGACCTCAATATTGGGAAAGAAGATCCAAAAACAATCCTTGAAATCTTAATTTAAATAGGACAAGTCACGGAGGACATTTATCGAATTTAACAGCGATTTATAACCTCATGGCAGGGTATTTGCTACCTTTAACACTTTAAAGTGTTGCTATGAAAGCCTTTTCTATCCTATTTTTCATTTTAGGTTTTGTTGCGATTGGAATGTCACAAACAGATATTCCCAAAACACAGCCTTTGAAAATAGGGCCAAAACCAACACTTGATATTAAAGCCAGTCCCCAGCAAGGTAATGCACTTAGAATGCCTTCAGTGATCGATATGAGTAAGACCCCCAATCTAAAGGATTCACTCATGGGCAGAAATATACAAATGCTCCCTGATAAAGAACTAAGACAAGCAGGATTTGATCTAAAGATCGATCCAAAGGTAGGTGAGCGCGAAAAAGGAAATAGCAAAGAACATTATGGAGATATGTATTTGGGGGATATTAAAACTACCTCAAAATTTGTTGGCATCGTCTGCCGTGATCATGAATATGTAGACGGAGACAGGGTAAAGATCTATGCCAATGAACAAGTTATAGACCCTAACATTCTCCTAACAGGCAGCTTCAAAGGAGTTAACCTTACCCTTGAAAAAGGATTTAATCGCTTAGATTTTGAGGCCTTAAATCAAGGAACCTCAGGGCCAAATACGGCACAGGTAGACGTCTATGACGATATGGGTAAGCTTATATACTCTAATAAATGGTTGCTTTCTACCGGTTCTAAAGCCTCTCTGATCATTGTAAAGGAATAAGTCCACTACCGTTTACCAGGCTGATAGGTCTCTTGCGCCCGTTTCATAACATCCTCTTTGTAGAAAGCCACATCTTTAAATTTTACATCGGCATAGGGTTGCGCCTGATCATCAAAATGTGGTGAAGAAGGATCTCCACTTTGTCCCCCTGCCAATATACTTTTTGCTTTCACTTTCTCACCAAACTCAACTACCGCTACAAAGCTGTTCCCGCGGGTACCATAGATCTTTTTAGTATTGTTAGTATAGCTAACCCCATAAGCAGCCAACGCTCCCCAACGCCCGGAGGCAAAGCCAATAGGAATACTGGGTTTAGTATCATCAAAAGCCTGACGAATATCGCCATTAAGACGTTGATACCTGTTTACCTCCCCCCATGGTGTTTCCCAGGTTCCAAAATCATTTACGAGTTGCTCTAACGTCATTGCAAATATTGCAATTCGTTCTTTGTGAGGAGAAGTAGACCCGAAATAGGTCATAGCTTCCATATCGTTCATAGCATACGGGCGAACCCCTTCCCTGCCATAATTAGTACCGTAAAACTGTGCTAACGTCATTCCTATGGATTCCTTGGAGGTCCTGTAATCCCACCGTCTAAGAATGTCAATGGCCTTTGCCATTTCAGGATCTCTAGGTTGAGATTGGTCATAAGCTTCCACCAAGCCTGGAATAAGCGCTGAAAATGCCGGTAAATATGGGTCATAGGCCATTTGAATAAGACTGTCTAAGGTATAACCACTTCTGTTTCGCAATAATTCTATCGCATGTACCCCTCTGAAATTCTCACGGTCAATTGACATATAGTTAGGATAATTCTCCCTTTTGGGGCTGTACTCAAGAGCCGAGGTGAATGGGGTAGAATTGCAATTTTGAATCCACCCGTTCTCCGGATTCAACACCAAGATATTTTCATCTACCGTATGTAATCCTTTCCAATCTGTCCTGGGATCTTTGCCTTCTACCGGTTGCGAATAATCATAGATGGTATCTCGTACCGGAATAAAATTACCATGGAAATAGGCAATATTTCCTTCTGCATCGGCATATACCGTATTATTGGAAGAATTGGTCCGTATATCCATCATCTCCCTGAACCCATCATACCCCTGTTGTTTTGTGCGTATATAAGATTGCTCCAGTGCCTTTACCGGTTCCCACATCATGGCGGAGGCTACTACCCTATCTCCCTCCATATGAGTAATGGGACCATGGTGGGTCCTGTAGGTTGGAAAGGTCTTTTCCTTCAACTCATCTCCCTCCTTATACTTTAGGGTCACTTCTGAGATTGTCACAGGCCGCAATTCTTCTCCATATTGATATAGCAGATCTCCCTCCTGGTCCACGACGGTTTCTACAAATTCATCCATGACATCCGTATAGGTAGAGGTGTGCATCCAGCCTGTTTTTTCATTAAACCCCTGATAGATAAAAAACTGACCCCATGTTACTGCTCCGTAAGCATTAAGTCCTTCTTCACTAACCGCATGAACCTCTCCCCTAAAAAAGAATGAGGTATGAGGATTAATTAAAAGCATTGCATTGCCAGACTGTGTGAGTTTCCCTGAAATAGCGATCCCATTAGATCCCTGGGGTTCTAGTTCCGCTTCTTTCTTTTCAAACTCAGCTTCTACAGTCTGGGGAAATTCAATTCCCTTTTCGTACATCGCCTGTATTTTTTTTGTGCTTATACGTTCTATATCGCCCCCTATAGAACCTTCACTGAAATACATCGGCATCCAGGGTTCAAATTTTGTCAATAGCCTGGGCGTAACCTCCGGATGGGTATATAAATAATAGTTTATCCCGTCAGCAAATGCATCGCATAGGTCTCTCAACCATTCCGGGCTTTTTTCATAGTTAGCAATGGCTTCTTCCTTTGTCATAAACAAATGAGCCCTTAGATCGCTGTATAATGCTTCCTCCCCGTCTACCTCTGCCAGCCTGCCTGTAGCCCAGATATAGTTTTGCTCTACTCTGTTGAAATCATCTTCGCACTGAGCATATAACAATCCGAAAACGGCATCGGCATCGGTTTTACCATATATATGAGGTACTCCAAAATCATCTCTGATAATGGTAGTATTTTCAGCATATGTCTCCCAACGTTCTAGATCGGAAGGTTTGTCTACAGCGTTACAGGAGGCAAGAAATAAAATAATAAAAAGGAGTTGTATCGATTTCATAACTAGGCTTTCTTTAAAAACTGTGTTTTTAATACAATGGTACTTTTCCCAATCCTGCATTCCACAGAATTAGAATCTGAGGTAAGTCTGATATTCTTTATCAGGTTCCCTCTCTTTAAGGTCTTCGACATTCCTTTTATCTTAAGATCCTTTGTAACATGTACATTGTCCCCATCTTCGAGAAGATTCCCATTACTATCCAGAGTTTCCATAGTATAAATTTGTTTCAGCGTGAATTTACCAGACTTCTTGCTGAAATACTAATTTAGAATAAATTAATACCAGAGATTGGCTATATATATTTTGCTGATTTTATGCGTAACTTGGGGGCCTTCAAGAAGTAATCATCATTTCATTTATGGCCGATAAAAAAGTAAGTATTCTCAAAGCATTTAAGACTATTATTTGGCCTCGCCGAAATCTCGTTTTCATAGGTCTCATTTTAATTGTAATAAGCAAGGCTGCCAGTTTTGTGGCTCCAATGTCCCTTAAATATTTAATGGACGATATTATCCCAAATAAGGACGTCCCCTTGTTAAAAATCCTTATAGGAGTGGTTATTTTGGCGATTTTGATTCAGGCGATTACCTCTTTTCTGTTGACCAAAATACTGAGTGTACAGGCGCAGTATATGATTTCTGAATTACGGGCACAGGTGCAACAAAAAATATTATCATTACCCATTCGGTTTTTCGACAATACTAAATCTGGAGAATTGGTGTCAAGAATCATGACCGATGTGGAAGGGGTACGGAATTTAATTGGTACTGGTTTGGTTCAATTAGTTGGGGGATCTATTACGGCCATTGCCGCTTTGTTACTTCTATTAAATATAAGTATCTCTATGACCGTATTTGCTCTAATTCCTTTGGCAATATTTGCCGTTGTGGCGCTGAAAGCATTTAAGATAATTCGCCCAGTTTTTAGAAACCGTGGTAAAATTAATGCCGAAGTAACCGGGAGGCTTACCGAAACCCTCGGTGGTATTCGGGTAATAAAAGGATTCAATGCGGAGGTGCAGGAACATGATGTGTTTAAAGATGGGGTACACAGACTCTATCAAAATGTAAAGAAAAGTTTAACTGCCACGGCTGTAATGACCAGTTCTTCAACGTTTCTTTTAGGAGTGGCCACCACTGGTATTATGGGGATAGGAGGGTGTTATAAAATTATGAATGACCAGCTTACC
>CAWCNT010000027.1:0-7430 GCA_963796935.1 uncultured Flavobacteriaceae bacterium
ACCTTCATCAGCATACAGTATTTTCAGATGGAGAGGTATGGCCTTCCATACGGGTTATGGAAGCTTTACGCGAAAACCTGGATGCAATTTCTCTGACAGAACATTTAGAATACCAACCTCACATCGATGACATTCCCCATCCTGATCGTAACCGATCTTATCAATTGGCCAGATTAGAAGCCAGGGATCACGGTTTGTTGATCATTCCCGGCTCAGAAATTACACGCGATGAACCTATTGGGCATAGTAATGCGCTGTTTACCTCAGATGCCAATATGCTGTTAGCGGAAGATCCTGAGACGCCTTTTTCTGAAGCTAAAAAGCAGAATGCATTTGTTTTCTGGAACCACCCCGCCTGGTATAGACAAAGTCCGTCCGGTAATCCCATCCTAAGTGAATTTCAATTAGAACGCATCAATAATGGAGAACTTCATGGCATAGAGGTCATCAATGAACATGACTATGCCGAGGAATCCTTCGCCCTTGCCTTGGAGCACAACCTTACTATTATGGGCACCAGTGATATTCATGGTTTAATTGACTGGCAATACCTGGAAAAAGGATTTCACCGGCCTATCACTTTGGTGTTCGCCAAAGAAAAAAGTCTGGAAAGCATACGAGACGCCCTTTTTGCAGGGAATACCGTTGCAGTTTACAATAGTCTTTTAGTTGGCAGACCACAATTTATAATCCCTTTGATCAAAGCAAGTCTGAAAGTTAACAGGGTTGCTTATATACCTGATACAGATATCCTGGAAGTGGAATTAGAAAATATTTCAAGCAGTGATCTACTCTTTGAAAATCGGATGGATTATACCTTTTACAGTAGCTCTCCCGTTTTTGAGATCTCTGCAAATAAAGTGTTTACACTGAAAATAAAAACTTTGGAAAAGGTATCGTCTATTGTATTAAAACTAAAAGCATTGGGTGCCTATGCGGCTCCAAAGATACATCCTGTAATTAGCTGGGATATTACGGTAGACTAAGGCATTACTCTTTCCCGTCTACATAGTCTTGTAGATAGGCGTAACGCTCTGTAAGTTTTCCTTCTTTGGTCATGCGTGCCCTTTCCAAAATCCCTTCCTTATCATTATCAAAAAAGGCTGGGATTACACTTTCCACAAAGGTGTCTCCAAAACCTTCACTGGCATCCCTGGGGAGTTCTGCAGGAAGATTATCTACTGCCATTACTGCAATGGCTCCCTTATTCATAAAAGGCACTTCTTCTTCTGTACTGGGATTATACCCATAGATAGGGTCGGCAATCGTAGAGGCACGCAGGGTGGTAGCAACTGGCCCGTCTATATCGCAGCTAACATCTGCAACTACCTGTATTTTAAATTCAGGATGTTTCACATCTTCTCGGGTGTATAGAAAAGGTGCCCCATCTCCGTAGAAGTGGCCGGCAATATACAGATGGCTCACTTTCGCAAAACGCATAAAGTTTGATTCATAGGCCTCAGGATGGTCAAAAAAGTCCTGCATTGGCAAAATTTGTCCATCCTTTCGTTTGTTGTATTCCAGAACATCAATTTGACAGTAGACCGGCACATCGAAGGTCTTAGTTAAGTAATCTTCTACAGGTACTTCAAGTAGCTTCATCCCATCCAGGATCTCCTTGGCACCGTTCCCTACCCTACCTTTTCCGGTTAAAAGTATTTTTATGGGTGGTAAAGAAACTTTTAGTAATTCCCGGATCAGGTCTTTTTTATCCTTCAGGTTTTCAGCCATTGGGATGTTGAATTGTCCTGACTTTAAACCATAGGTCCTAAGCCCGTTATACGCACCTACGATCCCTGCGTAGCGACCAAAAGCCACCAATCTAATTCCTTTGGTATTTGTAATTACCTCATGATCATACATTTCAATATTCTTTGACAATATTGCTCTTAGCAATTCGCGATTATAGGGCTGTTTTTTAATAGTATGGGAGAAAAAAAAGTATTTCTTGTTAGGAATCAATGATTCTATTGGCACCTCTTTAACGCCTATGAGTACATCACAAGTTTCCATGGAAGAAGCAACGGAAAGAGCGGCTTCCCGGTATTCTTCATCGCTAAACACACGGAGCGGAGAAGGCTCAACAGTAATTTTGGCCTCAGGAAATGTATTCAGGACTTTTTGACAGGCCTGGGGAGATAATACCACCCGCTTATCCGGGGGATTCTTGCGCTCTCTGATGATTCCGAAATGTATCATATTTTTTGGTATAGAATTTGCTCAAAATTACATGGATTTCGGGCGGTGCGCAAACTTTTTGGTATCTTCGCAATCCTTTTTATAAAACAACGTTCTTTAACATTTTGGGGCCGACTGGTTTTTGACAGCGAGACCAATGGCATTGTAAGCATGTCGAGCGCTGGGATACAGCTCGTAAATCTCATATTTCACACTTTTTAAATGGCGAATCTAATTACGCTCTTGCCGCTTAATCCGAATTATAGTAGGATTTAGCCTCGTCTCTGCAAGGCAGAGAAGCGAGATGTCCCGGGATAGCCCTTGTTGATGGCGATCCGTTATGGGGCACCATAAAAGTCAACATAGAGCCTTTATTGCTTCGGTAGGGGTTTAAAATCAAAGAAGCTAAGTGTGTATTAGGCGGTTTTTGGTCAGGTACACATCGAAAATTAAACAAAAACTAAACATGTAGAAAGCGATGGTATTGCTTGTTTGGACGGGAGTTCGAATCTCCCCGGCTCCACTTTGAAGCACAGCAAAACTGTGACTAAAACTATAAAAAAATCTGCCAAGTTTACTTGAGCAGATTTTTTTGGTTTTAGGCACCTGGGCTGAAAGCACAGTTTGCTGTATTTCCTAAAAGGGAGTCCGGGAGAACACCGACCCCGATAGCGATCGGGGGAGGTAATCTCCTTGAAATCTAAATCATGATACAGAATTAGAAGAATGGAAGACAATTCATTAAAAAGAAATTGAGCAGATTTTTTTGGTTTTAGGCACCTGGGCTGAAAGCACAGTTTGCTGTATTTCCTAAAAGGGAGCTCAGGGAGAACACCGACCCCGATAGCGATCGGGGGAGGTAATCTCCTTGAAATCTAAATCATGATACAGAATTAGAAGAATGGAAGACAATTCATTAAAAAGAAATTGAGCAGATTTTTTTGGTTTTAGGCACCTGGGCTGAAAGCACAGTTTGCTGTATTTCCTAAAAGGGAGCCCGGGAGAACACCGACCCCGATAGCGATCGGGAGGAGGGAGATGGGCATTGTCAGCTTACTATCTCATTAATTTCCCAAATTGGGAATATTTAACATAAATTATTTTTCCCGAAATGGGAAATATCTTATATTTGTCTCCATGAGAGTAATTTCTAAGAGCACGTTGCGTGAATTCTGGGGGAAATTTCCCAAATCCGAACAGCAGCTTTTAGCTTGGCATAAACACTTTTTAAAAGCTGAATATAGAAATGCCAATGAAATAAGAAAGGTATTTCCTAGTGCTGATAATGTAGGAAACGGAAGAATTGTATTTAATATTTGCAGAAACGATTATAGACTAATTATACAGTTTAATTATAAATTTCAGTTTGCTTTTGTTCGCTTTATTGGAACGCACAAGGAATATGATACTATTAAGGACATCAAAAACATTTAGTTATGGAAGTCAAATTGATCAGAACAAAGAGGGACTACAAAAATGCGTTGGCAAGAATAGAAGAGATTTTCGATGCTAAACCAAAATCAAAGGAAGGCGATGAATTAGACCTTTTGGTAACTTTGGTTGAAAAGTACGAAGAAGAAAAATATCCAATGCCAGCACCAGAACCCATAGAAGCTATTCGCTTTATGATGGAACAAATGGGTATTGATGATAATGAACTTGGGTTAATCCTTAATAGTCGAAGTAGGGCATCTGAAATTCTGAATAGGAAAAGGAAATTAAGTATTGCTCACATTCGCAAACTTACAAAGCACCTTAAGATTCCAGCAGATGTTTTGATAAAGGACTATGATTTGGCTTCTTAATCATTTAACACCGTAACAAGTTCTGCACAACCAACCTTACCCATTCCAACCTTCTCCGCGCCTAACGGATCCAGAGGACAAAGCGGTGAGCATATAATTTCGAACGCAATCTTAAATCAGGCTCAGGAATTACTTATACAGCTTAAATCATTTACTTAACATAAAATTTAAGGCCAACACAAATACCGATTACCTCTAAAATGTAAAAACTCACTAATTTATAAGCGTTAACGGAGAAAATCATTTTAAATAAACTTAAATTAACCTGGAACAATAAAAATGATAGTTTTTATGACCATCTTGCGTTCGATCAAATCAAAAATAATAAGACCTAATTAAACAAGATTCGGGAGCAAATCATAATCTATGCTATTTAATTCAATAGAATATCTACTCTTTCTTCCCTTAGTTTTTATTCTATACTGGTATGTTTTTAATAGTAAAGCACTCCATCAGAATATTCTAGTGATTTTTGCCAGTTATGTTTTCTATGGCTGGTGGGATTGGCGTTTTCTTGTGTTGATTATGGCAAGCACGTTAGTTGATTTCTTTGTGGGTCAGCAAATTTATAAGTTCGCAAACGTTAAGAGTAAAAGCAAATATTGGCTTTGGGTAAGTGTTGCTTTTAATGTTGGACTGCTCGGCTATTTTAAGTATTACAACTTTTTTGTAGATTCCTTTGTTGATATGATCTCAACCATGGGTTATGACATAAAAAGCACCTGGACCTTGAGTATCATTTTACCTGTGGGAATTTCGTTCTACACATTTCAAACCATGTCTTATTCCTTTGATATCTACTACAAACGAATTAAGCCCACAACAAACTTTATTGCCTTTACAACATTTGTTGCATTTTTTCCACAGTTAGTTGCCGGACCTATAGAAAGAGCTTCCAATCTGCTCTCACAAATAACAAAAAAAAGGAATTTTAATTATGATCAGGCTGCCAGTGGCATGAAGTTGATTCTATGGGGGTTTTTTAAAAAACTGGTGATTGCCGACTCACTGGCCCCGGTGGTTGATGATATTTTTTCCAATTACACAGAACATCCTGCCTCTACACTTGTTTTAGGGGTTTGCTTATTTAGTTTCCAGGTTTACGGAGATTTTAGCGGATATTCGGACATAGCTATTGGTACAGCCAAATTATTTGGCATAGAACTAATGTCTAATTTTAAATTTCCACAATTCTCCCGCAATGTTGCGGAATACTGGCAGCGATGGCATGTTTCTTTATCCACCTGGTTTCGCCATTATGTTTATATTCCACTGGGCGGCAACCGGGTTAGCAAATTAAAATCTGTTCGCAATATCTGTATCATTTTTTTAGTAAGCGGTTTTTGGCATGGTGCCAACTGGACCTTTATTTTTTGGGGCGGTTTGCACGCATTGTTTTACATTCCTGTCTTCTTATTAGGAAGAAACCGAATATATGCAGGAAATGTGGTTGGAGAAAATTCGTTTTTTCCTTCCATAAAGGAAATCGGAATGATGTTATGGACCTTTATCCTGGTTACATTTTCAAGGGTTTTCTTTCGATCTCCAAGTCTTACAGATGCATTTGGTTTTATAGATCATTTTTTTTTAGATTTTAGTTACGAAAATTATGTGCATCCAATGGGCTATAGAATGATTGATTTTTATATTCTGCTGTTTCTGTTCATTTTATACGAATATCGCATTAGGAAAGATGAACGAAATCCGTTTAAATTTAAGTCCAAATACGTGCGTTTTTCACTCTATACTATAGTAGTCCTTGCCATATTATTATTTTATGATGACGGGGTGAATCGTTCCTTTATCTATTTTCAATTTTAAGGGTCATGACAGCATTTTTAAAAAAATTATTTCTTTACGTTCTTTTGATCCTGCTTGTTCTGGAAATAATTGTGCGTGTATTTCATTTGTATACAGACAATGTACCGCAATATATAGATGAATTTGGGGTTGAGAAAAGAGTGCCGCGTACTTAAGGTATGCTGTACAAGGTAATAGGAATCAAAATTTTTCTGAATATGGTATAAATAATGCCGGTTTTAATTCACATAGGGATTTCCTACCTTCGGAGATAAATTTGAAGTAGCAATCATAGGAGATTCTTATATTGAGGGTTTTCATCAGGATTATCAAAACTCCATTGGAAAAAAAATCGAAGAACAAATTCCGGGAATTGAAGTGTATGAATACGGTTATGAAGGATATGATTTGGCCAATCAATTACATCTGATCAATGCTTATAAAAAGGATTTTGCGTTAATAGATGAAATTATAGTTTATCTGAAGTTTGATAATGATCTTATGACGTGGATCTTATTCCCCAAATTATGAGAAAATAACAGTGTAGGAATTCTGCCATTTACATAATATTAAAAATAATATTAAATTACTTGCTTATGGGTCTAATTATTGGTGTTCTTGATCCTGTAAAAAACTTGGTCACAGGTAAAGCTTTTCAAGATAAAGAAAGTGGTTATAAAACAAATGAAATTAAGCTATCTCCAAAGAACAAAAACGGCTTCAGGACCTGCAGTATCTTGAAAATTTTAAAAGTTTGGTAAACTTATACGGCTTTGATAAAGGAAAAACTACACTACTACTAGATAGCAGGGAAACCAGCGAACTCTTTCTGCAATATTGTAAGGAAAACGAAATAAGATATATTGATTTTTCCAAATCTTTTTCACAGAGTAAAAAAGCCACTACCTTAATATATGACTTTCATTGGAATGATCATGGAAGAGAATTGATCGCACAAGCTATCACAGATTATTTGTCCGAAAAAGAAGGAAAATTTAAACGTAAGTACACCCCATAATGAGAATTTAAATTGTAAACCTTTTAAATTCCTGCTGGCAAATATCAGAGCAAAATTCTTAAGATGAAACAAAAAATGATTTCCACTGCCAAAAGCTTAGGTGAACAAATAAGTAAATATCGTTTTCATTCGGTTCATAAACATCAGGCAAAAAAGATCCTCAAAAGTATAGAACAGGAAAAAGGTAAGACGGCGCCACACTTACTTAAATTGTCTGAAGATTACGCAAATGATGTTCTGGGCTGGAGAGGCTATGCGCCCTGGCTTAAGGTCTATAGTGCCGTGGCGGAAACTTTCCATGAAGGCTGGATCCCGGACAATTACTACGGCATGGTTGTGGTTCCGGCAATACAAGGTGATTATGGCATGGTTTCCCGTATGAAATCATTGACAAACAAATTTTACAACGACGATGTATTTCCTGATATTGGATACTTCATAAATGGATTGTTTTTATCGAAGGATTACTCAATCCTTAATGAAAAGGAGTTTAAGGATCTTTTATTTCAAAACTCGGAAACAGTGGTTTTTAAAATGGACCATTCCTATCAGGGGAAGGGAATATTCTTGTTCCATAAAACTTCTTTTGACCCTCAGAAAGTAAAGTTAGCGGGAAATGGGGTATTTCA
>CAWCNT010000028.1:0-5593 GCA_963796935.1 uncultured Flavobacteriaceae bacterium
ATGAGATCACCCCTTTAGCCTTAAAAACGATCCTCAAAGAAAAGATCTATGTTTTGCTATTGGAGCGCTTTCCGGACTATCTTAACTTGCTTTATATAATTGATGTTCCAGAGAAAGCTTTTTCTTCTATAAAAACCACCAATGTGGTAGAAGTAGCAGAAGGGGTTAGTTTTCTAGTTCTAAAGCGAGAATGGCAGAAGGTATGGTTGAAACAGTCCTATAATACCGGGAGCGGAGAGGACTAAAAGAATACGCGAATGAAGGGCATCCAGGGATCTGCGTAAATACTTTTGTTTTCATCGTATAGTACATCATAACGAATCCCGAAAGTAACGGGACCACTGGTATATCCAACCCCCATAAACAGTACAGGAAGCCAGTAGTCTTCATTCAGATCAGGAAAATTGTTTCCATAGCTTCTATGCACTCGTAATTGTTCAAATTCGGAAGAAAATTGAAGGGGACGAATGGGGTTATAATATCCCAAAACCCCGGCACCATATGCAGTGAATCTGCTGTCACCAAATTTAGCATAGTTAAAACTCAAATTACTGCCTAATGCAAAGTGGTCATTGAATTGATAAATAGCACTGGGAGCAGCAACAATATTGACTACATTATTGCCAAATCCTACACCGAAGGATCCGCCAAATCTCACCTGGCTCCAAAATAGATTTTGAGTACCATATCCCTGTGAAAAACAGCTCATAAAAGCACTCCCTAGAAAACTTAGGAAAAGCAGATAATGTCTTTTGCTAAAATGAAGTAACTTCATGTATTGAAATTAGGAAATATTAGAACGCAAGATCATTCTATAAAGTATTAAATATTGTATTTTTGATTATGTTTTACCAAAGAAAGAGCAAGATCATCCATGGATAAATACTCCTTTTTAAACGCCGCCCATACCTCCTTTTTTGCGGAAATGTATGAGAAATATCTTTCGCACCCGGATAGTGTAGAACCTAGCTGGCGAGCCTTTTTTCAGGGCTTTGATTTCGGTATGGAAAGCGCTCTGGACGAAGTAGGGATAGACACCCATTCAGGGACAGTAACCATGTTCTAACGGACAACAAGTTGAGATTCCGGAAAATTTACTCAAAGAATTTCAGGTTGTTAGGCTTATAGATGGGTACGAAGTCGGGGACATTTGTTTACCGAAACCAATCCGGTCCGAGAACGACGCAAATACACTCCTACGCTCGACATAGAGAATTTCGGTTTGTCTGAAGCTGATATGGATACGGTATTTAATGCCGGGGAGATCATTGGGATAGGATCGGATACCCTGAGAGAGATCATCGGTAACCTGAAGCGGATCTATTGCGATGCCATTGGAGTTGAGTATATGTATATACGAAGTCCTGAACACGTAGGGTGGATACAGGACAAGGTTGAACAAGAATGACAACCATCCTGATTTTGGGCCGGATAAGAAAAATACTATCCTTAGGAAACTCAATCAGGCGGTTTCATTCGAAAGTTTCCTGCATACTAAGTACGTAGGGCAAAAACGATTTTCCCTTGAAGGAAACGAATCCCTTATTCCGGCTATAGACGCTATTGTTGAAAAGGCTCCTCTTTGGGAGTAAAACAATTTGTAATGGGTATGGCCCACAGGGGCAGGCTCAATGTACTTACCAATGTTTTTGGAAAGGCAGCGAAGGATATTTTTAGTGAATTCGATGGGAAAGACTATGAGCAAGAGGTTTTTGACGGAGATGTAAAATACCATTTGGGATGGACCTCCGAACGCACGTCAGATAATGGCCATAAGATCAGCATGAACATTGCTCCAAACCCTTCTCACCTGGAAACAGTGGGTGCCGTGGTTGAAGGTATTACGAGAGCAAAACAAGATGTTCATTTTCCGGATGATTATTCCAAGGTTTTACCCATAGTAGTGCACGGTGATGCGGCAATTGCGGGTCAGGGCATTGCCTATGAATTGGTGCAGATGGCAAATCTTGATGGCTACAAAACCAATGGAACTATTCATATCGTTGTAAATAATCAAATTGGATTTACTACTAATTATCTGGATGGCCGATCTTCTACCTATTGTACCGATGTGGCCAAAGTAACTCTGTGTCCGGTACTGCATATTAATGCAGATGATGTGGAGGCCGTGGTACATGCATCTCTTTTTGCGTTGGAATACGAATGCGTTTTAAAGCGGATGTTTTCCTTGATCTGCTGGGGTATCGTAAATATGGACATAATGAAGGGGATGAACCAAGGTTTACCCAACCCAAATTATACAAGGCTATTGCCAAGCATAAAAATCCAAGGGATATTTATGCGGAAAAATTAGTGGCGGAAGGGATTATTGACAAGGATTACGTTCAAAAACTGGAAGAAGAATACAAAACGAGCCTGGAAGAAGAACTGGAGGATTCCAGAAAGGAAGATAAAACCGTGATCACGCCATTTATGGCGGATGAATGGAGTGGCTTCGAAAATGTACGGGAATGGGAAATGATGGACGTGGTAGACACCGGTTATGACAAAAAGAAATTGACCCTGATTGCCAAGACCATTACGAACTTTACCCAAGGATAAAAAGTTTTTGCGAAAAGTTGAAAAACTGGTGGGTGACCGGAAAAAAATGTTCTTTGAAACAGATCGGCTCGACTGGGCCATGGGAGAATTATTAGCCTATGGGTCCTTGCTCGAAGAAGGATTTGGGGTTCGCATGAGTGGCCAGGATGTGGAACGGGGTACTTTTTCGCACCGGCATGCAGTGATGAAAGTGGAAGAAAGTGAAGAGGAAGTAATGCTTCTGAATCATATAACGGATAAACAGGGAAACTTCCAGATCTATAATTCCTTGCTTTCAGAATATGGGGTTGTTGGGTTCGATTATGGCTACGCCATGGCAAGTCCAAATACATTGACTATTTGGGAAGCCCAGTTTGGCGATTTCAGCAACGGGGCCCAGATCATGATAGATCAATATATTTCGGCTGCGGAGGATAAATGGAAGCTGCAGAATGGACTTGTAATGCTTTTACCACATGGGTATGAAGGCCAGGGAGCGGAACACTCTTCTGCCAGAATGGAACGGTACCTGCAATTATGTGCAAGAGATAATATGTATGTAGCAGATGTAACAACACCTGCAAATATGTTTCATTTGTTACGAAGACAAATGAAGAGTAATTTTAGAAAACCGCTGATCGTATTTACACCAAAAAGTTTGTTTCGTCATCCAAAAGCTGTTTCTACGGTTGAGGAGTTTGCAGCTGGAAGGTTTCAGGAAGTCATTGATGATCAGGAAGCCAAAGTAGATAAGATTAAAACCCTGGTTTTCTGTACTGGTAAATTCTATTATGACCTGTTGGCCAGTCAAAGAAGAAATAAACAGAACAGATGTAGCTTTGGTACGGGTAGAACAATTGTTCCCGTTGCCTTCGGATCAGATGAAAAAGATCATTAAAAAATATAAAAAGGCTGATGACCTGGTTTGGGCACAGGAAGAACCACGAAATATGGGCGCATGGTCTCATTTAATGATGCATTTCAGCGAAGCACAAAAATTCAGGGTGGCCTCGAGGCGTTTTTATGCTTCTCCTGCAGCAGGGAGTGCGGTACGTTCTAAAATGAGTCACCAACAGGTAATTGATTATGTTTTTGATAAGACGAAGGATAATATGACAAGACCTGCAGTAAAAAATGAAGCGAAGCAATGAACAAAATATTTTTTACTTCTTTTTTTGACGTATTCGGTCTGTCTTTTTCGCAGGATGAATTGCCCAATTACGCAAATACGGTATCACAGTTTTCTTCCCTTTATAATGCTCAGGATTATCAGGGGATTTATAAGTTGTATGATGTGAATATGAAAAAGGCCATTACCCCTGAAGAGAACACGCAATTTTTTACGGAAAATGTAAATCGTCTCATGGGGAGTATAAAAGCATGGGAGTTTGTAGGATATCAGCGAGGCGCCCATGTATACCGAACTTCGTTTGACCGTGCCTTGTCTAATGTTATGATTTCACTAAGTACTCAGGAGAATAAGATCAATGGATTTTATATTGCCCCACCAAGGCCTTTGGGGTTACAGATCCTTGAAAGAAATAGTACAAAAATGATCATTCCCTTCGAGGAAGAGGTTTTTGTATATTGGGGAGGAACTACCTTGGCTCAGAATTATCATGTTGCAGAGATCTCACAACAATATGCCTATGATCTTCTGATGGTAAAGGATGGCAGCTTCTTTTGAAGGTGATCCTGTTGTTAATGAGAATTACTATGTTTTTGGCAAAGAGATCTTAGCCCCATGTGATGCCAGGGTGGTATTGGTGATTGATGGGGTTACAGACAATATTCCGGGGGAAACTAATCCCGAACAGCTTACAGGAAATACCATTGTGTTGCAAACAGATTTGGACGAATATATACTCTTCGCTCATTTAATGGAAGGCTCTATACAGGTTGAAGAGGGACAGGAAGTACGGCAGGGGGATCTTATAGCATTATGCGGAAATTCTGGAAATTCGACTGAACCACATTTACATCTTAGCTTACAGAACTCAGTAAATATGGAAGAAAGCACCGGGGCCAAACTTTTTTTTGATCAGATAATGGTCAACGGAGAAATAAAAACCGATTACCTTCCTGTAAAAGAAGATTTTGTTAGAAATTTGAATTAACAGGTCATTACAAAAAGTAGAACGCATGATTTTAGAAATGAAAGTTCCCTCTCCGGGAGAATCAATAACCGAAGTAGAGATCGCCGAATGGTTGGTGAAGGATGGGGATTATGTGGAAAAGGACCAGGCTATTGCCGAAGTAGATTCGGACAAGGCTACTCTTGAATTGCCTGCGGAAGAAAGTGGTATTATTACCCTGAAAGCCGAAGAAGGTGATGCCGTGGCTGTAGGAGCGGTGGTGTGTCTTATAGATACAAGTGCTACAAAACCAGAAGGGACCAAAGAAGCAAAATCAACTTCTGAGAAAGCAAGTACTGCAAAAAGCGTTCATCTGAGCTGAGAAGGCAGCTCCTGCAAAGGATACCAAGCCCAAGGAAACTGCAAAGACCTATGCCAGTGGATCTCCCTCTCCTGCGGCACGTAAGATCCTGGATGAAAAAGATATCGCTGCTTCATCAGTAAAAGGCACTGGAAAGGACGGGCGCATCACTAAGGAAGATGCTATGAGCACAGTACCATCTATGGGTTCACCAACGGGAGGTAAAAGAGGTGAAACAAGAACCAAACTATCCATGCTGCGTCGTAAAGTAGCGGAAAGACTAGTTGCAGCCAAGAATGAAACGGCCATGCTTACTACCTTTAATGAGGTAGACATGTCGGCCATTTTTGAGTTGCGGAAAAATTACAAAGAAACGTTTAAGGAAAAGCATGATGTAGGTCTTGGATTTATGTCATTTTTTACCAAAGCCGTGATCAGGGCTTTGCAATTATTTCCGTCCGTGAATTCTATGATAGACGGGAAGGATATGATCACCTATGATTTCTGCGACATTAGTATTGCTGTTTCCGGGCCAAAAGGCCTCATGGTTCCGATTATTCGCAATGCCGAAAATCTTACATTTAGAGGTATTGAGAACGAAGTAAAACGATTGGCT
>CAWCNT010000029.1:0-34402 GCA_963796935.1 uncultured Flavobacteriaceae bacterium
TTTAGAGAGGCTTTTTTTATTTCCGTTTCCAATCAATCGACTTAAATCTTAATTAAGTAGATAAAATCAAGCTATCTCATAAGTAAGATTATATAATATATTAACATGATATTTGGATACAAAGGACTCTAGGGGTAAAATAGCATATAAACTGGAAAATATAGTTGTTTTGAAAGCTATACCATTGTCGGACATTTGTGCTGTATAATTTAAATATACAGCATAATGAAAGAAACAAAATTTTATCCAACAATATGGCAATCAATACCCTACTCCTTATATAATATAGGGCAGTGGGATGCCGAAGGAAGACAAATCAAGGATTTGACACTCAATAATAAGCTTGCCACAGAATTCGGGGTTTCAGAAATGAATCTTGCTCCTATAAAATTCACGGCCATTGACAAAAATGGTGTAGAACATTTTATTACGGATTTCTCTCCGCAAGCGGAAATGAATCTTAAAGGCCTGCATACCGGACTTTTTATTAAATCAAAGAGAGTTTTGGAGTTACCCAAAGGAAGGTATAGCAGCTTTCGGTTTTACATTCAAGAGACAGGCAATAGTTTTACTTATAGCGATCGCAGCACTGAACCGATTGCGGGCGCCAATTATCTCGATTTTGAGATAGAAGATGGATTAGAAATATCCGACGGTGAGGCAAGTGAGATCATTTTACGATTCGATTTCGAACCGTATACCCTGGCAAGTTATTTTAAACCTGTAAGTCGACTTTTTAAAAAATCGAAGTCATTCACTACCAATTTGGCACAGAGTCTGGCGCAGTAAAACCTAATATAATAATAGTAAAAGGCCCCATTTTGGGGCCTTTTTTTATGTACAATCGATCTAAATTTCTTCTCTTTAAAATGAGATATTAACGAAGGGTAGAATGGGACTTGTATAAACGCTTTTATCTTCATCGTACAGCATATTGTATTTGGCGCCAACAGCTATTTTCTCGGTTATGTTTATGCCTGCCCCTATAAATAGTGCGGAGTCCCAATATGTATCCTTACTCTCTTCGGTTAGGGTTTCTGTTTTGGTAGTAACATTCAGGCCTACATATTCTAATAGTGTTAGTATTCTTTTGCTGGGATTATACTGAGTCAATAGATTACCTCCAAAGGTGGTAGTATTTTGTAAGTCCTTTATGGCGGAATAACTCCCCTGGATTCCTGCGCCTATAGCTACTTTATTACTAAGACTGTACATTAAATTGGGAGACAGGCTAATATTGGTGCCACCTACAAAATTAAGCCCAAATCCTACACCAAATTTTAATCTCTTTTGCTCTATAACTGTACTATCAATAGCTGCCACATTGGTGCTGTCTAAAACGGCAATGTTTGTACTGTCTATCACAGCAATATTTGTGGTTTGTGAATAGATGTTTTGACTGCATATAAGTATTCCAAGACCTATTAATAGTTTTGAAATAATTTTGTTTACTTCCATGATTTTGAATTTTTCGGTATTGAATTAATTATCTGATTTTACAGATGTTCCAAATATAAAGTTTGTTATTTAGTTGTTACCAAAGAAAGTAACGTTTTAGTTCACTTTCTATCCTAAGTAAGATTGGTAATAGCTTTTTAAGGTGTTTGTTAGTTAAAATTTATAGGTGAATCCCAAAAGGCGCTGATTTTGCCAGCTCGAAAGTGTAAGTTCCATATGCTCTTTTTGGTAGGGAGTGGTAAACAAATACGAACTCCCAATCCCTACAACCGCGCCTGCCAATACATCCCAACCATCGTGTTTTTGAGCATTGATCCTGCTATATCCTGTAAAGGCAGCAAGAGCATACGCGGGAATACCGTATTTCCATCCATACCTCCGTTGAATAAAGGAAGCGCTTTGAAAAGTAGTAGAGGTGTGACCAGAGGGGAAAGGCACGGTCCCCATTATTAAAAGGCCTTTTTTTGTCGGTGGCATATTTAAGTCCTAAGGTAAGTGCCTGATTTAACACAAACCCTTTGGTAAATTGCCAGGTCCCTTTTTTGTCCCCATTAATCAGTGTGCTGCCCAATGCAGTTGCGGGGAGGGCAAACAGCAAAATATCTCCTGAAGTTTCAATACCCTTACTTTGGGCACTTAATTTTGATTGAGTGCCAAAGCAAAGAATATAAATTATTAAAAGAACAAAAGGCACTGGCTTAAGAACTGTATGTAAGGATCTTTTGAGGTACAAGAGGGTGTTGTAAAACATAGATGGAGGTACAATCAGCTAAATGTATTAAAATAAAGGAATAATAAAGAAAATAAAGTAATAAGAAACCCGATACCTTATTTAATTAAAATTTGTATTTCATCCCTAGGCGTATGATCTGTGTCTCAAAATAGTTTTCATAAAGCCCAGTAAAACCTTCCCCTGTGATCCTTTGCCGGATACCAAACTTATTGAGCAGGTCACTTGCTGCCAGCGTAACCTCTCCTTTATTTTTCCAAATGGGTTTTTTGATCCCCAGGTCGAGCGATGAGCGTGCCAGTTGTTCGCCTTGGGGGATATTCCTTTTTGAAAAATAGACCCAGGTAATTTGTGCGACATACTGTCTGGGGAGTTTTAACTCCGTATTGATCTTGGTGTCCCAGGCATTATTACTGGAATTATTAATTGTGAATGACCTCTCAAAGGGAAATAACAAAGTGCCCTGAAACGCATCGATCTCATTCACATACCAGTTCACGGTGGCCCCTATTTTCCAGTTATTGGTCAGGTCCTGACTAAAAAGCATCTCTATCCCAGAATTGGTAGCTCTGCCGGTATTTTCATAGATCCGGTTTATAATATCATAATCTGGGTTAGAATCATCAATGCTAAAAATGCGCATATACTGATCGTTGATCTGACGATGAAAAACAGCCGAAAACAAGGAACCATCACTCCATGAATATTTGTGTGCAATTTCATAGGAGTTGGTGAACTGCGGCCGGAGGTAGGGATTTCCTACTTTTAATAATTCAGGATCATCATATTTGGGAAAAACTCGTAGTTCCGGTTCCCCTGGACGGTCGATCCGTCTATTGTAGAAGGCAGAAATTTTGTTATGGTCATTTAGTTTATAGGTAAACCGAATACTTGGGAACAATTCAAAATACTTGTACTGATCATTGTTAGGGTAATATGCATTTGCAGGATCGAGATCATAGAACACTTCTGTCTCTTCGGCCCTTAGTCCGGCTTCTATATCGTATGTCTCTTTTTCCAGCAGGTAGTTTATATAACCAGCGTAAAGGTTCTCGCCCCAGTCCGAAAAGGTACCCAGGTCCGGGTAAATAATTGAGTTGTTTCCCGGGGTTATGGTATAAGTAACCGGCAATCTTCGGATCCGCAATTTAGCCCCCAATTCTACTCGTCCCTGTTTTAGTGGTTTTACGTAATCGGCTTCCATACTGGTGGTATTCTCAATAGCCCGGATGTTAGTTTTGTCTCGCCCTATGCGCACTGAAGAACTGTCATTCAGGGAATAGGTTTCATCTTCCAGACCCTGAGTGTATTGTATGTTTCCACCTAAAGTATGTCCCGGTTGTGGAAAGCGATGCCGGTAATTTGCAGATATATTAATATATCGTGTTACTTCCTCTTCCTGCCAGGTATACAGACGATTTCGGGTATTGGTGTTAAGGTCAATAAAGGCAACTTGTGCCGTATCTATATGTTTTTCCCGATCATACAAGCCAGATAAGGTAAAACTGTTGTTTTCATTGGGATCATAGTCTATGCCCCCATTGATAATAGACCTGAACTGTCGCCTGTTTTCAGGGACCTGAGAAATGATGTTTCTCCCGTCATCGTAATTTCTAGTGGTGAATTCATTATTGGGGAGGGCTTCCTGAAGAATGAATTCTGACTGAAGGAAGTAGTTGATCTTCTCTTTGCGATAATTGAAATTAACACTTGGGATCAGTTTTGGATTAAAGTCATAAGAGCCGAGATCTGTCTCGGTATCTGCTTTTCGCTTCCCAAGGGCACCCATGCCAAAGGAGAGTCCTACATCGCCATTGAGACCGGTTTCTTTGTTTTTCTTATAAATGATATTGATAATGCCCGCAAATCCATTGGCATCATACTTGGCAGAAGGATTATTGATGATCTCTATCTTTTCTATATTGGAGGCGGGAATATTGCCCAGTCCTTTCTGATTGCCAAAACCTGTGAGGCTACTTTGCTTACCATCAATTAGGACAACCACCTTATCGCTGCCCCTGAGGATAACCTTCCCCTCCTGATCAAAGGCTACGCCCGGCATGGTCTTCATGGCATCGAGGACTGAGCCGCCAGATTGGGCAACGGCATCATCCATATAATATAATTTTTTGTTTAGATCTGCATCGACGGTTGCCTGTTTCCCCAGGACCTGCACTTCCGTAAGGGATTCCGCGGAAGGTTCCATAGTTATTTTTCCAAGATCGAAAACGGTGTTAAGTCCGCCCGCAATCAAAGTCTGTTCAACCGTTGAATATCCCACGAATGAAAAATAGATGCGGTATTTCCCTAAAGGCAGCTCCCTGATAAAAAAGCGGCCTTCGATATTAGTGATGGCGCCTGTTACAAGGATATTATCTGAGAAGTTATGAACGGCCACATTCGCAAAAGGCAAGGTTTCTGAAGTAGATGCATCAAATAATTGCCCACTCAGTGTTACTTTCTCCTGACCATTTACTAAAAAATAGCTGAATGCAACTATAAATAAAAGAAAATATGTACGCACTTTCTGTAGTTACCTACACAATGATACAACAGTAACTTACATCAATATTAAATTAAACGAATATTTAACACAGTGCGTCTGAGCTATGCAAAAGGAGAAAACGAGGAGGGAATATTAGGATTACGAAAAGACCCCAAATGCGGCAAGGATCAGGCAAACGACTACAGCGGCAAGTATGCCAACTAAAACAACCACCATAACGCTTAAAAAGCCATTTAACATCTTTGTTCCAAAGTTGATTTGTTCATCCATGATTCATGTGGTTTAGTCTAATTTACTAAATAATGGCTAAAAATAGCCCATCAGCAAAGGACAATTTCATCAAAAATAGACCGCATATTGCATTTTAAAGATGTGCGACTAAAATTCTCGATAAAAGGTTAATCACTGCTTATGGATCTTTTTGCGGGCTTAATTTCTTGCTTAATTCCTCCAGGGAGATCCCTTTGGTCTCAGGCATCATAAAGATGACAAAAAGGAGTTGCAATACCATCATAAAGGCAAAGATGCTAAAGACAATACCGGGGCCTATACTTCCAAAAAGGAAGGGAATGGAAGAGGGAATAATAGCCGCTAATACCCAATGCACAGAACTGCCGAAACTTTGACCGTAACTCCGGAGATGGTTTGGAAATATCTCTGAGATAAACACCCAGATCACAGAACCTTGTCCTATGGCATGCGCCGCGATAAAAACAAAAAGGAAAATAACCACGGCCATACCCTCCCAATCCAAAAAGAAGGCACATGCTACAAGCGTTAAAGAAACAATATAACCTACAGATCCTATGTACATTAATTGCTTTCTGCCCATCCTGTCAATAAGGTAAATACCTAAAAGGGTAAAAATCATATTAGTAACGCCAATACCAATACTGCTCAACAAAGCGGTACTTGCTCCCAGGCCAGCCTCTTCAAGAATCCGGGGGGCATAGTATAAAAATGCATTAATTCCTGAAAGTTGATTAAAAAAGGCAAATAAAAATGCCAGCATCAACGGAAATCTATACTTTTTGATAAAAATATTTTCTCCAGGGATAGTATTCATATTCTCCGTCTTCACGTCATCTAGGAGTTGGTCAATATCTGCCTTGGGATTAATACTGATCAAGACCTCTCTGGCTTCCTCATAACGCGATTTGCTCATTAACCAACGTGGACTCTTAGGAATGCCAAAGGCCATGAGCGTGTAAATTGCTGCCGGGATGGCTTCCACCCCTACCATCCATCTCCAGGCATTTTCTCCAATACCACTTAACAAGTAATTAGAGAAGAAGGCTATAAGAATACCAAATACTATGTTGAACTGGTATAATCCTACTAATTTTCCTCTGTCCTTGGCAGGAGCAATTTCTGAAATATAAGATGGAGCAGCAACCGTAGAAGCGCCTACGCCCAATCCTCCTATAAACCTGAAAACAGCAAAGGTAATTGGGTCATTCGCAAATGCAGATCCTATAGCAGATAACGTATAGAACGCCCCTATCCATATCAAGGTCTTCTTTCGTCCTAATTTGTTCGTGGGAATACCTCCCAATAAGGCTCCAACCACAGTGCCCCAGAGTGCCATGCCTATAACCACTATTCCATGAAAACTATCAGAAGATTGCCATATAGCCTGTAGCGTTTTCTCTGCCCCGGAGATAACTACTGTATCAAATCCAAAAAGGAATCCGGCCAAGGCCGCTGTTATTGAAAAGCGAAGGATCTTCTTGTCCATGGTGGTCTGGTTTTATGTAAATCTATGTAAAATTCTTTCAAGTAGTAAAAAAGGAAATCGTCTTATAAATTCAACTCCCCTGTAATATAGGCTAAGATCTTTTTTGTGGCACCTCTTTGATCTTCAATAAAGCGGGTATTTATTGTTCCCATTTTTTCCCGAAAGGAACTATCCTGGATCAACTTATCAATTACCTGTGTGAATGATACCACTGAATCGACTACTGAAATACCACCTAGCTTAACCAGCGCCCTGGCTTCATTAAATCCGTCGTATTGAGGCCCTATGATGACCGGTATTCCAAATACGGCCGGTTCCAGGGTATTGTGGAGTCCGGTTGCAAACCCTCCCCCAACATATGCAATATCGGCATACGAATATACCTTGGTTAGTAACCCTATGGTATCCAGTATAAGAACTTGATATTTGGAAATGTCCTTGCCATCTAGCTCAGAGTAAAAGACATACTTTCCGCCAATGGAATCTTTCAAGGTATTTATGTGCCCTTCTTTTATATCGTGGGGTGCGATTACTATTTTTAAAGAAGTAGTTTTCTCCTGTAAGTAATGTGTTAACAGCGATTCATCTTCCGGCCAGGAACTACCCAGTACCAGGCAAAGGGAATTTCCTTTGAATTGTTCCATAAAAGGCAGCCCATTGTCTCTATCCAGGATCTCACTTACCCTGTCAAAGCGAGTGTCGCCAGAAATGGAACTGTTTTGCATTCCAATGCCTTTTAATAAATTTAAAGAGGTATCATCCTGCACAAAAAAGTGGGTGAATTGCCCTAAAGCCGTCCGCATAAAACTTCCATACCATCTAAAGAAGACCTGATCTGAGGTAAATCTGCCGGAGATCATTAAAGTGGGAATATTTCTTTTATTAAGGCCCCTTAGATAATTGGGCCATACCTCGTATTTTACAAAAATTGCCAAAACAGGTTGAACCAATTCGAGGAAGCGATTCACATTTCCTGCAGTGTCCATAGGAAGGTATGTGATAAAGTGAGCTTCATCAGAATTCTTTTTAACCTCATATCCGGAAGGGGAAAAAAACGTAACCATGATCTTATGATCCGGATACGATACCCTCAATTTCTTGATCACAGGGAGCCCCTGTTCAAATTCACCCAGGGAGGCAGTGTGTATCCAGATAATCTTATCCTGCTTGCTCAGATCTTGCTCTAAATGCGCAAATACCTCAAGACGGCCCCGGATAAAAAGTCTCAATTTTGGATTGAAGAATGCCGGGATCTTCAATAAATACCAACTAAAAGAGATTGCAAGATTATAGAGGAAATACACTAATGGTTCGTTTGTCGCTAAAATACGCTTCTTTGGGAAATTACATTGTTAGCCGTTCCTTAATTATGTAATTTTGCGAGCATATTTTACAGGCATGAAGAAAATACAAATGGTTGACCTTGTTGGTCAGTATCAGGAGATAAAGGAAGAAGTGAACGCATCCATGCAACAGGTTTTGGATACGGCAGCTTTTATTAATGGTCCGGAAGTACAGGCTTTTCAGAAAGAACTTGAAGAATATCTTGGGATAAAGCATGTGATCCCTTGTGCTAATGGCACAGATGCACTGCAAATTGCCATGATGGGACTGGGTCTGAAACCAGGGGATGAGGTCATTACAGCCGATTTTACCTTTGCGGCTACCGTTGAGGTTATTGCACTTTTAGGACTTACTCCTGTGTTGGTTGATGTGGATCCTGAAACCTACAACATAGATCCGGTTGCCGTGGAAAAAGCGATCACCTCAAAGACAAAGGCCATTGTTCCTGTACACTTGTTTGGACAATGTGCGCCTATGGACACCTTGTTGGAAATTGCCGAGAAACATAAGCTTTATATCATTGAAGATAATGCCCAGGCAATAGGAGCAACACATACATCTAAAGATGGTAGTAAGAAAAAAGCAGGAACCATGGGTCATGTTGGAGCTACCTCTTTTTTTCCTTCAAAGAATTTAGGCTGCTATGGTGATGGAGGAGCCATATTTACGAATGATGATGATTTGGCACATTACATAAGGGGGATCGTTAATCATGGGATGTATGAGCGTTATCACCACGATGTGATTGGAGTGAATTCCAGACTCGATTCTGTTCAGGCAGCTGTGCTACGGGCAAAATTACCACGGTTAGATGTGTATTGCGAACGCAGGAGAGCAGCAGCACGGAAATACAATCAGGCTTTTCAAGGGAATAAGGCCATCATCCTTCCAAAAACAGTGAATAATTGCGAGGGAATTTGCAGTACTTGTGATTGTCATGTTTTTCATCAATATACGCTTAGGATCACAAATGGAAAAAGAGATGCCCTGGCATCCCATTTAGCCGAGAAAGGAATTCCTTTTGGGATCTATTATCCTATCCCACTGCACAGTCAGAAAGCATATAAGGATTCGCGTTATAAAGAACAAGATTTTCCCGTAACCAATCAGTTGGTAAAAGAAGTGATCTCTCTTCCTATGCATACCGAATTAGACGATGAACAAATAGGATTCATCACTCAAACCATTCTAGATTTTATCTGAAGAATATGAAAATACTTGTAACAGGGGGTCTTGGATTCATTGGCTCTCATACCTCAGTTGAATTACAACAAAAAGGCTATGAGGTTGTAATCATTGATAACTGTTCCAATGCCTCAGAAGAGGTGCTGGACGGGATCAGTGCGATCACCGGTAAAAGACCACTTTTTGAAAAAATAGACCTCCGGAATAAAGAGGATGTATCAGACTTCTTTCAGCGCCATTCGGATCTGGACGGCGTTATTCATTTTGCAGCCTCAAAAGCGGTCGGTGAAAGTGTAGACAAACCCTTGTTGTACTATGAAAATAATTTAGGGACGCTAGTATATCTCTTACAACACTTATCTCAGCAAAATAAGTCTCATTTTATATTTAGTTCTTCTTGCACCGTTTATGGCCAGGCAGATGTAATGCCCATTACTGAGGATGCCCCTGTGAAGCCAGCAGAGTCGCCTTATGGAAATACCAAACAAATTGGTGAAGAGATTATACAAGATACATGCAAGGTAACACCTCATTTGCATGCTATTTCGCTGAGGTATTTCAATCCTATGGGGGCCCATCCCAGTATTGAAATAGGGGAGTTGCCAACCGGGGTGCCTCAAAACCTTGTGCCTTTTATAACCCAAACAGGAATTGGCTTGCGAGAAAAACTCTCGGTTTTTGGAGATGATTATCCCACAGAAGATGGTACATGTATCAGGGATTATATACATGTGGTTGATCTGGCGAAAGCCCATGTTGTAGCTTTGAAACGTCTTATAGAAGGAAAGAATAAAAATAATTATGAAGTCTTTAATGTGGGAACCGGTACCGGAAGCAGTGTACTGGAAGTGATCCATAGTTTTGAAAAGGTCTCAGGAAAAAAATTAAATTATCAAATAGTAGGAAGAAGACAAGGAGATATAGTAAAGGCTTATGCCGACACCTCCAAGGCTAATTCCACACTTGGATGGAAGGCCCAATCTACGCTAGATGAGGCCATGCTTTCGGCCTGGAAGTGGGAGCAAAAAATAAGGAAGAACTAACCTCAATCCCTTATCAGAATAATCCGGCAGATGACTGGTATCGTATGTAAGATATGTCAAAGGAATACAACACAAGTCTGGAGTTGCTGCAGTATGCAGCCTCTATCGCTTTATATGAAAAGCTTGTAATTCAGTTAAAGAAAGATTTTGCCTTGGCAAATATTACGTTAGACCTTCCTGACGGGATCACCCCTGTAGCTTTAAAAACAGTCCTCAAAGAAAAGATCTATGTTTTGCTATTAGAACGCTTTCCGGACTACCTTAACTTACTCTATATAATTGATGTGCCGGAGAAAGCCTTTTCTTCTATTAAAAGCACAAATGTTGTTGAGGTAGCAGAAGGTGTTTGTTTTCTTGTTCTTAAACGAGAATGGCAGAAGGTATGGTTAAAACAATCCTATAGTTCTGGTGGAGAAGAAAATTAAAAGAATACACGGATAAAAGGCATCCATGGATCGGCATAAATACTTTTGTTTTCATTGTATAAAACATCATAACGAATTCCAAATGTAACCGGTCCACTTGTGTACCCAACCCCCATAAACAGTACTGGCAGCCAATAGTCTTCTTTCAGATCCGGAAAATTGCTACCATAGCTTCTATGTACTCGTAATTGCTCAAATTCGGAAGAGAATTGGAGGGAACGAATGGGATTGTAATACCCCAGGACCCCGGGGCCATATGCAGTGAATCTACTGTCCCCAAATTTGGCATAATTAAAACTCAAATTACTACCCACTGCAAAGTGCTCATTGAATTGATAAATGGCACTAGGAGCAGCCACAATATTTACTACATTATTACCAAATCCTACGCCAAATGATCCACCAAATCTCACCTGGTTCCAAAATGGATTTTGAGTACCATATCCCTGAGAAAAACAGCTCATAAAAGCACTCCCAAGAAAACTTAGGAAAAGCAGATAATATCTTTTGTTAAAATGAAGTAACTTCATGGTTTGAAAATAGGAAATATTAGAACGCAAGATCATTCTATAAAGTATTTAATATTGTATTTTTGATTAAGTTTTACGAAAGAAAGAGCACGATCATCCATGGATAAATATTCTTTTTTAAACGCCGCCCATACCTCCTTTTTTGCTGAGATGTATGATAAGTATGTGACCAACCCGGATAGTGTAGAACCTAGCTGGCGAGCCTTTTTTCAGGGCTTCGATTTTGGTATGGAAAGCGCCCTGGACGAAGTAGGGATAGACACCCATTCAGCAACAGTAACCATGTCTAACGGACAACAAGTTGAGATCCCGGAAAATCTACTCAAAGAATTTCAGGTGATAAGGCTTATTGATGGATACAGAAGCAGGGGACATTTATTTACCGAAACCAATCCGGTTAGAGAACGACGCAAATACACTCCTACACTCGACATAGAAAATTTCGGTCTGTCTGAGGCCGATATGGATACGGTGTTTAATGCCGGGGAAGTCATCGGGTTAGGATCTAACACCCTGAGAGAGATCATCGGGAACCTGAAAAGGATCTATTGCGATGCCATAGGTGTTGAGTACATGTATATACGAAGTCCTGAACGTGTAGAATGGATACAAAACTGGTTGAACAAGAATGACAATCATCCCAATTTTGCAGCAGATCAGAAAAAATATATCCTAAGGAAGCTCAATCAGGCGGTTTCTTTCGAAGGTTTCCTGCATACTAAGTATGTAGGGCAAAAAAGATTTTCCCTTGAAGGAAACGAATCCCTTATCCCAGCAGTAGACGCTATTGTTGAAAAGGCATCCTCCTTAGGTGTAAAACAATTTGTAATGGGCATGGCCCACAGAGGCAGGCTCAATGTGCTTACCAATGTTTTCGGAAAAGCAGCGAAAGATATTTTTAGTGAATTCGATGGCAAGGACTACGAGCAGGAAGTCTTTGATGGAGATGTAAAATACCATTTGGGATGGACCTCCGAACGCACTGCAGATAATGGAAACAAGATCAGCATGAACATCGCTCCTAACCCATCGCACCTGGAGACAGTGGGTGCAGTGGTGGAAGGTATTACAAGAGCAAAGCAAGACGTACATTTCCCTGATGATTATTCCAAGGTTTTACCCATAGTTGTTCACGGTGATGCGGCAATTGCCGGCCAGGGCATTGCCTATGAATTGGTGCAGATGGCCAATCTGGATGGCTACAAAACCAATGGAACTATTCATATAGTAGTAAACAATCAAATAGGATTTACTACTAATTATCTCGATGGCAGATCCTCAACCTATTGTACCGATGTAGCCAAAGTAACTCTGTGTCCGGTGTTGCATGTAAATGCAGACGACGTGGAAGCAGTAGTACATGCCTCCCTTTTTGCCCTGGAGTACAGAATGCGTTATAAATGCGATGTGTTCCTGGACCTGCTGGGGTATCGTAAATATGGGCATAATGAAGGAGATGAACCGAGATTTACTCAGCCAAAACTATACAAGGCCATTGCCAAGCACAAAAATCCAAGAGACATCTACGCTGAAAAATTAATGGCGGAAGGGGTTATCGACAATGACTACGTAAAACAACTGGAAGAAGAATACAAGTCGAGCCTGGAAGAAGAATTGGAGGATTCCAGAAAGGAAGATAAAACCGTGATCACTCCTTTTATGGCAGATGAATGGAAGGGTTTTATCAATGTTCGCGAATGGGAAATGATGGATGTGGTAGACACTGGTTATGACAAGAAGAAATTAACTCAGATCGCGAAGACCATTACCACTTTACCAAAGGACAAAAAATTCTTGAGAAAAGTAGAAAAATTGGTAGAGGATCGCAGAAAAATGTTCTTTGAAACCAATAAGCTAGATTGGGCTATGGGCGAACTGCTGGCATACGGAACTTTACTGGAAGAGGGCTTTGGCGTTCGTATGAGCGGACAAGATGTTGAACGCGGCACTTTTTCTCACCGGCACGCCGTGATGAAAGTAGAAGAAAGCGAAGAAGAAGTATTGCTCCTGAATCATATTTCGGAAAAACAGGGAACGTTTCAGATTTATAATTCCTTGCTCTCAGAGTATGGAGTACTTGGTTTCGATTATGGCTATGCCATGGCAAGTCCAAAAACATTGACTATTTGGGAAGCCCAGTTCGGAGATTTCAGCAACGGAGCCCAGATAATGATTGATCAATATATTTCTGCAGCAGAGGATAAATGGAAATTGCAGAATGGATTGGTGATGCTTTTACCACATGGATATGAGGGGCAGGGGGCAGAACACTCTTCAGCAAGAATGGAACGATACCTGCAACTGTGCGCAAGGGACAACATGTATGTGGCAGATGTAACAACTCCTGCCAATATGTTTCACTTGTTGCGAAGACAATTGAAAAGTAATTTTAGAAAACCACTAATTGTATTTACACCTAAAAGTTTGCTTCGTCATCCGAAGGCAGTTTCAACAGTTGAGGAGATGGCAAATGGAAGGTTTGAGGAGGTTTTTGATGATGTGGAAGCTAAAGTAGATAAAATCAAGACCTTGGTTTTTTGCACTGGAAAATTCTATTATGACCTCCTTGCAACCAGAGAAGAACTAAACAGAACGGATGTAGCTCTGGTAAGATTAGAACAATTGTTTCCACTGCCATCTGATAAGATGAATAAGATTATAAAAAAATACAAGAACGCGGATGATCTGGTTTGGGCACAAGAAGAACCAAGAAACATGGGTGCATGGTCCCATTTAATGATGCATTTCAAAGGAGCTCAAAAATTCCGAGTGGCTTCCAGGCGTTTTTACGCTTCTCCGGCAGCCGGAAGTTCGGTACGTTCCAAAATGAGACATCAGCAGGTCATTGATTATGTTTTTGATAAGACCAAGGATAATATGACAAGACCAGGCGTTAAAAAATGATCCGAAGCAACGAAGACAAATTGTCTTTTGCTTTTATTGACTAATGGTCTGGCAATTCAATAAACCTAATTGCCATCCTGAAAAAGAAGAATTTATTAGAAATTTGGAGTAACAAAATTTATTACAAAAAGTAGAACGCATGATATTAGAAATGAAAGTTCCCTCTCCGGGAGAATCTATAACCGAAGTAGAGATCGCCGAATGGTTTGTGAAGGATGGAGATTATGTGGAAAAGGACCAGACAATCGCCGAAGTAGACTCGGACAAGGCTACTCTGGAATTACCTGCGGAAGAAAGTGGGATCATTACTCTTAAGGCTGAAGAAGGTGATGCTGTTGGGGTAGGAGAAGTGGTTTGTCTAATAGATACTAGTGCTTCCAAACCCGAAGGAGCTAAAGAAACAAAATCAACCTCTGAAAAAGAAAATACTTCAAAACCTGCTTCAGAAGAAAAGGCAGCTCCAGCAAAGGAAACCAAGCCAGCTGAGACTGCTAAGACATATGCCAGTGGTTCTCCCTCTCCTGCGGCCCGTAAGATCTTAGAAGAAAAAGACATTTTGGCATCTGCAATTAAAGGAACAGGAAAGGACGGTCGTATTACAAAAGAAGATGCAATGAATGCGGTTCCTTCTATGGGCTCACCAACCGGAGGAAAACGAGGAGAAACAAGAACCAAACTTTCCATGTTGCGTCGCAAAGTAGCTGAACGCCTTGTAGCTGCTAAGAATGAAACGGCCATGCTTACTACTTTCAATGAAATAGACATGTCCGCAATATTTGAATTGAGAGGTAGTTATAAAGAACCTTTTAAGGAAAAGCACGGCGTAAGTCTTGGCTTTATGTCCTTCTTTACGAAAGCTGTGATCCGGGCTTTACAATTATTCCCTACCGTAAATTCAATGATAGATGGAAAGGATATGATCACCTACGATTTTTGCGATATCAGTATTGCAGTCTCGGGCCCCAAAGGTCTAATGGTGCCTATTATCAGAAATGCAGAGAACCTAACATTCCGTGGAATAGAGAACGAAGTGAAGCGCTTAGCGATCAGAGCTCGGGAAGGACAGATCACTGTAGATGAAATGACGGGTGGGACTTTTACAATTTCAAATGGGGGTGTTTTTGGTTCCATGTTATCTACGCCAATTATAAATCCGCCACAAAGCGGAATTCTAGGGATGCATAATATTGTTGAAAGGCCGGTAGTAAAAGATGGTGCTGTGGCAATAGCACCTATAATGTATGTGGCACTCTCATATGATCACAGGATCATTGATGGGAAAGAGTCAGTTGGCTTTCTGGTAGCGGTGAAAGAGGCCCTTGAAAATCCGGTTGAACATCTAATGGACGGCAATATCAAAAAGGCTTTGGAAATGTAGTTTTTCACAAAATTAAGAAGCCTGGGATATATAAGACTGGTATTATTTCTTCATTTTAAGGTATAGAGTTGCAGTCTTATAATCTATGATGGCCTTACCTTTTTGCAAAACATCGGCACCGATGATCCCATCTACCGGAAGTGCCTCATGAGCTGTGAGGGCTTCATTGATATGTTGCAGATTAAAGAGAATGATCTTTAATTTTTTTTGCTTCCAGTCTCCTATTTTCAGGGCGTTTTTGGTAGAAAGTTGAGTTTCCATATTTGTGGCTCCTGCCCCTGCGGCCTTTACTTCAGATTCCTTAGAAACCAGGTGAAAATTTGCAATTTTATCGAGTCCAACACAAGAATTAGAAGCGCCGGTATCCAGAATAAATCGGCCACTTACGCCATTAATGCTGGCATTCACTTCCAGGTGATGGGTGGCAGTTAGCGTTAAAGGTATAGGTATATATTTTTTCTTTTTTAAATACTTTTTTAATGCCGCCATCAAGCTAAATTTTGATAAAGATAATCCTATTTTTGTTCCATGCTCATAACAGATACACATACACACCTTTACAGTGAGGCTTTTGATGAGGACCGGAAAGAGGTGATCCAAAAAGGAATAGACAAGGGGATTGAACGCTTTTTTATTCCCGCCATTGATTCGGGGTATACAAAGGCTATGCTAGATCTCGAAAAAGCATTCCCAAAGAATGTGTATTTAATGATGGGCTTACATCCAACGCATGTAAAGGATAACTATTTGGAGGAATTAGCGCATGTTGAGAAAATGTTGCAACAACGATCCTTTTGTGCCATTGGTGAAATAGGGATCGATCTCTATTGGGACCAGACTTATTTAAAAGAGCAACAAGAGGCATTTAAGAAGCAAATTTCCCTTGCAAAAAAATACAAATTACCAATAGTGATCCATTGTCGCGATTCCTTCGATGAGATCTTTGAGGTGCTCGAAGATACAAAGGGTGACGATCTCTTCGGGATCTTTCATTGCTTTACAGGTAGTTTGGAACAAGCTCAAAGGGCCATTGATTTTAATATGAAGTTAGGTATTGGAGGAGTGGTGACCTTTAAGAATGGTAAGATAGATAGGTTTCTGAATCAAATAGCAATAGAGCATATTGTCCTGGAAACAGATGCACCTTATTTATCGCCCGCACCTTACAGGGGGAAGCGAAATGAACCGGTTTATCTTTTGGAAGTATTGAATAAACTTTCAGATATTTACCAACTGCCTGTTGCAGAGATCGCTAAGATTACCACCGAGAATTCCAGAGATGTTTTTGGTGTCTAAATTGGTGTAATAGTGGAGGGATTGGCTTTTAAGAATATTTAAATAACATATCATTGAAGAACAAGCAAAGCAAGATCATGCTGATCTATACAGGCGGCACCATTGGTATGGTGAAGGAGTATAAGTCGGGTGTATTAAAAGCGTTCAATTTTAAAAAATTAGTTGACAACATTCCGGAATTGGGGCAACTAGACTGTGCCATTGATAGTGTTTCCTTTAAAAAACCCATCGATTCCTCCAATATGAATCCAACACATTGGGTTTCTATTGCATCCCTTATAGAAATGCACTATGCCAATTATGATGGCTTTGTAGTTTTACACGGGAGCGATACTATGAGTTATTCTGCTTCGGCCCTTAGTTATATGTTAGAAAATCTTGCTAAACCTGTCATATTTACGGGTTCACAGTTACCCATTGGGGATTTGCGTACGGATGCCAAGGAGAACCTAATTACCTCCATCCAAATTGCGGCATTGAAAGAAAAAGGGGAGGCTGTTATTCAGGAAGTGGGACTTTATTTTGAAAATAAGCTTTTTAGGGCGAACAGAACAACCAAGATAAATGCTGAGCATTTTGAAGCTTTTGCCTCTTTGAATTATCCTATATTGGCAGAATCCGGGGTGCACTTAAAAGTATATCATGAGAATCTCTGGCGAGGAAGTAAAAGAAAACCATTTAAAGTTCATAAAGTATTAGATGATAAGGTTGCCATTTTAAAGCTCTTTCCAGGGTTTAACAGGGAATTGCTGCAAAGTGTTCTCAATATCCCGGGCCTTAAAGCACTGGTGCTGGAGACCTATGGCGCGGGCAATGCCCCTACGGATTCCTGGTTGTTAGCGGATCTAAAAAAGGCAATTGCAAAAGGATTATATATAGTAAATGTCACCCAATGCTCTGGTGGAAGTGTCATTATGGGTCGCTATGAGACCAGTATGGAGTTGGAACGCATGTCCCTGATCAATGGAAGAGACATAACCACAGAGGCGGCTATTACCAAACTAATGTATCTCCTGGGGAGCGAGGTTTCTGGAAAATCTTTTGGCACTATTTTCGAAACTTCATTAAGGGGCGAAATGACCTAAAATTAACTGCTCAAAATTTCAGTAACTAAGTTTTTTTTTGTTTCTTACCCGCCCTTTAAAATGGGAATTAGAGAGGTGGCCGAGTGGTCGAAGGCGCACGCTTGGAAAGCGTGTATACACCAAAAGTGTATCGAGGGTTCGAATCCCTTCCTCTCTGCATAAGTTTAATATTTTTCCAAACAGGAGGGCACAAAAATTAGGATTTCTAATTTTTCCAGTTATATTTGTCAAGTTGACAATTATAGGTTGTTTGTATAGCTTATAACGCAAAACATTTAATTATTAATTGTATATTTTTTATATCTTTAACCTTATTAACTAACTAAATTTAAGTTGAACAAAATGAAAAGATTATTCTCGATCCTGGTTATGACCGGGCTATTTGTCCTAAGTACAAATACGGTAAGCGCAAAAGCGAATGCAATAGTTTCGAATCTGGCTACAACAGTTTCAACTGCCACAGTGATGCTTCAAGAAGAGGCAGCTGCTGAAGCAGAAAAAGGTTTTACACAGGTTTTGAAAGAGCAATTTATCCAAGGGGGTGCAGGCTTCATGGGGATTGTACTTTTATGTTTGATACTTGGTCTTGCAGTAGCTATTGAAAGAATCATTTATTTAAATATGGCTAGCACCAACACCAACAAGTTAAAACAACAAGTTGAGGATGCTTTGGCTTCCGGAGGAATTGAAGCTGCCAAAGAAGTTTGTAGGAATACAAAAGGTCCTGTTGCTTCTATATATTACCAAGGATTAGACCGCGCCGGAGAAGGTGTAGAATCTGCTGAGAAAGCTGTTGTGGCTTACGGTGGTGTTCAAATGGGTCAGTTAGAGAAGAACGTATCCTGGTTAACATTATTTATCGCCATTGCTCCAATGCTTGGTTTCATGGGAACGGTAATTGGTATGATCCAGGCCTTCCAAAAGATTAGTGCGGTAGGTAACCTTAGTGCTTCTTTGATCGCAGGCGATATTCAGGTGGCATTATTAACAACGGTTTTTGGTCTTATTACGGCTATCATACTTCAGGTGTTCTATAACTACATTATCGCTAAGATCGATAGTATAGTAAATGACATGGAAGACTCTTCGATCACTTTGATCGATATGTTGGTAGATCACAAAAAATAATAAGATCCTAAAATCAAGATATTATGAATAAAATTGTAAAAATAGGCTTAGCCGTACTGGGTCTTTTCTCCGCTGGACTGTGGTATTTTCTGCCCGGTTCGGAAGTTCCGGCGGCAGAAGCAGCTGATAGTATGGCCATAAGCGGAATGTTCACCATTACTTTTATTCTTTTGGGAATTGCGATAGCAGTAAGTCTGGTCTTTACCTTACTGAACCTGTTCACTAATCCACAAAGTTTAAAGAAAACACTCATCGTTCTTGGGTCGTTCTTAGTTGTACTTGTATTCTCCTATCTTTTGGCTTCAGGAACAGATGTGAGTCTGGATGAAATGGCCAATAGAGGTATTACTACCACAGAAACTACTGTTAAGAGAATCGGAACAGGACTCAACTTATTCTTTTTCCTTGTAGCCATTGCTATAGGAGCAATGCTAATAGGAGGATTTAAAAAGATGACTAACAAATAAATTAAATAGCATGTCTAGAAGAGGAGGACCACCAGAAGTTAATGCAGGCTCTATGGCAGATATTGCCTTTCTATTGCTGATCTTTTTCCTGGTAACTACTACCATTGAAACAGATGCAGGACTAGACAGGATGTTGCCACCTATTGATCCGCCAGATGATCAAGAACAAGTCGTAATTAAGCAGAAGAATATCTTTACGGTGAATATCAACAAAAGCGGTCAACTACTTGTAGAAGAAGAACTGACCAATTTAAAGGATCTCCGTAAAAAGGCGATGACTTTTTTAGATAATGGTGGAGATGGTACCTGTAACTATTGCCAGGGAAGAAAAGATGCATCTTCTTCGGATAATCCTACCAAGGCCATCATTTCCTTAAAGAATGACAGGGAAACGAAATACGCAACCTATATAACGGTTCAAAATGAGCTGGTAGGTGCCTATAACGATCTTAGGAACCGGGAGGCACAACGCCTGTATGGTAGAAATTTTACACAGATGGAAGCGGAGTATTTAAATCCGGAGACACCTTCAGGTATTCGAGATGATTTAAAGGAAAAAGTCAAAATAATACAGGAACTTTTCCCTCAGAAATTATCAGAAGCTGAAACGTCAACTTCTAAATAATACACCTTAGAAACAGCATATTATGTCTAAATTCACTAAGAAAAAAGGGGCGGAATTGCCTCCGGTAAATACGGCTTCGTTGCCAGACATTGTCTTTATGTTATTGTTCTTTTTTATGACAGTGACGGTAATGAAAGACAGTTCACTTATGGTGGAAAATGTCTTGCCTAATGCATCGGAAGTAAAAAAATTGGAAAAAAAGGATAGGGTACTATATATATACGTAGGTACTCCTACCAGAGATTATCAAAAGGTTTTTGGTACTGAGCCAAGAATTCAATTGAATGATAAGTTTGCCCAGGTTAGCGAGGTTGGGGATTTTATTCTGGCCGAAAGAGCTAAGAAACCACAGGAACTTCAGAACGTGCTTACAACCGCCCTCAAGGTAGATAAGAATGCCAGTATGGGATTAATTGCAGACATAAAGTTGCAACTGAGAAAGGTAAACGCCTTGAAAATAAATTATACTACCTACGAAGGGGACGCCTTTAGAAACGTACAGTAGTTATAATACTCTTTAAATTTAGTTAGGAACGCTTCAATTTTTTGGAGCGTTTTTTTATTGCTTTTTAGTCAAATATCCTACCTTTAAAATTATGAGAAATGCCTTTTGTATTTTAGTAGCGCTTTTCTTTTTGACAATGTCTATGAATGCCCAGGAAGCAGATCAGGTGGTGGATCTGAACTATCTTGAGGATCAGTTTTATGTGGGTCTTACTTACAATTTTATACTGAATAAACCTGCAGATGTTAATCAACAGAATTTGTCGTACGGCCTGCAATTGGGATTTATAAAGGACTTACCCCTTAACTCCTCAAGGACCTTTGCAATTGGGGTAGGAATGGGATACGCGGTGAACTCTTATTATACAAATTTGAGCATAGGAGAACTAGCCAATGATTTTCAATATGGAATTGTGGATAGTGATCTGGGAGCGAAACGCAATAAATTGGAAACACATTTACTGGAGATCCCTATTGAGTTCAGATGGCGTAATTCTACCCCAACAGAATACAAGTTTTGGCGTTTCTACCTAGGAGCTAAATTGGGATATGCCTTTGGAAGCAGGTCTAAATTAGTTACTGACATGGGAAAAGATTCCTTTTATGTGACGGATGTAGAAAAATTCAGATATGGTCTTATGGCTAATTTTGGGTATAACACCTTTAATATCCATGTCTACTATGCTCTTAATAACCTCTTTAAGGATGGATTAATTTTGGATACAGGTGAGGATCTCACCTTTACTCCCTTGCGTATTGGTTTTATCTTTTACATCCTTTAGACCTAGGGACCGTTCAGCTACTCTTACAACCAGAATTTTATGGTAAGAAGTTGTGACATAATCCCAACTAAAAACCCAATAAGTAATTCTGCCCTGGAATGTGCCTTTAGATAAAGTCTTGCCGTAGCAACCACCCCCGATGCAAATAGCATAAAACTTATAGCTATTATTATATTTCGTTCAAAATGAAAACTCAAAGCGATAAGGAACATTAGTATACTACCCATCCCCATCATATGTAAACTGGTTTTAAAGTGAATGAGCAACAGCAAAAGACATGTACTGGTTGCTGCAATTAGTCCAAGAAAAAAGAAATACAGCTCTATAGTGTAATTATCGGGAATTACCTTTAACAAGATCATTAATAACAAGATGAGGTTGATTATTAATGGATAACGGCGTTCTTCCGGTTTTGTTAAAAATACAGAACTAACTAAACCTATATTTTTCAGTATAAAAAAACTAAGAATAGGAATGATTATGGTCAGAATAAAAATGGGTAATATGTTTCCACTTTTTAATTCTATGGTGGTGTACTTAGGCGTAATTAGAAAGTACGATACTGTACCTGCCAGAGGTAAAAAAATAGGGTGAAATAAATATGAAACTAATTTGGAGAGAAGTCGCATTAGATCTCCTTTCTTAAGCGGGCAACCGGGATCCCTAATTGTTCCCTGTATTTAGCCACGGTCCTTCTGGCAATAGGATAGCCTTTATCCTTTAAGATTGCTGCCAGTTTATCATCGGTAAGCGGTTTTCGTTTAGTCTCTTCTCCAATAACCGTCTCCAGGATCTTCTTGATCTCTTTGGTAGAGACATCTTCACCCTGTTCATTCTTCATAGATTCGGAAAAGTATTCCTTGATAAGTTTAGTGCCATATGGAGTGTCAACATATTTACTGTTCGCTACTCGAGAAACCGTAGATACATCCATATTAATGGCATCAGCAATATCTTTTAGGATCATAGGGCGTAAATTACGCTCATCACCTGTGAGGAAGTATTCCTTTTGATAGACCATGATCGCATTCATGGTGATATACAGAGTTTGCTGTCTTTGTCTAATAGCGTCTATAAACCATTTTGCAGAGTCTAATTTCTGCTTAATAAAAAGAACCGCATCCTTTTGTGATTTTGATCGCTCCTTGGAACTCTTGTATCCCGCAAGCATATTATTGTACTCTCTTGATACATGAAGTTCCGGTGCGTTCCTGCTGTTAAGGCTTAATTCTAACTCCCCTTCTACAATGCGAATAGAGAAATCTGGAACAATATGTTCAATGATCTTGTTGCCCCCGGCATATGAGCCCCCGGGTTTTGGATTTAGCTTCTCTATTTCAGAAATAGCCTCTTTAAGCTGTTCTTCCGTGATATTATGCTTTTGAAGCAGCTTGTTGTAATGTTTTTTGGTAAAATGATCGAAGGATTTTTCCAGAATAGTAATGGCCAATTGAACGGCCGGTGATAGATCTTTTCTACGGAGTTGAATCAGCAAACATTCCTCTAGCGATCTGGCAGCTACTCCAGGTGGATCCATATCCTGAACCATCTTTAATACTTTCTCAATAGTATCTTGTTCCACATATACATTTTGCGTAAAAGCAAGGTCATCCATGATGTCTGCAACAGGTCGTCTCATATACCCGCTCTCATCTACGCTGCCCACTAAGAATTCTGCAATGGCCCATTCTTCGTCATTGAGGTAGAATGTATTTAATTGGTTGATCAGGTATTGATTAAAAGAGATCCCTGCAGCGTAAGGAACTGTTTTTTCTTCATCATCCGTACTGTAATTATTGGCCCGTGTACGGTAATCTGGTATCTCATCATCACTCAGATAATCATCTATATTGATATCATCTGTATTGATGGCCTCATTGTCATTGTCCCCATCATACTGATCCTCAAACTCATCCTCATAAGTGTCAGATTCTTCCTTCCCGGTCTCAAGAGCCGGGTTTTCCTCCAATTCCTGCTTCAGACGCTGTTCAAAGGCCTGAGTTGGCAATTGAATAAGCTTCATCAACTGGATTTGCTGAGGGGATAGCTTTTGTGAGAGTTTAAATTGTAAGTGTTGCTTTAGCATTGGGGCTCCTTGTTCTTTCTTACATAAAAGTAACTAAAATACCTTTAGAACTCTGCGTTCTGTGGTGTTCTGGGAAACGGAATAACATCGCGAATGTTGCCCATTCCCGTTGCAAATTGTACAAGTCTTTCAAAACCTAGGCCAAAACCACTGTGTATTGCGGTTCCATATTTTCTAAGATCCAGATACCACCATAGTTCTTTCTCATCGATCCCCAGCGCTTTAATTTTATCGAGTAACACATCTAAGCGCTCTTCACGCTGAGATCCGCCAACGATCTCACCGATACCGGGGAATAAAATGTCCATAGCTCTAACCGTTGTGCCGTCTTCATTAAGTCGCATGTAAAATGCTTTTATTTTGGCAGGATAATCGAATAAGATAACCGGACATTTAAAATGCTTTTCAACCAGATAGCGTTCATGCTCGCTTTGTAGATCTGCACCCCATTCTTCAATAGGGTATTGAAACTTCTTCTTCTTGTTAGGCTTGCTATTCTTGAGGATATCTATTGCTTCTGTATAGGTGAGCCTGATAAATTTGTTATCGATCACAAATCGCAGCTTATCCATCAAGGACAATTCACTGCGCTCCGCCTGAGGTTTTGTTTTTTCCTCATCGAGTAACCGCTTCTCTAAAAATTCAAGGTCGTCCTGGCAATGTGAGACCACATAGCTAAGCACACTTTTTATAAAGTCTTCCGCAAGGTCCATATTATCATTGAGATCAAAGAAGGCCATTTCGGGTTCTATCATCCAGAATTCCGCCAAATGCCTTGAGGTATTAGAATTTTCAGCCCGGAAGGTGGGTCCAAAGGTATATACCTTACCAAGGCCCATTGCATATGCCTCAGCCTCTAATTGCCCGGAGACGGTTAAATTGGTTTCCTTGCCAAAAAAATCTTCTTTATAATTTACCTCGCCTTTTTCTGTTAAGGGAGGATTCTTGGGGTCTAAAGTAGACACGCGGAACATTTCACCTGCTCCCTCGGCATCAGATCCGGTAATGATAGGGGCATGCATATAATAGAAGCCGTTGTTTTGAAAATAGTGGTGAATGGCGAAGGACAAGGTAGATCTTACCCGCATTACTGCGGCAAAGGTATTGGTGCGAATCCTTAAATGTGCCTGTTCCCGAAGGAACTCCATGGAATGTTTTTTTGGCTGAATAGGGTAGGTCTCTGGATCGGCGGTGCCGTGAACCATGAGGTCAGTGACCTGGATCTCTACTGTTTGACCTCTTCCCTGACTCGCAACAAGAAGCCCTTTTATATGTAAGGCTGCACCAGTTGCAACTTGTTTTAATAGCCCTTCATCAAAATTTTCAAAGTCTACAACGCACTGAATATTATGTAGGGTTGATCCATCGTTTAAAGCGATAAACCTATTACTTCTGAAGGTTTTTACCCAACCGTTAATTTCTACTTTTTGCTCTTTAGGTGATTGTTGGAGCAGCTCATTTATTCGCATCAACGCCATGAAAAACTATTTCTGATTTGCCCCGCAAAGATAGTTTATTGAGCAAAACTATGTAGCCAGAAATACCTATAATTCAACAAGGGAGGTACTAAAGTTCCAGATCTTCGCCTTCTGGTAGTTCGTCCTTAGGCAGGATATCGATCTGTGGTTTTTTAAGTACTTCCTTGTTGGCAATACTTCGTTCCAGAGATAACAGCAGAGAAGGCAATAAGATTAGATTTGCCAGCATGGCAAAAAGCAAGGTTGCTGATACAAGGGCACCCAGGGCAACTGTACCTCCAAAGCTGGAGAGAACAAAAACTGAGAAACCAAAGAAGAGAACAATTGAGGTGTAGAACATACTTACGCCTGTTTCACGTAAAGCTGCATAAACAGATTTTTGAATTCGCCATCTATTAGCAGATAATTCCTGTCTGTATTTCGCTAGAAAGTGAATGGTATCATCTACCGAGATACCAAAGGCAATGCTAAAAACAAGAATGGTTGAAGGTTTAATGGGAACCCCAACAAAGCCCATAACACCCGCCGTTACTAAGAGGGGTAGTAAATTGGGAATCAGGGAGATCACGATCATCCTGAAGGACCTGAACAAATAAGCCATAAAAAGGGCGATTAAACCTATGGCCAGGGATAAGGATAAGATCAGGTTTTTTACAAGGTATTTTGTGCCTTTAAGAAACAGAAGAGCCTTGCCTGTTAAAGAAACCTTGTACCGATCTGGAGGAAAGATCTTGTTAAGATTTACCCTGAGCTCGGTTTCTATTTCCTCCATCCTTTCGGTTTTAACATCACGGATAAACGTTGTGATGCGAGCTACCTGACCTGTGGAATCGACAAAATTCTTGAGGAGATTACCATTCCCTTGTGACTTTCTGGCCACATCCATTATAAAAGTATTCTCCTGAGAAGTGGGTAATTGATAGTACTTGGGAATACCGTTATAAAAGGCTTGTTTAGAATACTTGACCAATTCTACTACAGAGGTGGGTCTGGATAATTCAGGAATTTCCTGGATCAGGTCACTTATTTGAGCAATTTTTCGCAAATTGACGGGTCGTAAAACTCCGTTCTTGCGTTCAGTGTCTATCACTATCTCAATGGGCATTATACCGTCGAATTCTTGTTCAAAGAAACGGATGTCTTTAAAGAATTGGGCGTTTTTGGGCATATCTTCAATAGGACTTCCGGATATGTTTATTTGGTAGATACCAATGATGCTCAATACCAGAAGTACAACGGAAACTACGTACACGCTTATTCTTTTATCGCGCACTATTCCTTCCATCCAATTAACGAAGGTATCTATCCAAAGCTTGTTCAAATGCTTTAAGTGCTTGGTCTTGGGCATCGCCATAAAACTGTAAATAATAGGAATGATCAATAGGGATAGGATAAAGATGCCAATGATATTGATAGAGGCTACGATTCCAAATTCTGTGAGTAGTTTACTGTCGGTGATAATAAAGGTGGCAAATCCAGAGGCTGTAGTAATATTTGTCATTAAGGTTGCATTCCCAATTTTGGAAATGACCCGCTGTAATGAAAGTGCCTGGTTTCCGTGCTTTTTTACTTCCTGCTGATATTTATTGATCAGAAAGATGCAATTCGGTATCCCGATTACAATGATAAGGGGAGGAATCAAGGCAGTAAGTACAGTAATCTCGTATCTCAGTAATCCCAGGACACCAAACGCCCACATAACCCCAATGATCACCACACACATGGAAATAAGGGTTGCTCTAAAACTTCGGAAAAAGAAAAAGAAGATAAGAGAGGTAACCAGCAAGGCAGCACCTATAAACATCCCAATCTCATCAATGATGTTTTGGGCATTCAAAGTACGTATATAGGGCATGCCCGAAATACGAACATCTAAATTAGTTTCATTTTCAAAATTGTGAACTAAGTTGGTAAAATCATTCAGGATAAAATCTTTACGCACCGAAGTGTTCACAATGTCCTTATCTAAGTATACAATGGTTCGGAGTGTTTCAGTATCCTTATTAAAAAGCAATTGATCGTAAAAGGGAAGATCATTAAACAAGTGCTGTTTTAAACTATCCAGGACTTGCTGATTTTCTGGTTCGCCTATCAGAAAGGGAGTTAAGATAAATTCCTGACGCTCATTATCCTTGACCAATTCCTGCAAATTATCTGTAGAGACCACAAATTCTACCTCGGGAAATGCTGCGAGTTGTTTGCTGAGAATATTCCAGCGATTAAATTTTTCAATTGTAAATAAGGAGGGATCTTTAACTGCGAGGACTATGGCATTACCTTCTTCTCCAAAAAGTTCAAGGAAGGCGTCATATTCTAGATTTGCAGGATGATCGTCTGGTAAAAGATTGGCCTGGGTATTGGAAAACTGCATGTTTTGCCATTGAAAACCAAAAAAGACGGTTATGGCGGCAATCCCAATTAAGATTAGAATACGATTCCTGAGGATGATCCTCGCGGTCTTGGTCCAAAAATTTTGTGTGAGCTTTGCTACCATATTCTTTTTTAGCAAGCTAACGGATCTGTTTCCGCTTCAATGGATCTTAATTCCTCAATTGACTAGCGGAATTTTACTGTTGAACGCCTGCCGTTCAAATGCGGTCAAAGGTAGAAAATGCCTTGCATTGTTCCTAGTATCATATTGGGAAATAAAGCCCTGATAACCACGCAACAGTTCGTATCTTGGGTAAACCACTTTGTCTAATCAGAGAAATATGTATAAAAAGAATGACCGAGCATAAAAAATATAGAAAATATGAGCGTGCTATCTACCGTGTTCTAATAGTGATTTGTGCTTTGGCTGTGATCGCAGCCATTTTGGTCATGTATTTTTTTGGGGATACTGAAATACTATAAAACAGCTTAGGATACTAGATTTAATGAGGGGATTATGGAAGACTAAACTTTCATGATCTCAACTTCCTTAGCCTCTAAAATGTTATCTATTTTGGTTACAAAGGAGTCCGTTAATTCCTGAATATCAATGATGGCATTTTTTTCGAGGTCCTCAGAAACTTCAAGGTTTTTAATCTCTTTATTGGCTTCTTGTCTGGCGCTTCGGACACTTACCTTGGCATCTTCGGCTTCAGCCTTAGCTTGTTTAACCAATTGTATTCTGCGTTCTTCCGTAAGTGGTGGCACATTGATGATCACAAAATCGCCGTTATTCATTGGGTTGAAGCCTAAGTTGGCATTCGTAATAGCAGTTTCAATAACCTGAAGCATACTCTTTTCCCAGGGTTGCACTGATAATGTACGGGCATCGGGCGTATTGATGTTCGATACTTGTGACAATGGCGTTAAGGAACCGTAGTACTCAACCATTACAGATGAGAGCATTGCCGGACTTGCTTTTCCTGCACGGATCTTGACCAGTGCTTTTTCTAAATGGGAAATGGCACCGTCCATACTCTCTTTTGCTGAATCTATTACAAAACTAACCTCTTCGTTCATGATATTATTTTAAAACAAAGTAACATAATTTTTTAAAAACTAAAGATTAACAACCGTTCCTATGTTCTGTCCCGAAACAATTTTTAGAAGGTTGCCTTTTTTATTCATGTCAAAGACCACAATAGGAAGCTCATTTTCCTGGCTGAGTGTAAAGGCCGTAGAGTCCATCACCTTTAGACCTTTTCTAAGTACATCATTGAAGGAGATAGTATCAAATTTAGTAGCATTTTTGTCTATTTCCGGGTCACTGGTATAAATGCCATCCACACGTGTCCCTTTGAGAATCACATCGGCCTCAATTTCTATTGCCCTTAATACTGCAGCAGAATCTGTGGTGAAATAAGGGTTTCCTGTGCCTCCGCCAAAAATCACAACACGACCTTTTTCCAGATGTCGCATGGCGCGTCTCCTAATAAACGGCTCTGCTACTTCATTGATCTTTATAGCCGATTGTAGTCGCGTTTGTACTCCTTTGTCCTCTAAAGCACTCTGAAGTGCAAGACCATTTATGACGGTTGCAAGCATTCCCATATGGTCTCCTTGTACTCTGTCTATGCCATTACTCTCACCTGCCAAGCCTCTGAAGATGTTACCTCCTCCTATGACAATGGCCACTTCAATACCTTTTTCTACTACCATTTTTATCTCATCGGCGTATTCTGAAAGTCGCGCCGGGTCTATCCCATATTGCTTGTTACCCATTAGGGCTTCCCCGCTGAGCTTAAGAAGTATTCTTTTGTATGGCATTTGAATGTCCTTGTTTACGGACAAAAATAGTCAAAAATATTGATGCCAAACCGCTAAGCTGTGTAATAATCTAACTATAATATTTCCATGTTATTTCTGTTATACTTGTTTATAATTAGTGATCTTGCGTTCTAAATTCTGAATTTATGATAAGGAAATTTCTGATTCTTTCTTCCTTTATGCTGCTACTAAGTTGTGGGGCAACTAAAACCCTGGCCACGGCAGATAAGGTGCCGGTCGCTGTAAGCATAGATCTTGTCAATGTTCAGGATGACAGGGTATTAGTGACCATTGATCCAGGTATGTTCACGCAGGAGGAAATATATTTTTATATCCCCAAAATGGTGCCAGGCACCTACAGTGAGGACAATTATGGTAAGTATATTGATGAGCTTTCCGCCATTGATTACGAAGGAAGAACCCTACCTGTTAATAAGATCGACACCAATAGCTGGCTCTTAACAACAGCCCAAAAAATTGATAAGATAAGCTACTTTGTCAATGACACTTTTGACACAGAAACAGAAGTAGAAGAGCCTGTTTTTTCCCCTTCAGGCACCAATATTCTGAAGAATGAGAATTTCTTGTTGAATTTACATGGCTTTGTGGGTTATTTCAAAGGATTAAAAGAAATACCATATGAGGTTACCATTACAGCTCCAACTTCTTTGCAGCCTTCAACTTCCTTGAAGGAGGTGACAAAAGGAGAGCCAAAAAAGGGGCAGAAAACATTCTTAGCAAGCAGATACTTCGAAGTCATTGACAATCCTATTTTATACTCTAAACCAAATTCTGTTACCTTCCAGATAAAGGACATCTCAGTAACCCTAAGTGTGTATTCACCCAATGGTACATTCAAGGCCAAAGACCTGCAGCCAAAAATGGAGGCCATGATGCAGGCTCAAAAGAATTTTTTGGGAGAGATAGACGGAACCAAACAATATACCATCTTACTTTACCTCTCACAATTATCCAATTCAGATGCAACTGGTTTTGGTGCTTTGGAGCATCACACATCAACTGTTGTGGTCTTGCCAGAACAATTGCCAAAAGAAAGTCTGGAAGAATCAATGGTGGATGTAGTGTCTCATGAATTCTTTCATATTGTTACTCCTTTATCTGTGCATTCCCGTGAGATACAATATTTCGATTTCAATGATCCAAAGATGTCTATGCATTTGTGGATGTATGAGGGTACAACGGAATATTTTGCAAATCTCTTTCAGATTCAGCAAGGACTTATAGATGAAGCCGCTTTTTATGAGAGGATGATGGATAAGATTAGCAATGCGATGGGTTATGACGATACCATGTCATTTACCACCATGAGCAAGAATGTATTGGTAGAACCTTATAAAAAGAATTACACAAATGTCTACGAAAAGGGAGCATTGATAAATATGAGCCTGGACATATTGCTAAGGGAACTAAGTGATGGAGAAAAAAGTGTACGTTGGTTAATGAAGGAACTCTCCAACAAATACGATGTCAATACACCTTTCAATGACCCAGACCTGATAGACGAGATCATAGAAATGACCTATCCGGAGGTTGCAGATTTTTTTGATAAACACGTGCAGGGAAATGAACCTATTCCTTATGATCAATATCTAGAGAAGGTAGGCCTGGAGATCACCTCTTCAGAACAACCGGGAACCTATTTCTTTTTAGGTCAAATGCCCTATATAGATGCCAACCCTGCAAACCTGGATATTATTTTTATCATGAAAGGCGTAGAATTAAATTCCTTTTTTAACGATTTAGGGGCAAAAGGAGGGGACATAATTACAAATATAAATGGCACTGCCATTACCCTGGATAGTATGCGGAGTATTATTGGACAAAGCTTTGGTTGGGATGCAGATAAAGATATCACCATGAGCGTAGAGCGAGATGGAGAAATGATAGAACTTACCGGAAAGGCGGGGATACCTACTTATACAGAAAGAAAAATTGTTTCGGTGAGTTCACCATCGGAAGCGGCTTTGAGGCTTAGAGAGGCTTGGCTAAAGAATTAAATTTTACAAATAAAAAACCGCCTTCATTCGAAGGCGGTTTTTTTTAGTTTATGTAGTTAATTACTTACCCTAAAGCAACACGTTCAAATCCGGTTACATTAAGATTAGCATCGACCGACTTTACATATTGAGCAACACTTTGTTTGCTGTCTTTAATAAAGTCCTGGTTCACTAAGGTATTATCCTTAAAGAATCGTTTTAGTTTCCCTTGGGCGATCTTATCTAACATCGCTTCTGGTTTACCTTCTTGTCTTAGCTGATCTTTAGCGATCTCGATCTCCTTATCAATGATCTCCTGATTAACACCAGTCTGATCTAAGGCCACAGGATTCATGGCAGCAGCCTGCATCGCAACATCTTTGGCGGCTTCCTCTGCACCATCAACGACAGCTGATAATCCTACCAAGGTAGCGATCTTGTTTCCTGCATGAATATAAGAGCCTACAAAGGGTGCAGACAATCTTCTAAATCCACCTATCTCAATCTTTTCACCTATGATACCAGTTTGCTCCGTAAGTTTTTCTTGTACGGAAATACCATTGTAATTGGCGGCCAAAAATGAATCCTTGTCTTTGCATTTAAGCGCCAGATCTGCCAATTCATTGGCCAGACTTACAAAGGTGTCGTTCTTAGCCACAAAATCTGTTTCACAATTCAGGGAGATGATCACCCCTTCTGTTTTACTTTCATTGACCTTTGCAATGGCAGCTCCTTCCGAAGAATCTCTATCTGCTCTTTTCGCAGCTACTTTCTGACCTTTTTTACGAAGGATCTCGATAGCTTTGTCAAAATCGCCTTCAGCTTCAACCAATGCGTTTTTACAATCCATCATCCCTGCACCGGTAGTTTTTCTCAATGTATTAACATCGGCAGCGGTAATTTTTACCATGTCTATTATTTTTTTTGACACCAAAATTGGCATCTAGTTTTATATAGTTATTATTCTTATTCTACACCAGCTTTGGTGTTGTCTTGCCATTCCTTAAGCTCATCCCATTTTCCATCAGCAGCCATCTTTGCTTGTTTTGGCCATGATGCCGGATTTTTAGAAGCATATCTCGAACCAGCCTCAGCAAGGATCGCTTTAAGGTCTTCTTCCGATTTTCCTGCCAGGTCAGCAAAGGAATTGATGCCTGCGCTTTGGAAAACCTCAGAGATCTTTGGTCCAATACCCTCTACCTTGGTTAGATCATCGGCAGCTTCTTTTTTAGCTTTTTTTGGAGCTTCTTTTTTTGCTGGTTTTTCAGCAACTACAGCTGCTTCTTTTTTAGCTTCTTTCTTTGCCGGTTCTTCAGCAACAGCAGCAGCTACTTTTTCCTTTTTAGCAGCTTTTGGCTTTGTCCCTGCAACCTCATCTTTATCAACGGCCTCTACTACTTTCTTTTTAGGTCTTGGAGCTTTACCTTCTTCACCTTCATTGCCAGCCTGCTTTTCAGATTTGCGTTCAGCTAAACCTTCAGCTATTGCATTGGTCACTTGAGTCATGATCACCTCAATAGATCTTGAAGCATCATCATTAGATGGAATGATAAAATCAATTGGTCGAGGATCCGAATTGGTATCTACCATTGCAAAAATGGGGATATTCAATTTTTGGGCTTCCTTTACGGCGATGTGCTCACGCATGGTGTCTACAATAAATAATGCACCAGGAAGTCTGGTCATTTCAGAAATAGAACCAAGGTTCTTTTCTAACTTCGCTCTAAGACGGTCTACTTGTAAACGCTCTTTTTTGGATAAGGTATTAAAGGTTCCGTCTTTTTTCATACGATCAATAGAGGCCATTTTTTTAACGGCTTTTCTGATCGTCACAAAATTGGTTAACATTCCACCAGGCCACCTTTCAGTGATGTATGGCATATTTACATTCGCAACTTTTTCTGCCACGATGTCTTTTGCCTGTTTCTTGGTAGCTACAAAAAGTACCTTTCTTCCTGAGGAAGCTATTTTCTTGAGGGCCTCAGAGGCTTCATCAAGTTTGGCTACTGTTTTGTAAAGATTAATTACGTGTATCCCATTTCGCTCCATATAAATATAGGGGGCCATGTTGGGATTCCATTTTCTTGTTAGGTGACCGAAGTGTACACCTGCGTCTAAAAGTTCTTTTACTTCTACTTTTTTTGCCATTTTAATTAGTTTACGTTCTTATGAATTAGCAATGACCAAGTGGTATTCTAAAATAGAAAGCCTTGGCCATTTAGATGCTAAACTAAATGTTACTGAATTCTGTCAGAGCCGATGAGCGACTACTTACAAAACTTCAGAATTTTAATTGTCCCATGACAAGGGACTTTCAATGAACTTGGGTTACTATATATAAATGCCCTGTAAGGCACTCTTTTCTTTTACTCTTAACGTTTAGAGAACTGGAATTTCTTACGGGCTTTCTTCTGTCCGAATTTCTTACGTTCCACCATTCTAGGATCTCTGGTTAACAGGCCTTCTGGCTTTAATACCAATCTATGCTCAGCATCCATTTCGCATAAAGCTCTGGATATGCCTAGCCTGATGGCTTCTGCCTGTCCTGTAATACCTCCACCGTAAACATTTACCTTAACATCAAAGCTATCTTCATTGCCGGTCAAAGCAAAAGGTTGCTTTACCTTGTACTGAAGGGTAGCAGTAGGAAAATATTCAGTCAGATCTCTTTTATTGATCGTGATAGCACCTTTTCCCTTAGAAATATATACACGTGCAACAGCTGTCTTTCTTCTGCCTATTTTATGTATTACATCCATTATTTAAGGTCTTTTAAAATTATTGTTGTTGGTTTTTGAGCTTCCTGATTGTGTTCTGCTCCTGCATATACCTTGAGGTTGCGAAAAAGTTCTGCACCTAATTTATTCTTAGGAAGCATGCCTTTAACTGCCCTTTCCACCACTGAAGCCGGATTCTTAGCCTTTAACTGGTTGGCTGAAGTAAAACGCTGCCCACCAGGATACCCGGTATGACGAACATAGGTTTTTTCTTCCCATTTATTACCAGACAAATGCACTTTTTCAGCATTGATAACAATTACGTTATCCCCGCAATCTACGTGAGGCGTAAAATTTGGTTTGTTTTTACCTCTTAGTATGATAGCCACTTTAGAGGCTAGTCTTCCTAGTGTTTGTCCTTCTGCATCTACCAGCAACCATTGCTTTTGCACGGTAGCCTTATTGGCAGAAACAGTCTTGTAGCTCAATGTATCCACTACTATTTTATTTAATGATTAATCAACTCAATCCCGTTTAACGGGCTGCAAATGTACAATTATAATGTTGAATTACAAATGGTTGTTTCTTACTTTTTCATTTTTTTTAAAAAGAAAATGAGGATCAAATATAAGGGTATGGAGCACTATTCCAGGCCCAGCGCTAGAAAGAATATCCTTTTGTCCATACTTTTCAGCTGTTTAATTCGTTTGAGGAGAATAAACTAATACAAATCTATCATGCGAAATATTGTAGTTACTTTTCTGGTTGGAGCCTTGCTTATTAGCTCCTGCTCCACTGA
>CAWCNT010000030.1:0-11202 GCA_963796935.1 uncultured Flavobacteriaceae bacterium
TGGTGATAATCCCGATAATTCCATTCTTGGATCATGGGATCTAACAGCTCTTACCATTGACGAAGCCACGGCTAGCGATGAAGAAGAGTTTGGTCAGGATATATTGAATATGCTTACGGCTTCAGATTGTTATCTGGTATCTTTAAGCTTTAATGAGGATCTTACACTGGTTACGGAAGATGCCTCCAATTATCTTGAGATAGGTGTTAACTCCGGAGGCACTGGTTTGGATGTTCCTTGCCCTTCGCAAAGAGATATGGAAACTACTACATACGTGTATGCGGATGGCGTATTGACCTTTATTGATGACAACCAGGAAACCATTTCTGCAGATGTGACAATTTCTGGTAGCACCATGACAATGGCTGCACAGGAATTGGGTGTACAAAATTTTAACGCCGGTGGGGAACTTATTTTTACAAAAAGATAAAGTAAGACAGTTGACTAAAACAAAACCCTTCGATCTTTCGAAGGGTTTTTTTATGTGTTGAATCGTTATTCCTGGTTAATGCGCTTCGAGCCAATTATCACCTTGTCCCAGCTCCACAACCAGTGGTACTTTTAAGGAGTAGGCAGATTCCATTGCCGTCTTTATCATCTTTTTCATTTCCTCAAGCTCTGGTTTGTAGACATCGAACACCAATTCATCATGCACCTGCAGTAGCATCTTGGTTTTAAAATTACCTTCTTCCAGTCTTCGGTGGATATCTATCATAGCGATCTTTATGATATCGGCTGCGCTTCCCTGAATGGGTGCGTTGATGGCATTTCGTTCGGCAGCCCCTCTAACAATGGCATTGCTTCCGTTGATATCCTTTAAGTAGCGCCGTCTGCCCAGCACAGTTTGCACATAGCCATTGTCTCTGGCAAAGTCTACCTGATCTGCCATGTATTTTCGCAACTTAGGATAGGTCTTGTAATATGTATCTATAAGTTCTTTGGCTTCTGTACGGGACAGATCTGTCTGATTACTGAGCCCAAAGGCAGAAACACCATAAATGATTCCAAAATTTACTGTTTTAGCATTGCCCCTTTGTTCTCTGGTGACCTCTTTTAAAGGTATATTGAACACCTTGGAAGCAGTTGAAGCATGGATATCCTCTCCATTTTTAAAAGCTTCGATCATGGTATCTTCCTCACTTAGCGCGGCTATGATACGTAATTCTATCTGGGAATAATCCGCTGCCAGCAATATGTACTCCTTGTTCCTGGGGATAAAAGCTTTACGTACCTGCCTCCCTCTCTCAGTACGAATAGGAATGTTTTGCAGGTTAGGGTTATTGCTGCTTAAACGGCCTGTGGCGGCAACCGTCTGCATATAGTCTGTATGTACCCTTCCAGTGCTCTTTTCTACCTGAGTAGGAAGTGCATCTACATAGGTGCTTTTTAATTTAGCAAGCCCTCTGTAATCTAAAACATCCCTAATGATCTTATGGTCTTTGGCCAGGGATGATAAAACATCTTCTGCTGTAGAGTACTGCCCTGTCTTGGTTTTTTTTGGCTTGGCTACCAGTTTTAATTTATCGAAAAGTATCTCACCCAATTGTTTGGGAGAGGCAATATTAAAGGTTTCACCGGCTTCTTCATAGATCTTTTCTTCGAGCGATTTAATATCGGAGTCGAGTGCGCCAGATAGCCCATTCAGGAATTCTTTATCGAGATTTATTCCTTCCAGTTCCATATCTGCAAGGACCCTTAACAATGGGATCTCAATATCCTTAAACAACTCCATCGTATGAGCATCCCCTAATTCTTTTACAAAATGCCTGGCCAATTGAAAGGTAACATCTGCATCTTCTACCGCATATTCTGTCTGAGCCTCTAGGGGCACATCGCGCATACTCATTTGGTTCTTACCTTTTTTTCCAATTAGCTCGGTAATGGAAACAGGTGTATAGTTAAGGTATGTTTCAGAGAGTACGTCCATATTATGACGCATGTCTGGGTTAATTAGGTAATGTGCCAACATAGTATCGAAAAGCGGTCCCTTTACATCCATGCTGTATTTACGCAGCACCTTAATATCATACTTAAGATTCTGCCCTATCTTTTCTATGGAGGTAGAAGAAAAGAAAGGCCGTAATTTTTCGAGCAGATCTTGAGATTCTTTTTGATCTTCCGGAAATGGAATATAGTAGCCTTTCCCCGCTTCCCATGAGAAGGCGATCCCAACCAATTCTGCTTCAAGAGGATTTAAGGAAGTTGTTTCTGTATCAAAACAAACAGCCGTTTGTTTCATCAAATTTTTAAGGAAGAGTTCTAAAGCCATCCCCGCTTGAATGCTCTGGTAAACATGGGGAACTTCTTTGATGGTCTTTCGCCCTGTATGGACCTCGAGTGTGGCAGGAGCAGAACCATCCTGACCAAACAAAGAGAATTGACCGCTGCCGGCCGCCTGGGCCTCTTTTTTTGCTGTCGGGGTACTAGTCACCTGGGTAGGAGTATCCTGTGGTTCGCTAGAAAATAGTTTTATGAATTGTTCTCTGAGTCGACGAAATTCTAGCTCCTCAAAGATCTCTTGCACCTTTTCACTATCGGGCATTGAAAGCTCGTAATCCTTTGCGTCGAATGTAACATCACAGGTTATACAAATGGTCGCCAATTGTTTGGAAAGTCTTCCCAACTCGGCATTATCTTCCACCTTCTCCTTCATTTTACCCTTGAGCTTATCGGTATTTTCTAACAAAGCTTCTAAAGAGCCAAATTCTAGTATGAATTTCTTAGCGGTTTTTTCACCTACTCCCGGGAATCCCGGAATATTATCACTGGCATCACCCATCATTCCCAGATAGTCTATAACCTGCTCGGGTCTTTCCACTCCAAATCGCTTTTGAATTTCCGGGATACCCCATATTTCTATTCCGTTGCCCATACGAGAAGGGCGGTACATAAATATATTCTCAGATACAAGTTGCCCAAAATCCTTATCCGGGGTCACCATAAAAACTTTGTAGTCTTCCTTTTCAGCCTGTTTTGCCAGAGTACCTATTATATCATCGGCTTCCAGGCCTGAAACTTCAACAACCGGAATATGCATGGCTTTGAGGATCTTTTGAATATAGGGAATGGCAATACGGATGGCATCAGGAGTTTCGTCCCTGTTTGCCTTGTATTCCGGGTATAATTCGGTTCGTTCTGTGCTGCCATCCTTGTCAAAACAGACGGCTAAATGGTCTGGTTTCTCTCTTCGAATAACATCGAACAAGGAATTCATAAACCCCATGATCGCAGAGGTGTCCATTCCCTTGGAATTGATCCTTGGATTCTTGATAAGTGCGTAATACCCCCGAAAGATAAGGGCGTAGGCATCTAGTAAAAAAAGTCGTTTTTGATCGGCCATAACAGTGAATAATGAGCAGGTCCAAAACTACAAAGATTCTGGACCAATCTGAAGGATCATGCCTCTATAAAACTCTTTGCGGTGGTATTCACATGACCTTCACCGGAGTACTCCCTGTAAGAGAATCCCGGATGTATGCAATAACCTCCTGTTTCTCCGGCCTTATTTATGGCAATAAAACCAATTTGAATATCCTGATAGTTTTTCTTTTTAGCAATAATTCGCCGAACTCCTTCTTCACAGGCCTCTTGTGGCGATTTCCCCTGTCTCATTAATTCTACAATCAAAAAACTGCCAACTGTGCGCACCACTTCTTCCCCCATTCCTGTAGCTGTTGCTCCTCCTACTTCATTATCAACAAATAGTCCGGCACCAATAATAGGGGAATCGCCTACGCGTCCTGCCATTTTATAGGCCATACCACTGGTAGTACACGCACCAGCAATATCTCCATTGGCATCAATGGCAAGCATCCCAATGGTATCGTGATTTTCAATATTGATAACAGGTTTGTATTGAGAAGTTTTTTTCCACTCTAACCATTCTTCTCTCGATTTTTCTGTCAGCAGATCTTCTTCAGGGAAACCCATTTCCAGAGCGAACTGTTTAGCCCCTGCACCGGCTAACATAACATGAGGAGTTTCTTCCATCACTTTCCTTGCCACTGAAACGGCATGTACTATATTTTGCAGATATACTACAGCACCACATCTGCTGTCTTTGTCCATAATACACGCGTCCAAGGTTACATTTCCATCCCTGTCTGGTCTTCCTCCCTTCCCAACAGATTGGTTACTCACGTCGGCTTCTTCCATCATAACACCTTGCTCTACGGCATCTAGCGCTGTGCCATTGCCATCCAATACCCCGAAAGCCTTGGCGGTGGCATTAGGAACATCCCAGGTAGCAATTACGATTGGTCCTTTAGCAACTTTAGTTGGTAATACAACCATCTCTTTTTTTTGTTCCTTGCAGGCGCCCATCAGGGTTCCTCCTAAGATGGCAGCGCCTCCCAAACCTGAGTTTTTCAAAAACTTTCTTCTTTCCATACCCTTGGGTTGTTTACATTTATAACTTTAAAGATAGCAATTATGATAGTAGAAGTTTGTGCAAATTCTTTTGAATCTGCCTTAAACGCGCAACTAGCAGGGGCCCAAAGAATTGAACTTTGTTCGGAACTTACTTCAGGAGGGATCACCCCTTCATATGGACTCATAAAGAAAGTGATGGAGGCCATGAGTATCCCTGTTCATGTGCTGATCCGACCCAGAAGTGGAGATTTTTACTACTCTGATACTGAATTTCATACCATGTTAGAAGATATAGCTATTTGTGTATCCCTTGGTGCAGATGGGATCGTCTCAGGCGTCTTAACCCCGGACCTGCAGGTAGATTGGGATCGTACAAGAGCTTTAAAAGAGGCTTCCGGGTCATGTTCTTTTACTTTTCACAGGGCTTTCGACCTGGTTGAAAATCCCCTGCAAACCTTTGTTAAGTTACAGGAGATTGGGGTAGATACCTTACTGACTTCGGGGCAGGCCAACTCTGCCATGGAAGGCTTGTCTTTGCTGAAACAATTGAAGGGAAAATCAAGCACATGTACCATTATGCCAGGGGCAGGGATCAGGGATACCAATGCAATGCACTTTGCGAAAGCAGGTTTTAAAGCCATTCATTTGTCGGCAACCAAAAGAATTTCAAATACTTCTGTTCTGCCACGGATCCCAATGAACGCGTCTATGGGGATTGGTGAGAATGAGGTGCTTGTCACAGATCCGGACATTTTGAAAAAAGTCATTGAAAGCGTTAATTAAGTCTAAAAACAAGCGTTAAGGCTTAGCTAAAGAAATATATTTGTAAAAAGAGAATTATAATGCTGTTACGATGGATCGTTTTTATTGCTATTTACTGTATTCTGGGTTATTATTCCCTGCAGGCAATTAAGACAGCTTCGCGTTTCCCCTATATATATTATGCATTTATAGCAATCGCCATTTTGGTCCTAGGGAATTTAATATATCAGTTTACTTTTGGAGATAATGATGGGACTGTTCTAAACAGGCCAAGGAGTTATGCTTTTGGTTTTGTGATCGCTATGCTCACTTTTGAGATCATTACTATTGTCTTTTTGTTCTCAGAAGATATTTTCAGAGTGATGGCGGCCTCCATTCAAAAAGTATTTGGTGCTTCCGGGGAATTCAGTCTACCTGCACGAAGGCGTTTTTTAAGCATAATAGCAATGGGAATAGCTGCTGTTCCTTTTAGTGCTGTTTTATATGGCATGTACAGAGGGAAGTACGATTTTAGGGTGTTGAAATACGAGCTGGAGTTTGAGGACCTACCCGAAGCCTTTCACGGATATCAGATCACTCAGATATCGGATATTCACTGCGGTAGTTTTGACAACCGAAAAAAAATAGAATATGCGGTGAACCTGATAAATGAACAGCGAAGTGACACTATCTTATTTACAGGTGATTTGGTGAATAACCTGGCTCTGGAGATGGAACCCTGGAAAGAATTGTTTGCAACTTTAGAAGCAAAAGACGGAAAATTTTCCATCATGGGTAACCATGATTATGGTGACTATAAAACAGACTGGGAAACGCCTGAACATAAAATACAAAATCTGGAGGACCTCAAAAGGATTCAACGCGAAATTGGTTTTGATCTTATGTTAAATGAAAGTCGCTTTTTGAGAAAAGGAGAGGACAAACTAGCATTGATAGGAGTTGAGAATTGGGGTAGAGGAGGATTTAAAAAAGCCGGAGATCTTAAAAAAGCTACTAAAGATATCCATAAAGACGATTTTAAAATATTATTGAGCCACGATCCGTCTCACTGGGAAGATGTGGTGATCCATGATGACTATCATTATCACTTAACCCTAAGCGGCCATACGCATGGAATGCAATTCGGGATCGAGATCCCGGGATGGGTAAAATGGAGTCCCGTTAAATGGCGTTACAAATACTGGGCCGGTATCTATGAGGAAATGGGACAAGTGATCAATGTAAACAGAGGATTTGGATTTATAGGCTATCCAGGGAGAGTCGGGATCTGGCCAGAAATAACCGTTATTACCCTAAAAAAGAAAGTAGCTGTGTAAATTTAATGTTAATTGATTCTTACAAAAGTGTTGCTTTCAATAGAATTTTAACATTTTTTCTTACATTTGAGACGTAACCCAACGCAATACCTATGTCTAAATTCGGTGAACTAATAGATCTCAATGTACCTGTGTTACTTGATTTCTATGCTGAATGGAATGAACAATCCACTGCAATGCATCCTGTTCTCCGTGATGTGGCTGCCGCCCTTGGTGATAAAGGGAAGGTCATAAAAATAGATGTGGATAAGAATAAGGAACTCTCACAAGCCTTGAGAGTAAAGGGATTACCTACCCTAATGATCTACAAGAAAGGGGAGATGGTATGGAGACAAAGTGGCGAACAAGACGCCAATACCCTCATAGGGATCCTCAACGAATACGTTTAGAATATTTACTATTCTAAGGAAATTACAACGACTTAGTTATTAAGATCTGTTTCATCTATAACATTGGTTGCATCTGGTATTACAGTATCTGATATGGGCAGCGTATCAAGAATATCTTGTTCATAATTGTCTTCAACAGGGGCATCTTCAAGAACTTCGTCCTGATAGAAATGGCTAAACTGATCTATGTGCTCATTAAATATTACTGTCTCCTTTTCGGCCATTTCACGGTCATTATTTTCAATAAGGATATCAATGATCCTGCGATAGCCTTCCATATCTCCAATAATGTCCTCTAAATTCTTATACTGCTCATCTAGCGGAGTCCCCTGATAATAGTTTAAACGATCTTGGTAGATATGCTTTAATTCTTCGAAAAGGGCTCTGCCTTTTTGAGTTTCTCCCACTTTATAATAGCCATCAACAAAGGGTTCTACAAAAGTATAGAAGCCGTACTTGTCCACAGGCAAATTCTCTATGGTGAGATCAATAATTTCTTTGGCCTTGTCTATTTTATTTTCGTTGATTAGAGCTTCTACCAAACGTGCCAGATTACTTCTGAAAGAAAGCCCTTGCGTTCTGGTTTGAGGATCATGATAGATATCCGGACTACCAGAATTGCCCCAATCCCATCCTTTAACAATCCTGTACATTTCGTCTGTGTCTATACGTCCCATTTCGTAAGAACTGCGGTTCTCAGTCTTAATTGGGACTAATTTATAGGCAAGACCTTCTAATTGAAGGTAGTCCTTCATCCATATGTACTCTGCCTTGTCAAAACTACCTCCTGAAAAATAGATAGGACGCTTCCAATCATTATTAGCGATGATATCGAGCATCAAAATGCGATTTTTTGGTAACGCTTGTGGCAGGTCTATATCAATATAATCAACGATCAATGCTGAATCCTTTTCTTTTACCAGGCCAGATTCCAGAACATTCTTTTTGTTCACCGGAATCCGAATTTTTTTTGTGGGATAGTACACCAGGTCCAGGGTGCTTTCAGAATAACCACTTAGGTCGGCCCCTTGTTTTTCCAGCAATGAACCAAGTTTTGTTTGAGGATTGTTGCTAGCCACCCAATTCATAAAGTCTTTAATGTCCCATCGCTTGTCTGTTATTCCCTGATAATAGATCACATCTCTATTTCCGTAGCGATACAGATCATGGCTAAGCTGTGAAGGAATAGGTTCGCTCCGGTAAGCTTTGCGTTTCATTTGATCTACATACCAGTCTGTAGCAAAAAGACTAGTACAGATTACCCGTACGTCATTTCTATACCCTTCTATTTCTTGTACATACCATAACGGAAATGTATCATTGTCTCCAATAGTGAATAACATGGCCCCTGCTTCTTCCTGACAGGAATCTAAATAGGCCATAGCCGCCGAACGAGCAGTATAACGCCCGGAACGATCGTGATCATCCCAGTTTTGGTAGGCCATAACTCCCGGAACTGCCAAGAGGCAAACCATGGTTATGGCAGGTGCCCAGATTTTGGGCTTTATAAATTTGCTAAACTCTTCATAGAGGCCGTAGACCCCTAAACCTATCCAAAGAGCAAATATGTAGAAAGCGCCAACCAGCGAATAATCTCTTTCACGGGGTTGAAAGATGTATGGGTTTGTATAGAATTGAATAGCGATCCCGGTGAAAATAAAAAATACGAATAGCACCCAAAACTGCTTGGGATCTTTTGATATTTGAAATACCAACCCAATGATCCCCAAAATAAGAGGGAGAAAGAAATAGGTATTTCGCCCTTTGTTATTCAGTATATCTCCGGGAAGGTTTTCCTGACTCCCTAAACGAATACTGTCTATAAAACCAATGCCACTTAACCATTCCCCGTTGCCATTGTAACGACCCTGCAGATCATCTTGTTTCCCAACAAAATTCCACATAAAATATCGCCCAAACATGTATCCAAATTGGAATTGCACCATGTATTTAATATTCTGCCATATAGATGGTGGTTGTACCTCCAGGTATTCACCAAATTGCCGAAGAAAACTGATGTATTGCTCCGCATCTATCTCACCATTGGCATAGCCTGTCTTGATCTGAGTCACAGCTTTTTGTAATTCATCATTGCTTGTGGTCATTCGGAATTCGAGAGGACCAAAGAATTTCATGTAATTTTCTGCGTGTTGTTCACTCCACATTCTGGGCAGAATTCCCTGATGATCCGGATTTGGACCCTGAATGGCATCCTTGTATTTGTTTACGATGATATATTTTCCAAGAGCCTCATCTTTTTCATACTTGGGTTTATCATCTTTATCATCACCGGGAGCAGCAAAGGTGTCCGAATAATAGGTGCCATAAATTGGGCTATCTACTCCTGGATATTGTTCTCTGTTATAGTAGGCCAATAGCGAACGAGCATCCGACGGATTATTCTCATTAATCACCACATTGGCATTGGCACGTATGGGTAACATTAGCCAGGAAGAAAAGCCTAGCAATAAGAACATAAGGCATAAGACTATGGTGTTTGCCGTTCGGAAATTGTTTTTTCTGGTATAGCTAAGAGCATAATAAAACACTCCAATGAAGATCAGACCCATAATAATAGATCCTGAGTTAAACGGCAGACCTATACTATTGATAAAGAAAACCTCGCTCCATCCAAAGAGTTTTAAAACGTAGGTAAGGGAGAATTTATAGACAAGCATCAAAATAGCCACCACAATGATATTGGCTAACAGGAAGTTCTTTACAGTGGTTTCTTTATATGTCTTAAAATAATAAAGGAGTCCTATAGAAGGGATAGCCAGAAACCCCATAAACTGAATTCCGAAGGTGAGGCCTACCACAAATGAGATCAGGATCAAATATTTGTTTCCTCTGGGGTCATGCAGATTATCTGTCCATTTAAGACCTAGCCATAATAAAAGTGCCATAATAAAACTGGCCATCGCATATACTTCCGTCTCTACAGCATTAAACCAAAAACTATCTGAAAAAGTAAATGCCAGGGAGCCTACAATGCCACTACCTAAAACAGCAATAGCTTTGGAGTTACTCAATTCACCGGCACTGGAAATGAGTTTACGTGTGAGATTGGTAATGGTCCAGAACATAAAAAGGATGGTAAAGGCACTGGATACCCCAGACATATAGTTTACCATTCTGGCAATCTGGTCGGCCTCCAGGGCAAACATGGCAAAAAATGCACCTAACATTTGCAGTAATGGAGCTCCGGGTGGATGTGCTACCTGAAGTTTTGCCGAGGTGGTGATATATTCTCCAGCATCCCACCAACTTCCGGTAGGTTCAACCGTAAGACCATATACTATAAGAGCTATAAAAAAGACTCCCCATCCAAGAATAGAGTCCCATTTTTCAAAGTTTTTCGCGAACATTCAGTCTTCCTTTTACCAATAGTGGCGAAATTACTAATTTAAATAAATATTGGGATCAATATTTCTTAAACCTTTAACAGACAGCTATGGTTGCGTATTAATCGGATTACATTTAAAAAATGTTTGTGCAAATGAAACTTTGTCTTAAATTTGCACGCTCTTTAGCACCATTGGCCTATGGTGTAATTGGCAACACAGCTGGTTTTGGTCCAGTCGTTCTAGGTTCGAGTCCTAGTAGGCCAACAGAAAAGAGTGATAGCCCATTACGAAAGTAATGGGTTTTTTTATGCCGGAGGTTCATCCTCGTTAAGAAGGTCTTTTGATGGAATAGGTGATGGAGCTTCATTCTTTTCTTGCTCTTCCGCTTCTTGTAAGGCTATATCTTCTTTCTCCTTAACTAGGATTTCTTTATCTGCCATTTCTATCATAGAGCCCATTTTCTTTTTGTCTTTAATCATGGCCCAGGTCATGATAAGACTTGTACCAATGATCACAAATAGCAAGATACCGGGTTCGAAGGTGGCTACCTGCGCCTCCGCAGGTATCGCATAAAACAAAAGAACTGTGATAAGACCCCTTGGAGCAATAAATAATTGCGGTAAAATATCCTTTCCTATAAACAATCGAAGTGTAATAAAGCGAATAGCATAGATAGAAACCAGGATCATAATACTAACCATTGCCACATTCAAATTAAAAAGTGACGAGATCACAATGGTGATACCAAAAACCACAAAGAAAAATGTCCGTACAACAAAGGCAGTCTCTAAGGTAATTATATGGAGTTCATGATATATCTGATGCGCTCTTTCCTTTTTAAGAAAATGGACAAGTTTACCACCAAAAAACAATTTCATATTAGCGATCACCAAACCAAAGATCAGAATTATGATCAGGGATGAGAGGTGCATCTTTTTGCCAAGTGCGTACAAAAGCAGGAGCACAGCAATGAGGAGGAATTGTTTGGCCTGACTTTTAATCTCCTGGAAAATTAGG
>CAWCNT010000031.1:0-14181 GCA_963796935.1 uncultured Flavobacteriaceae bacterium
TTAAAGGAATGATTGATAGAGTGAATAAGGATGTTGTTTCTTTCTTGTTTAAAGGGGAATTACCTTCCGGCAACACAGATGAAATTCAGGAAGCAAGAAACGTTAGGAAGAAAAAGGAAAACCTAAGGACTACCAAAGAAGAGATCCCTAACAGTGATGAATTGGCCGCAAGGAATCGGTCTGTAGGTCAGAATCAGGGAGGTCGGCCTCAGGTTACAGAAACAATAATCAGGGAAAAGCCAAAAATTGGCAGAAATGACCGGGTGACCATTAAGAATGTGATGTCTGGCGAGAGTAAAACCGTAAAATACAAACAGGCCGAACCTCTAATAGATAAAGGGGAATGGGTACTGATTGATTCATAAAAATCAATGCATAAACAATTCAAGGGATGGTCAGAAGGCCATCCCTTTTTCTTTTTCAGATTATGTCAATGCAAAAACTTTAGACGTCCGGGCTATTGATTATCTTACAAAACATAAGTAGCTTTACATCATAGGTTTAGGAAAACATCTTAAGAAATGCATCCGGGATCAGCTTAAAATTAGGAATTATGGAGAACAACTACATTGACCAAGAACGGCATAAGGATAAAGAGAGGCTTCTGGTGAAGGCTACTAATTATGCCTCAATATTAAGCTTTGCTTTCTTTTTAATTTGTTTCTTTTTATTAAATATTCAATCTGTTCTATCCTTTATTTTCCTCACTTTTACAATCCTGAGTTTAAGCAATACCTATGCCTATAAATTTCATAAGAACCTATCGCTGACCTATCATATTTCCTCCGTTGTGAGTTTAGTGGCTGCATTCGCTATCACCGTATTAAGTGGTGGTATCTATAGTCCCTTTATTTTTATATTAACCTTATTGGTCCTGGCAGGATACGCAACAGCAAGGTCTTTTGGGAAAACTTATTTATTTATCATCTCTGCTCTGGCGATCCTTTTGTTTCTTCAAGGAAGATTCCTTGATTTAAATATCCCGAACGAGATTCCCGAAAATGCACGAGATATTTTTACCTTAATGAGTGTTTTGTTTGCCGCTTATCTGTTAGGGGGAATCTTTGGAAAAGACCTGATGTATGTGCATCATCAGTTGTATAAATCAAAGCGGGAAATGCTGGCCAAAAGTGAAGAAAAGGATACTTTACTTAAAGAAGTTCACCACAGAGTAAAGAACAATTTACAAACTGTATCGAGTTTATTAAGCCTTCAATCAAGAGGTATTGATGACCCTAGAACAAAGAGCATATTAAAAAGTAGTCAGAACAGGGTGATCTCAATGGCCATGGTACATGAAATGTTATATATGCGAGAGGACCTGACCAAGATACAATACAAGACCTATGTCCGGGAATTAAGTGAATATTTGGTTAAGTCGCTTAAGGGAGCCAACAACAAGGTAACCTTAAACATAGACATTCCCGATATAGAACTCAGTATAGATACCGCTATTCCACTGGGCTTGTTGATCAATGAGGCAATAACAAATTCCCTTAAATATGGGATAAAAGATGATCGTGAAGGTGAAATTTATATCTCTATAGAGAAAGAGGATGAACACTGCTATGTTTTACATATAGGAGATAATGGTGCAGGATATTCAGACTCAATTACTTTAAAAAACAGCAGGTCTCTTGGCCTAAAACTTATTCATAACCTTGCCAGGCAACTCAAGGGAACTATCACCAGGGACCCCTCTAAAAAAGGCACTAACTATATCGTTAAGTTCAGAGAAATTGAACCACAACCTATCCCTTCAGTTGCATAGATTCTAGGTGGCTTATTCTCATTAACTTCTTTTTCGTTTCAGGTAAAAGCTGGGTCTGTATGTTAGGGTTTTATCGCTATATTTAAAAACTCAAAATCAAAGACAACGCCATGCACAAGATTATTTACCTCCTCATTTTTTGCTGTTTAACTTCCCTTCAGGGACAAGATTACTTCCTTAAAAAGTATGAACCTTTCCAGGAGAATATTCCTTCACCGGAAGAATTCCTGGGCTACGGTATTGGCGAAAGACATACCAGACACGATCTTATTGTAGCCTATTTTAAAAAATTAGCAGAGGTTTCTGACCGGGTGAGCTTTTACGAATACGGAAAAACACACGAAGGTAGAATTCTGAGTATGTTGACTATTACAACCCCCGAAAACCTCAACAATCTAGAAGCTCTTAAAGCACAACACCTGTCCTTTACCGATCCGAATAAATCATCTTCCAATTATGATGAGGTTCCGGTATTTATAAATTTGGCGTACAATGTACACGGCAATGAACCATCCAGTTCTGAGGCAGCCCTGCTTACTGCATATACCTTTGCGGCATCTAAGTCTTCGGAAATAACAAAATACCTCAGCAAGGCCATAATCTTTATTGACCCTACCATTAATCCGGATGGGAGAGACAGGCATACTCAATGGGCCAATACCTATCAGGGCAGTCCGCTTGTAGCAGATCCTCAAGACGCAGAACACGACGAATACTGGCCCGGAGGGCGAACCAACCACTACTGGTTCGATCTAAATCGCGATTGGCTGTTAGCTATTAACCCTGAAAGCAGGGGCAAGCTTGGCTGGTATCATGAATGGTACCCCAACGTGGTAACTGATTTTCATGAAATGGGAAGCCAAAGCACCTATTTTTTTGAACCCATGAAAACAAATGGCTCCTTAAATCCTATTATGCCAAAGGAGAATTATGAAGACCTCAACTCCATGTTTGCAGTGTATTATGCCAAGGCATTAGATAGCATAGGATCCTTGTACTTTACAAAAGAGGTTTTTGATGGCACCTACCCCGGCTATGGATCTTCCTATCCTGATCTGCAGGGCGGACTGGGTGTACTTTTTGAACAGGCTAGTTCCAGAGGACATAAACAAACCACCGCCTTTGGTGAGATCACCTTCCCTTTTACGATCCGAAACCAATATACATCTAGTATAACAACGGTAAAAGCAGCCGTAGAAAACAAGGCTTATCTGAGGAAATACCAGCAAAATTTCTTTAAGAGTGCTCTCACAAATGCCCGGAAAAGTACAATCAAAGCCTACAAATTTGGGGACAACTATGATCAAAACAGGGTAAAAGCTTTTATTGACAAACTTTTACTGCATAAAATAAAAGTGTATAAGAACGGGGATAAATCATATCTGGTGCCTACAGAGCAGCCTCAATACCGTATGGTACAAACCATGTTTGAGACCTACAACAAATACCGGGATAGTGTTTATTACGATGCCTCGGCCTGGTCTGTGGCCAATTTCTATAACATAGGATACCAGGGGGTGACCAAGGCTAGTTTGGGAGCTCCTGTGCTTTCTACGGATGATATAGCCGTAGTTACACCGGTGCAACGATCTAACTATGCATATCTTATAGATTGGGATGATTACAATGCACCGGCTGTTTTGAATTATCTGCAACAGAATAAATTGGTTTTATCTTCCTCTTTTAAACCCTTTACTTCTAAAACAACTGCAGGAAACAAATCCTTTAATTACGGTACTTTATTGTTAGCTGTGCAACTCCAAAAGAAAAGTAGTGAAGAGGTCTTTAGCTTATTGAGTGAGGCTCAAAAAAAGTTTAAGGTCCCTATGTATGGAGTATCTTCCGGATTTAACCTGATGGGAGTAGATCTGGGTAGCAGATATATACGGCCTGTTAAAACTCCTAAGGCAGCTATGATCATTGGTGAAGGGGTGCGTTCTTATGAAGCAGGGGAGATCTGGCATTTATTGGATACGCGTGTTCATATGCCCATCACTAAGATCCCGATGCGGAATTTTAGCAGAGTTGATCTTGATAAATACAATACTCTGGTTATGGTCTCAGGCTCGTATTCCTTCGATAAAAAAACGATGGACAAACTGAAGGCATGGGTTGAGAAAGGACATACACTCATAACTATTGGCAGTGCTTCTAAATGGGTAATTGACAAAAAGCTGGTAAAAGAAAGTCTTATTAAATCTGAGAAAGATTCCACCAAAACAGCAATTCGAAAACCTTATGTAGATGCCGGAGAAAATCTTGGAAAAGAAGGAGTTGGTGGTATTATTGTAAAGGCACAACTAGACCTAACCCATCCGCTTGGGTTTGGGTACAGAAATGAGGTAATACCGGTATACAAGAACAATACAGTTTGGCTGGCCCCAAGTAAGAATGAGTATTCTACTGTTGCAAAATACACATCCCAACCCTTAATAGATGGATTTATTACGGATACCAACAGGGATACCTATTTAAAACCCTCAGCCTCCTTGTTGGTTAGTCCCTTAGGTGGTGGCAGAGTAGTTCTATTTGCAGACAATCCTAATTTCCGGGGTTCCTGGTATGGCACAAACCGATTATTTCTGAACGCCTTGTTCCTTGGCAACCATATAAATGTACCTAAATAACTATTTTATGAAGTCACGATTTCTTTTTATAGCCATTGTTTTTATTTGTTTCCTTGGCACTGCACAATCCCCAATGAGCGAGGGCCCATTTCCCCAACTGATCATTCGTGGGGTTACCCTTATCAATGGCAATGGAGCACCTCCAATTAGTCCGGTTGACATAGTTGTAGAAAATAATGTCATTAAAAAGATTCAGGTGGTGGGGTACCCAGGTGTGGCCATAAATGAAGCAAGAAGACCAAAACTTGATGCGGGAGGAAAAGAATTGAATTGTGAAGGAATGTATCTGCTTCCCGGATTTATAGATATGCATGGTCATATAGGAGGTAATTCCCAAGGAGCTGATGCCGACTATGTTTTTAAACTCTGGATGGGACATGGGATTACTACCGTACGGGAACCTAGCGGCCGTGGACTAGATATTGCACTTGACCTGAAACGTAAAAGTGCAAAAAATGAGATCATTGCTCCCAGGATATTTACCTATACCGGATTTGGTCAGGGTAGCAAGGAAGAGATAAGCACTCCGGAAATGGCCAGGAACTGGGTTCGGAACAATGCACAAAAAGGAGCTGATGGAATAAAATTCTTCGGTGCTCCACCAGAGATTATGACCGCTGCCCTCGATGAGAATAAAAAACTTGGATTACGGTCTGCCTGTCACCATGCTCAGCTCGATGTAGCGCGCTGGAATGTCTTGCATTCTGCCAGGGCAGGTCTTACCTCCATGGAACACTGGTACGGGCTTCCTGAGGCGCTATTTGAAGACAGGACTGTACAAAATTACCCGCTCGACTATAATTACAACAATGAGCAACACCGTTTTGAAGAAGCAGGAAGACTTTGGGAACAAGCGGCCCCACCCTATTCGGACCATTGGAATAATGTAATGAACGAGCTTATTGCCCTCGATTTTACAATAGACCCTACTTTTAATATTTATGAAGCCAGCAGAGACCTGCAAAGGGCCCGAAGAGCTGAATGGCATGAAGAGTATACGCTCCCATCACTTTGGGAATTTTATCAACCCAGCAAGATCTCCCATGGCTCTTATTGGCACTATTGGGGTACAGAACAAGAAGTGGCATGGAAAAAGAACTACAACCTTTGGATGACCTTTATTAATGAATATAAGAATCGCGGTGGCAGGGTCACCACCGGATCCGATTCCGGATTCATTTTCCAGCTTTACGGCTTTGCTTATGTGCGTGAATTGGAATTACTTCGTGAAGCAGGATTTCATCCCTTAGAGATCATTAGAAGCGCTACCCTTAATGGAGCAGAAGCTCTGGGTGTAAGTGATAAAATAGGTACGGTGACTGTAGGAAAGTTGGCCGATTTTGTGATCGTGGCAGAAAACCCCTTAGAAAATTTAAAAGTTCTTTATGGCACAGGAGCCATCAAACTAACCGAAGAGAATGAGGTAGTGCGGGTAGGCGGCGTTCGTTATACCATCAAAGATGGGATTATCTACGACGCAAAGGCACTGCTACAGGACGTAAAGCGGATGGTAAAAGAGAAAAAACAAGAAGAGAACTACAAAATATTACAACCGGGAATAAAAGAATAAATAGGATCATAGTTAGGTGTATTAGACGGTGAAGCGTTGTTTTTTAGTTTTGAATGCAAGTTCTTTTTGAATACGAGCATTTTTAAAGCGGTATAGACGAGCTATTTTCTGAGTCGCAACTTTCTTACTTTCCCAACCAGATATAGCACCAGTAGGCCTACTATCCAGAAAAGAATCCATTTGATGATTTTTAATTTTAGCATGATCTTCCTGTTTTTGAGCAAAGACTCCAGTACTTAAAAAAAGTACGAGGAAAAGGGTTAAAAGTGGTTTCAAGACTTGGGCGTTTTGTATACTAAAGAAACTACCGAAAGCGTCAATTAAATCTTACAAATCGCTGAAAGCACCATATTTTTCGGCCATTGAATAAAAGTTAGACCAAGTGTATTTATTTTCGGTTGAAGAAGATGAACTACTAAAACCAATGGTCTAGGTAATTGAGCGTTTATCGATCAAAAAAGGGATAGATCACCTAAAAGTAAAGGTTAATTAACACAAAAGATCTGGTGTAATCTTCATTAATGAGGCCTCCTTTTCGTATCTTTAGGTACCTTGAAATTCAGGTATTTTTCAAAGGCTGAAGGAAGTATAAAATTTAAATTATACGCTATGAAGAAATTAATCATACCTCTGTTGAGTGTTTTATTATGTGGTCTGGCTACAGAGCAGGCTATGGCTTCTTTTGCCTTTCAGGAACAAGAAATGCAGACTGTTGAATTCACTTCTTACAAAGGAGAGGTCATGGACAGTGAAACAAAAAAACCCTTGATCTTTGCTACCCTCACCGTTGAAGGAACCAATATCAGTACAGTGACCAATACTGAAGGAAACTTTTTATTAAAAGTGCCTACCAATATACAAAGTGAATCATTGATCATTACTTTTTTAGGATATGGAACAAAGACAGTGTGCCCTGTCTTCACTCAAAGAAGACAATAACAAGATTGCTATGGATGTACTGGTAACCGAATTACCAGAAGTAAAAATCAGTGTGCCGCGTGAGGCTGTTATCCTGGTCAAGGAAACCCTGAGGAGGAAAGGAGAAAATTACCTTGATAGATCCCACTGTTATGACTGCTTTCTACCGGGAAACCATTAAAAAACGGCGAAAAAATGTATCGCTTTCAGAAGCGGTTGTTACCATTTTTAAGACGCCCTATACATCATCCAGGCGAGATGCCGTGCAAATGTACAAAGCGCGTAAAAGTACAGACTACAGCAGGCTAGACACACTGGTCCTAAAGTTACAAGGCGGACCTTTCAATGCGCTCTATGTGGATGTGATGAAGTACCCGGAGTATATCTTTGCGGAGGAATACTATAGACGACTATACCTTTAGTTTTGACAGGTCTACCCGTATAAATGACAGACTGATCTATGTGATCAATTTTAGACAGCGAGATTATATTCGGGAACCTTTATATGAAGGTAAATTGTATATAGATGTTGAGAAAAAAATTCTTACAAGTGCCATATACTCCCTCAATATTACGGATCGGGAAATGGCGAGTCGACTTTTTGTTCGAAAAAAACCAAGGAATGCAAATGTATTTCCAACAGAGGTAGCCTACCGTGTAGATTATCGGGAAAAAGACGGTCGCTGGTATTATGGATATAGCAATGCCATACTCGAATTTAAGATAGATTGGGACAAGAAATTGTTTAATTCTGTGTATAGTATGACCTGTGAGATGGCCATTACAGATTGGGAAAAGAACCAGGAACTGAGTGAACCCAGGTTTAGAGACCGACTTAAATCTACCATGATCTTGAGTGATGAAGCTGTAGGATTTTCGGATCCCGATTTTTGGGGAGAATACAATATCATAGAACCCGAAAAGTCGATCGAATCTGCCATCAGGAAGATCCAACGACAACTCAAAAAGATCGGATTAAGAAGACCTGTACAGTATGCCTTTTTGAGTTATGAACAAATGTTTATAACTATCGTTTATAAGGTGTTGATTTATAATTGCTTACAAGATTTGGAATATTAAACCTTTATCTTATATTTACCTATGGTTTGGAAGAAACGCCCTCACGGGTTGATCTAAAAAATCAGATAGAGTTGACGTTCTTTATTTTGTTGTTATGGGCATTTTCACGAATAGGTACTTAGGTACCTAGGACAGAAAAAACATAAACAGGAAAAGAAAACCTCGGTTTTACGGAACTGTACTTGTATGATCGGACTGAATACGCAACCTTAGGGTTAGGTATTAGAAAAATTATATAAAAGCAACAAAGAGAAACACGAATTGAGTCTTGGTTGAATTATTGAGAACAGCGAATGTTTCAAACGTTGAAATAAGAATGCAATTGCAACCTTCGGGAGGCAGTTCCAGCACTTCGGTACTGGGATTTTGCAAACTGTTTCTAGAAAGCCATATCAATGTACTAGTTACGATGATATGGCTTTTGTTTTTTGCCCTTAGCAGATTTTAACAGGCAATTTATCTTCCTTCAAAAAGATGTCTGACAGACATTCAGACCTATACATTTTCGTCTTTTTTCCCCAACTTAAAATTGTATATTTGCTCGCTTAAACGATAATAATACCTTCCATGTCGCAAATTGTTTACACCCTTACGGATGAAGCGCCAGCTCTGGCAACACAGTCATTCTTACCTATCATCAAAGCTTTTACCCAGCGAAGCGCAAATTACCATTGCCACTAAGGACATCTCCCTGGCAGGTAGGATCATTGCCAGCTTTCCTGATTTTCTCAAAGAAGAACAACGGATTTCTGATGACCTGGCAGCCCTTGGGGAGATGGCGAAAACTCCAGATGCTAACATCATAAAATTACCAAATATTAGTGCCTCCATTCCGCAATTAAAGGAAGCTATTGAAGAATTAAGAGGAAAGGGATATCCTGTTCCATTATATCCTGATGAACCTAAAACTGAGCAGGAAAGAGCCATTAAAGTGCGTTACGATAAGATTAAAGGTAGTGCTGTAAATCCGGTGTTACGAGAAGGCAATTCAGACAGGAGAGCACCAAAACCCATCAAAGAACTTTGCAAAGAAACATCCGCATAGCATGGGAGCCTGGGACTCAAACTCTAAGACCCATGTAGCTACCATGTCCAAGGGCGATTTTAAATCTAATGAAAAATCTTTGACCCTTGAGAATTCAAGCATGCTCGCTATTGAATTCCAGAATGAAAAGGGAGAGACCAGTCTTCTTAAAGGCGACATCCCTGTATTGGCAGGAGAAATAATTGATGCCACCTTACTTAGCAAGACGGCCCTGCTTTCTTTCCTAAAAGAACAGATCGCCGATGCAAAAAAGAAAGGGGTGTCTGTTTTCAATTCATCTTAAGGCTACTATGATGAAGGTCTCAGACCCCATCATTTTTGGCCATGTAATGGAAGTATTTTTTAAAGATGTTTTTGCAAAACATGGAGATACTCTGACAAAATGGGAATTAGTGCCAACAATGGCCTGGAAAGCTTACTGGAAAAGATCCAGAAATTACCCGGAGCATGAGCGTGAGACAATAGAAAAAGACATACAACAAGCATTTGAAGAAGGCCCGGAAGTGGCCATGGTAAATTCTGACAAAGGCATTACAAATCTTCATGTACCCAGTGATGTCATCATCGATGCATCTATGCCGGCCATGATCCGCACATCTGGAAAAATGTACAATCCAAAAGGAGAGCTTCAAGATACCAAAGCAGTCATTCCTGATAGTAGCTATGCAGGTATTTACGAGGCCACAATCGATTTTTGTAAAAAACATGGGGCTTTTGATCCTCGAACAATGGGTACAGTGCCCAACGTCGGACTTATGGCTCAAAAAGCGGAAGAGTACGGGTCTCATGACAAGACCTTTGAGATCAAGGAGAAAGGGATCGTAAAAGTGATTGATACCTACTCTAAAAAGACACTTTTGGAACATCGCGTTTCAACAGGCGACGTCTGGAGAATGTGCCAGGTAAAGGATCTACCTATTCAGGACTGGATCAAACTAGCCGTATCCAGAGCAAGAGCTACCCAGACACCTACCATCTTTTGGTTAGATAGCGAAAGAGCCCATGATAGAGAGCTTATAAAAAAGGTTGATCAGTATCTCCCCCTGGAAGATACCACCGGACTTGACATAAAGATCCTCTCCCCTACTGAAGCTACAAGAGTTACCTTGCAGCGACTTAAAAGAAGGAAAGGATACTATTTCCGTTACCGGAAACGTATTACGAGATTATTTGACAGACCTTTTTCCAATTCTGGAAGTAGGGACCAGCGCCAAAATGCTATCTATCGTTCCTTTGATGAAAGGTGGTGGTTTATTTGAAACCGGTGCCGGTGGGTCTGCGCCAAAGCATGTAGAACAATTTCTGGAAGAAGGACATTTGCGATGGGATTCTTTAGGTGAATTCCTTGCCCTTGCTGTTTCTCTCGAATTCTACGGCACCAAAAATGACAATCAAGAAGCTCTGGTCATAGCAGAAGCATTGGACACGGCTACAGAAGCATTTCTGAACAACGATCGGTCTCCTTCTCGAAAAGTAGGAGAATTAGATACCAGAGGAAGCCACTTCTATTTGGCCCTCTATTGGGCTCAGGCCCTTGCCAACCAGGACAAGCATACTGTGCTTCAAAAACGCTTTCAGGAAATAGCGCGAGAATTGGAATCGCATACACCTAAAATTCTTGAAGAATTGAAGAATGCCCAGGGAAGTAAGCAACAAATTGGGGGGTATTATAAACCAGATCCTTCTCTGATTGAGAAAGCGATGAGACCCAGCCAGGTATTTAACAGGATATTGAAAAGCCTGGGATAAACTCAGATTAAATAAAATGTAATTTCTTTTTTAAGTTAAGGCGGTGGTCATCCTTTTTTCTTTCTTATTTTTAGAAAAAATTTGCTATGCGGCCAATCTTAAGGCGCCAGTTTACGCTTTTTATTTTCCTTCTCCCCTTCTTAGTTATAGCACAGGAAAAATTTACGCTAAGTGGTGTCATCAGTGAAGCCTCTAGTAACGAGACCCTCATAGGGGTCACTATTGCCATCCCATCCCTTAGGACCGGAGTAACTACTAACGAATACGGGTTTTTTTCCCTCACCTTGCCCAAAGGGACATATGAATTACAGCTAACGTATTTGGGGTATCAGGATGTGATTGAGACCATCACCTTTGATCGGGACCAAAAGATCAATTTTCAATTAATAGAAAAGGCCGAAATCCTTGATGAGGTTGTCCTTACCGAGAATGTGGAAAAACTGAATATCAGTAAACCACAAATGAGTGTAAATAATTTATCTGTACAGACCATCAAAAATATTCCGGTGGTTTTGGGAGAAGCAGATATCATTAAGTCGCTCATCCTTCTACCTGGTGTTAGCAACGCAGGAGAAGGGGCATCCGGATTTAATGTTAGAGGTGGCGCTGCAGATCAAAACCTTATTTTGTTAGATGAGGCCACTATCTTTAACAGTTCTCACCTTTTTGGATTCTTCTCTGTTTTTAATCCCGATGCTATCAAGGATGTAAAACTTTTCAAAGGTGGTATCCCTGCACGTTATGGCGGCAGGGTTTCTTCAGTGCTAGAAATCTTTCAAAAAGAAGGGAATAGCAAAGAGTTTAAAATGAATGGCGGTATAGGAGCTGTAGCCAGCAGGCTGCTGGCAGAAGGGCCAATAGTAAAGGATAAGGCTGCCTTTTTGATTGGAGGAAGAGCGTCTTATGCTCATCTTTTTCTTCCCTTGTTCGATATTGACAACACGGCTTATTTCTACGATCTGAATACAAAGCTCAACTATAAATTAAACGACAACAACAGTCTTTACCTTTCAGGATATTTTGGACGCGATGTTTTTGCCATCTCCAGTAGCTTTGAGAATATTTATGGCAATAGTGTCCTGAACGTGAGATGGAACCATCTTTTCTCGGACAAATTATTCAGTAACCTCTCCCTAATATATTCAGACTTTTATTACGGTCTTAAACTAGATTTTGTAGGCTTTAAATGGAATTCCGGGATCCAGAACTTTAATGTTAAATACGACCTGAAACACTATCTGAGCGATAGGTTTCAAGTGAATTACGGGATCAATAACATCTACTATACCTTTAATCCTGGGAAGATCGCTCCCATTGGCCCGGGTTCGGGTATTTTGGAAGAGCAACTTATCAAAAAATACGCTAATGAATTTGCAGCTTATGTAGATATGGAACATTCCATTTCAGAATCTCTTAGCCTGGAATATGGCTTGCGTCTTAGTCATTTTATCCGTCTAGGCCAGGATGAATTGAATGTATATGAGAATAACAATCCGGTGATATTTGACCCTTTTCTATTGGTCTATAAAGAAGCTACACCTACCGGGACTATTACTCCGGGGCGGGGCGAACAATTGGCCACTTATACAAATCTTGAGCCCAGGCTGTCTTTGGCCTATACCTTAAATTCGGAACAGTCTATAAAGGCCAGTTACACCAGAATAGCCCAATACCTGCACTTATTATCGAATACCAGCTCTCCTACTCCATTAGATGTATGGACCCCAAGTGGACCTTTTGTAAAACCACAGATACTGGATCAATATGCCCTAGGGTATTTTAGGTCATTAAAAGATGGGGAGTATAGTCTGGAGACAGAAGTATTCTACAAGGACATTCAAAATAGGATCGACTATATTGACGGGGCTAACCTCATTGCTAATAATGCTATTGAACAAGTGATCCTTAATGGAAAGGCCAGGGCCTATGGTTGGGAGGTTTTGTTTAGGAAAAACGAAGGACGATTTAAGGGATGGCTTGCCTATACCCTATCTCGTTCTGAACAACGCACTCCCGGAAGGGCTCCCTTTGAGGATAATGGCAGATCTAACCAGGAAACCGGGATCAATTTTGGGCAGTGGTACAGTACACCTTATGATAAGACCCATGATATTTCCTTGTATGGCAGTTACGACCTGAATAAAAAATGGAGGTTTAACACCAATTTCGTTTATCAAACAGGTCAGCCCACCAACTATCCTGTTGGACAGTTCCAGTTTCAAGGACTTACAGTCCCTTTTTATGGCCTACGAAATAAGGAACGTCTTCCAGATTATCACCGGCTAGATCTTTCCGCAACCTTAACCCCAACTAAAAATCTTAAAAGAAAATTTCAGACAGAATGGGTCTTTAGTATTTATAATGCATACAGCCGTATGAATGCTGCTTCTATCAACTTTAGACGAAACCAGGATACGGGGGTCAATGAAGCTATCCGTACCTCTATTTTTGGCATTGTACCTGCCGTAACTTATAACTTTAAATTTTGAGCTGGCTTATGAAACGTTACGCTTTTTTGTTTCTGACCTTAGGGGCACTCTGTATAGGATGTGAAGATGTTATTGATGTAGAGATCACTGAACAGGAGACACGGCTTGTGGTAGATGGCTTAATCCGCGTAGATCTCATTCAACAATACATTCCGGTAGAGATCAAATTGTCCTTGTCTGGTAACTTTTTCGAGGAAAATATACCAACTTCTGCAGAGAGCGTATCTATTATCTATGAAGAATATGATGGCAATGTTGTGGTGAATACCGGCTCTTCAAGTTTGGCAGAAACTACGCCCGGATCGGGGATCTATGTTCCGGATCCCAACTTTAGCTCGGATCAACGAATACCCACCTCCGTCTTACAAAGAAATCTCATTTTTACGCTCTATGTTAGACATGAGGGTAGGCTTTATATTGCCAGCACCCGTTATGTTCCCGTAGCAACCTTAAATTCAATACGGCAGGGAAATAGCACTTTATTTGGTGACAATGAAACTGAGGTTATCGTGAATTTCAACGATCCGCCAGTTGAGGATAATTACTATCTGTTCGACTTCGACTTTGGGGAATATCTGGTCACAGAAGATGAGTTTTATCAAGGGCAGGAATTTGAATTTTCATTTTTCTATGATCAATCTTTTGAATCTGGGACGGTCTTAGAAATAAGCATTCTTGGTGTGGATCAAAGCTTCTATGATTATATGAACCAGTTGATAGTTCAGAGTGGGGATTCTCAGGGTCCTTTTCAAACGCCTGTATCTACTGTTCGTGGTAATGTTTTTGATGTCACTGATCTGGACAATATTGATGTTCTTGATAATGTTGATCAACCTGAAGTATTCCCTCTCGGTTACTTCGCTATAGTTCAGGAAGAAAAAGGGCAGGTAACCATTGAATAGGAAAGGCAGTTTAAAAAAACCCTTATTTTC
>CAWCNT010000032.1:0-5679 GCA_963796935.1 uncultured Flavobacteriaceae bacterium
CATAGCGTACCCCAAGGGTAGCCAACAATACAGCCAGGATGGGAGAGAATATTTGTATTTCCAGGAGCCAAATGATAGCTGTACATGCCAGCAGTATCAAAAGACCTAAAAGATACATGGTGATCCAAGCCGGAGTTGAGGTTTTGCGAATCAGATAGTAAACCAACACCAAATTAAAAGGAAAGGCCCAAAGTATATTGAAGTTTAGTGCAGTGGCCTGGTGGTCTGTTAAGAACCAAAGAAAGAAAATGATACAACCTGCAATTCCTGTCAATAAAAAAAGTACAATATCCAGGACCTTACTGCGCACATTATTTTTGAAATCGATAAAAGTGATGGTAACGGTAAAAAGAAATAATAGTCCAAACCAAAAGAGCGGGGAAGTAGTAAAAAAGTTACCCCGGTTTAGCCTGTTGTAATCAAGTATTGTTCTTTCGCGCTGTACGATAGGCGCTCCCTGAAGTTCTGTATGCTCTAGCTGGCGTAAGACGTAGTTGGGCAAGAACGTATATTGGAGGGGCAGCCTTTTTGTCGATCACCGCACCCAAGGCCAGATCTATGCCAAAACTAGACCACGAATTCCGAATTAAATTCTGTTGTATCAGGTCTCGGAAAGTGTACGAACTAGAATCCTGATAGGTTTTAAATTGTAGTTCATCCCCCAGGATTTCCTTTAAAATCGTGGGGATTTTTGTGGAACAATTGTCATAAAGAAAATCGTATTTGTACTTTCTATTCTCTGGCAGGTAATTAATTTCAAGAAAGGAAAACAATTCATTTTTTTCTTTAGATGATAAATTCAGGAGCTGTTCTTTAACCCATCTATTCTCCAATTCATAGGTGTACAGAAAATTCTCCAGTCGCTGTTTACTCAGGGAATAAAGTAACTTGCCTCTGGCGAATTTTGAATAAAAATTAGGGGTATTAAAATCGAATGTGCCATAATTGTAGATCCAGTCTATCCCTTTTTCACTGTCCTGAATCCGAAAGGAAGTATGTCCAAAGGAGGAGTAAAGATCAGCACCAGGCCCACAGGTAAGAACACTAATAACGGCCTTTTCCGATAGAAATGACTCCTGGGAATGTGTAGGGACCAGAAAGAAAAGTAACACAAAGAGAATAGAATGCTTAATCGTCATTGTCCAAGCCCATCTTCAGGCTATTTCTATTGATGAGGCAAATATCTGAATAAATAACGGGACAAAACATCTTCAATAAAAATTATGCTATTTTTACGGGAAACATATGCAGGTGAAGCAACATATTCCTAATATTCTGACTCTTTTAAATGTGTTTTCGGGCTGTTTGGCCGTTCTTTTTGCAGTTTGGAATAAGTGGGAACTTATGGCATTTTTTGTGTTCCTGGGAATGCTGTTCGACTTTCTTGATGGTCTGTCTGCGGGTGCACTAAAGGTTCAAAGCCCGTTAGGAATTCAATTAGATTCCCTGGCAGATATGATCACGTTTGGTTTGGTCCCGGGTATTGTAATGTTTCAATTACTGACAATGAGCGAGACAGGGGGTTGGAATTTGAAAATAACAGAAACCCTAAACTGGCAATCTTTTTATGACATATTGCCATTTTTTGGCTTTGCCATTACACTATCATCTGCCTATAGATTGGCCCGGTTTAATATAGATGAAAACCAGGCAACTTCCTTTATTGGCTTACCCACCCCTGCAAATGCACTTCTTATTATTTCACTACCCCTGATCCTTATGTTCAATGGCAATGATGCCCTCAATACTATTATCTTGAACCCCTGGTTTTTAATAGTTCTTACGGTTATTAGCAGTCTGCTCTTAAATGCTCCAATACCATTGTTTGCCTTAAAATTCAAGACCTGGGATTTTAAGGACAATGCGCTGCGCTATATTTTTATTCTGGTAAGTCTTGTATTTATTGGAACCATGAAGTTTTTGGCGATCCCGGCCATAATAGTTTTTTACCTGCTAAGTTCTTTTCTTCTGCCTCATGAGGAGAAAAAGGATTAAAAAAGAAGTAGGTAATGTTGTCTTTAGGAGTGGGTAGGAATAATAACTTCTAGAAGTCCAATTTTTTCTTACGAAGTTCAAAATTCTGTCCCAAATAAACTTTACGAACCATTTCGTCTTCTGCCAAGATCTTCGGGGATACCAGATTTTAGGATGCCACCTTCAAACATAAGATAGGAACGTTCTGTAATTGCAAGTGTCTCCTGCACATTGTGATCGGTGATCAGGATTCCAATATTCTTATCTTTTAATTGAGCAACAATTCGCTGAATGTCTTCAACTGCAACCGGATCTACACCGGCAAACGGTTCATCCAGCAAGATAAATTTTGGGTCCGTAGCCAGGGCCCTTGCTATTTCTGTCCGTCTGCGTTCTCCTCCGGATAACAGATCGCCTCTGTTCTTTCTAATATGCCCAAGTCCAAATTCTTCTATGAGCTGACTCCATTTTCATGTGTTGCTCTTTTTTGCTCAGTTTGGTAAGTTGAAGAACACTCAAGATATTATTCTCAATACTTAATTTTCGAAAAACCGATGCTTCCTGAGCCAGGTATCCAATACCGTTTTGAGCCCTTTTATACATGGGAAATTTGGTGATCTCTGTATCATCAAGAAAGATCTTTCCTCCATTGGGTTTTATCAAGCCAACGATCATGTAGAAACAGGTAGTCTTTCCGGCACCATTGGGTCCTAATAGTCCAACGATCTCCCCCTGGTTGACCTCCAGGGAAATACCCTTTACTACTTTGCGGCCACGGTAGGCCTTCATGATATTTTCTGCTCTTAGCTTCATCGTATTTTATGGGTCAAAACTACAGTATTCTATAAGGAGGAGAAAGGAATTACATTTTTTTTAACCTTCCTGGTTCTCCAGAAGTTCCCAAAATTCATAGGCTCTTCGTAAATGTGGCACTACAATAGTGCCACCAACAAGAGTGGCGATTCCCAGGGTCTCCATTACTTCTTCCTTGCTGGCGCCTACCTTATGTGCACTTTCCAAGTGGTATTTTACGCAATCGTCGCATCGCAGAACAGCAGAAGCTACAAGGCCAAGTAATTCTTTGGTCTTAACGTCTAAGGCACCTGCGGCATAGGCATTGGTGTCCAGATTAAAGATTCGCTTTATTAATTTGTTATCATGCACCCAGTAATTTCTCATTCATTCTGGAGCGATAGGCATTAAATTCGTCAAGTTGATTTGGCATATTTTTTTGCTCTTTTAGCTTCCCGTTTTAAAACGCGACCGGAAATGTATATACTCAATTGATATAGGATCAGTACGGGAACGGCCACAATGATCTGGCTGGCTACATCGGGAGGAGTGATCACCGCCGAAATAATTAGAACGATGACCAATGCGATTTTTCTATATTTTTTTAAGATCTCAGGTGTCACCAGGCCTACTTTGGTAAGAAAGTAAATAATGATGGGTAGTTCAAAAATAAGCCCGCAGGCAATTACTGCGGCCCTCACCGTGGAAATATAGGAGCTTAGATCAATATCATTAAATACTTCATCACTTACGGTATATCCCCCTAAAAAGTTAATTGAGAGGGGAGCAACCACATAATACCCAAAAAGTACTCCCATAAAAAAGAGCAAAGAAGCTACAAAAATAAAACCTCTTGAATTACTTCGTTCCTTTTCATAAAGCCCCGGACTAATAAAACTCCAAAGTTCATATAATATATAGGGAAATGCGATTATAAACCCAGCCCAGATCGATGTCCAAATATGTGCTGAAAACTGACCTGCCATAACCCTGCTTTGTACCCTAAAAAGGGGTTCTGTACTACAAAAGGCCTCGCTGAACCCTAACATTTTGGACAGCTTGCAAAAAAGAGCATAGGTGGGAAAGTCGGGTTTTTTGGGCCCAAAAATGACGGTATCAAAAATAAAGTCTTTCATTAAAAAGGCTACCATACCTACAATAACCACCGCCAATGTTGACCGGATAAGATGCCATCTCAGCTCTTCCAAATGATCCAGGAAAGACATTTCATTGGGGTCCTCAGTTCGCTTTGCCATTAGAGTATGCCTTCGTTAATAAGGTTGTGTAAGTGTACTACTCCCAGGTAAGCATTGTTTTTTTTAACCAGCAACTGTGAGATGCCATTTTTTTGCATCTCCTTTAGCGCATTAACCGCTAACACTCCGGGATCAATTGTCTTTGGGTTTTTGGTCATAATATCCCTGGCTGTGAGGCCATTTATATTTTCGTATTTGTTTAGCATTCTACGAATATCGCCATCCGTAACAATACCTATAAGTTTACCATCTTCCAATACGGCAGCAACACCCAGCATCTTCTCAGAGATCTCAACAATGACATTCTTAATTGCCGAATTGGCCTCAACCTGTGGCTTCATATTTTTTTCTGAAATATCTGCAACACGCAGGTACAGTTTCTTTCCTAAAGTACCCCCGGGGTGAAATTTCGCAAAATCCTTTGGGCTGAATCCTCTTAGTTCCAATAAACAAATTGCCAGGGCATCACCCATTACCAGTTGGGCTGTAGTACTTGTTGTTGGGGCAAGATTATTGGGGCAGGCTTCCTTCTCTACATAGGTATTTAAAATAAAATCTGATTGCTCTGCTAAATAAGATTCTGTATTGCCGGTCATGGCTATTAATTTGTTACTTCCTATTTTGATCAAAGGGACCAGTAACTTAATTTCAGGTGTATTGCCACTTTTAGAGATACAGATCACAATGTCTTCCTGCTGAATGGTGCCCAGATCTCCATGGATGGCGTCTGCTGCATGCATAAAGATGGCAGGAGTGCCTGTCGAATTTAGTGTGGCCACTATTTTAGAGGCAATCAAAGCGCTTTTTCCAATTCCCGTTATGACAACTCTACCTTTTCCGCGGTAAATGCAATCTACTGCATCCGCAAATTGTTGATCAAGAAGGGAAGCCAAATGATGGATGGCGTCTCCTTCGGTACTTATGGTTTTTTTTGCCAGTTCCAATATGCTTTTGCTCTTGCTCAAAGTACCTTGATAATTTTGTGAAATTGAATGCAGATTTTGTTTAAAAATGTAATTGCTTTCTAAAAGAATGTATTATATTTAAGAAAACAAAATTACGCAAACTTATTTTATAGGGTATTCTTATAACACAAGAAAAATACTTCAACTACCCAAAAACATTTAGTGAACTATAGCTTATTGTAATGCAGGGGATTTTTAATGCAAGCGAGATAAAATAAATTATTAGGGAATGGTATTGAATGAAACGGAACTTCAAACATCACTAAAAAAGTATTTTGGATTTTCTAAATTTAAAGGACTACAGGAAGATGTTATTAAAAATGTTGTAAAAGGCAACAACACCTTTGTGATAATGCCCACAGGCGGCGGTAAATCCCTGTGCTATCAACTTCCTGCACTTATGGAGGAAGGCACGGCTATCATAGTTTCTCCTTTAATCGCCCTTATGAAAAACCAGGTAGATGCTCTTCGGGGTATTTCTTCTAACCATGGCGTTGCTCATGTGCTTAATTCATCCCTTAACAAAACGGAGGTTAAACAGGTAAAACAGGATATTTCCGATGGTATCACAAAATTATTGTACGTAGCGCCGGAATCCTTAACAAAGGAAGATTACATCCAATTTTTACAATCGGTTCCCCTTTCGTTCGTCGCAATAGATGAAGCTCATTGTATCTCAGAATGGGGACACG
>CAWCNT010000033.1:0-48226 GCA_963796935.1 uncultured Flavobacteriaceae bacterium
GGTGTGTACATTATACACCAATAACAGAGACGCTCATAATGATCTCTTCCAGGAAATCACTATACAGCTATGGAAGGCATACCCTAAATTCAGGGGAGAAGCTAAATTTAGTACGTGGATGTACAGAGTTGCTCTAAATACGGCTATTACGCTTTACAGGAAGTCTAAAAAACGCGTGCAGACTCAAGACTTCGATTCTGTGATCTTTAAGATAAAAACGGATGAATACGACCCCACCGAGGAGCAACAATTAACACTGATGTATAAGGCAGTAAAACAATTGGGCGATATAGACAAAGCCCTGGTGTTTTTGTATCTGGAAGACAAAAATTACAGTGAAATTTCTGATACCCTGGGGATCAGTGAAGTGAACGCGCGGGTAAAAATGAACCGGATAAAAACAAAATTAAAAACAATTCTTAATCCTTAGCACTATGATGGACGAATTAGAATTGCTAAAAAAAGACTGGAAAGAGAAAGAATCAAAACTTCCAAAGTTGTCGTACGATGAACTCTATGGCATGATCTGGAAGAAGTCTTCTTCTATTGTGAAGTGGATCTTTATCGTTAGTATTATTGAATTTGTACTTCCTCACCTACTCTACCTCCTCCCTTCCGCCAGAGAGGGCATGCAATTCTATGATGATCTGGGACTCAAGAATTTAATGTTGGGGATCACCATTGTTCAATACCTGATAGTATTCTACTTTATCTTTCAATTCTACCAAAGATATCGTGAGATCTCTGCCCTGGATAATGCTAAGGAACTAATGCACAAGATCATCAGAACCAGAAAAACTGTAAAGAATTATATCCTGTTTGCCCTTTCCATGTTCTTATTCACCTTCTTGCTAATTGCTGTTGGCATAGCCCTTAGTGACGGGGATACTTTTATTCATGCACTAAATCTGGAAGAGAAAGCCATGGGGGAATCTATCGATAATATAAAATTTGTTGTAGTAGGATTACTGATAGCTATGGGTATTCTTTGTACAGCCTTTTTGGGCCTTATCTATTTCTTAATTTATGGCTTGCTACTTCGAAAATTAGGTAAGAATTACCGTGAACTAAAGCGACTGGAGATCTAAGCTTTCTTGCGCCATTTACGCTGCTTATTGGCTTCTTCATATGCCAATAGTTCCTCTTGAGGGATTACCTTTAAAAATGAAGGATGCTGCTCAATGGCATACTCTAGTTTTTCTATGATAGAATCCACAGATTCATTCTCATAATCAATCTCAAGTGGTTCTTTGATCACCATAGATTGTAATATCCCCTTCTTTTTCACATGGAGTCCTTTCTTATCAAAAGAACGCCTGAAGCCGTCAATAACAACGGGCACCACTATTGGTTTGTATCTTTTAATGATGTGTGCTGTTCCTTTTCGGAGTGGTTTCCAGGGAGTAGTAGTGCCTTGTGGAAAAGTAATTACCCAACCGTCATTTAGTGCCTTCCCAATATTGGAAATATCACTCATCTTTACCTGTCTGTTAACATCCTGCCCTTCAGCACGCCAGGTCCTTTCAATACTAATAGAACCTACATAGGCCAGAATCTTGGTAAGAAGACTTTTCTTCATGGTTTCTGCGGCGGCAACATAATAGATATTCAATTTTGGATTCCAGAGATATCCCACGTTCTTGATTGAATCTGCACGACCACTAATACTGGCATTGAATACGTGAAACATGGCCACAACATCCGCAAAATAAGTTTGATGATTGCTTACAAAAAGAACGTTGGTTCCGGGTAGGTCACGAATAATCTCTGAACCATCTATTTCCAGGGTGTTGAATCCTTTATAGCGTTGGTGAGTCATGATTCCAAGGATCCTTATCAACCATTTTTTCAGGAAGAGGATATGACCAAACGGATTTTTTTTAAATAATGGCATAGGCTACAAAACTACAAAATTAGGCTTATACAACCTGTTTTATTAATTCCCTGATCTCGTTTAACATCATTGCAGTAGCACCCCAGACCGTAAAACCATTTAATTCAAAGGCCGGAACTTCAATGTTTTTAGCATAAGAAGTTGAAAGGGTTTGAGACGTAAGGTATGTGTCATCCATAAGTTGCAATAGAGGTACTTCTATAAGTTGCTCTACCTCTTCCTGTTGTAAAATAAAAGGATCTGGTTTTTTATATAGACCTACATAAGGTTGTACCCAGAAGTTGCTGGGCGGAATATATACTTCACTCATACTTCTGATCACCTCAACATGTTCTGGCTTTACCCCAACTTCCTCATAGGTCTCACGCAGGGCCGTAGCCAAAATAGAAGAATCTCCTTTTTCTCTTTTTCCTCCGGGAAAGGCCACCTGATTAGAATGTACACCTTCATAGGCACGTCTTAGAATGAGCAGGACCTGTGTATGATGCCTGCTATCCGGGTAAAATAGTGCCATAACCCCTGCCTTTTTCGGATTTTTTCTGATAATATTCCCCGACTCTAATTCACGAATACGAACTTCAGGAGCCATTTTATAGTGCGCAGCCCTTCCCGGTAGTGGTAGATTTTTTATTTTTGGGATCTGTTCTGTAAATTCTGTAAAATCCATGATCTTCCAAAAGTTGAAATACTCCGCAATTATACTATTAATTTTTTTAGGTGGCTGCCGGGAAACGGCAAAAGAAATCCCTGAGGCTCAAAGTGCAATTGTACAATCAGATAGTCTGCAGAAAGAAACTTCTGCAAATGAAGAAAATGAATCCTCTGAAAGTGAAGAGGAAGAACGCTTTGTGCTTACCGAAGAGAACGCGATCGATTTCTTTTTTAACTATCAAAAAGGATTACCCACAACCCGAGTAAAGTTAACAACAAGTCTGGGGAGCTTTACCTTAGAATTGTATGATAATGTTCCCTATCACAAGGCCAATTTTATCTACCTCACAAAACAGGGGTATTTTAATAATACCATGTTCCATAGGGTAGTTAAAGACTTTATAATTCAGGGAGGGAACGCTGATAACAAAGAAACCGCACGAAAACGAAGCGAAATAGGGCGCTATCTCCTACCTCCGGACACTAGGAAAGGGCATAAGCACCACCGCGGAACCATTTCCATGCCAAGTAGTGAAATGGACAATCCGCATATGCTGGCAAGTCCGTATGAGTTTTTTATTGTTGTGACCAAGCCGGGCTCCTATCACCTCGATGGGAATTATACGCCTTTTGGCCGGGTAATTGAAGGGATGGATATTGTAGATCTTATCAATCAACAACCGGTAGATGACGGAGATTGGCCTTCGAGAAATATCTATATACAGAAAGCCGAAATTGTAAAGTAGATTATTCGGTATCTGAATTCCGGTAGATACTGGGCAGTGCTATCTTGTACCTAACCGCCAATAAACGGATGCCTATTACTACAATAATTGCAGCTACAAAGGCATATTCCTCAATAATTGGAAGTTTTCTGATCAAAAAATAACTGCCTCCTCCCAGGATACAAGCAGTAGCATAGATCTCTTTCCGAAAGATCACCGGGATCTCATTGCATAAAATATCCCTTATTACTCCACCGAAACTGGCTGTTATGGTTCCCAAAGCAATACACATGATCGGAATTAAGTCGGCCTGCAATCCCTTATCTATCCCCACCATGGTATAAAGTCCGATCCCAATTGTATCAAATAAAAACAATGACTTTCTTACATAGCGTAAACGCTCACGGAACAGAATTGCAAAAACTACGGCACCTATGATAGTGAAGGTATAGATAGACTCCTGCATCCATAAAACCGGGGTATTGCCAAGGAGCATATCGCGTATAGTACCTCCGCCAACGGCAGTTACAAATGCAATGATAAACACCCCAAAGAGATCCAGTTTTTTATCCATGGCCACCAATACGCCGGAGATGGCAAAAGCAATGGTCCCTAAAATGTCAATAGTAAGATAGAACAAGCTTCAGATTATTTTTGCGCAAAGATAAAGTAAGTTTAATTTATGTTGATGTACCTCTGCGTACTATAAGACCTTATCATATGCTGCGAAGAACTCAGAGTGGTCATTGGTTTGTTTCTCCAATAAAAACCACGAACTTAGAGAAATGAAGTATGTTTTAATTTTATTTATATCCCTTATGTTGCAAGAATCGAATACCCTTTTCCAATTTTCTTCAACTACTAATCCATCGAGCTGGACAGTGGTCAACGACGGTGTTATGGGCGGACTTTCAAAAGGCAACCTGACTATCAGTGACGAGGGTCACGGAATTTTTCAGGGTTTAGTTTCTTTAGAGAACAATGGTGGTTTCTCTCTTATCCAGCATCAGTTTGCATCCCTGAATGTAAAAAAATACAAGGCCCTTGTTGTTCGTCTAAAAGGTGACGGAAAGAACTATCAGGTAAGACTTAAAGTTAATGCCTCAGATTATTTTAATTATGCCATCGATATTAAGACCAACGGTTCCTGGCAGACTATATCCATTCCCTTTGAAAAAATGATCCCTCAGTTCAGGGGAAGGATATTAAACATGTCATCCTTTCCAGGAGAACAGATCGAAGAAGTGGCTTTTTTGATCGGGAATAAAAAAGCCGAAGAATTCCGATTAGAAATAGACAAAATTGAACTGAAATAAGGTGTAGTCTTGGGTAATAATTCATTAGCTTTATATCCTGTCTCCCTAACAAATCTACTATGACCTCCCCCGGAAAAATCTTTTTTGTATTTCTTCTAAGCGGCCTTATGGGCTATTCTCAAAACATTCCTAAAGTAGACCAGGGTAGGTTGGAAGCTACTATTATGTCTTTGGCAGAATACGGAGTCATGGAGAATGGGGAAACAAACAGGGTGGCCTTTAGCGATGCCGATCTGGCGGGCAGGGCCTATATTATTTCCCTGATGCAAGTGACAGGACTTGAGGTCAGCGTTGACTTCGCAGGAAATATCACAGGGAAACGAGCAGGGAAAGATCCCGCTAAAAAACCGATAGGATTCGGATCGCATATAGATATGGTCCCAAATGGGGGGAATTATGACGGCTGCGTAGGTTCACTTGCTGCCATTGAAGTCGTAAGAACTCTGAATGAAAAGGGGATACAGACTGAGCATCCCCTGGAAGTCTTTATTTTTTCGAATGAGGAAGGGGGAGTAGTGGGCAGCAGAGCCCTGGTAGGGGATCTCAAGAAAGATGCCCTAAATGTTAAAAATAGTACCGGGTTTACCATGAGAGAAGGGATAAATCGTATAGGGGGAGATGCAGACCGCATAGCGGAGGTAGAACGCCCAGAAGGCAGTTTGGCAGCTTTCCTTGAACTCCATATAGAACAAGGCGGCATACTAGACAGGGAACAAATAGATATTGGGGTTGTGGAAGGAATTGTGGGAATTAAATGGTGGGACGTAAGCATACAGGGATTTGCGAATCATGCCGGCACTACGCCTATGGCTTTAAGAAAGGACGCCATGCTGGCAGCTGCAAAGTTTATCGTTGCGGTAAATGACGTTACCAATAGTTTTGAAGGAAAACAGGTAGGCACCGTTGGTCGGATTAGCGCACTGCCGGGAGCTCCCAATGTAATCCCGGGACAAGGTAGTACTAAGTCTGGAGATACGCGACCTGTCATCTGAGAAAATAGAAAACCTCTTTACTGCGATGGAACAGCGGGTAAAAGACATTGAAAACGAAACGGGAACTCAATTTACCTTTACCCCCATCGATGTCACTTCAGCTCCGGCCCTAACAGATCCGAGAATACAGGGGCTGATCACAGAGGAAGTTAAGGCCCTTGGTCTGAGCAGCAAACAAATGCAAAGCGGAGCCGGGCATGATGCGCAGGAAATGGCCAAAATAAGCCCTGTAGGGATGATCTTTGTCCCAAGTGTAAACGGCATAAGTCATTCCCCAAAAGAATATACATTCCCGGAGGATATGGCCAATGGGGCCAATGTACTTTTAAGGACCCTCCTTGCTATCGATAAAAAATGGGATTAGGCCTTTACTACGTTTTATTGAACTGTAAGAATATGACAAAGTTCATGCGGCATTACTATACTAATTTTACTATCTTGAAATAAACATAATCATCTATGAAAAAAGTACTCTACCTAAGCTTATTAATGCTGTTATCCCAGAATATTACGGCACAATCTATCACCGGATTTGCTCCGGATAATATTCCAAATCAACTCAAATTAGAGGCTTCTTTTGAAGCCGCACTTACGGCCAAGAATTTGGATACTTGGATGCAAAAATTAGCTGCAGAACCTCACTGGGTTGGTACGGAGTACGGCAGAGAAAATGCGGAATGGATGGCTGCGCAATTTAAATCCTGGGGATATGATACTAAAATAGAAACCTATCACATTCTATTTCCCTATCCAAAGGTCCGTGAATTGGAATTGGTGAGTCCGGTTGCATATAAGGCCAAACTAACCGCCGTTCCCGTAGACGGGGATCCATATACCGCTCAGGGAGATGCCCTGTTACCCAGCTACAATGCCTTTTCTATAGATGGGGATGTAGAGGCCGAACTTGTCTTTGTCAATTATGGAATTCCAAGTGATTATGAAGAATTGGAAAAATTAGGGATCGATGTAAAAGGAAAGATCGTGATCGCAAAATACTATGGTTCCTGGCGCGGGATAAAACCAAAACTGGCCGCTGAAAAAGGAGCTATTGGTTGTATTATTTATTCGGATCCTGAAGATGACGGCTATGTGCGAGGAGATGTGTATCCTGAAGGTGCCTTTAAAAATAAAACAGGAGTACAAAGAGGCTCTGTGATGGATATGCCATTATATCCGGGTGACGTATTAACTCCGGGATATGCGGCTACCAAAGATGCAAAACGTCTCGATAGAAAAGATGCACCTACCATCACTAAAATACCGGTATTACCTATCTCCTATGAAGATGCCCAACCGCTACTGGAAGCTTTAAAAGGTCCGGTTGCACCTGCCTCCTGGAGAGGCGGACTGCCCATAACCTATCATATAGGTCCGGGTCCTGCCAAGGTACATTTGAAACTCGAATTCGACTGGAAACTTACCCCTGCCCATAACGTGATTGCAACATTAAAAGGCTCTAAATATCCTGACCAATGGGTGATGCGTGGGAATCATCACGATGCCTGGGTTCATGGAGCCAATGACCCCGTCAGTGGGATGATAGCACTAATGGAAGAAGCCAGGGTGGTAGGAGAATTGGCAAAGAAAGGGCAACGCCCAAAAAGTACCATCGTGTATGGCGCCTGGGATGCAGAAGAGCCAGGCCTAATTGGTTCTACCGAGTGGGTGGAAGATCATGAAAAAGAATTACAGGAAAAATTAGTAGCCTATATCAATACGGATGGAAACGGACGTGGATTTTTTGGTGCCGGCGGCTCGCATACCTTGCAAGCCATGGTCAATGAAGTAGCCGATATTGTAAAGGATCCTCAAACCGGTGTTTCTATCAAAGAACGCAGAATTGCCGCTCAGTTGGTGAATGGTGGCGAAGGCAGCTTTAGTCTTAGTGCCCTGGGATCTGGCTCGGATTATACGCCCTTTATTCAGCATGCCGGTATTGCTTCTTTAAACATAGGATTTGGAGGAGAAAATGCAGGCGGGGAATATCATACCATCTATGATACCTACCCACATTACAAACGATTTAAAGATCCGGAATTTGCCTATGGAATTGCACTAGCCAATGCTGCCGGCAGAATTGTTCTAAGGCTTGCAAATGCCGATGTGCTTCCTTTAGAATTTACACAATGGCATGCTACTGTTGCTGATTATTTAAAAGAGATCATGGATGAAACGGACAAAATGCGAAAGGATATTGAAAAACACAATTCATTGGTTTCAAAAAATGCCTTTGAACTGGCTGCAGATCCGCGGAAAGCATTTGTAAAACCGAAAGCCAAGGAAGCTATCCCCTATTTAGATTTCTCTCCTGTCCAAAATAGTCTGGCCAAGCTTTCCAATAGCATCACTGCTTTTGAAGCAGTTTCATTGGAAGCTTTACCCACAACAAAACAAGAGGCCCTCAACAAAGTAATGCTTGGAACAGAACAAGTACTTACAGACGTTAGTGGCCTGCCCAGGAGATCCTGGTTCAGGCATCAGTTATACGCCCCCGGATTTTATACCGGCTATGGGGTAAAAACATTACCCGGGGTACGTGAAGCTGTTGAACAGAAAGATTGGAATGAAGCTCAGGAGCAGATCCAAAAACTATCGAAGACTTTTGATTCGATGGATGCGCATATCAATAGCTTGATCAAGCTTACTAAATAATAGTACTTTAAAATACCAGGCATTTAGCAGATTGAATTGCCCTCAAACATTATAAAATGATTGAGGGCTTTCTTATTACGATGTCTAAATATTTTGTATTTTCAAGTGCACTTAAACCTAGTGCCTTAACCAACCAACCAACTCATTCATTATGAAACCAAAAGCCAAATTACTCGTTATCGCGACATCCATTTTGACTCTATTATATTTACTGTTGCCTGCGACTCCAACACAACAAAAAGATCCATCCCAATTAGCATCTTTCGGAGCCATTAAATGTACTGTTGCTAAATTTTTATTGGAAGATATAGATACTACCCAACAAATTTCCCCTCTGTTTGAAAATTTAGGTAACCTCCATTTCCCTATTACAACATCGAAAGCTAGGGCACAAGAATTTTTTGATCAAGGTCTAAGACTCACATATGCATTTAACCATGCAGAAGCACATCGTTCATTTATGGAGGCATCGAGGTTAGATCCTGGTGCTGCAATGACATATTGGGGACAAGCCTATGCATTAGGGCCCAATATTAATGATCCCTTACCATTAGATGAGCGTAAGATAAAATATAATGAAGCGCTCGAAAAAGCACAAAAATGGGCAGCCAATGCCTCCCCAAAAGAACGAGGCTTTAATAGAAGCCCTGACCCATAGATATAGTCCAGATTTAACTATGGATGTTGCCGACTTAAATATGGCCTATATGAAAGCTATGGAAAAAGTTGTGAAGCAATTTCCAGACGATGCAGAAGTGCAAGTCTTATATGCAGCTTCAGTGATGAATACCGTGCCATGGAATTACTGGGATTCTGAAGGGAATCCCTCCCCTAATATTACGGAAGCAAAGGCAGCGCTTGAAAAAGCAATGGAAATCAACCCCGATAACCCGGGCGCACACCACTATTATATCCATATGGTAGAATTACCAAAGCCGGACCTGGCCGTGCCTAGTGCCGATAAATTGGCCTCCTTGATGCCAGCCGCAGGGCATATTGTACATATGCCATCACATATATATATTCGTGTAGGAAGATATTTGGATGCTGTTAAGACTAACCAGGCTGCCATACTCGCGGATGAGGATTATATTTCACAGTGTTATTCGCAAGGAATGTACCCATTGGGTTACTATCCTCATAATATTCATTTTTTATGGTCGGCAGCCAGTTTGTTAGGTGCCAGTGAGATTGCCATAGATGCGGCTAGAAAGACTGCGGAAAAAGTTCCTGCCGGAGAATTGGTGACGCTCCCATTTTTGCAAAATTTTGCTTCTGTTCCCTTATTGGCATATGTGCGATTTGGCAAATGGAATGAAATTTTGACAATACCTAGTCCCAATTCAGAGATTAAACACCTAAAACTTATTTGGCATTACGCCAGGGGAATAGCTTTTATAAAGAAAGGAAATGCAAAAGAGGCACAGGAAGAATTAGAGGCCATTGAGGAAATGCTAACAGATCCTGAATCTGAAAGATTTGATCGCTGCAGGTTTTGACTCCAGTTTAACTATCGGCAAACTGGCCTATGAGGTTGTAGCCGGTGAGTTATACGCCTTAAAGGGAGACCTTAAAAAAGCACAAGAGCATTTAGAAAAAGCTGTGATCATTGAAGATGGGTTGATCTATACAGAACCAGCAGCATGGTACATACCAACACGCCAAAATTTAGGAGCCATCCTTTTAAAAGACAAAAAACCTGAAGAAGCCGAAAAGATCTACAAAGAGGATTTGGAAATTTTGAGGCAAAATGGCTGGTCCTTGATGGGTCTTTACAATAGTCTAGTAGCACAAGGTAAAATGGAAGAAGCGCAAAAAATTAAAAAGGAATATGAAAAGGCTTGGGAACATGCTGATATCGATATTAAAAATTCGGTTCTATAACAACCACTTCAGACCTATTCCCATAAATACTCGGTAGAAATATGAAGAAATTGCTTTTACCAATAGCAATACTCGCTGTACTTATTATAGTTGTCTTTTTTATTAAGCCAACAAATTCAGTTTCAGGTGAACCACCGATATATAATCCTGCCGATCTGAATCCGGCCTTAGTAGATCTAAGCCTTCAGGGAATAGGTCAGGGACATCGTGTTATGGATTTTTCTTTAATTAACCAGAATGGGGATACCATTACTCAGGCAGATTATCATGGTAGTATATATGTTGCCGATTTCTTCTTTACCCGCTGCCCCAGTATTTGTCCCTTAATGAGCAATAACATGGCACAACTTCAGGAGATTTATAAGAATGATGACAGGATAAAATTGTTATCTCTTTCGGTTACCCCGGAGTATGACAGCGTAGCTGTTCTAAAGAAGTATGCTCTTAAACACAGGGCCGATATCTCTAAATGGAATATAACAACTGGAAATAAAAAGCACATATATACCCTGGCGCGTAAAAGTTATTTTGCTGTTGTAAATGAAGGAGATGGGGGCTTGCAGGATTTTATCCATACACCAAATTTTATTCTCGTGGATCCTTTAAAACAAATCAGGGGAATTTATGATGGAACCAAAAAGGAAGAAATAACGCGCTTGGTAGGGGATATCAATTTATTATTGAAAAAAGCAACAGAATAAATGCTGCTTTAATTTAGTGTATCAAAATAGTATTCAAGCTGTTAAAAATAAATGGCTTTTTTAGCTTGATAATATTCTTGCATCAGGTCAGCAACAATAGTTGCAGCCGGCTTTATATCATGGATAAGGGCCGAAACCTGCCCTATCTCCAATTCTCCTTCTTCAAGATCACCTTCAAACATTCCTTTTTTGGCCCTTGCTCTGCCAAGTAAGGTTTTAAGTTCTTCGGTTGAGGCACAGCGTTTGTACGCGTGTTGTATCTCGTTGTAGAATTCGTTTTTCAGCATACGAACAGGTGCCAGTTCCTTTAAGGTTAATTGGGTATCCCCTTCCTTGGCGTCCACCACCTTTTGTTTAAAAAGCAGGTGAGATGAAGCTTCGTGAGAAGCAACAAATCTGCTACCTACCTGTACCCCATCTGCACCCAGGACCATAGCGGCCAACATAGCCTGCCCGGTGGCAATACCTCCTGCGGCTATCAAAGGTATTTGTAATTGTTCTTTTACTGCCGGGATCAGGGTTAGCGTAGTGGTTTCATCCCGACCGTTATGTCCGCCTGCTTCAAATCCTTCAGCTACTACTGCATCTACCCCGGCTTGTTGGGCTTTTAATGCGAACTTTACACTGCTCACCACATGTACCACTGTGATGCCATTTTCTTTAAGATAGCCGTCCAGGTTGCCGGATTCCCGGCTGAGGTAAAAACGATCTTTACGCCCATCTCTATGATGAGGTTAATAAGCTTATCAATATCCGGGTAGAGCATGGGGACATTCACCCCAAAAGGTTTGTTAGTTGCCTGTTGGCATTTCTGAATATGCTCCCTAAGAACTTCGGGATACATACTCCCCGCTCCAAGCAAGCCAAGGCCTCCTGCATTAGATACCGCAGAAGCGAGCCGCCAGCCACTGGCCCAGATCATCCCCGCCTGTACTATTGGATATTGAACCTTAAAAAGATCTGTAATTCTATTATTCATATGAGTTTTTAAACCACTTTAAATTATGAGATGACACCAGATCCAATAAGCTCTTCGCCCAGATACCATGCTATAAATTGCCCTTCGGTTATGGCTGCTTGTTTCTCCTCGAAGTCGGCGTACAAGCCCCCATCTACCTGATAGAGGGTAGCCTTTTGAAGGGGCTGGCGATAGCGTATCCTCGCCATCACTTCCATGGTTTCATCTATCTGCAACGCCAAGATCTGGCCTTACCCAATGCACTTCATCCTGATTCACAAACAAGGTCTTTCTGTACAGTCCGGGATGGGCCTTTCCCTGCCCTGTATAGATCACATTTTCATCTACATCTGTACCAATGACAAATAATGGTTCCTTGGTACCACCTACATCTAATCCTTTTCGTTGCCCAATGGTAAAATAATGCGCGCCCTGATGAGCTCCCACAATTTTTCCATCCTCTTTGCTATAATGCGGTTTCTCAGATAAATATGCCAGCTCCTGCCGTTTATTTTCAAATTGTGGAAGCTGATGCTGATAATGACTTGCATCTGCCGGCACTTCCACAATATCTCCTTGTTTAGGTTTTAACTGTTGCTGTAAAAAATCGGGTAAGCGCACCTTGCCAATAAAGCAAAGTCCCTGAGAGTCTTTTTTTTCTGCAGTGATCAATTCATTTTCTGCTGCTATTTTCCGCACTTCAGGTTTAAGAAGTCCGCCAATAGGAAACAAGGTTCTCGCCAATTGTTCCTGAGAGAGTTGGCACAGAAAATAAGACTGATCCTTATTGGGATCTTTTCCTGCCAGCAGCTGGTATTGAGTTTCACCTGCTGCATTCTGTATGATCCCTTTTTGACAATAGTGCCCGGTGGCAACATAATCGGCTCCAAGGTCGAGTGCAATTTTTAAAAACACATCAAACTTTATTTCCCGGTTGCAAAGAATATCGGGATTAGGGGTGCGTCCACGTTCGTATTCGCGAAACATATAATCCACGATCCGTTCTTTGTATTGAGCGCTGAGATCTACTGTTTGGAAAGGGATCCCTAACTTTTCTGCCACAATAAGGGCATCGTTGCTGTCTTCAAGCCAGGGGCATTCTTTTGAAATGGTCACTGAATCATCGTGCCAATTCTTCATAAATAGCCCTATCACCTCATATCCCTGCTGTTTTAGCAAATATGCGGCTACACTACTATCTACTCCTCCGGAGAGTCCGACCACTACTTTTTTCATATCCTAAATCTGATTGCAAAATTAAGAAATAAAGTAGTGTAGTTCTAAAATGCTTAGTAGGGTAAAAAAAGATGATTAGTAGTACGGAATAAAATTTCAAACATCAGAATCAAAATGGTTAGCATACAAAATAGAGCGCTTGACAACTAATCTTTTTTTTTGGAGCAGTAATAATGCATTTTTGAAATCCCAAATCTTACCAAACATAACCAACTTAAATAAGAAGCTCCCTCGGTTGAGGGAGCTTTTTTGTTTTTGATATATTAAGTATCTAACTCAATCCTGATCATCTAGCAGTTCAACCACCTCATACCCATCATCGATAGCCTTGTACAGGGTTTCATTTAGTTCATAGGTAGTAATGCCTTCAAAATCCATTTCTTCCGCATCTTCAGGCAATTCGGAAACCACGGCTCCTATTGGGGCAGCAACTACTTCGTACTCATCATTTACATTTTGGTAAAATATCCCGGCAGAATAGTAGTAAACAGCTCCTCTCACCATCAAACGGGCCAAAGCTCCGTTCACCGTTCTGATACGAAATCCTCTTGGAGGAAATGCTCGTACATAGGCACCTTTGCGGGCTACATAGTACATTCCGCCAACGGGGTAATAAGACATATTACGCCATACCCTTGCCCTGGTATTGGCAGGTAATCTCCTTAGGGTTCGGCGACGTACTCTTCGTTTCTTTCTTCTGACCTTTCTGTGAACCTGTCTTTTGGCAGGTCTGTTCACGGTCACAACACGGGTGGTTCGTCTTGTAGTGCGTTGTGCTTCCGCAGAGGGAGTGTAAAAGAAAAATAACAGTACTACTGCCGAAAGCAAGAATTTCCAATTCTTCATGGTTATGTTTTTATGTTAATCCGATATTTAAATTAGACTGCTGTTTACACAGAAGGTTTAACGGATATACACAAAACGAATTGAAGTTCTAATTTAGTATAAGCACTAAAAAAGCTATCAACTATAAAAAGTCATTATAAGATCACGGATTCTATTACTTCCCTACCTTTTTCTGCTTCTCTGCCTGCTCCATCATCTCCCGCATTTTGCGCTGGAACTTATTCTCCTTTTTAGGCTTCGTCTTATTGAGCTGTATCTGGGCATGGATCTTGTCCTCATCCAAAATAAAGCGTTTAATGGCAAGCATAATTAAGATAGTGATCAGGTTAGATATAAAGTAGTATAAACTTAATCCACTCGCATAATTGTTAAAGAAGAATAACATCATAAGCGGAGACAAGTACATAATAAACTTCATGTTTGGCATCCCTGGTTGTGTCTGCATGTTCTGACCTGTGGTCATCATCATATAAAAGAAGATTGCTACAGAAGCCAGAATTGGAAATAGACTTACATGATCCCCATAGAAAGGTATGGTAAATGGCAATTGTGCAATAGTGTCATAAGACGAAAGATCTTCTGCCCATAAGAACGACTTTTGCCTTAAAGCAAATGAGGTGGGGAAGAACATAAACAAGGCATAGAATATTGGCAATTGTAATACGGCTGGGATACACCCGCTCATAGGACTCACCCCGGCCTTGTTATACAACTTCATAGTCTCTTGCTGCTTCTTCATGGCGTTGTCCTTGTACTTCTCCCCAAGCTCTGTGATCTCAGGTTTCAATACTTTCATTTTCGCCTGTGAGAGATAGGACTTGTAGGTTACAGGAGACATTAGCACCCGTACAATGATCGTCATTACAATGATAGCGATCCCGAAGGGTAAGAATGAACTTAGGAATCCATAGAAAGGAGTAAAAACATAGCGGTTGATCCACCCAAAAATACCCCATCCGTAAGGAATAGATTCTACCAGTCCCAGTTCTTTATATTGCTTTAGAACCTCTATATCCGTAGGGCCATAGTACCAGTTCATGGCATAGGAAAGTTCCCCTCCCTCTAATGCTAAAGGGGCCACTGTACTGAATTCTTTGGTAAACTTTGCCGTATGACTTTCCTCTGTTACGAGGTTCTTGGAAGTAATATCAACAGTTTCAAAATGTGTATTGGTCGTAAGGATGGTACTAAAAAAATGCTGGCGATAAGACAACCATTTTACATCTATCTCGGTCTCTTCATCGTCACCACTTTCAGAAAGTTTACTGATCTTGTCCCCTTCATGATTATAGGTTAGACGCGTATAGCGGTTTCCATACTGAATACTTTTATTATGACGTATCCCTCTTAGTTTCCAATTTAATTTTATAGGCTGATTTTGGTTAAAAACACCAGAAAGTCCCTGAGAACGCACTGTAAAACCTACTAAGTATTCCCCCGGTTTCATCTCATACTGATACTCCAGAAATTGAGTGGAGGAAACCTTGGCTTTTAAGGATAGGATTTGATTGCCACCCCGTTGAGACATACTTGGCTCAAAGAACAGATCCTTAGTGTTGATTATTCTATTATTGGCGGTGGTAAAATTTAAATCAAAAACAGCATTGCCGTCTTGTACTAAATAGATAGGAATAGAATCATAGGTTACAAAATCCTTTAACCTGGCTTCAATGATCTGCCCTCCCTTATTACTTATCTCAAGAAACAATACATCATTCTCAAGAATGGTGGACCCATCAGATACAGTAGTGAACCCAAATTCACCCATGGCATTCTTATAGTTCACAACAGATGTAGAATCTTGCAGATCGATAGGCTGTGTTTCCAATATGGGCTTTGCAATAGCCTCTTCCTCGGGAGCTTTTTCTACTTCTTCTTGCGCTGTTTGTGCCTTTTGAGCCTCAATTTCTTCGGGGGTGGGTTGGTTCTGGTAAAACCAGAAAAGCAGGATGCCAAATATCAGCACGAAGCCGATGATCGAATTTATGTCTAATTTCTTTTCTTCCATGGAATTGTTTGTCGAATCTACCAGGTCCATATCCTTTAAAAGGAATATGATAGATCATTACGTTTAACGCGATTGCAAATATAAGCCCAAATGTGGAGTTTATGCCAAACTGGCATTGGATTGTTGCTTTTTATGAACCAGAACGGCTTTGATAAATCCTACAAATAAAGGATGCGGGCTTGCGACCGTACTCCTGTATTCCGGATGGTACTGAACCCCAATGAACCAGGGGTGATCTGGTAGTTCTATGATCTCTACTAAATTGGTTTCTTTATTGATCCCGGAAGCAACAAGTCCGGCTTTTTCAAATTGTTCTTTATAGTCATTGTTAAATTCGTATCTATGACGGTGTCTTTCAGATATATCTTTTTTACCGTGATAGACCTTTTGTACCAAACTCCCTTCCTTCAGTTCACAATCCCATGCACCTAAACGCATAGTTCCTCCTTTATTGGTTATGGTCTTTTGTTCTTCCATAAGACTGATCACCGGGTACGGTGTTTCTTCGTCCATTTCAGTAGAATTAGCACCTTTCAGACTAAGAACATTTCGGGCAAATTCAATGACTGCCATCTGCATACCCAAACAGATACCTAAGAAAGGTATTTTATTCTCGCGTGCATACCTAACGGCCTTCACCTTACCTTCAATACCCCGTTCTCCAAATCCGGGTGCCACTAGTATCCCATCGAGACCCTCCATTTTCTTTTCAAAATTGGCTTTTGTAATATATTCTGAATGAATAGACTTTACATTAACCTTTACTTCATTAATGGCCCCTGCGTGGATAAATGATTCCAATATGGATTTATAAGAATCCTGCAATTCCACATATTTCCCAATGAGTCCTACAGTAACTTCACTCTTTGGATGTTTATGCCTGTCTAAGAATTCGTTCCACTGAGTAAGATCCGGAGGCGTTGCGTCAGACAGCCCTAACTTCTTTAAGGTTACAGTGTCTAATCCTTCCTCTTGCATCATAATAGGAACATCATAAATGGTAGAGGCATCTATAGACTGTATGACTGCTTCTCGCTTTACATTACAAAATAAGGCCAGCTTATCTTTGATCTCGTCAGAAATTTCATGCTCCGTTCTACAAACAAGAATGTCTGCCTGTATCCCGCTTTCCATGAGTGTTTTTACAGAGTGTTGTGTGGGTTTTGTTTTTAATTCTCCTGCGGCAGACAAGTATGGAACCAGGGTTAGGTGGATCACAATGGCATTATTGTCACCCAGTTCCCATTTTAACTGACGTACTGATTCAATATAAGGCAAGAGACTCTATATCCCCAACGGTACCTCCTATCTCAGTAATAATAATATCGTATTCTCCTGTTTTTCCAAGCAGTTGAATTCGCTCTTTGATCTCATTTGTGATATGTGGAATTACCTGCACGGTCTTTCCTAAAAATTCACCCCGGCGTTCTTTTTCAATTACACTTTGATAGATCCTGCCGGTAGTTACATTATTCGCCTGCGATGTTTTAACGTTTAAGAAACGTTCGTAATGCCCAAGATCCAGATCGGTTTCTGCACCATCATCTGTCACATAACATTCTCCGTGTTCGTACGGATTTAAAGTACCCGGATCTACGTTTATATAGGGGTCTAATTTTTGGATGGTAGTCTTATAACCACGGGCCTGAAGTAGTTTAGCCAGTGAGGCGGCAATGATTCCTTTTCCTAACGAGGAAGTAACGCCTCCCGTAACGAATACGTATTTTGTAGCTGACATCTTGCGATTCTTGGTTACGGGATTCAAAGATACGAATTGCATTTGCAAATCACAGGGAATCGGCTGGAAAATCTTTTTGGATCTTAAGTAACATTCCTTCCAGTCCATTGACCCTGATCTCCAGTGCCTGTTTCATCATAAATCCCAATTTTCCCTCTGGAAATCCTTTTTGGTGAAACCATAGCAGATACGATTCGGGTAAGAGAATGAGGTACCGCCCTTTAAATTTCCCAAACGGCATTTTGTAATGTGCCAGCGAGATCAAATCTTCTTTCTTTAGCTCAATTTGCATCCATAAATCTAATTAAATTACCTTTGAAAGAGATCGAAAAGTAAATTTAAGATGAAAAGAAGGTCATTTATAGGGACGGCCGCCGCTGCTTCAGCCGGCCTCTTAACAACAGCGAAACTCAGGGGGATGGAATCCTCTCCTACTGCCTCACTCGATTTAAAAGGAAATATTAATCACAGTGCCTGTTATTGGTGTTATGGAGCCATTCCATTAGACACTTTTCTGGGTGATCTATCTAATCTTGGGGTAAAGGCTATTGACCTGGTTGGTCCTGAAGACTGGCCGCTTCTAAAAAAACACAATATTCACGCCTCCATGTGTTGGGGTGCGGAGATCAATCTCACTGATGGATGGTGCGATACAACATATCACCCTACCCTGATCAAAAACTACACAGAAATGATCCCCAAAGTGGCGGAAGCCGGTTACACCAATCTTATTTGTTTTTCCGGAAGCAGACGTGGAATGGACGATGATCAGGGATTACAAAATGCTATAAACGGATTAAAACAAATTTTGCCTCTGGCAGAAAAACACGGGGTGGTCATTCAGATGGAACTACTCAATTCCAAGGTAGATCACAAGGATTATATGTGTGATCATACTTCATGGGGGGTGGCTCTTTGCAAGGCATTAGGATCTGAACATTTTAAACTTTTGTATGATATCTATCATATGCAGATCATGGAGGGCGATGTAATACGCACCATAGAAGAGAACCATCAATACTTTGGGCATTATCATACAGGAGGGAACCCCGGGAGGCATGAGATCAATGAAACCCAGGAATTGTATTATCCGGCTATCATGAAGGCCATTGTAAAAACAGGTTTTAAAGGCCACGTAGCCCAGGAATTCATTCCCAGTTGGCCAGACAAGATCGCAGCACTAAAAGAAGGGGTGACCATTTGTGATGTATAGCCCAAGGTTAAGATTTAATGAACAGACTTTAATTCGCTGGCAATCTGCTTATTCCATTCTAATTGCTTCTCTACTTCCCTGGAGAAATTAGTTTCATCATCATAGCTTTTTTGGAAGGCTCTCATCTCCCTGAGGATCTGCTCATAGATCCCATTCATTTCTGCCTTAACATTCGAAGAAAAAGAATATCCGTCTACCCTTGTGCGCATTTTCCTGGCAAATAATTCAGAAATATCAAAATGGAGTTGTTCGTGACTTAATATGATCTCATTGGCTGTTTCGGGCCTGTACCAGGAGGATTCCGGATAGAAAAAGGCATCTATTGAGCAGTCTACTTCCATTTTTCCCCGGCTTTCCATGGCTGAAAATCGATAGGCTATTCCGCTTGCCGTTATAGCTGCTACTGGAGAGTCTTTGGGTGGCTGAGCTTTAAAATCGCTCCAGCGCAATCTGTGATCTGGATCCCACTTTATAGCATTTTCTTCCTGACAGCTGCCTTTTACGGCAGTTGCAAGTATAATACATAGGAGTAAAGATCTTATGAGCCCCAATGAAAATTGATTATTTTTTCTATATCTGGATGAATACTATATAGAACCGGACATGTATTAGCCGTACGCTCCAATATTATTCTGTGTTTCTCTGAAATACCGGCCGGCATGTAGAGTTCTACTTCAATTTTAGAGATCCTTCTGGGATCTGAGGCCATATGTTTGGTTACTTCAGCATAGGCTCCTTTTAACTCCGTTGGAAAAGAATTTGCTTTGAGGCCCATAACCGTGAGCATACAACTAGCCAAACCAGTAGCTATAGTATCTGTTGGTGAAAATGCCTGTCCAAGGCCATTATTATCAACCGGGGCATCTGTAATAAATTTGCTTCCTGAAGCAAGATGCTCACAAGAAGTACGTAAACTGCCGGTATAGGTGACTTTTGAGGTCATATTCTAAGGGGTTATCTGTTTGATGCTCATGTTTTGATACATCATAATATAGGAAGCGAAGTTAAAATATCCGGATGCCAGGTCTTTGGCATAATCAAACTTATTCCCCGAGTACTCGGTAAGTCCGATACGATCCGAAACCGCTAAAAGATTGGGTCTGTACGCTAATTTTAACAACAGATCAAAGGTAAGGTCAAAACCACGGGTGGCATATCTGTCCGGATCGCTCCCATAACGTTTTCTATAGGCTCTTACAAAAGAGTCGTTCCCAGTTTCTTTGTAAATAGAGGGATAGGTAAAATTAAGGTTAGAAAGGTGTGTCCCTGAAACCACATCGTTCTCGAAAGCCTTATTTTTATTTGTTGTGAACATGCGGACAGGGGTTTCTTCCGTATTCGAAGAATTCAGAATAGAAGTTACGCTTGCCACCAGTTTAAAATTATCTGTTTCAACAAAGACCCAATTCTCTTTTTCTAAAGAAAGTAACAAGTTAAATTTCTCAATATTTAGGGATATATTTTTCTCATCTTCCAAAATCTGAATGGATTTGGCCAAAGGAAATCTCCGCTGTATCAAAGCCCTGGTTGAATCGGTCTTGGAATCACTGATCACAATGATATTTTGATCTTTTTTCACGGCTTCCACATAATCTAACATTCTTGTTCTAAGTACCTGATCTGAGGGTACAGAGAAAAAAACATTCGGTAAACTAAGGTCGCTTTCAGATGTAAGAGGTGCTATGATCGGTATTTGATACTGGTTAGCCTGACTAGCCACTTCCTTTAAGTTTTCAGGTTGCAATGGGCCAATAATAGCATCTAACTCCCCCATGTTCTGTCTCGCCAAAATTAATCGCACCCGTTCTTTACTTAATTCTGTATCTAAGGTCTTTACTTTTACAGACACTCCAAGCTTAGCAATAGAATCTGCTGCCATAAGGACACCACTATACAATCCCAGACTATACGAAATAGCATTACTTCGTTCAATAGCCTGTTCAGTATCTTCTATACTGTCAAGATTTAGGCGGTTGATACGGAAAGGCAAGAGAACAAGAAGTCGAGGCCTGTTTTGCCTGTTGATACTATCTATGAGGTTTATCTTGTCCAGGATCAAGGAGTTTCTCACTTCCAAATTAACTGCATTTTCTTTAGGCAACTTTAGGACCATCCCCGCTTTTAGCCCCCTGGAAAGTTCCGGATTCAGGGCCAATAATTCACTATACCCTATCCCAAGTTTTCGCGTTAAAGAGTATTCAGTCTGTTTTGGTTTTACTTCGTAAAAAATATAATTATCTGTGTTGACCACTTCCGTTTCCACTTTTTGAACTGGCAGCCTAAGTACCATTCCCTCTTTTAACCCACCTTGTTCAATGATCATTGGATTGAGCTTTATGATCTCTTCTGAAGTAATTCCATATTCGCCACCCAGGCTATACAATGGTTTTTTTAGCTGGGACGGTATATGATTCAAATAGTTGTACTTCCTGCCCTTCCACTGTACTTCCGGTTTTTTTGGGAAGATTCAATTCCTGACCAATTGCCAGATGATTCGTTGTTTTGGCAAGATCAGGGTTTAATGACTTACTAAACTGTCTACAGTGATCCCATATTTATGGGCAATGCTCCATCGTGTTTCTTTCGGCAATACCATATAGGTCTCAAAATCTTCCGGATTTATACTATCTATTACCTCTTCAATTTCCGGAAATTCAGGAATCTCTATACGCATCCCTTTCTTTAAAGGTGCGCTGTAGAGTTCTTTATTGTATCTTTTGATGTCATCAACGCTTACCTCATATCGTTCTTGATATCCCATAGATGGTCTCCTTTTTTCGAACACGATGTGTTCTGAATCGCAGTGGAGTACTGCTGATCTTGCTCCTCTTCAACTTGTTTTACCACAGTATCTTCTTTAGGAGTTTCTGGCAGTGGACTGGTATCTGAAGCGCTTGCCTCCATTGGTATAACCAGGATGGTATTGGGCTTTAAAGGGTCTCCCTGATTTAATCTCCTTGTTATACTTAAGAATGTTAAATGGCGTAACACGGTATAATTTGGAGATGCTATATAATGTTTCTCCAGATTTAACAGCATGGGTCTTGAATTGTTGTGCATTGTCATTGATAGCAAACAGAAAGAAACAATACAAGGAAGTTTAATACTTTCATCATTTTATATACGTTTATTCCCACTCTATGGTTGCAGGGGGTTTAGAACTTATGTCATAAACTACCCTATTCACCCCTGGAACTTTATTAATTATATCATTGGAGACCTTTTGCAAGAACTCATATGGTAAATTTACCCAATCTGCTGTCATTCCATCTGTGCTTTCTACCGCCCTTAAAGCCACACATTTCTCATAGGTTCTTTCATCTCCCATGACCCCAACACTATGGACCGGTAATAAGCATGGCTCCGGCCTGCCACACTTTATCATACAGTCCCCATTCTCGTAAACCGTTGATAAAGATAGCATCTACTTCCTGTAATATGGCCACTTTTTCGCGGGTTACATCTCCCAAAATCCGTATGCCAAGTCCGGGTCCCGGAAACGGATGCCTCCCCAGTCGTTCGTCTTCGATCCCCAAAGTAGCTCCAACTCTTCGTACCTCATCTTTAAATAAGCATTTTCAAAGGTTCAACTATTTTTAACTTCATAAAGTCTGGCAAGCCTCCAACATTGTGATGACTTTTAATGGTTGCTGAAGGTCCGCCAGAGGCCGAGACAGATTCTATCCTGTCCGGGTAAATAGTTCCCTGAGCCAACCATTTGGCATCTTCCACCAGGTGTGCTTCATCGTCAAATACATCAATAAAAATGCCTCCAATGATCTTTCGTTTCTTCTCAGGATCGTCCTCTCCAGCCAAAGCATCCAAAAAGCGTGCCGAAGCATCTACTCCCTTCACATTTAAGCCCATATGCTTGTACTGATCCAGTACCTCTGTCAAACTCATTTTTCCGCAAGAAGTCCGTTGTTTACAAAAATACAATGCAGATGTTTTCCTATTGCCTTGTGCAGCAACACGGCTGCCACGGTAGAATCTACGCCCCCAGACAGGCCTAAAATTACCTTATCATTTCCAATTTCCTTTTTAAGTTCTGCCACAGTAGTCTCTACAAAAGCATCGGGCGTCCAGGTTTGTGCTAATCCGGCAATATGGACGAGGAAATTCTCCAATAATTGTTTCCCATCTTTGGTGTGATAAACTTCCGGATGGAATTGAATTGCGTAGGTCTTTTCATTTCCAATTTTAAAAGCAGCATTTTGTACATCTTCAGTACTGGCCAATAGTTCGGCTTCCGGTGGTAAATCCTGGATAGTATCTGAATGACTCATCCAAACCTGTGAGCCCGCCTTTATCTTATCAAAGAAAGGTTCATTTTCTTTTATGCTAGACAATCTGGCCCGGCCGTATTCTCTGGTATTGGATGGAGCAACATTACCTCCGTGAAAATGGGCTATATACTGTGCCCCATAACATACGCCAAGTAAGGGGATCTTGCCTTTGATGTTGCTTAGATCCGGATGTGGTGCCTCATCCGAACGAACTGAATAAGGCGATCCTGAAAGGATCACAGCTTTATACTCAGAAAGATCTTCGGGTAGATGATTATACGGTTTAATCTCACAATATATATTGAGTTCCCGAACTCGGCGAGCTATGAGCTGGGTGTATTGAGATCCAAAATCTAAAATAAGGACGTTGTTTTGCATGGGCAAAAATAGCAATTTGAGCTATTTTGTAAAGGATCTTTAGGTATATTTATCACAGGTTTATCAACGTCCTTTTTATGAAACATGCCTCAGCCATTATTTTTGGGATTTCCATTGTCCTGGCCGCTTATTTTTTAGGGAATGCTTATAAGGAAAGAGCAAATCCGCCGCAGGTCATTTCGGTTACCGGGCTAGGCAATGAAAACTTCACTTCAGACCTAATAGTATGGGAAGGTTTTTTTACTGCATTCAATATAGATCTTAAGACCGCCTTTGAACAAGTTAATCGGGATAAAGAAATTGTACGAACCTATCTGGAGTCTAAAGGCATATCCTCAGAGAACATCATTTTTAATTCAGTACAGACCTTAGAACAAAGAGATAATAAATATGATAACGGGAATTATATAGGTAGTATTTTCCGAGGATATTCTCTAACCCAATCGGTGAATATTGAATCAAAAGATGTATCACTAATAGAAAAAGTAGCCAGAGAGATCACCGAATTATTGAACAAGGGTGTCCAATTTACCTCTTCTCCACCCAGATATTATTATACGCAACTTGCAGATCTTAAAGTTAAAATGATTGCACAAGCCACTGAAGATGCCCGACTTAGAGCTGAAAATATTGCCGATAATGCCGGTGGCACCTTAGGAGATCTTATTTCCGCTCAAATGGGGGTATTTCAAATAACAGGACAGAATTCTGATGAAGCCTTTAGTTGGGGAGGCGTATACAATACTTCTTCCAAGAAGAAAACGGCTTCTATTACTATGCGCCTAGATTATAAAGTGCATTAGAACAGTACCGCAATAAGAAGCTGTATCTCATATGTTCTTTTGGTGTTAATCAGGGTAAATAAATAAGGTGTAAACCTGTAAAAAAGAAAAGCCCTGACCCCTACGGTCAAGGCTTTTCAAATCAAAAACCAACCTAAACACATGAATTTTTATGACACTTTAAAAAAATTCTTCTTCAAAGCAATTTATTATAGAACAACTCACATTTAAAATACCCTACCTCAACTTTAAATTTTTTATCTTTATTTACTTTTAAGACTATACGCATGACTAAGAATTATTTTCAAGAACTTTCCGAAGAATTAAAGAAAGGGGTCTCTCAAAAAGGACATGCCTTTCGCAATTTTACCCTGGCCACGGTGGGTTTAGACCAGGTAGCACGTTTGCGGACAATTATTCTTCGCGAAGTTTCGGAAGATCTTATACTAACCTTTTACACAGACAGTAGATCTAAAAAAATGATACATCTGCAGGAAAATAAAAAAGTAGGACTCCTCTTTTACAATCCTAAAAACATGATGCAAATTAGGATAGAAGGATTGGCCAAAGTGTTGCATAACAAAGAAACAAAAGAAAAATACTGGGAAGGTGTTAAAAAGAATTCAAGAAAAGACTATATGTCTTCTTCAGCTCCTGGTACTACATTAACCAATCCGAATCAATTAGAATATTTAGATGATGAGGATCATTTCTGCATTGTAGAAATTACTCCTTTTAAAATAGAATATCTCAAGCTTAAGAGCCCCAACCATATTCGAGTTCGCTACTCCTGGGAAGTTGATTACTGGGAAAGCGAGTTTCTGGTACCCTAAGTTTCCTTATGAACCTATTCTTTTAAAGTGTCTAAGATCAGTTCAATATCTTCCTGACTGGTATCCGGATTAATAAAACAAAAACGAATTACCGTTTCATTCCCGTCTAAGGTTCTCCATTGGGTGGGTGTTACCAGAGCAATACCTTCTTTGTGATTTTCATAGGTCCAATTTGTATACATTTCCGGAGTCCAACCTTTGCGCTTGAATAAAACACAAGACAGGCTGGGAGGTCTCACCAATTCTAATTCTGGGCGTTGCTCTATAAGTTCTCCCGATAATTTAGCCAGTGAAATTCCTTTCTCAACAGCCCATTTATATTTGTCAATTCCATTAGTAGCCAATGAAAACCATAAAGGAAGTCCTCGCAACCTTCTGGTAAGTTGTATCTGATAATCGGCCGGATTAAACCCATGGGCACCCTCATCTTTAAAGATATCGAGATACGAACCTTCCTGAGAATGCGCTTCTTTTGCTAATTCCGGATTCTTATATAATATGGCACCACAATCATAAGGCGAGAAAAGCCATTTATGAGGGTCTATGGTAATGCTATCTGCTTTTTCAATACCATTAAAGTGGTGTCGGACAGAATCGGCTACCAAAGCCCCGCCGCCATAGGCAGCATCCACATGATACCACAATCCTTCTTTCTTACAGACTTGGGCAATGCCCTCTAAATCATCAATAATTCCTGCATTTGTAGTACCTCCGGTAGCAACCACGGCAAATAAACGTTCACGCTGTGAGGTCTCCAGTGAATTGATCCTCATTTGTAGATCCTCCCCGGTCATTTCTTCATCAGAATCTACCAGAACAAGTTCAGCATCGATCACCTGGGCCATTGCTTTAATAGAGGAATGTGCACCAATAGACGTAATAACAAGTCCTTTTTTATTTCTGTTGGCGGCAACTTTTCTCCAATTCTCCCTGGCAGTTACCATGGCAGATAAATTAGCAGCAGTACCACCACTGGTGAAAACCCCAAAAGCACCTTTGGGCATTCCGGTTAGAGACACCAGCCATTTCATTGCCTGGTTTTCACAAAAGATCCCCCTGCTCCTTCCATCCAATAAGCTCCGTGTATACTGGAGGCAGAAGTAACCAAATCGAACATTACAGCGGCCCTGGTAGGCGCAGCCGGTACAAAAGCCAGGTGTCTGGGATGATCTATAGGCACAGTTGCCGGCAGCAGTATATCCTTAAATAATTTAAAAGCCTGTTCCCCGCCTATGCCTTCTGAGGTGATGGTCTCTCCTACCAATTTATACAATTCCTCTTCCTTCTTGGGCTTTCCTAATGTGGGTGAAGTATCTGTAATGCGACTTATGGCGTATTTCATGACATCTAATGTCATTTCTACCACTTCTATATCAATATTATGCATGGAAAAAGGTATCTATAACAAAAGTACAAGGGACTGTCTTAATACCGCAGGAAAACTACGAATATCTTACAATAACGAATTCTGAATTTAGAGGATGCAACGCTTTCATTAACGAAGGAATAAGCTCATCTCCTAATTCTAAATACAGTTCAGAAAAGTTTCGATTTCGCTCCTGAAGCGATTTGTTAGGAAAGAGATCATTTTGCAAGTCGGTCATCCGCAGCACATGATCCTTTAATTTTCGTTTTTGAGCTTTTAAAAGGCGTTTTTCTAAAACATCGAGCCCTTTAAGTTGTTTAACTTCCTGGGCTTTTACCGCACCCAGAAAGGATTTGTCTGTTTGTTCGGCCAGATTATAAAGCGCTTTGAATTGTTCTATCAGATGAGTTCTCTGAGGGCTAAGGTCGATATCTATATTGGAGATCGCTCTGATCTTCTTATTGATGAGGCGGTTTTGCTCCAAAAACAGATCCTTTGCCTCCAGATTCATTTTATGCAATTTTTGCTGCTGTTTTTTAGAGATAATCAAGGCAGAATTTCTAAGTAACAGTATTGGGAAAGGAACCTTCACAGCTTCAAAAGAAGAACGGAGTTCTAACCAGTAAGCCAGCTCTCCCCCTCCTCCAATATAACAAAGGTTAGGTAGTATAACTTCCTGGTATAATGGCCTGCTAACCACATTTGGCGAAAAGCGTTCGGGAAAAGATTCAATTTCAGCTAACATCTCATCTTTGTTGAAATGCAATTCGGTATCATTCACATAAAAATCTTCCCCCTTTTGAATGATCCGTTCGCGAATGCCATCTTTGAGATAGAAATAATTGATCTCCCGTGGGTTTACTTGTATAGTATAGTTGGCAGAAGTTGCTTCCAGTGCAGATATGGTATCCGTGACTTTTTTAAAGGCTGTGTTCCTGAATACATCCTCTTTAATATGAGGAATTAAACAATGCTTTAGTGCTTTATCATCTCCATCGATGATGACCAGCCCCTGGGCCCCAAAAAGTTCATTTGCCAGGTACCTGGTAGCAGATGTAAGTGTCTTGTGTTTCAGATACGCATTGCTAAACAAGGCTTTGAGTTTTGAGGCGTGTTTTCCCGTCCCTAAGTCCTGAGAAAATAACTCAAATACGGCCTTTAATCCCTCCGTAGATAAGTGGCCAACAGCTCCGGATGCATCTCTGTTCCAATGTATTTTCTTCCCCTTAAAATTAAAGTAATTGATCTCCTCAAAATCATGATCTTCCGTAGCCATCCAATATACAGGCACAAAATGTTGTTCCGGGTATGCCTTCTTAAGCTCTGTGGTTAAGTTGATGGTACTGATAATCTTATACAGAAAATATAAGGGTCCGGTAAAAAGATTCAACTGATGCCCTGTTACCACAGTAAACGTATTGGAATCTTTCATCATGGAAAGATGCTTCTTCGTTTTGGCGGAAGTATCTATGCCCTCATATTGCTTTATGAGTGCAGCGGACAGCACTTTTCGTATATCATCCGAAAAACTACCCTGTTTTTCTTCAATCTGTTCTTTAAATGAGCTTATGGAAGGAAATCTATGATAGAAAGGTTGCAGTGACAGGGCTTCTTCCAGGTAATCACAGATGATCTCTGAAAAATAACCTGTTTCTTTAAAAGGAATTCCTTCTAGCTGCATACTACACTTTTATCGGCTTTCAAAGATACATTTCTGAGTCTTTTCATTTCCCAAAAATACGTTAAGTTGTGCCAATTGCAAACGGGTGTCTATAGGTTTCGTATATGGTTTGGTTGCGTGGGTTGGGTGGAATAAATGAAGTGCAGGATGTTATTGAACATTAGGAGACATTAAAAAGCAGATAGCTTTCGGCAGTACACTTATGGTAGCTGGGGCAAGGCCCACATACTCCCCATCGGCCTCAATTCCACAAGAGTCGTTGCTTTCAAGCAACACCTCATTAGCATTATAGTAGCTTACCTGGGGTAGGTTGATTTTTACACCTTTTTTTAAATTTCGAAAGTTTTTTAGATAATCCCAAATACTCAAATCCCCGTAGATAACAACCTGAAACTGCCCATCGGTAAGCTTGGCATCGGGGGCGGTGCAGATGGCATTGCCATGATAACGGCCATTGGCCACTGCCATTTGTAGCAATTTTCCCTTCCACTGCCATGTACTGCTTGTACAGCTTACCTCTTTTTTAACATAGCTGAGAAACCCTTTTATGATATGCTTGAAGTAATTAAAGTCAGGGCCAAACACGCTTGATGATTGTTCTAGTTTTTGCGCCACTTCCGGGCCAAGCCCAGCTCCTGCTATATTAATGAAATAGTGGGTTTCCTGGGTTTTTTGTATTATTATTTTCCCAAGATCTATCTTTTGGGTGGTATTGGATTGAATCATTTCTATCAGTTTTTCAATAGAATTGGAGATGTGTGCTGTTCTAGCAAAATCATTGGCCGAACCATGTGGGAGCAGCCCTATTACCGGGTATTCATTGGCTGGTATGTTACTTTGCAACATACCATTGATAACTTCGTGCAAGGTGCCATCCCCCCCAACAGAAACCAAATAATCGCAGCCGTTTTCGGTGGCTTTCCTGGCCAATTCGATGGCGTGTTTTTTCCTTTGTGTGGAAACGAATTGCACATTGTCCATATTTGTTTGTTGACAGTATTGGTAAAGCCTTGGGAGCACTTTTGCCAAGCGATTGTTCTTGTTGTTGACTACAAACACGATGTTCATTCGGGCAAGGTAGCTTATTCCTTTAGTTTAGACAATATCAAGATTAAGCGTAGGGCTTTGCTCGATTTTGGAACTACCAAATGGAAGCTTTGTTACGTATCGTAAAGACCAATTTCGATTCTGTCTTTTATTCATTAAAGCATATTTCATTTATTAAATTCAGGTTTCTATTCAAATTGACTTTAAAAGAAAGATAAACGACAATAGTCCTTCATATAGGGATTAGTAGGCCATTTTTGTCGTTAAGCGGTATGGTTGGAACCAATCACATTTCAATTTTAATCCTTAGCTTTGAAACTTTCCTTTTATACCCGTGATATATGAAAAAATTCTCCTTCTTACTCGCTTTCCTTCTTCCACTAATGATGTGGTCACAATCCATTAAATCGCCTTCAGAATTTCTCGGATATGAGTTGGGAACGCAGTTTACCAGGCATCATGAGGTAGTAAATTATTACCAATATTTGGCAAGTGAAGCGTCGGACAGGGTGCAATTGCAGGAATATGGGAAGACCAATGAAAGAAGACCATTATTATTAGCCTTTGTTTCATCTGCTGAGAATATCAGGAATCTGGAAACAATCCGCACAGAGCATATAAAGAGTACAGAAGGAACCAGTAATGCTTCCAAAGCCATTGTATGGCTCAGTTATAACGTACACGGTAATGAGAGCGTAAGCACAGAGGCTTCCATGCAAACTATTTATGAGTTATTGACCTCAAAACAAGCCTATCTAGAAAATACTGTTGTAATTATTGACCCATGTATTAATCCGGACGGGCGCGACCGGTATGTGAATTGGTATAATCAATTTAAAAATACCCCCAACCAGGTGAACCCGGATAGTAAGGAACATCATGAAGGCTGGTTGAGTGGACGAGCAAATCATTATATGTTCGATCTGAACAGAGATTGGGCATGGCTAACCCAGGTAGAAAGTCAGCAACGCTTGCCTATGTACAACAAATGGCTGCCTCATATTCATGTTGATTTTCACGAACAAGGAGTAGATAATCCTTACTTCTTTGCCCCATCTGCAGAACCTTTTCACGAAGTAATAACACCTTTTCAACGCTCTTTTCAGGAAACTCTTGGGAGAAATCATGCAAAATACTTCGATGCCAACGGTTGGTTCTATTTTACGAAGGAGCGGTTTGATCTCTTTTATCCCAAGTTATGGAGATACCTATCCAACGTACAATGGCGCTATAGGGATGACCTATGAGCAAGGGGGTAGCGGAAGAGCCGGTCTCGGAGTTATAACATCTCTTGGGGACACACTAACACTTAAGGATAGAATGGACCATCATAAAACCACCGGCCTATCTACTATAGAGGTAGGCTCCCAAAACGTGGATAAACTAAATCAGGAATTTCAAAAATTCTATCAGCCAAAGAATTACAAATACAAGAGCTATGTTTTAAATGGGGACATTGATAAGAAACAGGCACTCGCCGGACTATTGGAAAAACACGGGATTGAATATGGTTGGGGTAAAAAAGGTGTTGCCAAAGGTTTTAATTATACAACAGGTACCAATGGAAGCATTCAAACATCCGAAAATAGTCTGATAGTATCTACAAATCAGATAAAAGGAACACTTGTTAAGGTCTTATTTGAACCAGATGCTCAATTGAGTGACTCCCTTACCTATGATATTACGGCCTGGTCCTTACCCTATGCTTATGGACTCGATGCCGTGGCTTCAAATAGTATAGTTAATGCAATCTCTGTTGATAAAAAACAGGAAATGCCGATTTCTCTTGTCGAAGGTTATGCCTTTATAACTGATTGGAACAGCATGAAGGATGCAAGATTCCTGGCAGATTTATTGCAAAATGACATCCGTGTTCGCCGAGCTGAGAAACCGTTTACTTCAGATGGCAAAAGACACGATCGAGGAAGTTTGATAATCACGTCTTCAGATAATAAGAACCATTCAGAGTTTATTTCAACTTTAGGAGCTATTTCAGAAAAACATTCAAAAAGTCTTACTCCTACTGCTACAGGTTTTGTAGATCAGGGGAAAGATTTTGGATCTAGTTATGTAGGGATGATCAAGCCTGTTAAGATAGGAGTCCTTTCCGGGGAACCTACTTCTACGCTTCGCTTTGGAGAGATATGGCATTTCTTTGAACAACAATTACACTATCCCTTAACCGTTTTAGATGCCGATTATATAAAACGAACAGATCTGAGCGAATATGATGTTCTGATCTTACCAGATGGCCGGGGCTATCGGAATTTTGTAGATGAGACCATGTTGAAAAGCGTGAAAGAATGGGTTGCTGCCGGTGGCCGACTTATTGCTTTTGGCAATGCAATTGATGCAATTGATGGCAAAGAAGGTTTTGGTATTAAAGCCAAAGAACGCAAAAAAGACAGCACAAATCTGGAGGTTGAACTTTATGAGAATGAACAACGTGAACGCATGAAACAGGCCATCACGGGGGCTATCTTTAAAACAAAAGTAGATCCTACCCATCCGCTGGCCTTTGGATACGGCGACACCTATTTTACCTTAAAACTGGGCAATGACAGTTTTGATTACCTGGAATCTGGAACGGTGGCATATATCGAAAACAACACCAAACCCGTTGCCGGTTTTGCTGGGAGTGAGGCTCAGAAAACAATTACTAATAGCCTTGTCTTCGGAGTAGAGAACCATGGACGTGGACAGGTTGTATACATGGTAGACAATCCATTATTCCGCGGTTTTTGGGAAAATGGAAAACTCTTTTTTGCCAATGCGCTGTTTATGATTAACTAAATAACTTTTTTAGGAAATTACCTAGTAAAGCATAAATGCCATGAATACAATGCCTATAGAGGTCATAACCAGAATAAAGGGCATAAATGCAAATGAGATTAGACCGGCCTTAAAAAAGGCCCCCAGCCAACTGCTTTTGTAAAAATTTCGGAGTGCCAGGAACAAATATAGCAAGTAAGAAAGAGTAATAAGCACTTCGATCCAAACAGGCACTTCAAAGAGCATATTCGCCAGAATTAGAAGACAAAAAGAGGTAAATAGAAAGGTGAAGAAGTAAAAGCTAAACACCATATGATGGGCAAAGTTCCCTCTTTTCCAATAAAAGAGCTTTAATAACATAGCAAATAGCGGCATTAAAAGGAACATCGCTATAGGGATAGTATCATAAAAGGTCTGCAAGATGCCTCTTCCTTTTTGCTGATAAAATTTTAACATCTGTTCGTAAAACTTTTTGTTGAGTCCACTAGCATCTTCTTTCATCCCCATTGCCTTTAATTTATCCTCTTTTGGAGCACCGGCGTTTATAAGGGAATCGAGTACTTTTTTATCAAAATCGAATGTCGTTCCCATATTTATATTATTAGGATCATTGGCCGTATTGGCAATCACAGAATCAATAGTCTGCATATCCTCATCAGACATACCTATCACCTTTTGATTTTTTTTAAGCATTTTCCTGGCCTCCTCAATCTGTATAGAATCTTTTTCGGATACTTTCACAGAGTCGACCGAGATCTCCTGTTCAAATCCTTTTTGAAGGGCCTGAGACATTTCATCATCTGCCTTCCGAATATTAAAAGAGAAAAGGAAAAAAAACAATACAGAAATAAACAGGTAGAATTGGGCAGGGTGCAGATATTTCAGGCGTTTTCCATCTACAAAGCGCCTTGCCAGGATTCCCGGCTTAAGCATGAGAGGGATAAAACTTCTGAAGAATCGGGCATCCACCGAAAAATAGTCGCTTATTGTTTTACTGAAGAGAACTCCAAAAGTTAAACCATCTGCAGTTTCCTGACCACATTTCGGGCAATACTTAAAGTAGGATCTAAAGGGGTATCGCAATTCTTGCAATGTAGGTTGGTGGACATCGGTTAATTTTTAGTAAAATTAGAAAAAAGGAATGAAACGAAGGCTTATCAATTATTCTGTACCTGGCAACACCAGAAATAGTTACAGTAAGTTTAATTACTTTTAGTTTTGTTATGCCGGTTTGGTAAACAACAAATTCTGGATGATGCACATTTTTTTAACGACTTTGGAAGATCTGTTTAAAAAGGAGGCCAATGCTTCTATTGCTGCCGGGCAAAAGGCCTATATGCGAAATCAATTCGACTTTTATGGCGTTAAAACGCCTGTAAGACGGGCTATCCAAAGGGAATTGTTTAAAAAGGATGTGTTGCCTTCCAAACATGAATTACACAAGCTCGTTACCTCTTTATGGAATCTTCCTGAAAGAGAAAATCAATATGTAGCTCAGGAATTGGCCCGGAAATATGTTAAGGAACATTGAAGAAGAAGATATCCTGCTTTATGAATATATGATCACCCACAAGTCCTGGTGGGATACGGTAGATTTTATCGCTGCCGTTCTTGTAGGAGCTTATTTTAAGGCTTTTCCTAATAAGAGAAATGATATTACTAAAAGATGGATGTCTTCTAACAACATCTGGTTGCAACGTTCTACTTTGTTGTTTCAATTAAAATATAAGGAGACCTTAGACACAGAATTTCTTGCAAGGACGATCAATAATTTATTGGGATCTGAGGAATTCTTTATCAATAAGGCAATTGGATGGGTGTTAAGAGAATACAGCAAGACCAATAAGGATTGGGTGCTAAAATTCGCTGCTAAAACTTCTTTGCATTCCCTTAGTAAGCGTGAGGCCTTGCGACTTATTAAATGACCATCATAAAAGGGTGCAATAGATTAACCTATTGTTAACCAATTTGGATGAAGTTCTAACGGACTTTGTTCGTTGATACCTTTTTTACCAACTTACCAACTGTCAGACCCTGAAATATGATAGAGAAGACCACTACCACATAGGTGATCACCAGAAAAAGATCCCTATTCATAGCTTCCGTAAGACCTAAAGCCAGGGCGATAGAAATAGCTCCCCTTAGGCCTCCCCATGTCATGATTAAATTGGTCTTGGGTACAAAATCTAGTTTCTTATTAAAGAAGGAAATAGGCAGCAAGAGTGAAAGGTATCTGCAAAGAAGTACTATGGGTATGGCCAGCAAGCCTGCAAGGAGATAGTCCATTTCATAGGTTAGCACCAGGATCTCCATACCCAATAAAACAAATAGCAGGGTATTGAGAAGAATATCTATCAATTCCCAGAATTTATCTACATAAATAACCGTGTTTTCAGACATAGCAGTATCTCGCAATTTGTCATTGCCGATAAACAACCCGGCTACTACCATGGCCAGTGGTGCAGATACATGAAAATAATGAGCTATGACAGTTCCCGTCATAACGGTCGCCAGCGTAATGATCACTTCAATATCATAATCGTCTATGGTCTTCATAAGTCGGTATGTAATCCAACCCAGAATAAAACCAAGTATGAGGCCGCCAAATACTTCTACACCAAATAACTGTATCACATCCAGGGCAGAGACAGTTTCATTTGAAGGAGAAGCAATCTTAAATATGGTCAGAAAAACCACCACCCCTACTCCATCGTTAAAAAGTGATTCACCCACGATCTTTGTTTTCAACTTTTTGGGTACTCCGGCCGTTTTAAGGATGCCCAATACTGCAATAGGATCGGTAGGTGAAATTAACGCTCCAAAAAGAAGACATTGGATAAACGGAATTTCCATCCCTAAAAGTAAAAGGCCATAGTACATAAGGGTTCCTACCAAAAAAGTAGAGGTAATTACGCCTAGTGTGGAAAAGCTTATGATGGGCCATCGATGCTTTTGAAGTGATACAAAATCGGTATGCATAGCCCCTGCAAACAGAAGAAAGCTCAACATAATATCTAACAGCACCGTTTTAAAATCGATCTGGGACAAAATATAGCGCTCCGCATTCAATAAGGTAGGATCTATATAGCTTAGGCCAAATACACACAGGGTAAAAAAGATGGTAATAACCATCAAACCGATGGTATTGGGAAGTTTTAAAAATCGGACATTGATATACCCGAACAGAGCAGATAGAAATACCAGAATGGTTGTGATAGAAAACAGGTCTAATTGCATCTTTCAAATGTACAAGTCCTATCTCATACGGCAAAAAATCATTGAATTATATGACAATAAATGGTTTGCAAATTTTCAATCCAATAAAAAGCTGCCTATACATTATAATTATTCTTAAATCTTTAAAACTATAAGGATTTGTACTTGAAAGTTGTCGTTAAAATCCCGACCTTCAAGTAATCAAAATATTAATCCTTTTTGGCGAGAAAAAATGAATATTTAGTGATGCAGAAAGGAAAAAATCAACTCTTATGAATATAGTTCAATCATTACTCGAATTTTTAAAGAAAAAAGATAAAAAAGACAGCAAAGAGGTACCCGAAGGAATGTGCCCCAACTGTTGGGGAACTCAGGAATACAGCGGTAAGTTCTATGAAGCGGCTAAAAACTTTGATGCCGATGTTAATACTCCTAATCCGAATTTAGGATGGATACAGGACTATGCCAATAAAAATTTAAAAGGGATTGCTTTACATGAACATGTGGAAGGGCAGGTTTGTGAACACTGTAAGGTGGTCTATAAACAAAAAAAATAAAATGCAGGCCAAGGAATATAGTGCCTTCTAATTTCTTAATTGGAACAACAAACTTGTCTCACTTCCATTAATTAGCTCATTAGCATGACCTTTATAGATTATTATAAGATCCTTGGGATCTCAAAAAATGCGACCAAGGACGATATTAAAAAAGCCTATCGGAAACTGGCACGAAAATATCATCCTGATGTTAATCCCGGAGATAAGGAGGCTGAAAAGAAATTCAAGGAGATCAATGAAGCCAACGAGGTGTTGAGTCATCCTGAGAACAGGGCAAAATACGATGAATACGGCAAGGACTGGCAGCATGCAGAAGCCTTTGAAAAAGCAAAACAACAACAGCAATACAACCCTAGACAAGAAAGGGGGTATCAAGGTAGTTCTGAGGAAGATTTTTCGGACTTTTTTAGTTCCATGTTTGGAGGTGGTCAAAGAGGCAGGGGCCGCAGCATGCAATTCCGGGGACAGGATTTTAATGCTGAATTAGAACTTAGCCTGGAGGACGTTTACAAGACCCATAAGAGAACGCTCACCGTTAATGGAAAGAACATTCGGCTCACTATCCCTGCGGGGGTAAAGAATGGCCAGGTGATCAAAATTAAAAAGCACGGGGCCGAAGGTATTAATGGAGGGCCAAGGGGCGATCTTAATATTAAATTCTCAATTGTAAATACTACTAAGTTTAGACGAGATGAGAATAATCTTTATATGTCGGTGGACCTGGATCTCTACACAGCACTTCTTGGTGGTGAGATCACTGTTGACACCTTCGATGGGAAGGCTAAACTAAAAGTAAAACCCGAAACTCCTAACGGCACTCAGGTAAAACTAAAAGGGAAAGGTTTCCCTGTATACAAAAAGGAAGGGCAGTACGGAGATCTTTATATTACTTATAACCTAAAGATCCCGTCGAAGCTTAGCGCCAAAGAGAAACAATTATTCGAGGAACTCGCTAAATTAAGGTAGTTATGAAAGAACAAGACCTCATACCCATTGGTACACTCTGTGAGCAATATCGTCTCGAACTTTCTTTCTTTGAAGAAATGGGTGAGATTGGATTGATTGAATTAACAGTTTTTAAAGGCAGTAAACACTTACATCAGGACGCACTTCACCAGGTTGAAAAGATCCTGAGGATCCATCGTGAATTGCATGTAAATTTAGAAGGAGTAGACGTGGTCATGAATATATTACAGCGGCAGGAACAATTAAGACAGGAATTATTGAGAGTGCAGAACAGATTGCGGCGTTATGAAGAAGACAGATAATTGGTTCTGCTAAAAAGAATTGAATTAAGATAAAAAAAACATCAAACCTATGTTCAGTATAACTTTAGAAAATCCAAAATGGCTCTAATATTCCTTTCTTCATTCCATTCCTCTATCACCTTAATTTGTATCGTAGGTCTGGCGGTTGTGCTATCTGGTTTTTTTCTGAAAAAAATAAAACAGCCAAACCTAATTGCCTATATTTTTATTGGGATCCTTATAGGACAGCACGGTTTTGACTTGATTGGGGATGAGACGAATATGCGATATATTGGTGAATTAGGGATAATTCTTCTGTTCTTCTTTATAGGGATGGAAATAGACCTCTCTTCCTTTATCGGAAATTGGAAACTTGCTTTATTTGGAACCCTTGGTCAATTCCTTTTGAGCATTGGCAGTGTTTGGGTAATAGGAGTACTGTTTGATTGGAATACTACCAGGATTATTGTCATAGGATTTGTTATCGCGCTCTCCAGTTCTGCCGTAATCTTTAAATTACTTGAGGAAAAAAAACTGCTCGATAAGAAAATAGGGCAGAACGTTTCCAGCATTCTTCTGGCTCAGGATATAGCTATCGCTCCTATTATTATCATCATTTCTATCGTAGGAGGAGAGGATACCTCTTTCAATTCTGTGATGCTGAAAATCATAGGGGGTATACTGATAATATCGGCTATTATATATATTTATATCAAAAAAGAAATTACCTGGCTACCCTTTAAAAAGACCATAAAAAAAGATCATGAACTGCAAGTATTCCTGGCCTTGTTCTTTTGTTTTGCAGGAGCTATGATCGCCGGTTTATTTGGTATTTCAGAGGCGCTTGGAGCTTTTGTCGGAGGCCTGGTGATGCATGCGGGTAAGGCCACCAGGTGGATCCATGATGCCATTCATTCTTTCAGGATCCTTTTTGTAGCCATATTTTTTATCAGTATTGGGGCACAGATAAATACAGATTTTTTATTAAATAATCTTGTTCCTTTGAGCCTTGTTCTGGCAGCTGTGTATGTGCTAAATCAGTTTATAAACACCCTCATTTTAAAAACCTACAGTAATTCATGGAAAGATGCCATTTTTGGTGGTGCAATGTTAGCCCAGATCGGGGAATTGAGTTTTTTGATATGTATCACAGCTTCTAATCTGAGTATTCTTTCGCAATACGCCTACGATTTTACGATCTCTCTGATCTCACTAACGATTTGCATTAGTCCTTTTTGGATCGCATTGGCCGAGAAATTAAATGCGAGGGGCAAACAAAATGTCCCTGTAGATAGTACCTTATTAAATAAAAAATAATGGCTAAATACAAAACAAGAATTTAACGCCTAATTAAAAGAACAATGAAAAAAGAAGAGCATTATCTCATTCGGAGTGGTTGGTTACGAGCTTCTATTTTAGGCGCTAACGATGGAATCCTTTCTACAGCGAGTATTATCATTGGGGTAGCCGCTGCTTCTACAACAAGAGAACCAATTGTTTTGGCCGGGGTGGCCGGACTGGTAGCAGGAGCTCTATCCATGGCAGCCGGTGAATACGTATCTGTAAGTTCACAGACAGATATTGAAACATCCGATCTCGAAAGGGAAAAAAAAGAACTGATTGAAATGCCAGAGGCAGAATTAAAGGAACTTGCAGATATCTATGAAGATCGGGGTCTAACACCCGAACTTTCCTTGGAAGTAGCCAGGCAACTCACAGAATATGATGCTCTTGGAGCCCATGCCAGAGATGAGTTGGGTATAAACAGCATTACCAGGGCACGGCCATTGCAAGCCGCCTTTGCTTCTGGGGCCGCCTTTATTTTTGGCGGGATCCTGCCTGTATTGGCCGCCTTGTTTGTTCCGGTTAAACCCATGATCTATTGGCAATATGTTTTGGCGACGCTCTTTTTAACTATCCTTGGGGCCGTAGCTGCCAAAGCCGGAGGATCTAGTGTTAAAAAGGCCGTTTTAAGAATTACTTTTTGGGGCACAGTTGCCATGGGAATTACAGCTTATATAGGACATTTGTTTGGTGTTTCAATGAGTTGAGAAAATGCTGACATAGAATTTAGAATAAAATCAATAAAAAAAATTCGTAGCTTATTGGTGTCAAATTAATCCATTGGCATTTTAAAACAAACTGTATGACCATGGCTAGATTCATCAAGAAAAAAAAACAGGAAATTGGCTTGTCCCCGGATGAACTTCTGTTCCGAGGCAGAAAGAAGATCAATGAGGTACTTCTACGCATCATAGATTTTGATGAAGAAACACTGGAAGAAGACGCCTTAAAAATCGTTCAGGATGTTCTAAAATACAAGGAAAAAAATACCGTTACCTGGCTTAACGTTGATGGTCTGCACAATGCAGCAATCATGAAGGAGATAGCAGAAACTTTTGATCTGGATACCTTGGTACTGGCGGAAGTGATGCAAACACAGGCCAGACCGCGCGTTTTGGAATACGACAATTGTATTTTGATCACCATCAAAATGATGCAGCAAAATGAAGATACAGGCCAGATCATTGTGGAAAATCTCAGCTTGATCCTAACAGAATCTGTCTTAATCTCATTCCAGGAAAAGAGAGGTGATGTTTTTGAACCTGTGCGGGAACGCATTCGTAAACAGAAAAAAAGAATAAGAAACGGGGGTACAGATTATCTGGCCTTTGCTCTACTCGATATTGTAATTGATAATTATTTATACGTGTTGAGTGTACTTGGAGAAAAAATAGAGACCCTGGAAGACAATCTGCTTATAAATCCAAATGAAGTAGTCATCAATGAGATCAATAAATATAAGCGTGAACTGAATTTCCTGCGGAAAAGCATTAAACCCGCTAAGGAAATGATCTTTGTCCTGGCCAAAATGGAATCGGAATTTATCAATGAATCTTCCTACGTACATTTTAAAGAACTGGAAGATAATATCAGTCAGGCCAACGAAGTATCGGACAGTTACCGGGAGATCTTATCCGATCAATTGAATATTTACCACACCACTATTAGCAGCAAATTAAACGATGTAATGAAATTCCTTACGGTGTTTTCGGTCATCTTTATTCCTCTTACATTTATTGCAGGGATCTATGGTACTAACTTTGATGTCTTACCGGAACTGCATTACCAATACAGCTATTTTATAATGCTTGGTGTTATGGTCATTGTGGCTGTGGGTATGTTATATTATTTTAAACGAAATAAGTGGTTGTAAGAAATTTTAATTTTCACTAGATATGAAATCTATTATGTGGTCTTTAAAAAAACAACATCTCTTTTTATTTCTACTCTTCTCATGGGTGTTGAATTCTTGTAATGGACAAACCAAATCTGCATCACAGCAATCTTCTACCTCATCCGTAAACCAAATCGTTGGAGGCGGTTGCGATGGCTGTGAACTAATGTATGTTGATATGCCCGCTCTGTTAACAGCAATTGACACCAGTGCAGGATGGCAAAGCGGGGGTCAAAAGCTTCATGTCACTGGAAAAGTATATCAGTTTGGGGGTAAAAAGCCCGCTTCGGATATCATTATCTATTATTGGCAAACCGATGCTAACGGATATTATACTCCAAAAAAAGGGATGGATCCAAGAGCCAGAAGGCATGGCCATTTAAGAGGATGGGTAAAGACCAATAAAGACGGAAAATATGATATCTATACGGTACGGCCTGCCCCCTATCCCAACAATAACGAACCGGCTCATATTCACTTGTCCGTAAAGGAGCCAAACATTGCGGATGAATACTATATTGACGAACTGGTTTTTGATGATGACAAACTATTGACAGGAGCAGTACGCAGATCAAAGGATAATAGAGGAGGTAGTGGAGTGCTGCGATTGCTGGTAGACGGAGACACACAAGTAGCTGAACACGACATAGTGTTGGGATTGAATATCCCGGACTATCCTGCAACTAATACTACTGAATTGAACTCCGGACTTTCCATTGGAGAGGATAATCCCTCCTTTACCCCCTATCATGCTTATGGCCCTGACAAGGGAACAAAAACCTGTCCTGTTTGTAAATATGGACGCTACAATGGTATCGTTTATTTTGTAGGGAATAATCCCAATTGGGAAGACATTAAATCCTGGTTGCAATTCCTCGAATTTGAAAGTGAACGAAGAAAAGCCTATTTAAAAGCATATTTCGTATACGGGAATGAAAAGGATTATAGCCAGGAAACCCGCCAAAATGAATTGGAGGCGCTCGGCAAGGAATTAAACCTGCAGTATACGGCCCTCACCTTTGTTCCTTCTTTCTCTGATAAGAAAAGTGAAGTAGTTCTCAACAAAATAAATCCGGATGTAAAAAATACCATCATCATCTATAAGAACAGAGCCATTATAGATAAATACGTTGATTTTTCGCCCACCAAGGAAAATTTATCCCGTATTGTTGAGACCCTTAATACCTCCCAAGATAACCTCTTTGCGTTGCCAAGTATATACGACCATGAATGATCTTAAGGTCAAATGTTCCTAAAACGAAGAGTCTATGAAAAAAACAGATCCACCTATTGTTGTTGAAGCCAACTTTCAAAAAAGTGCACATGATCTATGGAAAGCACTTACAAACATCAACGAAATGAAGAAATGGTACTTTGAGGTACTAGATGATTTTCAACCAGTGGTTGGTTTTAAAACTTCATTCAAAGTACACTCAGAAAATAGAACTTTTACACACCAATGGGAAGTTCTGGAAGTGATTCCCGAAAAGAAAATCACTTATAGCTGGCGTTTCCTGGAATATCCCGGAGTTTCTACTTCAACCTTTGAGGTCATGAAAAAAAACGATGGTTCTGCTTTAAAGCTAACCGTCCTTGTCCAGGAAGATTTCCCCGAAGATATTCCTGAATTTAAACGAGAGAGCTGTATTGGAGGATGGGACTATTTTATTCATGGAAATTTAAAGGAATATATAGATTGAAAAAAAAGTAATAACTCTGCAATGAACAAGCATTACAACATTATTATTGCGGGGGCCGGCGGTATTGCCGAAGCAGCTGGTCTGCTCCTTATGGAATGGAGTGAAGTGCCGCCAACCATTTTTATCGGAAACCGAACACTTTCGAAAGCACAAAAGGTGGCCAGTTGGATTGAGGAGGGAACATCCAAACCTTGTTCCATAACGGCATTTCATCTTCCTGAGGAAGGAATTACGGCAGAGATGAAAGAAATCCTGGACAAGAGTGATATTCTCCTGGACTGTCTCCCTGGTAGCCTGGCCCCTAAAATAGCCAAGCTGGCTAAAGACTTTCACCTGCACTATGCAAACCTGACCGAGTATGTCGCAGAAACCAATGAAATAATTGCATTGGCAAAGAATGCTTCAACTGGGTTCGTGCTTCAAACCGGTCTTGCACCCGGCTATATCAATATCCTCGCTAACCAGCTTTTCCAACAATTTTGCAGTGATTTTGAAGTTGACAAGGTAGATAAGCTGGAGTTTAAAGTTGGTGCCCTGACAGACCATGCTGTTGCTCCACATTATTATGGATTCACCTGGAGTCCGGTCGGGGTAGCTACCGAATACCTAAAAGATACCGTGGTGCTTCGGGATTATAAAAAAACTAGACTTCCTTCTTTGTCAGAAAGAGCCCTTATAATTATCGATGGCATTGCCTATGAAGAGGACCTTACTTCCGGAGGTGCAGCCGACCTGCCGGATGCCTTGGCCACAAAAGTGGGATTCCTCGACTACAAGACCTTGCGGTATCCCGGTCATTATGCATGGGTAGAAGAACAACTTGTTGGTTTGGGAAATACGCTTGAGGATATTGCTGCCTTACAGCACAAAATGGAAGCATTGATTCCACACATCGAAGACGACAAGATCATTTTGTATGCAGCTGTGGAGGGTAAGGATACAAAAGGGACTTTGTACAGGCGAGAGATTGCCAAACGAATACAACCACAAACAGTTGGAAAACATCAATTGCGGGCTATCCAAACAGCCACGGCAGCGCCTTTGCTTCAGTCTGCACAACTAATGCTCGAATCAAATTATAGTGGGATTGTACTTCAAAGCCAAATAGATCCAAAGCGATTTCTAAACGGGAATTATATTGTACCGGTTTATGGCAAAGTGTAAACACTCTAATAATTATAGACTGTTCGATTGTTAAATATACTTGACTGTTTTTGAAGTTCAAATAAACGAACATAACTATTACACCCTTTCTGCACCAACTCAGAACCATATTTCAACAACTGAGCATTATAAAAATCTGATATTCAGTAATTCTGTATACTCTTGTGATTCAAAATAGGTATAGATGAAACTAGCCATCATTGGGGGTACAGGAAAAACTGGAAAGGAATTACTTAAACAAGGCCTCGAAGCCGGGCATCATATCACCGCCCTGGTGCGGAATCCCAAAAAAGTGAAAATACAACACCCCAATCTAAAGGTGGTACAGGGGAATGTATTAAATACTGCAGATCTCGAAGGTGTTTTTAAGGAAAAGGATGCTGTCTTGTCTGCCTTGGGTCATAAACGATTTTTAGGCCCCAGCCATATCCTATCCCAGGGGACGGAAAACATATTGCAAGCGATGAAAACGGATAAGGTTTCCCGCTTTATTTGTATTACTTCCATGGGGATCAATGACAACCGTTTTAAATTGGGGCTGTACTATACACTTTTTGTGATCCCATTCATAGTCTTCTTTTACTTTCGTGATAAGGCCAAACAAGAACGGTTGATCATGGAAAGCACTATAGACTGGACCATAGTGCGGCCAGGACAATTGACCAATGGCAAGAAAAGAACCCGTTACCGGGTTGGTGAAAAATTAGGCAGCTATATTTTAACACTCATGATCTCAAGAGCCGATGTAGCTCATTTTATGTTGGAGCAATTAACAACATCTGCCAACTCTAAAAAAGCTTTATGTATTGTCTATTAAATAAAAGCATTTTGAATAATTGGTTATCTTTAAAGTATGACCAGTATAAAAATTAATCCTGTTCCCACAAGAAAAGGAATAGAAGATCAAAAGAAATTAGCCAGGAAATATGCCAAGTTTAAAAAACTGATAGATGAACTAAGAAAAAGGGAACTTACACCTGAAATAGTTGCTTCCCTAAATGAAAAAATGGAGTCCTTAAATGCTATTTCAGATAAAGACAAGCAACTATCCTCTTCGTTGCGAAAGACTCAAAATTCAATTCTTAAATTCCTGGAAAAAGAACTGAAGATCGTCCCTAAGAACTATTATCGGACATTATGGATGGCCATGGGAATGGTAGTTTTTGGAGTTCCTATAGGGATTGCGCTTAGTGCAGGTGTCAATAATTATGGGATGCTGGGGGCCGGAATTGCCATAGGCATTGGGATTGGTCTTGCAGTTGGAAGTGAAATGGACCGTAAAGCAGGCGAAGAAGGCCGACAACTTGATGTGGTCCTTTAGTTAGATTAATTCCCTTTGAGATCATTTAAACTTTTGGTTGATTATGAAAAATCCAAAATGGATTCTAGCAATAATCGTTATTTCACAATTCTGCTGTATCTCTTTGTGGTTTGCAGGAAATGGTGTTTTAGATGACCTTAGGGCCAATTTTGATCTAAGTGTGCAGGCTCTGGGACATCTCACCTCCGCAGTACAGTTAGGATTTATTAGCGGTACTCTTTTATTTGCGCTTTTCACCATAGCTGACCGCTACTCCCCTTCGCGCGTATTCTTCTTTTCAGCCTTAATTGGAGGGATCTTTAATCTAAGTTTATTATGGGAGGGAAATACGTTTTGGACCTTACTGATTGCCCGATATCTCACCGGATTTTTTCTGGCGGGAATTTATCCGGTGGGCATGAAAATTGCGGCCGACTATTATGAAAAAGGTCTTGGAAAATCGCTTTCATTTCTTGTAGGTGCTCTGGTACTGGGCACTGCTTTACCACATTTGTTAAAGAGCAGTAGTTTATTTAGCAATTGGGTTTGGGTTATTGCAGCAACCAGCAGCCTGGCTTTTACAGGGGGCTTGATAATTCTTCTTTTGGTTCCAGACGGGCCCTTTCGCAAGAAGGGAAACCCATTAAAACTAATGGCAATATTTTACGGTATTCAAAAATCGTAAACTAAAAACTGCAGCTATAGGATACTTCGGTCATATGTGGGAGCTATACGCTTTTTGGGCCTTTGTTCCCGTTTTATTAAAGACATACCAGGATCTGTATGGGAAGGAAATTAATATTTCTTTATGGTCCTTTCTTATCATTGGAATTGGAAGTATTGGCTGCGTAATAGGTGGTTATTTATCACAAAGGATTGGTGTAAAAAAAACGGCATTCTGGGCACTTTTGCTCTCATGCCTTTGCTGCCTATTATCTCCTTTCTTTTTTTATATCCACTACGAGATACTATTCCTTAGCTTATTGCTATTCTGGGGTATGGTAGTCATAGCAGATTCACCATTGTTCTCTACCATGGTTGCTAACAATGCAGATAGTGTTTTAAAAGGTTCTGCCCTCATCCTAGTGAATTGCATTGGGTTTGCTATCACTATTTTTAGTATTCAGTTATTAAATTACGCACAGCTTAATTTTTCCCCTACTTTAATGTACACCCTACTGGCAATAGGTCCTGTATTGGGACTATGGAACCTTGCAAAAAAAGAATACTAAATCTCTTACGTTGGCTTTTTGAAATTCTTTCTTAACCCCTAATTATTTTGCAACGTTCACAGAACGAGTTTCCCTGATCACGGTAACTTTGACCTGCCCTGGATACGTCATATCTGTCTGTATCTTTTGTGAGATCTCAAAGGATAGTTGTGCGGCTTTTTCATCACTTACTTTTTCGCTCTCCACTATAACCCTTAGCTCTCTTCCTGCCTGGATGGCGTAGGCTTTTTGAACCCCACCAAATCCAAAGGCAATATCTTCAAGATCCTTGAGTCGCTGTATGTAAGAATCGAGCACCTGTCTTCTGGCTCCTGGTCTGGCTCCGCTAATGGCATCACACACCTGAATAATTGGAGAGATAAGCGTCTTCATTTCTATCTCATCATGGTGAGCCCCAATAGCATTGCACACATCTGGTTTCTCGCCGTACTTCTCTGCCCATTGCATCCCTAGGATGGCATGTGGGATTTCTACTTCGGTTTCGGTATTTGGTACTTTTCCTATATCGTGAAGGAGTCCGGCTCTTTTTGCTAATTTTGGATTCAATCCTAATTCTGCTGCCATAACACCACAGAGTTTTGCAACTTCCCGTGAATGCTGTAATAAATTTTGCCCGTAAGAAGAGCGATATTTCATTCTTCCTACTGCCTTTATCAATTCAGGATGTAACCCATGAATACCAAGATCAATAACGGTTCTTTTCCCAATTTCAACGATCTCCTGTTCTATCTGTTTTTCAGTCTTACGTACCACTTCCTCTATACGCGCCGGATGTATTCTTCCATCTGTTACCAATTTGTGAAGTGAGAGCCTGGCTACTTCCCTGCGTACTGAATCAAAACAGGAAAGAATAATAGCTTCCGGGGTATCATCTACAATGATCTCTACACCGGTTGCAGCTTCAATAGCTCTAATGTTTCTTCCTTCACGACCTATGATCCTCCCTTTCACATCATCAGATTCCAGGTTGAAGACAGATACGCAATTTTCAACGGCTTCTTCAGTACCTATACGCTGTATGGTGTTGATGACTATTTTCTTTGCCTCCTGTTGAGCAGTAAGTTTTGCCTCTTCCAGCGTGGTCTGCATATAGACCATGGCGTCGTTTTTGGCTGTCTCTTTCAGTGATTCCAGGAGTTGATTGGTAGCGTCTTCGGCAGAAAGTCCGGAAATTACTTCTAATTGCTGTACCTGGTTTTTATGCAATTTTTCCAGTTCAGCCTGCTTTTTATCATATATTTCGACCTTGTGATCCAGATCTTTGATCTTACTTTCGAGCTGGTCATTGAGCTTTTTGTTCCTTGCCAGTTCACTGCTGACCTGCGACTCTTTATCCCGGGTACGTTTTTCGGATTCTGAAATTTTCTTATCCTTATTGATAATCACTTTTTCATGCTCCGCTTTTAATTCCAGAAACTTTTCTTTTGCCTGAAAGATCTTGTCTTTCTTAATATTCTCGCCGTCTTTTTCAGCATTTTTTAAAAGCATCGCTGCTTCCTTTTTTGCATTCGCCAACGTTTTGGAAGCCTTTCCCTTTTCAAGGAATTTAGCAATTATAAAGCCTATTAGCAATCCTATGGCCCCAGCGATTAGTATTGTTGTAGTATCCATGAGTATGTTTAGATTTATAATGGGCATAGCCCATTTGTACACTTGTCTTGAAGAGTTCTTTTTGATCGTTTCAAAAATAAATTCTTCACCGGTTGTTTTATTCAATCCCGATTAAATTCAGTACTTCGGGGAATAAAAAAAGCCCACATTGATGGAAGTTTTGTACAAACTCCTATGAACAGGTTTAGGGCTAACAGACTGCTCAAGGATCCTTTCTAGAAGGCCTGCTTTTACAATCTAAACTCACCCTTTTCAAAAAAATTAATGTTGAGTTTGTCAAAAATTAAATACCAATGTGGGCAATAACTTTGATATATGTTAAAGAACTTATTTTAAGCTAAGCTTGGCGTTTACCAATTCATCTAGAGCGGTTAAGCGCTCCACAACATCTTTGGTATCTTCCATTTTATCTAAGCCGCCTTGTTCAATCTTAGAGGCAAACTGCAAGGCACACATGGCCAGTACATCCTGTTTATCTCTTACGGCATAATTTTGCTCAAATTTTTTGGCGAGTTGCTCAATATTCTTTGCTGCTTTCCTCAAGCCTTCTTCCTGACTTGGGTCTATTGTCAGTGGATATACCCTGTCTGCAATAGATAGCTTTATTTTTAGCTTCTCGGCCATATTTTGAGTCCATTATTCAGCGAGCTGTGCGATGCAATGATCTAACTCTCTGACCAATGTATTTATTTTGAGCTTGGCTTCTGTTTTATTTGTTTCACTGCCCAACATTGTACTTGCCAGTTTCAGGGATTCGTATTTCTCCTCCCATTCTAATACAGAATTCCTTGTGATTTCCTGGTCCGCTTTTAGCTGTACCAATTCATCTTCCAGTCTTCCTTTTGCCTGATTGAGCAATTCTAACTTGTGTAATAACTTGCTAATCTTATTTTCAAGAGAATCAACTATCTCAACCAATTCGCTCATGGGCAAATATCAATGCGTTCATAACAAAGTTAACACACCTAGAACGACTTAGCAATAGTTTTTTCAATTATTAAT
>CAWCNT010000034.1:0-165643 GCA_963796935.1 uncultured Flavobacteriaceae bacterium
TGGCAGGGAGCTACGTATTTAAGTCGAAGAACCCCACGGCAACCATCGCTGAACTAGCGCATACTGTTATTTCCTAAAACATAGACAGGTAATATTTCAATAGATCGGTTGTGGTTACCATTCCTACGATATCCTCCTCATCTACTACGGGAAGGGCATGAAACTTCCGTTTGGTAAGTAAGGAGGTTACCTCCCTTACTGTGTTTTTTGGGCTGACGGTTTCAGGAGTGCGAACCATAAGGTGATTTATGCTAAACATCTCGTAGATATCAGACTTTATATCCCCTTCCTCACGATAGGCTCCATCAGCAAAGCTAATTCGAAGTATATCATTCATACTGAGCATGCCCACGATCTTTTTGTGGTCTGTAACGGGCATATGCCGTATTTTGTGCTTTTTGAACAAATGTTCTGCTTTGGCCAAACCATCTTTGACATCAACAGAAATAATATTTTTGGTCATGATGGTTGATACGGGTATATCTATTGTAATTGTCATGATACTATTCTTTTAAATTGATATCTTAAATATCCGATTCTTTATTGCCTGAAAGAATGATAAATGTCAGGTTTAGCAAACCGTTGGATTTTCAGGTATTTTATTATTTAATGCCTAGTTTTGTTATGAATAATTGCGAAAGTAGACTAAGAATTAATAAATGATAAAGGAATTAGACCTGATCGTGGTGGGAGGCGGACCAATTGGGATAGCTTGCGGCCTGGAAGCCCAGAAAAAAGGAATAAGCTACCTAATACTAGAAAAGGGACCTATTGTAAATTCTCTTTTTAATTATCCTGTGAATATGCAGTTCTTTTCATCTTCAGAAAAATTAGAAATAGATGAAATTCCCTTTATCAGCAAAGAGGCCAAACCCAAGCGAAATGAAGCACTTGAGTATTATCGAAGGATCGTTACTTCCAATAATTTAAATATTCATCTTTTTGAAAAAGTTACTTCCATTAAAAAGAAAGAAGATGTTTTTAATTTAGAAACAGAGAAACAAGTATACAAAGCAAAGAACGTTATCATAGCTACCGGCTTTTACGATCTTCCAAATAAATTGAATGTTCCAGGTGAAGATCTGGCAAAGGTATCTCATTATTACAAGGATCCTCATTTTTATGCCAGTCAGAAATTGGCAGTAATAGGCGCCAGCAATTCAGCTGTTGATGCTGCTCTTGAATGTTGGCGTAAAGGGGCTGAGGTAAGTATGATCATCAGAGGACCAGAGGTAGGACAACGTGTTAAATACTGGGTACGTCCCGATATTATAAACAGAATTAATGAAGGAAGTATCAAGGCCTATTACAATACTACGGTCTCTGAAATACGGGAAAAGGAATTGATTCTCAATACACCTGATGGAGCTCGGCAAATTGAAAACGACTTTGTACTGGCACTTACCGGATACAAACCCAATTTCCATTTTCTGGAAGCTTTGGGAATTCACCTATCTGACGATAAAAAACGATTGCCTGCATACAATGAAGATACTATGGAAACTAATATTACCGGTTTGTATCTGGCAGGGGTTATCTGTGGTGGTATGGAAACGCACAAATGGTTTATTGAGAACTCTCGTATCCATGCGAAGATCATTATGGACCACATCGTCAAAAAACGTTCAGTTCCGGCTTAGTAATCATATTTTCAAACTCCCATTAGGGATTACCGTACCTCAGTACGACAATCCCTCAACGCTCCGCACCAAAGGTCGGCAGGCGCGTTGAAAACCAAAAAAAGAAGACTTCGCTTTACTTCAAAAAAGAAGCGAGCTTCTTTTTGAAACTCGCTCGTCTTCTACTCTTTTTTTGGTTTATGTGTGACCGCGGAGGGATTCGAACCCCCAACCCTCAGAGCCGAAATCTGATATTCTATCCAGTTGAACTACGCAGCCATGTTGTATTCGGTTTCTTAGCGAGCGCAATTTACGCAAAAAGAACTTTCTGGTGCCAATAAAATGCGCTCAAAAGGAATCCTATTGCCGCATTTGGTGCACTTCCCAAAGTCATCCGTCCCAATTTTGGATAAATTCCGTTTCAACCCTTTCAACTGTTCTTCTGATTTGCGTAAAGCAGCTTCCATAACCCCTCTATTATTGATGGCGTCCATCCTCGAAACCCGTCCTATGGCATTATCAGGAGCTACAGGACCAGATAAACTTTTATACTGAGCAATACGTTTTTCTGTTCGTAGAATAGAGGTTTCTAGCAGAGACTTGAGTTCAGAAGATTTCATTAGCGGCTAGCTAATTAAGGTGCTTGCGCACAATATTCGATATGGTCTTTCCATCTGCCTGACCAGCAAGCTCTTTGCTTACAAGGCCCATAACCTTCCCCATATCTTTCATCCCATTTGCTCCTACTTTGTTGATAGTTGCCAGCACAACTTTTTCAACAGCTTCTTCACTGAGCTGTTCTGGTAAGAATTTTTCAATTATTGCAATCTGTGATAATTCTGTTTCAGCCAGATCTTGCCTGCCCTGATCAATATAAATGGCAGCGCTGTCTTTTCGCTGCTTTACTAATCGTTGTACCATTTTTACTTCGTCCTCTTCAGATAAAGTGGTGCTTCCACCTTTATCGGTTTGTGCCAATAACAACGCTGATTTGATTGCACGTAGCGATTCTAATGCCACGGCATCCTTGGCCTTCATAGCAGATTTCATTTCTTGCATTACTTTTTCCTGTAAGCTCATAGCTTCTAATTTTAAACATACGAAGATAAAAAAATAAACCCGAAATGATGGGGATCATATCGGGTTCTGGCTAGGTTAAAATAAGCGTAAAAAAAACTAACTAATCTACATTGTCATGCAAAAAAGAATTGTTAGAACGTAATTGTATATCATCATTACTATCTTCCCCTAAAGACGTTCTGGACACCTTCCCATCCTTTGGGTTCTCATTCAAATTAACGCCCTGACGCTTGTATGCCGGTTCTTTCTCTATTTCTTCGATATGGCTAATACTGTTTTGGAATTTGTAATTAAAATCTTTTAATTTTCGCCTTCTTTCATCAGCTCTTGCCTTTAGTAATTCTTCAATAGGTGAGCTCATGGGATCTACTTCCCCCTGATCTCCACTCCCGCTCGCTTGTTCAAAGGCACTTATCGTTTTCTGCTCAAAAACAAGCTCCTCTTCTACAATCTTTGGATCATAATCTTCTGCTTTAGAACGGGCACCTGTTAATTGCGACTCAAGTTCCATATAGTCGTCTAAACTGTAACGGGTTTCACCTTCTTTGCTGTATTCCAATACAGGGATCACTTCTATATGTTCGTTGACATCCATGTCATTGATCTCCTCATCCAAGCTAAAGGTAATAACGTGTTCTTTTTCATCTTCCTCATCTTCCACTTCGCTATTATCAACAATTGGCAGATCGAAACTAAATGCGATTTGCTCTTTCTTGTCATCCGCAGCTGTTACGGTTTCAGGATCTACGACTTCTATATCGAAAAGAGCCTCTTTGGAATCAACGATCACAAAATCATTCTCGTTTATCTCAGTAGCCACTACCTCGTCATAGAATACGTTAAAATTTCGAATAAAATTTGTAGTAGGGATCAGATCCATTTCTTCTTCTATCTCCAAAGTGTGTTTCACTATTGGCTCAAGGTCTTCCTCTTCTTCGTCCAGCTCATGCACTACCACAGGAGCTTCCGTTAGGTTCTGTACAGCTTTTTGGTCATCCTCAAGGGTATGAATGATCTTTTTAGATTCAGTATTGACGATCTCATCTTGCTGATCTACATTAAATCCCGTTGCAATCACAGTGACGGCAATAGCATCTCCCAGGGTCTCATCTTCGCCAACTCCCATTATGATATTGGCTCCATGACCGGCTTCAATTTGAATATGATCATTGATCTCTCCTATCTCATCAATTGTGATCTCTTTAGTCCCTGAAACGATCAGTAACAATACATTCTTTGCACCAGTGATCTTGTTATCATTTAATAAAGGAGAATCAAGAGCCGTCATAATTGCTTCTGTAGCCCTTGAAGTACCCGAGGCCATAGAAGATCCCATAATGGCAGTACCACTATTTGAAAGAACCGTCTTGGCATCTCGTAAATCTATATTTTGTGTATAGTGATGAGTAATTACTTCTGCAATCCCCCTGGCAGCAGTAGCCAGCACTTCATCTGCTTTAGAGAATCCGGCTTTGAACCCCAAATTACCGTAAACCTCTCTAAGCTTGTTATTATTTATAATTATCAGGGAATCTACATGATCTCGTAAACGTTCTATACCTTTTTGAGCCTGCTGGCATCTCATTTTACCTTCAAACTGAAAAGGCATGGTTATAATTCCTACGGTGAGAATGTCCATTTCCTTAGCCAGTTTGGCAATGACAGGAGCTGCACCAGTACCAGTGCCCCCACCCATTCCGGCTGTGATAAAGACCATTTTTGTAGTTGTGTCGAGCATGGTTTTAATATCTTCCATACTCTCTATGGCAGCCTGCTCCCCTACTTCGGGATTTGCACCGGCCCCTAAGCCTTCTGTAAGGGAAACTCCTAGTTGAATTTTATTGGGTACTGCACTATTTTGAAGTGCCTGGGAATCTGTATTGCAGATAACAAAATCTACTCCGTTGATTCCCGCCTGGAACATATAATTAATGGCATTGCTACCACCGCCTCCAACGCCGATCACTTTTATTACATTACTTTGATTCTTGGGGAGGTCAAAGGAAATACTTTCAAATTCGGTGTTCTTGCTCATGTTGTTCTTGTTACTGGTTAATGTGCTATACTTTGTATTTATTCTGCGTTATCTAAGAAATCCTTGAGTTTTTCGGACCATCGGTCAAAAACTGATTTTCGTTCTCTTTTTGAAGCAGAGGATGTATTCATGTTTTCATGACCCTCCAGAACCATTTCCCGCTCTTTTTCTTCTTCCAGCGTCTTTAATCTGCGTTTGTCCTTATTTTCTACTGCATTCATCAAAAGTCCAACCGCAGTGGCATATAGCGGACTTGCAATTTCCGCATCAGAGTCTCCGGCCAAATGTTCGTTGGGATAACCTATCCTGGTATCCATTCCGGTAATGTATTCTACTAATTGTTTCAGATGTTTTAGTTGGCTACCGCCACCTGTAAGGACAATTCCGGCGATAAGCATTTTCTTTTGATCATCGTGTCCGTAGTTTTTGATCTCCACATAGACCTGCTCCACAATTTCCACTACACGAGCGTGAATGATCTTGGAGAGATTCTTTAAAGTGATCTCCTTTGGCTCCCTTCCTCTAAGTCCGGGGATGGATACGATTTCATTATCCTTATTCTCACCCGGCCATGCTGAACCGAATTTTATCTTTAATAATTCCGCCTGCTTTTCAATAATAGAGCACCCTTCCTTAATATCCTCTGTAATAACATTCCCGCCAAAAGGAATCACGGCGGTATGTCTAATTATTCCATCCTTAAATATGGCGAGGTCTGTAGTACCTCCACCTATATCTATTAAGGCTACTCCGGCTTCTTTCTCTTCCTGACTGAGCACAGCTTCTGAGGAGGCAAGAGGCTCAAGTGTTATATTGTAAAGGTCAAGGCCGGCACTTTTTATACATCGGCCTATATTTTTTATGGAGGACACTTGTCCTACTACCACGTGAAAATTGGCTTCCAGTCTCCCACCATACATCCCAATGGGTTGCTTTATTTCAGCCTGGCCGTCTACCTTGTACTCCTGAGGCAGCACATGAATGATCTCTTCCCCCGGTAACATCACTAGCTTGTATACCTGATTACAAAGTTTTTCCAGATCGTCCTCATTGATCACTTCTTCCGAATTAGGCCTGGTGATATAATCACTATGCTGTAAACTGCGGATATGTTGCCCGGCTATGCCCACTACAACAGATCCTATTTTTAAGCCCGAATTGGCCTCAGCCTGTTCCACAGCCTGCTGAATAGATTTGATTGTTTGAGTAATATTATTAACAACACCCCTATGTACCCCTAAACTTTTGGAACGACCTATACCAAGTACTTCTATCTTACCGTACTCGTTCTCCTTCCCAATAATGGCCACAATTTTAGTTGTTCCAATATCTAGGCCTACTGAATAATTATCTTGTTCCATAGTTATTATATTTTGGTGCACACTACCTGATTATCGAATTCTAAACTTACCACGGCATAATCCCGTAATGATTTATCTTTCATCGCTTTCGCATAAAATGCCTTGAAGTTCTTAAACTTGCCCTCCAGGTCTTTTACATCACCCAGATCAACAATAAAATCTTCCACGCGAAATTTCAATTGGTATCGTTCTTCAGATTGAATATGAATACCAATTATGTTCTTTCTTAAAAAGTCGTCCTGGTTTATATACTTCAATATCTCAAATACATCATCCAGACTTTTCCCAGTAATTTCTCCTGTGATGATTGGCACTCTGGCGGAGTGCATCTTGGATAATGGCATAGATTTACCATCCTCGTCCAGGTAAAATTTTGTACTTCCCTCTACACGTCCTATGGGTTGCCTTTGGAGAATCTTAGATGTAAGTCTACCATCAATAGTAAGATATACTTGGGCACTTTTTACCATTTCATTGGTCTCAATGACCTTTTCTATAGTATTCAAAACTAATTTTTCTTTCTCCACATTGAGGACACTTCCATAATTTTGTATTAACAATTTATTAACCATTTCCTGAGAGAGGTATAAATTGTTATTTCCTTCAAAAATGATCTCCAAATTCTGTACAGGTTTTTCAAGACTTCTTTTGTTAGAAAAAGCATATAGTCCTGTTATACTGCATATTAGAGCAATTACCTTAAAATAATTCCAATTAATTTTCATATTCCAGTGCTTTTGTGATTGTGTTTATCTCCAGGCCTATGTCCCCTGCTCCCAGGGTGACCAATACCTGTGGGTTTTGTGCTTTGATCTCCTTTACTAATTCTTTTTTTGAAATCAATTTTTTCATTGGATTTTTAATCATATCAAGTAACCATTGTGAGGTTACCCCGGCCAGGGGTTTTTCACGAGCGGGATATATGTCTAACAGTATGATACTGTCAAATCTGGACAGACTCCGTGCAAATTCCTCTACGAAATCTCGGGTTCTCGAATACAAATGAGGTTGAAACACGGTCAGGACTTTTTTATTGGGGTGCATCTCCTGTACAGCTTCGAATATTGCATCTATTTCCGCAGGATGGTGAGCGTAGTCATCAATAAAAATTAAATGCTCCTCTTTAATCTTGTAAGAAAAACGCCTTTGTACTCCTTTAAAAGTTTCCAGGGCCTCCGCAAGGCGATCCAGCGGGGGTCCAGCTTGGATCGCCATCGCAAAAGCTACTAGCCCATTGAGCAAATTATGCCGGCCGGGTTTGTTGAATTTAACTCCTTTCAGGGTAGTTTCCGGAGTTCCCAAATCAAAAATGTAGGTGCCATGTTCAATTTTAATATTTCGTATACAATAATCTGAGTCGTCCTCTATTCCATAGGTAATTCCCCGCATAGGCAAACCATTTCGCACAAACAACTTTCCATTTGGTTTAAGTTTGGATGCAAATGCCCTGAAGGATTCCTGCAGGCTTTCATTATCTCCATAAATGTCTAAATGATCTGCATCCATAGAAGTTATACAGGCAACATTTGGTGAAAGCTGTAGGAATGATCTATCGAACTCGTCTGCTTCTACCACTGAGAATTCATTTCCTTCCCATAAGAAGTTACTATTAAAATCTTCTGAAATACCTCCTAAAAAAGCAGTGACCGGTGTCCCTGTTTCTTTTAGAAGATGCGCCAAAATACTAGAGGTTGTAGTCTTACCATGGGTTCCTGCAATGGCAAAACAAAAAGTGTCCTTGGTAATCATCCCAAGTACTTCAGACCTTTTTTTGATAGTAAATCCGTTGGTGATAAAATAGTTCCACTCGGTATGATCCGTTGGCACTGCAGGAGTGTAGACAACTAGTGTATCCTCTGGCAAAAGAAAAGATTTTGGAATTTGTGAGACCTTATCCTCGTAATGTATCTTTATTCCCAGCGCTTCCAATTCAGAGGTTAATGGAGTTTGGGTTTTGTCATAGCCACCCACTTCATTTCCAAGGAAGGTATAGTATCTGGCCAGAGCAGACATTCCTATGCCTCCTATGCCAATAAAATATACCTTATGGAATTGCGACTTATTCATCTGCCTCCGGTATTAGTTGTACGATCTCATCTACAATATGTTCAGTGGCTCCTGGTAAGGCCAACTCCTTTATATTTTTTCCTAGCTGATCCATCTTTTCTTTGGAAGCCAGGAGTTCTTCAAAGCGCTGTTTAAATTCTGTTTCAAGATTTTTTTCCTGAATCATAAGCGCAGCATTAGCGCGCACCAATGCCTGAGCATTTTTTGTCTGATGATCTTCTGCCACATTGGGTGATGGAATAAAAAGAACCGGCTTTCCAACCAAACAAAGTTCAGATACAGATCCTGCCCCTGATCTTGAAATAATAATATCAGCAACTTTATATGCATGTTCCATATGGTTCAGATATCCTGTCACTTTAACAAATTCTGATCCATACTTCTTGTATTGTTCATAGTATAAAGAGCCACATTGCCAGATGAGTTGTAAGCCCAGTTTCTTGAAATTTGGTAATTGCTCTTCTATAAGTTCATTGATCCTTCTTGCCCCTAAACTGCCCCCAAGCACCAAGAGTGTCTTCTTATCCTTATTTAGATCGAAATAAGCCAAGGATGTAGTTTTTTGTTCAGGTAATTGAACTAAGGAAGCACGCACCGGATTTCCCGTTTTTACCGTCTTTTCTTTTGGAAAGAACTTATCCATTCCATCATAGGCAACACAAATTTTGTTCACTTTCGAGGCCAGTATTTTGTTGGTCATTCCTGCATACGAATTCTGCTCCTGCAATAGACATGGAATTCCTTTTTGTGATGCTACGCGAAGTACTGGTCCACTGGCAAAGCCCCCTGTACCGATCGCTACATGCGGTTTAAAAGTGCTGACTATGTTTCGTGCTCGTATCAAACTACTAATCACTTTTATTGGAAACAGCAGATTCTTCCAGGTTAATCTTCGTTGTAATCCACTGATCCATAATCCTTTTATTTCATACCCTGCTTGTGGCACTTTTTCCATCTCCATCCGGTCTGATGCACCCACAAACAATATTTTCGCATCCGGAAACCTTCGTTTCAATTCATTCGCTATGGCGATGGCCGGATAAATATGACCGCCTGTGCCTCCTCCCGAGAGTATAAACCTATAATTGCCCACTTAAGACTTCTAAAGGGTTATTCTCGTCTATTTCCTGCTCTCCTATGCCGGCTTTTGTTCTCTTTATACTGGCACTTAATACTATTCCTATCGCCAAACATGTCATCCAAATAGAGGTGCCTCCACTACTGATAAGAGGAAGGGTCTGTCCCGTTACAGGAAATAATTCTACCGCTACGGCCATATTAATTAAGGCTTGAAAAACAATAGGTAATCCTACACCTACAACCAGTAGTTTCCCAAAGACGGATTCACTGCCATTGGCCACTACTACTATTCTAAACAGTAACAACAGATAAAAGAACATCAGTACAAATCCTCCAATCAATCCATATTCCTCAACAATGATGGCATAAATAAAATCTGAGGAGCTTTGTGGCAAAAAGTTTTTCATAACACTTTTTCCTGCTCCGTTGCCCACCAAACCACCACTGGCAATGGCTATTTTTGCTTTCTCAATCTGATAATCGGCTTCCGTATCTGCCGGATCCCAGAAACTTTCAATTCTACTGAGCCATGTGTCTACTCTGTTAGGGAAAAGGTCGGGTGCAGCTTTCGCAATCAACACAAAGAAGAGAAGGCCTATAAGTCCGAATCCTACCATGGCCGATAAATATTTCAAGGGGTATCCGCCCAAAAAACACAAGACCAGGACCATAAAAAACAGGATAGCCGCAGTAGAAAAATTAGCAGGTAATATCAGTACGACAATTAAGAATACCGGAGCCCATAATGGCAGAAAACTTTCCTTAAAAGTGATAGCCCTGTCCTTTATTTTTGAGAGGTAACGGGCAATGTATATCATTAAGACAACAGCAGCCAGGGTAGACGTTTGAAAAGTGATCCCAACCAAAGGCAAACGAATCCACCTACTGGCGTTGGCACCTTCAATGGTAGTTCCCTGAGCCAGGGTATAGACCAAAAGTGCAATCACCACAGGCATGGCAATAATGGCCAGTCCTTTAAAATAATGAGCCGGAATCTTATGTATCCCGTAAATGATTCCAAAACCTAAGAACAGTAGCAAGCCATGTTTCATTAGGTGGCCCATGGTGGTACCATTACCTACCACATACACTAAATTACTGCTGGCACTATAGACCGGAAGGAATGAGAATAAGGCCAGTAGGGCCACTACTGCCCAAATAACCTTATCGCCTTGTATGTGTTGAAGGAATTTCAAATTCTATAAGTTTTTTATTGCTTCTTTAAATTGATTACCTCTATCCTCATAGTTCTTAAAAAGATCGAAACTGGCACAGGCTGGTGAAAGCAAGACTGTATCACCGCGTTCGGCAATCTTGTAAGCAACTTTAATCGCCTCGCTCATCGCATAGGTTTCAACAAAAATATCTACAGCATTCACAAAGGCATGTCTCAGTTTTGTGTTGTCCATACCCAAACAAATGATGGCTTTAACCTTTTCTCGCACCAAAGGCATAAGCACCTTGTAATCATTCCCTTTGTCCTGGCCTCCAACAATCCAAACCGTGGGCGTAGACATACTGTCTAGCGCATAATAGGTAGCATTGACATTGGTTGCTTTGGAATCGTTGATATATTGTACATGGTGTATCTTCAATACCTTTTCTAATCTGTGAGCTGCACCCTGAAAGTTCTGAATACTATCTCTGATCACTTCCTTGCGAATCCCCACCAGCTTTGCTGCCGTGATGGCCGCCATAGTGTTCTTCAGGTTGTGTTTTCCTTCTAATGCCAGTGAATCTGATCTCATTTCCATAGTTCCTTGTTCTGTCTTAATTACAAAGTGTTTGTCTTTTATATGTGTTCCTTGTACCCCTTCTTTTTCTAAAGAAAAGGGGAGCAATTTGGCTTGTATTGGGTGCTTCTTTAAATAGTCAACGATCACTTCATCGTCTGCGTCATAAATGAAATTATCTTCCTTTGTTTGGTTCATCGCTATCCTGAATTTGGAGGCTATGTACTTCTGAAAATCATTCTCATAACGGTCCAAATGATCTGGTGTAATATTGGTTAGTATTCCAATATGCGGTTTGAACTTTGTAATACCATCTAGCTGAAAACTGCTGATCTCTAATACGTAATACTCATAAGAGCATTCTGCAACCATCTTTGCAAAACTGTCTCCGATATTACCGGCCATACCAACTGCATATCCTGCTTGTTTCAGGATATGATGTATTAACATGGTGGTCGTGGTTTTCCCATTACTTCCTGTGATTCCAATAATGGTAGCTTTTGTATATCTGGCAGCAAATTCTATCTCCGATATTATCGGGATCTTTTTGGCTATCAGATCTTGTACCATTGGGACCTTATCAGGGATTCCCGGGCTTTTCATTACCAGGTCGGCATTCAGGATCTTCTCCTTAGAATGACCTCCTTCTTCCCAATCAATTCCAAAATGTATAAGAACGTCTTTGTATTTATCTTTAATCTCGCCTTTGTCTGAGACAAAGACCTCAAAACCTTTTTGTTTCCCCAGGATGGCCGTACCTGTACCACTTTCTCCTCCTCCCAGGATAACTAACCGCTTCATTTACCTCACTTTTAAGGTTACTATAGTAACAATCGCCAGAAGGATCCCAATGATCCAAAATCTGGTAACGATCTTACTTTCGTGATACCCCTTCTTTTGATAATGGTGGTGAAGCGGCGACATTAAAAAAATGCGCCTTCCTTCCCCATATTTTCGTTTGGTGAATTTGAAATAACTAACCTGAAGCATTACTGACAATGATTCAGCAAAGAAGATTCCACACAATAGCGGAATGAGCAATTCCTTGCGAACAATGATTGCTATCACTGCTATAACACCTCCTATTGTTAAGCTGCCTGTATCCCCCATGAATACTTGTGCGGGATAGGCATTATACCAAAGGAACCCAACCAGAGCTCCTACAAATGCAGAAATAAAGACCACCAGTTCACCAGCTCTTGGGATGTAAAAAATATCGAGGTAATTAGAGAAAATAATATTACCAGACACCCATGCAAAAATGCCGAGGGTAAGGACTATAATAGCAGAGGTTCCCGCTGCAAGGCCATCTATACCATCCGTAAGATTAGCTCCATTGGATACTGCTGTAACAATAAAAATAACGATGGGAATAAAGATCAACCAGGCATAAGATTCAGCTCCTTCCCCAATCCAGGAAATAAAATCTGCATAGTCTAACTCATTGTTTTTAAAAAAAGGAATGTTGGTTTTGGTAGATTTATGTTCTTTTCCTTCTACATCCTTTACCTCATAATTTTCTGTAATTATAGACTTGTTCTTTTCCTTCATGGTAACCTCCGGATGAAAAAAGAGGGTAGCTCCTACCATAAGTCCAAGCACAACCTGCCCTAAGATTTTGAATCGTCCTTTTAGGCCTTTTTTGTTCTTTTTAAAGATCTTGATATAGTCATCTATAAATCCAATTATCCCCATCCAGATAGTGGTTAAGATCAGTAGGATTATATAAATATTGTCTAGGCGTGCAAAAAGAAGTACTGGCACAAGAGTAGACATAATGATGATGAGTCCTCCCATAGTGGGGGTTCCCTGCTTTTGTTGCTGCCCATCAAGTCCAAGATCTCGTACTGTTTCCCCAATTTGTTTGTGTCGAAGAAAAAGAATGATTCGCTTTCCAAGAGTAGTTGCAAGAATCAAAGAAAGTAGCACTGCCATTGCAGCCCGGAACGAAAGGAACTGAAACAGCGTAGCCCCAGGGAACTGGTATTGCTTTTCTAAATATTCAAATAAGTAGTACAACATATTGTGTCTCTTGGTGCTCTTATTTATTTAAATCTTCTAAGACTTTTCTCACGATTTTAAAGTCATCGAACTCTATTCTGTTACCATTGGTTTCCTGATAGGTCTCATGACCTTTGCCTGCCAACAGAATTATATCTTCAGCATCGGCTAACTGACAAGCCGTTTTTATGGCTTGCTCTCTGTTCTCAATGGCCAATACCTTTTTAACATTTTGTGGTTCCACTCCTGCCTCCATTTCCGAAATAATAGTATTGGGTGGTTCTGATCTGGGGTTATCTGATGTAAAAATGACCTTGTTACTCATGGATGAAGCGATATGCCCCATTACCGGACGCTTAGACTTGTCACGATCACCACCACACCCCACTACGGTGATGACGTTTTCATTTCCAGTCCTCAATGCACTGATTGTATCCAGCACATTTTTTAAAGCGTCCGGCGTATGGGCATAATCAACAATAGCCGTTATGCGTTGTTTTGATATAAAATATTGGAATCTGCCATCCACATTTTCCAATTCACTCAATAGTTTGAGAATTTCAAGTTTTTCTAAGCCCAACAGGTCTGCCGTGGCATAAATGGCCAGGATGTTATAGGCGTTGAAGTGGCCAATAAGTTTGGTCCAGAGCTCATTATTTTCAATTTTTAACAGCTGTCCGCTGAAGAGATTCTCGAGTATCTGAGCCCTGTAATCTGCATATGTTTTTAAGGCATATGTATATTTTTTTGCCTTAGTATTCTGCAACATTACCAGCCCATTCTTGTCATCTAAATTTGAAAGAGCAAAGGCTGTTTTTGGTAAGTTATCGAACAAGCTTTTTTTGGTATCCCTGTATTCCGCAAAGGTTTTGTGATAGTCTAAATGATCATGGCTAAGGTTCGTGAAAATGGCACCTGCAAAAAGAAGTCCATTGGTTCTTCTCTGATCAATTCCATGCGAACTGGCCTCCATAAAACAAAACTCAACCCCTTCTTCATTCATCAAAGACAGGTACTTGTTTATGGTAAGTGCATCTGGTGTTGTATGCATTGTAGGGTATTCTTTTTCATCTACCATGATCCTGATAGTTGAAAGTAATCCAACCTTATATCCTGCTTTTTTAAATAATTGATAGAGCAGACTGCTTACGGTGGTTTTACCATTGGTACCGGTAACACCTACCAATTTTAAGTTCTTGGATGGATTTCCATAAAAATTAGACGCCATGATTGCCAGGGCCTTTTTGGAATCTTCAACTTCAATATAACTGATCTCATTAATGAGCTCTTCGGGCATTTTTTCACAAACAATAGAATTAGCCCCCAGATCAATAGCCTTTTTTATATAGGTATGACCATCAGATTGTGTTCCCTTAATAGCCACAAACACATCGTCTAATTCTACAGAGCGCGAATCAAAACAAATGTGGTTCACCAGCTTTGCCGTGGTACCACTAACCGCGGTTAATCCAACTCCATATAATATGTCCTTTAAGGATGTCATGATAGGTCTAATACAATTTTAGATACCTTACTTAATGCCGTACCCTGGGTGATCGATTGTTTTTTTACTTTGCCATTTCCTTTTATTTCCACCTTCAAGCCAAGATTTTCAAGGATGGAAACGGCATCCATACCACTCATACCTTTTAGATTGGGCATGGTAGTTACCGCTTTGCTCGATTCTTCAAAGTAGTCTTCATAGGCATCATCTAATACCTGATTAAAAGGTTCCAAAGAAGCTACTTCGTCTATCAAAGGATTGTTTGCATATATCTTCTGAGCAATAGATTTAAAAACCGGACCTGAAACATCGGCGCCATAATACCCTACGCTCTTGTCTGGTTCATGAATTACCACAATACAGGAATACTTAGGATCGTCTGCCGGGAAATACCCCGCAAAAGTTGAGATGTATCTAAGTTTGTCCGGATCTTTCCCTACGTAGTTCTTTTGAGCAGTACCAGTTTTCCCGGCCATGGAAAAGTTGGGCGCATAAAGACGATGTCCTGTTCCATGTTTCTTCTCCACTACATTCTTGAGTAACTGCTGCACTTTATGCGCAGTTTCTTCGGAACAAATTGCCGGATTGATCACTTCCTTTTCAAACTTCCGAATGGTCGTGTTCCATTCTTTCACCTCTTTTATTAATCTGGGTCTTAGAAGTTCACCATCATTGGCAATTGCATTATAAAAAGCTAAGGTTTGCAATGGTGTTAGGGATACCTCGTACCCATGTGACATCCAGGCTAGGGAAATACCAGACCATCCTTTGTCTCCCGGATTACGGATCACAGGTTTCCCCTCTCCTTTAATAGGAAGGTCTAATTCTTTATGAAGACCCATCTTCATTAGTCGGTTCACATAAACTTGTGGCTTATCCTTATAGTTATTATGAATCATTTTTGCGAAAGCAGTATTGGAGGAAACTTCAAAAGCGGTACCTACAGATATCTTCCCATAGCCTCCGTGTTTAGAATCGCGGACAGTACGGTCATACAGCTTCCATTTACCTTTTTCGGTATCAATGACACTACTGGTATCAATTACCTTGTCTTCCAGGGCGGCAACAAGTGACATTAGTTTAAAGGTAGAACCGGGTTCATTAGATTCGCCAATAGCATAATTCAACCTTTCATAATACTTGTTGTTTTCGGTCCTTCCTAAATTTGATATGGCTTTGATCTCTCCTGTCCTGGTTTCCATAACGATCACACAACCGTGATCTGCCTTATATTTTTCCAATTGTCCCAGAAGAGCATGATGGGCAATATCCTGGATATTGATGTCTATAGTAGAAATTACATCGTAACCATCCTTAGGTTCTATGATATTGTCTAACCCAATTGGCTTCCATTGTCCCTTGGCTATTTTTTGTTTTAAACGCTTCCCTTCCTTACCTCTTAAATACTGACCAAAAGCACCTTCTAATCCCACACGGGTGGCATAGCCGTTTTCATCGAAACGCTCATAGCCCACGCTGCGTTCTGCAATCTTTCCCAAGGGATGTTCACGTACCGTTTTCTGGTCTACAATAAGGCCTCCCCGGTAAGGTCCCATATTAAAGAGTGGAAATTCCTTTACACTTATGTATTGGGAATAGTCCAGATTTCTGGCAATTAATGCATACCTGTTTTTATTAGTTTTTGCCTTGCGCAAAAGTTTCTCAAAATGAGACGAAGGCTTGTGCAACAATCCTCCCAACTTAACTGCAAGCGGATTTACCAACCTTTTAAAATCTTCATCTTTCACGGTTACTGCATCGAACCGTATGGTGTATTTTGAGACTGAAGTGGCAAGTAGACTACCATCATCAGAATACAGATTACCCCTATTAGGTGGTATGGTAAACATCTTCTCCGTACGTTTCATGGCCAAGGCCTTGTATTTGTCGCCATGTACCATTTGAATAGAAACCAGCTTAAACAAAACGAGCCCGGCAAAGAGGAATAGGCCCCCTGAAACGAGATACAACCTGGTTAATATGTATTTACTTGAAAAGGCCATTTACGGATTTTCAGATTTTACTTTAATTTTTTTTGGAGGGGTTTCCGAAGGGAGTAATCCTTCTTCTGCCACAGTGAGACGAATGGTAGACTCTAGTTTTAGTCTTTGCACATCAGATCGCATATCTACAAATTCGCTTCGTAATTCCTTTACCTCCTCATTTAAAGCTGCAAGGCGATGAACCTTCCTATCAGCACTATGAGAACTGGCAATCATAACGGTTGCCAAAAAGGAAGCGAAGATTAAAAAGAGCCAATTTTTTGGGGCATCGCCACTTACAAGAAATTTTCCTTTTAAGATGGCAACAAATCCGTTTTTCATATCTCTACCTACTAATTATATGCGTTCTGCGATTCTAAGTTTTGCACTTCGTGCTCTACTATTTTGTTTTATCTCCTCTTTTGTTGGCACTATCAGATTCCCGATTTTTTTAAAGGGAGTAAGCGGTGCACCATAAAAATCTTTTTCTACTTCTCCCTCAAACTTTCCCATTTGAATAAATCGTTTTACCAAACGGTCTTCCAGGGAATGGTAACTAATAATACTCAGCCTTCCTCCTTTGTCTAGCAGTACCGGTGTTTGCATCAAAAACTCCTTAATTGCCTCCAATTCCTGATTCACTTCAATTCTGATGGCCTGATAGATCTGAGCCAATATTTTATGTTCCTTATGTGCAGGCAAAAAACGTTTCAAAACCTCTTTAAGCTCTGTTGATGTCTTAATAGGTTGATTCTCTCTTGCCGAAATTATTTCACTGGCCATGGCCTCTGCATTTCTCAGCTCACCATATTCAAAAAGCACCCTTCGTAACTGTTTGTGCTCATATTGATTGATCACCTCAAAGGCCGAAAGCTCGTTCCGCTTTGTCATCCTCATATCTAGTTCTGCTTCAAAGCGGGTAGAAAACCCCCGTTCTGCGCTGTCGAACTGATGTGAAGAGACTCCAAAATCAGCTAGGATCCCATCTACTTTCTTTACGCCATAGAACTTTAAAAACTGACCCAGATATCTGAAATTTTCATTGATCAGGGTAAATCGGTCATCTTGTATTTCATTCGCAACTGCCTCCTCATCCTGGTCAAAGGCAATCAATCTGCCTGCTTCTCCCAGTTGCTTCAAGATCTCCCTGGAATGTCCTCCACCCCCAAAGGTGATATCCACATAGACCCCATGTTCTTTTATGCCGAGTCCTTCAACAGACTCTTTCAGCAATACCGGATTATGATACTTCATCACCATCTTCACCCATTACCTCTTCAGCCAATTCTGCAAAGTTTTCTGCCGTGTCATCCAGTACTTTCTCATAGTTATCTTTATCCCAGATCTCAATGATATTAATGGCCGAACTCAATACCACCTCTTTGGTTATCCCTGCTACCGCAATCAGATTCTTTGGTATCAGGAGTCGCCCGGTGGCATCAATCTCAACTGGTTTTACACCTGCCGAAAACCTTCTTATAAAATCGTTGTTCTTTTTCTTGAAGCGGTTCTTTCTGTTCATCTTCTCCATTAGCAAATTCCATTCTTCCATAGGATACAATTCCAAACAAGGTTGGAACACGGAACGCTTTATTACAAAACCCTTGTTTATCACAGGAGCCATTTGATTCTTAAGGGTCACAGGGATCATTACCCTGCCCTTTACATCGGCCTTACAATCATATGTTCCAATGAAACTGATCATCTGTATCTGGTTGGTCTTTCGTATATAAACTCAAATATATATAAATTATTACCACTATTTACCACAAATTACCACTTTATTGATAAAAACGACCACTTTTACCCCTTTACATCTTAAATCTGCAACTTTATGGAAATACTCCATATCTATGGCGATGGTAGAATAATCCCTTTTGGATAATAAAATCGCGTTGCCATAACTCAATTAAATGGCGGCATATGAGGATAATGCCTATATTTGCCAACTGACAACAGAAGCTGTCCTGCATGGAGAAAAACATAAAGACCGACGGTAAATACAAGTATATAGAGGTAGGTGAAGGAACCCCAATGATCATACTTCATGGCCTTATGGGCGGTTTAAGTAATTTTGAAGGGGTAACCAGTCATTTTCCTAAGTTGGGTTATCAAGTTTTGGTCCCGGAACTGCCTATTTACGGTATGCCAATGCTTAAGACCAATGTCAAGAATTTTGCAAAATTCCTTGAACGTTTTATTGAATACAAAGGCCTAAAGGATGTCATTCTTTTAGGGAATTCACTCGGAGGTCATATTGGTCTCCTACATACAAAGCTGTATCCAGAAATGGTGAAAGCCCTCGTTATTACAGGAAGTTCTGGCCTATATGAAAGTGCGATGGGCGATGGCTACCCGAAACGCGGCGACTACGAATTCATTAAGAAGAAAGCCCAGGATGTCTTTTATGATCCTGCTGTTGCAACCAAGGAGATGGTAGATGAAGTATTTGCCACTGTCAATGACCGTATGAAACTTATTAAAACCTTAGCGATTGCAAAAAGTGCCATACGTCACAATATGTCTAAAGACTTGCCTCATATGCTTACTCCTACCTGCATTATCTGGGGTGAAAACGATTCTGTGACACCACCAAATGTGGCAAAGGAATTTCATGAACTTTTACCAGATTCGGATCTTTTTTGGATCAAGGAATGTGGTCATGCTCCCATGATGGAACACCCCAATGAATTCAATGAGGTGTTGGAAAATTGGTTGGCAAAACGAAATTTCTAAGGACCCTACGTCATGAAAATAAAGTCGGCCGACTTTGTAGTAAGCAATACCAATGTTGCCCAATGCCCATCAGAGCCCATTCCTGAATACGCTTTTATTGGCAGGTCTAATGTGGGAAAATCTTCTTTGATCAACATGTTGACTGAACGCAAATCCCTTGCCAAAACATCGGGAAGACCGGGCAAAACTCAGCTTATTAATCATTTTAAGATCAATAACAACTGGTTTTTAGTAGACTTACCGGGATATGGATATGCACGCGTTTCCAAAAAGGACAAGAAGACCTTTCAAAAATATATAACCGATTATTTTCTTGAACGAAAACAGCTTTTAAGTGCTTTTGTACTAGTAGATATTCGCCACGAACCGCAACCCATCGATCTGAAATTTATGGAATGGTTAGGAGAACAGTCCATCCCTTTTTCCATTATTTTCACCAAAGCCGATAAATTGAAACCCAAAGCCATACATAGAGATGCAGAGGCTTATCTGACCGCTATGACCAATGATGTCTGGGAACAAGCTCCTCCCCATTTCATTACTTCATCAACACATGCCCTGGGTAGGGAGGAAATATTAGAATATATAGATGGGATCAATAAAACATACCATCAGGAACAAAAAAAATAACCCGCCGCACACTCAACCATCAATACTTTAAGAGCCAGAACCCACCATCTTTTTTTGGATGGCATCTATAAGTTCTTGCGTTTCATTAAAGTTATTCAGTTCAGGGGTTCCCATAAATATATCAATGTCATGCGCCGTAACCTCGAGAATTATTGGAAATGTATATGCCGGCATAAATTTGGAGGCATAGGTCTTAAGAAACTCATCTTTGTGCAAGAATTCCATTTCGAGCTTATGATCCTGGCGAAATTTCTTCCAGAGCGATTTTTCTGTGAATGTTCCGAACGTTAGCTCACAAAGTCGGCATTCGTAAGTACTCGGATTAATTATCTTGTGTGCAATATCTAGCAGGTTATTTTTAATTCCCGAATCTGCGTTATAAACAAAAACTAACTTTTTAATTGGATCTTTAGACACGCTTATTAATTTTACGTTGTATATGGTGACATACCATATATTACTGTTATTGGACGAAAGGTATAACTCTTCCTTACGGCAATAGATTCAAAATAAGATTGACTTAAAAAATGAAAAAAGTTTTACATAGAGCTTCCAGCAGAGGACATGCCAATCTCGGTTGGCTGAATAGTTATCACACTTTTAGCTTTGGAAATTACCACGACCCAAATCGCATGAATTTTGGTGTGTTACGCGTTTTAAATGATGATGAAGTTGATCCGGGTATGGGTTTTGGAACACATCCTCACAACAATATGGAGATTATTTCCATTCCATTGGAAGGCGATTTGGTACATAAGGATAGTATGGGTAATACAACGGTGATAAAGCAGGGCGATATTCAAGCCATGAGCGCTGGAACCGGGGTTAGCCACAGCGAACGGAATAAGAACCGGGACAAAAAAGTGAAATTTCTTCAAATATGGGTATTGCCAAACAAGGCAAATGTGACGCCCAGATATGACCAGATCACCTTAAAACCTGAAAGTCTGAAAGATCAATTTCTTCAGATCATCTCCCCGAATGCCGAAGATGGAGAAATATGGATCCATCAGGATGCATGGTTTCATTTGGGTGAATTCAAGAAAGGTTCCAGAATTACATATAGCTTAAAGAATAAACAAAATGGAGTATACATTTTTCTGCTAACAGGAAGTTGTATGGTTGCAGGGGAATCTTTATTACAGCGCGATGGAATGGGTGTGTGGGAAACAGATGTCCTCGAATTTGAAATGCCTTCTGCCAGTAAGATCCTACTTATTGAAGTACCCCTTGCAAATTAATGGAAGAGGAAATCTAAGATTTCAATTCTAGCTTTTCTGCAAAATACTCACAAAAATCCTTCATGGTGGCCGTCATTTTTTCGTCTTGTGTGGCCTTCATAAAAGTGTCGGATAGGGCTACAAGGGTTTGATGAAAGAAGATCTTCATTTCATCTACAGGCATGTCCTTGGTCCATAAATCAATCTTCAGCGATTCCTTGTTCTTACTGTCCCAAACAGATAACAACATAGCTTTCGCATCTTCGTCTACAATGCCACCATCCTGGGCAGACCAGGTTAATTTTTCCGGTATCCTATTCTCATCAAGCGCTATCCTTAAGGATATTTCTGAGGTTTCTTGCTGGGCCATAGTCTTACTTCTTAGGTTTGTAATTTGCTTCTTTAAAAATGGTCTCGGCTGGTAAATTCCATAATTCCTGTACCTGAATATCAGTTTTTTCCATAAAGGCCCTAACGATCTGCCAACCCATATATCTCCCTAGCCTTCCAGGCGATTCATTATCCAATTCTAATCTGAATTTTGAAAATGGTGCAGGATCCAGAAAACGTGGTCCTAACTCTGCGTCCGTACTATACAGAAGTTCGCGTTCAATAAAGTAGCGCCATATTTGTTCCTCATTAGCCTGCGCCCAGCTATATTCCTCTTCATCATATCCAATTTTCTGGGTATCTGTTTGCCAGGTTAACAATAGGTCCTTTAAATAGAGCTCCTTACCATAATAGACCATCTGTGCTAAAAATGAGCGATCTCTTGGATAGGAGATCACCTTTTTCGAAAATGCACTTACGATATCACTTTCCAGATATTGCCTGTCTAAACCTTTGGAAATATAACGGTCTATGCCTTGATAAAATCGATGATTTTTGCCAAGATAATTATCAACCCCAATAAGAAGTAGGGTATCTGTTAAGATGATCCTGTTTTCGTAATCCACATCTGTGGTAAGAGTCACAACGGTGGGAGTGGAATAGGCCGGAAAATAATAGGCGATATGTTTAAACAGCAAAGTAATCCCTTCCTGTTCTTCATTAAAATCGGCAAAGGCACTGTCTACTGCCTGTCTTAATTCTATCTGTAGCGTATCCTGTATTTTAGCGATCCATACACTATCTGAATATTGCGCAGGAAAAAAGTATGGATACTTGGCTTTGATATCCGATAAATTTTCTGGAGTGGTCTCAGCAAATTCTTGATCAAAACGAAGTACCTTTACTTCCAATGCCAGATTAGCAATGGCAGCTGGCACTTCTTTATCCTTTTTACATGCAGCTGTCAGACAAAGCATACAAAATACCCAAAATGTTGTTCTGTACATGGAAAGTTCTCCTTTAACTGTTTTAATATTCCGTTTGCAGAGGTTATTTTTACGGGGCCAAAGTTACAGTATTTCAATTTAAATTAAGTGGAACATGCAAACAGATAAAGTAGTAGATCATATTGTTGAATGGTTGAAAGACTACGCTAACAATGCAAAGATGAATGGTTTTGTCATTGGGGTCTCTGGTGGTATAGATTCTGCGGTAACTTCAACCCTTTGTGCACGTACCGGTCTGGATCTTTTGTGTTTGGAAATGCCTATTCACCAGGGCGATAAACAGGTGACACGTGCTGATCTTCATATAAAGTGGTTACAAAAACACTATCCTAATGTAAGCAGGCAACCGGTTGACCTAACCCCTGTTTTCGATAATTTGGTAGAAGCGCTGCCAAAAGTGGACAATGAAACAGAGAGGCAAATGTCTCTTGCAAATACACGTGCCAGATTGCGTATGACCACACTCTACTATTTTGCGGCACTTTTACGCTATCTCGTTGCCGGTACCGGAAACAAAGTAGAAGATTTTGGGATCGGATTTTACACCAAGTATGGGGATGGTGGTGTAGACCTTAGTCCAATAGCCGATCTCCTAAAGACCGAAGTATATGAAATAGGCTCCTTTCTTGGAGTTCATAAGGATATCCTAATGGCTCCTCCCACTGATGGTTTGTGGGGCGACCATAGAACGGATGAAGATCAAATAGGCGCTTCCTACCCGGAATTGGAATGGGCGATGGCAATGGTTGCTGAAGGAAAACATTTACATGACTTTGAAAACAGAGAAGCGGAAGTATTTCAGATTTATAAGAAGTATAATTCCGCTAATAAACATAAGATGATTCCTATACCAATTTGTAAGATTCCTGTGACACTAAAATAACCGATTACCTAAGAATCAGGCATTTAAGACGAATTTGTGGTGACAAATTGTAGTAAAACCATAAAAATATTACAGTTTTGCCTTAGAATTTAGATATAAAAACCTTACATTGCATGCTAGGGTTATGTGTAAAAACATGACGTACTATCTAGAAAAACCAGCTAATGATTAAAATTTTAATTGCCGACAACCATCCCATTGTCCGCCTGGGTATTAAAGAAGTCCTCAATACAGTCCCAGATTTTGACGTTTTAGGTGATGTATCAACAACAACCGAACTTTTTAAATTTTTATCGAATTCCGTACCAGACGTAGTAATTCTGGAGATGGATATTCCTGAGATCAATGGAATAGCCACTTTAAGAAAGATAAAAAAGGAATTTCCCGATGTAAAAGTTCTAATCTACAGCGGACAGTCTGAGGATGTGTACGCGTTAAGCACCATTAGAGCCGGTGCCTTTGGATATCTTTCCAAGAACTCTGAATTAGACTACATAATCAGTGCAGTAAAAAAAGTGAGCCAAGGAAAGATGTTTATTACGAACGAATTGGCGCAACGCCTTGCATTCGACGAAGGAACTCAAAAACAACGTAGATTTTTCAGAAAACTTTCAACAAGGGAAGTAGAAGTGCTTAAACTCCTTGCGAGTGGTAAACGCAACAAAGATGTTGCCGAAGGACTTAATTTAAATGAAAAGACCGTCAGCACTTATAAATCCCGATTAATGAAGAAATTAAATGTAGATAATCTGGTAGACCTATTGCAACAAGCAAAAGCTCTGGAACTCTATTAGACTCAATAACCAAACTTAAAAAACCCTCTGAAATTTCAGGGGGTTTTTTTATGGCGACATACAACCTTTTCTTTTGATTTTTTAAGGGATTTTAGGATAGGACCCTGTTTAGCTTGCTACTCAATAATTTATTCAATTGCAGGTAATTCACTATCTCCTCTAAAACCTCCCGGTTATCATCTGTCTGGTCCTCTGTATTTTGCTGTAAGACATCGATCCTTTTTTTGATGAGATAACAACGTAATGTGAGGATGGTTTCACTTACTAATTGAGAAATTGAGGTAGCTTTTTCCTTGGGATAAATGTCCTTGCTTTCCCAATTGTGTAGTCTGTATTTTTCCTCTTCCATCAAAATAGAGGAAATATTATTTACCAGTTCCTGATCCAATTCATTTAAAAAAGAGGCAATACTAAAATCTTCTTTTTCATTCAGGGTTTCCATCAGACTATAATAGATCTTTCTGAAATGGTCATGTGTCATTTCGATCTCATCCTCCTGCAGATCCAAATAGATCTTTTCATACACCCGCGCTTCCACGCGTTCTGGTTCCAGAACGAGGTCTCCCTCTTTATTTTCTTTAAGGACCAGGTCTTCAAATTGCTGTTCTTCATTTCCATAGAGCAACAAGATCTCAATGATCTTTCGCTCCAACTCATATTGCACATCCACCTTCGTTTCTCTCTGAGTCTCGCGGATCACTTCGAAGGCCTTTTGCTCGCTCTTAACTTGTTTGTTAGCTTGTGTATATGCTTTTTTACTGATCTGGGCCAGGGTGTTGAACAAAACCTCCTCAGAGATATTCATCATGGCTGCACACTGCTGAATATAGAGTTCGCGTTTAATACGATCCGGGATCTTGGCAATACTCCCAACAATATCGCGTATGGTATCTGCTTTTTTAATGGGATCATTAGCGGCATCCTCGGCCAGTAAAGAGGTCTTGAATTGAATAAAATCCTTGGCTTGTTCCTCCAGATAAAGGACAACCTCTTCATATGAATTGTTCTTAGCGAAACTATCCGGGTCCTCTCCTTCCGGAAAAGTACAAATGCGCACATTCATGCCCTGTTCCAGAATAAGATCTATTCCACGAAGTGATGCACGTAAACCGGCTGCATCCCCATCAAACAAAACGGTAATATTACTGGTCAACCTATTGATCATCCGGATCTGTTCCGCGGTCAGGGCCGTTCCACTAGAAGCTACTACATTGTGAATCCCGCGTTGGTGAAGTTGAATGACATCGGTATATCCCTCCACAAGGAAACAAACGTCCTCCTTTGCGATGGCCTGTTTTGCATAATAAATGCCGTATAGAACCTTACTTTTATGGTAGATCTCGCTTTCGGGAGAATTCACATACTTGGCAGCTTTCTTATCACTGCTAAGAATTCGTCCTCCAAATCCAAGCACCCTTCCACTTAACGAATGGATAGGGAATAAAACCCTTCCTTTAAAACGATCAAATTTTCTGGATTGTCCTGGTCGAGAAGTATCCTCTTTAACAATACTTAGCCCCGTTTTCTCTAAGAAAGTGAGCTGATAGCCATTTTCCAGGGCATGGTTCGTAAAAGCGTCCCATTCATCAAGTCCATATCCCAAACCAAACTTTCGAATGGTCTCTTCGGTAAAGCCTCTCTCTTTAAAATAACTAAGTCCTATGGCCTTCCCTGGTTCTGTGTTCCATAAGATGTCTGCAAAATATCCCTGAGCAAATTCTGAAACAAGATACAAGCTCTCCCGTTCATTGGCCTGTTCTTTTTGCTCATTGCTTTGTTCCGTTTCTTCTACTTCTATCTGATATTTCCTCGCCAGATATTTAATGGCTTCCGGATAGGTAAAATGCTCATGTTCCATTAAAAAAGCGACCACATTACCCCCCTTACCGCTGCTGAAATCCTTCCAGATCTGCTTTACCGGTGATACCATAAAACTAGGCGACCGCTCATCTGTAAACGGACTTAATCCTTTGAAGTTAGAACCCGACTTTTTTAGACTTACAAAATCGCCAATGACCTCCTCTACGCGGGCAGTTTCGTATACCTGGTCTATTGTGTTTTTTGCGATCAAAGCTTAACAGTTACAGAACGTTAAAAATACATAAACAGGGACGGTTTAAAAAACAAATCCCTGTTTTAAAAATGATTTAAAAAAGCTATTATGATCCCGGGTGATGCAGACTTTTATTTCCTAGTCCAGATCGAATCGCACTCCAAATGAAATGTTCCTTTGCTCTGTAGTTGCGTCCTTAAATATGGGATTCAGATCGTATTTGGTGTAGAGCAATACCCCATCTATACCCATATAGGCACCCAGGCCATATACAAGGTCACTTGTGTTATACCCACGCTTAAGTTTGTCCTTTGCCCGTTCCCCATTACGGTCGTATTTTAATTTTTGACGGGCGCCTAAATTTAATCCGCCATATGCTCCTATTCCAATCCGGAACTGATTTCGAATCGAATATCTTATTTTACTATCTGTTTTGGTGAATTTCGAAGGCCCAAACTCAAGATAAAGTGGCACCACCAGATTATCCATGCGTAATTTCGACTTTCTAAGATCTACATCAAAGGTCTCCAGGGTGGTCTCGGAGCCGGTGCTCACAAAATATTGATTGTCCTTTGGTTGTAATCCATTGAATTGAAGGGAAATACCATAACTAAATCTCATAAAATTAGAATTCTTAAATACCCTGGTACGCCATGCCGCCCCAATCTCAAAAAATCGGCTTCCCCCTAACTCATAAGGAGAATCACCTAAGGATTGCCCATCAATAATAGCATTATTTAGACCAAAGGCCAGGACCATGTCCGAATAGGTTCTACGATCATAAACTACCGGTTTTGGTTCACTTCTATCTGAATACTTAATACCAAATATTCGACTATTATCTTGATCCTTATGGCCCCATCCTATTTCAATTTTAGTAACATAAGGCAACGTATCTTGCGCAAAACTATCGATACCCTCATTACGATCCAACAAAGCGATTGTATTGTCTAGTATGGCCAGTTTATTCTCAATGTTCAGGGCTCTTTTCTTAGCGGCTTCCTGCTTTAGTTCCCGAGCCTCTTCCAAAGTGATCTCTCCTCTTTTTTGACGCTGTATTATCTCCTCTACTTCCTGTTTCAAGGCTTCTTTTTCTCTAAAAGTCACTCGCTCTTTTTGCTGCTTTAATGAATCTATTTGTTGTTGCACTGCTGTCTGAGCACTAAGACTTTGAGCCAGGAAAAAAATAAGGAGCCCCACGGTTACTTTTGTTAATGTTGTCATGATACTTGTGTTTTTGATGAATGATTGATGAATAAACTTCTCCTGTCCTCATACTCCTGTATGAAGAAAATAATTCCAAAATTTATGTTGATTACTCGTTGCGATAGGCAATGGCCGACCTAACTTTTACATAGCCATCTTTCAATTTTTCAAATAATTGATCTCTAAAGGATTGGTTGAGTTCATCTTCCACATCCGATAATAGAGCCAGGGCATCTACCGTTTGAGACTCTGCTAACAAACGCTCTCCCAGCAATTCTTTCTGAGCCATTCTTAATAAAGAATCTACAGTGGCATTACTTACAACCCCCTGGGTTTGTTCCAAAATAGTTACCTGGGTCATCACCTCTGCAATTTTGGTATCTACCTTCTCTAAGGAAACAAAGTCTTCCACCATCTTTTCTTCCAGTAACTTTGGTTGTTCAATATGTTGTGCCAGGACCTCATTAGCTCCTTGAATTTTCTCCTGTAAAGGATCCTTATGTACTATCTCAGCTGTAATCTCAGTTTGCTCTACTAAAGACTCCTGAATTTCTAATGTATTAGGAACATCTGTATTGTTATCTGTAGTATTCACTACCTCCTCAGTGGGAGTTATCTCAGCATTGGGTTGGGACAGAAAAAATATTGAAACAAATAAAATTCCAATAAAACCGGCTGCTATCCCATACGCCCAATATCCCTTTTTATTCAATTCTGAAGGAGATCCCAGTTGATCTTCTATCTTACTCCAGGCATTCTCAGAAGGCGGCATTGTACGCTCATGCAACACCTCTCTAATTTTCTTCTCTACACTATCCTTAGCCATGATATAATTCTTTTTTGTTACGATTGCCCCTCTTTTGCTATTGCCAATTTGCTAATTCTTTGTTGTAAATAATTCCTTGCTTTAAAAAGTTGTGATTTTGAAGTACTCTCTGAAATATCGAGCATCTTTGCTATTTCCTTGTGCTTATACCCTTCAACAACATAAAGCACAAAGACCATTTTATACCCTTCCGGCAGAGAATCTATTAGCACTTGTACTTCCGACGCCTGCAATGTTGATTCCATAAATACGGTTTCTTCAGCACCCAGATCTAGTTGATCTGAATCAAAGACTACAAATTGATTTTTTCGCAGATAGGAGATCGCTTCCCGGATCATGATCCTGCGCACCCATCCTTCAAAACTGCCTTCATTTCGAAAGGTGTGCAATCCTTTAAAGACTTTTACAAACCCACTTATCATCACATCCTCTGCAAAATGTTGGTCTTTTACATATTGCCTGCAAACCGATAACATCTTAGGGGCAAACTTCTCATAAAGCACTCGCTGGGCATTTCTGTCCCCTTTTAATGCTTTTTTAAGCATCCTCTTTTGGTTCTCATACAATGAAATGATCTTCATTAAGTGTGGTCTTCTATTGTTATAGACGAACTAAACATCAAAAACGTTGCCTCAGGTAGTAAAAATTTCAATTATTTTTTAAAATCGGAGGGCGATCAATTACTTTTTTCGATCTACCACATAGTTCACCATTAACTGCAAGGCCGCTTTATATGGTGAATCCGGATAGGTGTCCAGGAGTTGAAGAGCTTCTTCCTGATAAGCGTGCATTTTAGCTTCTGCATATTCTAAACCTCCTTTATCTTTGACAAATTGAATGACTTCTTTGACCCTCTTCTTGTCTCTGTTGTGATTCTTTATTGAGTTGATAAGCCACCGTTTTTCTTTTTGGGTAGCGTTATTAAGAGCATAAATCAGCGGGAGCGTCATTTTCTGTTCCTTGATATCGATCCCTGTAGGTTTTCCTATCTGGGTATCACCATAGTCAAAAAGGTCATCTTTTATCTGGAAGGCCATACCGCAGAGCTCACCAAACTTCCTGAATGTCTCCACATGGGCGGAATCGGGTTGTACAGAACATGCACCTAAACTGCAACAAGCAGCAATGAGTGTGGCTGTTTTTTGACGGATGATCTCGTAATAGACCGTTTCGTCAATATCTAGTCGTCTTGCTTTTTCTAATTGTAATAATTCCCCTTCGCTAATCTCTCTGATAGCCACTGAAATGATCTTTAACAGATCAAAATCCCCATGCTCCACAGATAATAACATGCCTTTAGAAAGGAGGTAATCCCCTACCAGAACGGCGATCTTGTTCTTCCAAAGAGCGTTGATCGAAAAGAAACCTCTGCGTTTATAACTTTCGTCTACTACATCGTCATGCACCAAGGAAGCCGTATGAATCAGTTCAATGACCGAAGCACCTCTATAAGTACGCTCATTTACCTCTCCATTATTCACCAGTTTGGCTGTGAGAAACACAAACATAGGCCGCATTTGCTTCCCTTTCCGGTTCACAATATAATAGGTGATCCTGTTTAGAAGAGCAACTTTAGACGACATGGATTCAAAGAACTTTTGCTCAAAGAGCTCCATTTCCTTGCTAACAGGTTCCTTTATTTGAGATACGATTTTCAATGAAGTGAGTTTGCTACAACTATCTTAGTATTGCTTTAAAATTAGGTAAAAATTGCCACGCACCTGATTACAGCGTACTTTAAATTATCCCATTCACTTTTATACCATTCAACTTAGGGTAGTTACGCTATGATTTGTTTGCCAATTGTCCACAGGCCGCATCAATATCCTTCCCACGGGAACGTCTAACGGTAACAGTGATCCCGTTCTTTTCCAGGGTATTGACATATAAGTTTAGTGCAGCTTCTCCTGCTTGTTGAAAGGCTCCGTCATCTATAGGATTGTATTCTATCAGATTCACCTTAGAAGGGGCGAATTTGCAAAAATCCACCAGGGCATCTACATCTTTCTGACTATCATTGATCCCCTCCCAGACCACATATTCATAAGTAATCCTGCTTTTTGTCTTTTGATACCAATAAACCAACGACTCCCTTAAGTCAGCCAGTGTAAAAGTCGCATTAAAGGGCATAATAGAGGTCCTTATTGTATCGATCGCTGAATGCAGGGAAACAGCCAATTTAAATTTCACTTCATCATCGGCCATCTTGCGTATCATCTTTGGCACCCCGGAAGTAGAAACAGTGATCCGCTTAGGGGACATCCCCAATCCTTCACTCCCTGTGATCTTTTCGATAGACTTCAATAAATTGTTATAGTTCATTAAAGGTTCTCCCATCCCCATAAAAACAATATTGCTAAGGGGTCTATCGTGATATAGTCTGCTTTGACGATCAATGGCCACAACCTGATCATAGATCTCATCCGGATTTAGGTTCCGCATCCTTTTTAGCCTGGAAGTGGCACAAAATTTACAATCCAGGCTGCATCCAACCTGACTCGAAACACAGGCAGTAGTTCTTGTTTTGGTAGGAATTAAAACCGATTCTACAATTAGGCCATCGTGCAAGCGCACTGCGTTTTTAATTGTCCCGTCTGAACTGCGCTGCATTTTATCTACCTTGATGTGATTGATCACATATTGATCCATCAGCATGGCCCTTGTCTCCTTAGAGAGATTGGTCATGTCCTCAAAGGAATGCGCCCCTTTCTTCCACAACCATTCAAACACCTGGTCTCCCCTATAGGCATTGTCCCCACTTTCCTTGAAAAAGGATCTGAGTTCTTCCCTGCTTAAGGCCCGGATGTCTTTCTTTTGAATGGTATCCATGTTTAAAAATAAGAAATCCTGCTCCCCCAAGCGAATATTGGTGGCGCAGGATCTTGTGACTATTAGTTGAATTAAATGATCAGCATGGCATCACCATAGGAATAAAATCGGTATCCTTCAATGATGGCTTCCTTGTATGCTCGTTTCATCAGATCGTGTCCCATAAATGCCGAGACCATCATTAACAAGGTAGATTTTGGTAAATGAAAATTAGTGACCATGGCATTGGCAATACTAAACTCATAGGGAGGAAAGACAAACTTGTTTGTCCAGCCATCAAAGGTATTTAGCATATGCTTCGAAGACACTGCACTTTCCAGGCCTCTCATTGCTGTTGTTCCAACCGCACAGATTCTTCGTTTATTGTTTTTGGCATTGTTCACAATTTCAGTTGCTTTCTCATCAATCACCAACTCTTCACTATCCATTTTATGTTTGGAAAGATCCTCTACTTCTACCGGATTAAAAGTACCCAATCCAACATGCAGGGTTACCTCAGCAAATTTGATTCCCTTAATTTCAAGTCTTTTTAAAAGGTGTTTTGAAAAATGGAGACCTGCAGTTGGTGCTGCCACTGCACCTTCATGTTTGGCATAAATTGTTTGATACCTATGTTCGTCAGATGCTTCTACATCGCGCTTAATGTATTTAGGTAATGGGGTCTGACCTAATTCACGTAGTTTTCTTCTAAAGTCGATATAGGCACCATCATAAAGGAAACGCAGGGTACGTCCTCTGGAAGTGGTATTGTCTATAACCTCAGCAACCAGACTTTCATCTTCACCAAAATAAAGTTTATTACCTATCCTGATCTTACGTGCAGGATCTACTAAAACATCCCAAAGGCGTTGCTCTTCATTTAATTCACGAAGTAAAAAAACCTCGATACGAGCCCCGGTCTTTTCCTTATTCCCAAATAATCTGGCCGGAAACACCTTGGTATTATTCAAAACCATAACATCGTCCTCGTCAAAATAGTTGATAAGGTCTTTGAACATTTTGTGTTCAATTTTACCTGTATCCTTATGTACGACCATTAACTTGGATTCATCCCTGTGTTCTGACGGGTATTCTGCCAATAATTCATCAGGAAGTTCAAAACTAAAATGAGATAATTTCATAGAGCGTTACTTTTTTAGGCTGATATTTTTTGAAAGAGATGAAAACTCAAATATGAATCAATAGGAATAGTTCAAGTTTTGGTTTTACGCCCTTTTTCAAGCTTGCAAATATACGACCCTGAAATAGGCGTTGTCAAGTAAATCAATGATTAAATAAGGAATCTTATGAAGTGATTTGAAAATTAAGCCCACGAAGATCTTTCCAAAAATCGGGATACGATTTTGAGACTACCCCTGCATCATTTATAAACAGGGACGTCTTCATTGCCAAAGGTGCAAATGCCATGGCCATTCTATGGTCGTTATAGGTTTCTATGGTGACATCCTTTTTGGCCTTACCACCTGCCTCCAACTCCAAATCTTTGTCTGACACTTTTACGGTAGCTCCTAACTTGGCAAGTTCGTTCTTGAGGGCCTCTAGTCTGTCTGTTTCTTTGATCTTCAAAGTATGTAACCCCGTGAGGTGACAGCCAATTTCTAAACCAAAACAAGTCACAACAATTGTTTGTGCAATATCTGGTGCATCTGCTAAATGGAGAGAAAGCGGTATTTCATGCCCGTTTTCATCCATATTTTTTGTGACCCTCGCTCGCTTTATAAGATGAAGGGCCTCCCCTTTAAAAACGGTTTCTACACCAAAATAAGTATACACTTCTGCCAGGATACGATCGCCTTGCAGACTATTGGGGGTATAGGAGGAAATTTCCAATTCTGTTCCTATTTTACTCAGGGCCACAATGCTGTAGAAATAAGACACCGAACTCCAGTCAGACTCCACCACTACATTCTTTGACTCTATTGTTTTCAAGGGATAAACCTTAATAGTATTGGCTTTAAATGTGGTTTTAATTCCCAGTTCCTCCAGGAGAGACAATGTCATTTTAATATAGGGAACCGATGTTATCTCACCCAGTAATTCTATTTCTAATCCTTTTGGCAAGCTAGCAGCGATCAGCAACAAAGCGGAGATATACTGGCTACTGATGTTAGCAGGCAAGCTTACTTTATGTACAGTGAGTTTTCTTCCTTTGATCTGAAGCGGAGGATATCCTTCTTTTTTTTGGTACTGAATATCTGCCCCGAGGTTTCGAAGTGCATCTACCAATACTTTTATAGGCCGTTCTTGCATCCTTGATGACCCGGTAAGCAATACATCAGCTCCATCTTTGGAGGCAAAGTAGGCCGTGAGGAATCGCATGGCAGTACCCGCATGATGAATATCTACTTCCCCTTTTGTTACTGTAAGCCCTTGCTGCATTACCTCAACGTCATCAGCATTCGACAAGTTTCCTATAGTTAGATTAGGATAAAGAGCCTGTAGAATTAGGAGTCGGTTAGATTCACTCTTAGATCCGGTGATCTTGATGGTAGACCTTAAAACAGAATTTGGAGGACCTGAAATGTGAAGTGTCAAGCGGATTAGATTTAAGAGTTTTGATCAGCTAAATTAAAGAGGTACTGATGCATCAAAGATAGGGTTATTTCAACTTTTTGTTATCCTGATGGCGTTGGTGATCGCGTTTTGTCTTCACCGCAAGTTTCTTGTTAAATGAAGCTTCCAGATCTATCCCAGTTTGGTTTGCAAGACAGAGAACCACAAAAAGAACATCGGCAAGCTCCTCTCCAAGATCCTTATCCTTATCGGAGGGTTTTTCACTTTGCTCCCCATACCGCCTGGCGATGATACGTGCCACCTCCCCTACTTCTTCTGTTAACTGGGCCATGTTAGTTAGTTCATTAAAATAGCGCACCCCATGGGCCTTGATCCATTCATCCACCTCTATTTGTGCATTTTTTATATTCATAGATCCTTATTTTTTGTATCCATCATTATTGTAACAGGCCCATCATTCAAAAGGGCCACCTTCATATCGGCACCAAAGATTCCTGTGCCCACTTTTTTACCCAGATCCAGCTCCATCTGAGCAATGAACTGCTCATAAAGTGGTATGGCAACCTCTGGTTTGGAAGCTCTGATATAGGAAGGCCTGTTTCCTTTTTTTGTAGTTGCATGTAGGGTAAACTGACTTACCACTATAGCATCCCCATCCTTCTCCAACAACGATTTATTCATTACTCCATCCTTATCATTAAAGATACGCAGGTTTACTATTTTACGGGTCAGCCAGGCAATATCCTCTACATTATCGGCATCTTCAATTCCCAAAAGCACCAGCAAACCTTCTCCAATTTCCGAGATCCTTTTGTTATCTACAGTAACATGTGCCCAGGCAACGCGCTGGATTACTGCCCTCATTGGTTATGTCGTATTATACTCCTCATTTCTTATTTATTCAAACACATCAAAACGATAGGTATCTTCCTCTCCGGTTACCATTTGCAAATAACTCTTGTACCTGCTCCATGAGACACCATCATTTTCGAGAGCCTCCTTTACTGCACATTCTGGTTCATCAATATGCATGCAATTATTGAATTTGCAATCTTGTTTTAATTTAAAGAATTCAGGGAAATAGTCCCCTATTTCCTCTTTTTCCATATCTACCAGACCAAACCCTTTGATCCCGGGAGTGTCTATGATCCGGGCATCAAAGCTCAGATCATACATTTCAGCAAAAGTCGTCGTATGCTGACCCTGTAAATGTTGTTCAGATATCTCGGCAGTTTTTAAAGCGAGGTTTGGTTCTAAAGCATTGATCAGGGTCGATTTTCCTACTCCGGAATGACCGGTAAATATGCTGGTTTTTCCAACCATAAGTTCCTTTACTTTATTTACATACGTTCCTTCTTTAGCAGAAATACCTATGCAGGTATAGCCAATTTTACGATACATTGCGGCCAAATATTTAACCTCAGTCAATTCTTCATCGTTGTAGGAATCTATTTTATTAAAGAGCAATACCGTAGTAATGTCATACGCTTCAGAAGTAGCCAAAAACCTATCGATAAAAATAGTATACGTTTTAGGGTTGTTTATGGTGATCATTAAAAAAACTAGGTCAATATTGGCGGCAATAATATGCGTTTGTTTGGAGAGCTTTACCGATTTGCGAATTATATAATTTTTCCGGTCTTCTATCGTATGGATGACACCATAGGTAGTATCTCCGGTTTCCTCCAGTTCAAATTTTACTTTATCCCCCACAGCAATGGGATTGGTACTTTTGATCCCCTTGATCCGGAATTTTCCCTTGATCCTACATTCCATGAATTGGCCTTCCGGAGTTTTTACCGTATACCAGCTTCCAGTAGACTTATAAACAGTGCCTTTCATTCTTGTTCATATCTCATTGCAAAGAAACAATTTTACTTTTAGACGAACTGTTATCTTTATGGTGTAAATAGGAATACTAACCATTAAAAATTAACTCATATGAAAAAAAGTATGTTATTCTTACTCTTGGTCTTCACATTTGTAATAGGCCTTGAAGCACAGGAATTTAAGGTAATCACTAGTGTAGAATCTATTGTTCCCAATGGTATGGGAAGATCAAGAATCATCAATGCACAGGAAGCTAAGGATTACAAGGAATTTACCAGTGTCCAATCCGAAGAAGACAATAGCCGTAATAAGTCTGACAGAGGCGAAATTAGAGTGAAAAATTTTGAAGAGACAAAATTGCTCAACTTTTATAACCTGGGAGGCATTCGTTTTCAAAACATCGCCGCCAATGATGCACTAATTACATCTATGATCAATACTATGATCTCCGAAGGCTGGGAACTGGCTTTTGTAACCAGTGCCGTAGAAAGTGAAGGAGGAAAAGGAGACGGACAGGGTATTTTTATTACGCGTTATATTTTTAAGCGATAAGAACCGAATACCTTAAAAAATAAAACCCTGATCTCAGCGATCAGGGTTTTTTAATGGATATAGATGGTTTAGCTAGTCCTTTATAAAGATACGACCCCCTGCAAGGGTGTTCTTGTTTACCTCTTTGGGATTTCCATATACAACTACATCACCCCCGGCTCTTACATTGATATCTACTTTTTCCGATGCACTGAGGGTAGCTTCTCCTCCTGCCTGGACCTTTACCGAGCTATAGGCAGTTTTTAATTCTCTCCCTTCAAATATGCCCCCGGTATTTATTACGATCACCTGGTTATTAGCCAAGCCTGAGGCCTCTATGATACCCCCTGTAACAGCGCGTACATCTAGTTGATCTACGTCCATACCTATTTTGATCTGAGCACCTTCCTGCACCTTTATTGTAAGTATATCCTTTTTCACAGTTTCATTACAAACTATCTTCGCGCCTTCATTACCATCAATAATATCAATATCTGTGTAATAGACCTCAATCAATGTATCTTCACCCTGAAACTTTTTCTCCAATTGCATTCTAAGTTTTAAAACGCCGTCTTTATTCACAAACTGAATATCGTCTACATTTTTTCCTTTGATCAAAATACGATTTTCATCTCCCTTGATCAGGTTCACTTCAATTAGGTCATAGACCTTGATCTCATTAAATTCGCCTACTTCTCTATCAACAATTCTCTGCGCAAATGCATTCCCGCTACAACAAGATAACTGCCAACAATAGTACTTTTTTCATATTCTGTGCTTTAGTGTTTTCCTAAAGACAGATCTTCATAAAAATTGTTACAGTATACTCACTCGCTTTTTATATTATTATATTACTTTCTCTTGATGGTTGATAGATTCCTGGTGAATTGCCTTAAACATTTTTAAAACAAATTCCTCACTAAGTCCTTTAGACTCTCCTTCCAGGATCATTTTACCCAGGATAGCGTTCCATCGATTTGTTTGTAGTACGGCAACATTCCGCTGTTTCTTTAATTGTCCGATGCCATCAGAAACATTCATTCGTTTCCCTAGCATGTCTATTAGTTGATTGTCAATTATATCGATCTGCGCCCTTAGGTTGCTCAATTTGCTACTGTATTCTGCTTCTTCGTCGGTTTCCTTTCTAATTTTTAAATCTTCCATGATCTGAACGAGTTTTTTAGGTGTAACTTGCTGTGCGGCATCACTCCAGGCGTTGTCCGGATCGCAATGGGTTTCTATCATAAGTCCGTCAAAATTCAGATCTAGAGCCGTCTGAGAAATATCAAATACCATGTCTCTTTTTCCAGTGATATGCGATGGGTCATTGATCAAAGGCAGATCAGGAAACCTGGTTTGCAATTCAATGGCCAGTTGCCATTCAGGAATATTTCTAAACTTTGTTTTTTCATAGGTAGAAAAGCCACGATGTATTACCCCAAGGTTCTTGATATTGGCGGTATAAAGTCGTTCTACAGCCCCTAACCATAAAGAAAGATCCGGATTTACAGGATTCTTTACCAATACTATTTTATCTGTTCCTTCTAATGCATCTGCTATTTCCTGAACAATAAAAGGACTCACCGTAGAGCGGGCGCCTATCCATAACAAATCAATATCGTGTTCCAAAGCCAGGTCTACATGGGCCCTGTTGGCTACTTCGGTGGCGGTTTTTAATCCGGTTTCCTTTTTTACCTGTTGTAACCATTTTAGACCAATGGCCCCTACCCCTTCAAAATTTCCAGGTCGGGTACGTGGTTTCCAGATCCCGGCACGGTAATAGTTTACGTCTGTGTCTTTCAGCTCGTGGGCTATTTGCAGTACCTGGGCTTCCGTTTCTGCACTGCATGGGCCTGCGATCACCAATGGGTGCGAGAGGGCCATCTTATCTAACCAGTTTCTTAAATCCTTTGAATTTTCCATAGTGTCCTTATAATTTGTTCAAGGGTATTCCTTTTAATATTTCCTTTATTTTATTGGTATCCTGCATCTCTTTATACAGGCCTTCAAGATCATCATCTTTTAACTTTTGTTTAAAAGCTTCTAAATTTTGAATGTATTCTTCCAGGGTTTCAATGACGTTTTCTTTATTTTGATCAAAGATGGGGGTCCACATTGCCGGAGAACTCTTGGCAAGTCTAACTGTGCTCTCAAAACCACTTCCGGCCATATCAAAAATATCGCGTTCGTTCTTTTCCTTTTCGATGACCGTTTTCCCTAGCATAAAAGAGCTGATATGCGACAAATGTGACATATAGGCTATATGTTTATCATGAGCTTCCGGATTCATATACCGGATTCGCATTCCTAACTTTTGAAAGATATCCAAGGCCTTTTCTTGTAATTTGAAAGCCGTCATTTCCACTTCACAAATAATATTTGTCTTCCCTTCAAAAAGTCCTTCTATGGCCGCTGTTGGTCCAGAGAATTCAGTACCGGCAATGGGATGACATGCCAGAAAATTTCGTCTTTTGGGATGCGACTTTACCGTTGAACAGATCAATCCCTTTGTTGAGCCTGCGTCAATGATCAGTGCTTCGTCCTGCACTACCTCCAGTATTCCTGGTAAGGCAATTACAGCTGCATCTACAGGGATAGTAAGAAATATGATCTCTGCGTCCTTTAAAGAACTTTCATCTCCTATGGCATCAATAATCCCAAGTTCCAGGGCAGTTTCTAAATGTGCCTCGCTTGCATCCAAACCAGTGATATGCACCCCGGCATAGGCCTTTTTTAGGTCTTTGGCCAGCGAACCTCCAATTAATCCGATCCCTATTATCCCTATTTTCATCTCTATTTTTTAAATCGTGCAATAGCTTCCTTGATCCTTTCGGCAGGTACACAAAGTGAAAACCGTATATACCCTTCTCCATTACTGCCAAAAATTGTACCCGGGGCTATAAATATATCCTTCTTATACAGCAGATCATCTATAAATTCTTCAGAAGAAACAGATCCTTCAGGTAGTTTTGCCCATACAAACATCCCTACCGCCTCAGTATCATAGGTGCACTGTAACAGGCTTGCCAGTTGAAACATTAGTTTCCTTCGAGATGTATACACCACATCTAATTCTTCGAACCAGGCTTTTCCGCTCTGCAAGGCTGCTATAGCACCCTGTTGGATCCCATAAAACATGCCGGAATCCATATTGCTTTTCACTTTTAAAATAGCCTCAATATGATCTTGTTTTCCAAGCACCATCCCTACGCGCCATCCGGCCATATTAAAAGTCTTACTAAGCGAATTCAATTCGAGAGCTACCTCTTTGGCGCCTGCTATCTCCAGAATACTCGTTGGGTTGGTACCCAAGACAAAACTATATGGATTATCATTGACCAATAAGATAGTATGCTCTTTGGCAAAGGCTATCAATTGCTTCAATTTTTCAAGAGAAGCCATAGCTCCGGTGGGCATATGGGGATAGCTTACCCACATTAGTTTTACTTTTGAAAGGTCCTCCTTCGCAAGCTTTTTTAGGTCAGGAAACCAATTATTTTCTTCTAAAAGATCATAATTACGTGGTACACCACCTACCAGTTTGGTAACAGCCTGATAGGTAGGATATCCCGGATTGGGAATTAAAACCTCATCGCCCGGATTAAGAAAGGCCATGCTTATGTGCATAATACCCTCCTTTGATCCCATGAGCGGGAGAATTTCATTTTGAGGATCTGTAGTTACACCAAACTTATCCTTATAAAAACTTGCAATGGCCTGCCTCAATTCTGGAAGGCCCTGATAACTTTGATATTGGTGGGCTCCATTATCGTTTAGGGCTTCTTTCATGGTCTGCAAGACTCCATGAGAAGGTGCCAGATCCGGACTTCCAATTCCCATATTGATTATTGGCCTACCCTCGGCCATAAGGCCTCTTACTTCTCTCAATTTTCTGGAGAAGTAGTATTCTTCAATGGTAGTTAGCCTGTCTGCCGTTTTAATCATACCATCGCATTTTTATACTCACCCAAGACCTTAAAATCCTCAGACATAATATTAAGAAGTGCTTTTGCTTTTTCGAAATAATCATAACTTATCAAAGGTGACATCCACGAAAAATGCATATTTCCATGGGGTCTCTATAATAGGTAGGCTCTGGATCTTGGTAAGATTTAAATTACAGTCGCTCATAACATTTAGAACGGTTGCCAAACTGCCCCTTTTGTGATCTGTAATAAATCGTATGGATGCTTTGTTGATCTCTTCTTTAGGAAGTTCTTTATTGATGGTTTTTACAATAATAAACCGGGTAGCGTTGTTTTTAATGGTCTGAATTTCCGGTGCAATGATCTCAAGGTGATACAAATCTGCAGCTACTGACGGAGCAATAGCTGCTACATTCCTTTGAGCTGTTGATCCTGAATCCTCTTTGCTGTTTCAGCTGTATCTACATCTTCTACCATTTTAATATGTGCCTGTGTCTTTAAATATTCCCTGCATTGTAGCAGGGCCATAGGATGCGAACGAACTTCCTTGATATCTGCTAAAGTCTGCCCTTTTAAGGCCATTAGGTTGTGATGAATGTTCAGATAGTGCTCCCCAATGATATGCAGGTTATTTTCATATACCAGCGCATAGTTTGGTATAATAGACCCTGCAATAGAATTTTCAATGGCCATCACCCCTTTATCTGCCTTGCCATCTAGTAATTGGTCTACAAGCCCATGGAACGACAAACATTCCACCAGGTCAATAGCGTCACTAAAGTATTCACGAGCCACCTGGTGATGGTTCGATCCTTTAATTCCCTGTATGGCTATCCGTTTTTTCACCTTAGTTATCACAAAAAAAAAGCCCCGTTTTTTACGGGACTTGTATTGTTATTGTTTTACAATTACCTACAACAGTCCCTTGCCTCTTTGAAAAAAGAAGTAAAAATAGAATCCGTTCCAGAAATTAGTATTTGTCATTTTGCTATAAAACTGAGGCTAAGGTAATTATTAAATTGAAAAATTGGCTCCTACTGCACTTATTTTTTTGAATGCTGATGAATATCGAAATATAATTGCGAATAATTTTTCAAAGATCCATTTTTTCTGAGAATTCTATAATCCATGAACTATAGGAGAATGACAAATACCATCTGCAAGTCACTAAATTAAGGTGGTTCACTTCTCACTTTTTTATAACCATTGTGTATTTTTACTCGAGAATTAAAGATCATATGTCAATTACCGTTGAGCATCTTACTAAATCCTACGGAAAGCAAGTAGCACTGAAGGATGTGTCTTTTACGATCAACAAAGGAGAGATCGTAGGTTTTCTTGGACCCAATGGCGCAGGTAAATCTACACTGATGAAGGTACTTACCACCTTTTTAAAAGCAGATGAAGGAGTAGTTTTGGTCAATGGGTATGATGTTGGTACTGATGCAAGAAATGTACAAAAGAGTATTGGCTATCTACCAGAGCACAATCCGTTATACCTGGAGATGTATGTAAGGGAGTACTTGCAATTCAATGCCGAAGTTTACAAGGTGTCTAAAGATCGGATTGAAGAGGTGATTGAGCAAATTGGCCTTAGTGCCGAAGCCCACAAAAAAATAGGACAACTGTCTAAAGGATACAGGCAGCGCGTAGGCCTTGCAGCCGCTCTTTTGCACAACCCGCACGTTCTAATTCTTGACGAACCTACAACAGGCTTGGATCCTAATCAACTCCAGGAGATCCGAAAGTTGATCCGTGAAATTGGAAAGGACAAGACCATCTTGCTTTCTACCCATATTATGAAGGAAGTTGAGGCCGTTTGTGACCGTGTGCTTATAATTAATAATGGAAGTCTGGTAGCCGATCAAAAACTCTCTGACCTCAGAGAGGCAGCAGAACAAATCATTGAAGTGGAATTCGATTACAGGGTAGAAGAAGCATTTTTATTAAAGCTACCTCATGTGACACATGTGAAGAATACCGTCGGTTTTGTGTATGAGATCACCTTTACACATTCTAAGGATATGCGACCTGTGGTATTCGATTTTGCCCATGACAATCAATTGAAAACCCTCCAACTCAGCCGCAAAAACAAGAATTTGGAAAGCCTGTTTACAGAACTTACCAGCAGCACTTAGTAACTACATCTATTTTCCCGGAAGATATTTCATCGTTTCCACAGCCACAGAATCAATTTTTGCCCTGGAATAGTAGACGGGGAAGTATTGGTCCTTTGCCCAGGGTTCAAATAAATTACTATAAAATGGGCTGCTTGGGTCACCAGACTGCCCCGGACCATTGGTCCCTACTGCTGTATCCCAATCTCCTGTTGAGATAATCATCCTGAAGGATGCCCCACTACTCTGCCTGTTATTATTCCCGGTTGATCCGGGAGTAAATCCATTACCACCTCGTGGCAGTGGACCCAAATTTAAGGAATCTGCCCACTCTTTACTTACTGCTCCACTCAGGGCATGAATCATATAGGTGTGTTTGTATTTAGCTTGTCCGTATTGCCAATCTTTTATTTCATCTCCCAATGTCTTTTCTAAAGTTTCAATTGCACTATTAAAGGCACTTTCGAGAAATTTATCTCTCGCTACTATCGCATTCTTGCCAAATTTCTGTTCTGGATTCTGAATCCAGTCTAATATTCTTTTCATCTGAAGTCCGGAAACAAATTCTTTCACTTCATCCGGAATAAAAGTTTTGTCTGCCTGTATTCCCAATTCCCTTTCAAAGGCTACATAAATTCCGGCTTCAATACTGTTTGGCAATAGCTGATAATCCCAATTTAATAAAAGATCTCTTGCTTCGGCTGACTTACTCTTGCAACGGAAGCCCGGCTAACATTGGCACCAGTATCCTGGCCGGAAGGGACACATAGTCTACCTGCAGGGCCATCATCTCCTCCATGTTAAATTTTTTGCCAGATCCGAGGACTTCCTCTACACGCTGTCCGCGATAAGGATCGGACCAGGAATAGCCTATGGCATCCCAACGATCATAAGTTTCCGGGGTAACATTTTGGTTAGCGGTGGCGATAAATCCTGTTTCAGGATTCACATCATGCGGTTTTTCCACAATAGGCAAATACCCATCCCATTCATAGCGACCATCACCCGGAACAGGTACCAGGCCACTAAAATTCTTTCTGATTGGAGCAATTCCCACAGCCTGCCAGCCAATGTTACCTTTTTTATCTGCCCAGATCATATTCTCTCCCGGAATATGGCTATAATTACATGCTTCCCTGAATTCTTCCCAGGTCTTGGCCTGATCCATTCGGAGAGAGGCTAAATAGGGCGAACCTCCGGGCTCTAGCCAGGCACAGCGAACCGCATAGGCTTTATGATGAACACTGTCTATAAAAGTGACAGGGCCATGGCGGGTGTACTTAAGGGATACTTCTTTAGGCTGTTGATCTTTGACGGGGATAGACTCGGTAATAACTTCCATGGTTTCCCAGTTTCCCTGGTAACGATACTCATTCAGGTTTTCCGGATTAAGGTCGTACACATACATATCTTCACCATCTGTCCTAAAAACCGTTAATCCCCAGGCACCATATTCATTATGCCCTATAGAAATCCCCGGGATCTCGGGTTCACCGCCTCCAATGACATTCCAGCCTGGGGCCACCAAATGAGTCATATACCTCAAAGATGGCACGGCGATGGTTCTATGTGGATCATTAGCCATTAATGTATGTCCATCTTTTGTCAATGCTCCGCTAACTACCCAATTATTACTCCCTATGGAAAGTGAATCAACTTTTGTTTCCGTATTTGTCATAAATGCAGCAGAGGTTTTAGTGCCCCTGTAGCTCGGAACAACATCTTCTTTTACAAAGCGAACCGGCCTTCTATAAGCATTATAAACAGCTAAAATTTCTTCTTGCAGAGAGCGAAGCATCAATGGCCGGATCTATCTTTAAATTGGGCTCTTTTGGATGAAACCAAAACAAGTCTTTTACAGCTTCTACCCCAATTTTATTGACGGCCATGCCTATCTCCAATTCTTCTCCAATATTTCCCAATAGGCCCTGATGTCTCGAAATCACCACTTCGGGTGTCCATTTTTGGGGAAAGATATCCAACATTTTGAATTCCACAGGCAAGTTCTCAGGGTCCTGCATCACTTCTTCAATATAGGCGTTCACTCCATCTGTATATGCAGTAATAATTTTCGCGCCATTATCATGGTAATGATTCATTTCAGTAGTTAGGTCGCCCCGGAATTTGAAAAGTCGGGTGCCTATATCTCGTTGTAATTCTCGCTCCCCAAGGATCTCTGCCACTGTTCCTGTTGCCTGTCTTCTCCATATCTCAAATTGAAACAGGCGGTCTTTAGCAGCCGCATATCCCTGCGCAAAAAAAAGGTCGTGTTCATTCTCAGCATAGATATGGTTGATCCCCCAACTGTCCCTTACAATTTCAACTGGTTCTTCGAGTCCTGAGAGTATAAGCTGATCCTTGGGTGATAATTTACAAGACATTAAAATTGTCCCCAGGCCAGCTAGTAATATGAAAGAAGCAATGGCAGGAAATCTAAGTGACATGCGGGATACCATAAAATGATCTTTATTCATTAGTGTTTTTATTGATGACCAGTTGTTCAATTTGCTTAAGATCTTCCTCAATTTGCCCTATGTTCATAAGCTGCATTTGAAAATAGCCGGTGACCAGTTGCCTGCTAATTTTTAAGCCTAGTTCTGGATCTATGTTGTAATTAAAACTCTCGGGGTAAATAAAGGGGTTATCTGTGACCGAATTATGGCCAAAATCGTTCATTATGACAAAGTAGACAGGTAAAGGAGCATTGTCTATATAACTATTGTAATTATCCACGGCATATGGGAGGGTCCCGCTACTGCACAACATAGCAGTAGGGATATTGATCTTACCTTCGTAACGAACATCTCTGGGAGGTATACCTTCCATGGAAATATACCCCTTTACAAAAGGATGATCTGCAGTAAAACTTCCAGCGATGCGGCCACCCAGGGAGTGGCCAAAAATTCCTACAGCCTCGGTATTGATCTTCCCTGTAAATCTATCATTGGGGTCGGCAGTATTCAATGCTTTCAAATGTTCAAAGGCAAATTTGAGATCTAATACACCCATGGCCGTAGGTTGCTCAAAGAAAGCATCCACTTTTTCATAAGGGCCTCCCATCATGCCCGGTGGAGGTTGAAAGGCCGAGGATGGCTTTACAACAAACCCATCTCCATAAAGGGTATAACCAATTAACGGCATATCTACGGAGGCTACCACGAAACCATTACTTGCAAGATCCTCAGCTAAGGTGGTATACATAAATCGTTCTGTGCCTCTACCCGGAGCAATGAGGATAAGGTTTGCACTGTGGACCTCAGCATTAAATGGTGGCCGCAAATAGCTATTTCCAACTACATTTTTGTAATCTTCCGAGAGTGGCGCATAGGGTGCTTTCACAGAGGTACTATCTATGGTTGCAGGATACCAGATCTGGGTAACTATTGTTCTTTTATCTCCGGAATTGGAAGTATAATTTGCCTCCCTGGAATTATCTGTCCATTCATAGGTCACGGTGCCCACAGAATATGGCCCAGTTGGAAAAAGAAGTCGTACGGTATCCACCTGAGCAAAACCATAGGATCCAAATAGGATACTTAAGGTGATGCATAGTAGAAATTTTATAAATATAGTTTTCGTCATTGAAATACTCTGATTTAGAAAAGGCCTGATATAGTACCGTCTTTGTCCATTGTAATATTTTCTGAAGAAGGAGTGGCTGGTAAACCGGGCATCCTCAAAATATTTCCGGCAATGGGAATAATGAATCCCGCTCCTGTTGCAATTTCGAATTCACGAATATTGATATCAAAATTTTTGGGCCTGCCCAGCTTTTTTTCATCATCGCTTAAACTCTTTTGAGTTTTCGCAATACAAACCGGTAATTCTCCATAACCCATGCGTTCAAATCTCTTCATTTGATTATTTGCCACATTCGTCAGGATCACATTGGTTGCCCCATAAATAGTTCTGCATATCTTTTCCATCTTGGTTCGTATAGGATCCTTGAGCTGATAAGTAGGTTTAAAGTCACTTTTACAGGAAGCGGCCGCATCTATCACCAGATCCGCCAGGTCTGTACATCCTTTGCCACCTTCGGCCCAGCCATAACTCAGTGCCGCTGGTACATTTAATTTTTTACAATGGTCTAACAAAACTTGTTTCTCTGCTTCTGTATCACTGCTAAAAGCATTGACTGAAATCACTACGGGTATACCGAAGCTCTGTAAACTAGAAATATGTCTTTCTAAGTTGGGCATACCTGCTTTTAAGGCCTCTACATCTTCCTCCGTAAGTTCTGCCAATTTTTTTCCCCCATGGTATTTTAGGGCACGGATAGTAGCAACTAAAACTATTGCTTTGGGAGAAAGACTAGCCTGCCGACATTTTATATTCAGAAATTTCTCTGCACCCAGATCTGCTCCAAATCCAGCTTCTGTCACCACAAAATCGCCCAAACTCAGGCCCATTTTCGTACCCAGAATTGAATTGGTTCCCTGAGCGATGTTTGCAAAAGGTCCGCCATGAATAATAGCCGGATTTCCTTCCAGTGTCTGTACCAAATTTGGTTTAATTGCATCTTTTAATAAAACGGTCATTGCTCCCTGAGCATGCAGATCTCTTGCATATACAGGTTTCCCCTCCCAGGTATCACCCACATAAATATTCCCGCATTTCTCCTGAAGATCTTCCAGGCTTTTACTTAGACACAGAATTGCCATGATCTCTGAAGCGGCGGTGATATTAAATCCCGTTTCCCGTGGAATCCCACCTGCTTTGCCACCCAGTGCCGCAACAATATGACGTAGCCCTCGGTCATTCATATCCATACAGCGTTTCCAAATAACGGTCCTGGGATCTATTCCAAGGTTTCTTGTTTTGCTTTGTATGTTATTATCGATCAAGGCAGCCAATAAATTATTAGCCTTCTCTATTGCATGAAAGTCGCCCGTAAAATGAAGGTTTATATCTACCATGGGGATCACCTGACTCCAACCCCCACCGGCGGCCCCTCCTTTGATACCAAACACAGGCCCTAAACTTGGCTCACGCAAGACAATGACGGCTTTCTTTTTTCGAAGATTCAAAGCATCGCCCAGGCCAATAGAGGTAGTAGTCTTGCCTTCTCCTGCCGGGGTGGGCGTAATAGCGGTAACCAGAATAAGATTTCCTTCTTTTACCGAAGCTTCCTTGATAAGGTTTAGAGGCAACTTTGCCTTGTTAGACCCATAATATTCTAATTGATCTTCTGAGATGCTCAGACCTGCTGCTATATCTCGAATGTGTTTTTCTTTGACGCTCTGGGCAATCTGAATGTCTGTCATATTATTCTAATTAATTGATATTCCATCGAAGGGTAAGTAGTTTCATGTTTTTGTTTGCCGAAAAACTTACTTCTATTTTTGGGTCTTCATATGGTTTTGTAAATATATATGTGCTTCCTATGCCAACAGCTGCTCCTCCCAATACATCCAAAATATCGTGATATCCATCCGGACCTTCCATCCTGCTGACCCCAACTAAGGCTGCTAAAATATAGGCATATTTCCCGTATTTCCAGCCGTAGCGACGTTGAATAAAGGAGGCACCTGAGAATGCTGAAGAGGTGTGTCCTGAAGGAAAAGAATCATAGGTTGTACGACCCTCCGGACGTTGTCTTTTGGTAGTGTATTTTAGGGTATACGTTAGGGCCATTGTGGTTGCATAAGAAAAGGCCAATTGTTTTGTGCCCTCATAATCTTTTTGAAAAATTGTTGCCAGGCCCGCAGAAAGTGGCAGCGCTATTTGCAATACATCCCCGGTGTCTTCAAGGATGTATTCCCAACGCTCGTGGGTGCCGGCATTGCCATCTTGCGAGAACATGATGTGCATTCCCATGCAATGCAATAAAACAAGTAAGAGAACCATCCGCCAATTCATAGAACCCTATTTCATTCTTTTGATGATAAGATAATCGAGACCAAAGCGCCCGGAGCCATTGATTAAACTATAGATACCAACCCAGAGAAAGCCCAGGGCAGGGAGCATATTCCAAACCCCATTGTCTATTTGTTGTAAAAAGATAGCGACCAGCATGGTACAAACGATCAGGAAGGCCGCGATCCTGGTTTTAAATCCCAGCACCAGCATTAATCCGCCTATTGTTTCGCTAAATCCGGCTAACCAGGCAAAGAATACCGGGAACATAGCAAAGATGCCTCCAAACTGAGCTACGTCGTCCGGAAACCAATAGACCACTTCAAAAAGGCCCAGATTCAACTCGGGATCGGACCAGGGCATCCCAAATTTTGAGGCACCAAAATCTATGGCCAATAACAATCCGCAAACAAATCGGGGGAGAAAAAGTAGAAAATCGGCCCAAACCGACTTTTGCAAGACAGGATTATTGAAATATTTATAAAGGTGTAGTATTTTCTTCATGGACATGTTTCTTCTGTGATTCTTATTTTAATTACTTATTTAATTGCTGGGGCCCAGGAAGGATGTTCATTGCGTATACTTGTTTTTGTTAATTGACGCCGCTCACCTGTGGAAAGGTGAAGAATATAGATGTCATAATTATTTTCCGCTCCTGCTGTATATGCTATCCATTGTCCATCTGGTGACCAGGAAGGAGAGTATGCATCCAGAGTATCCTTAGTGATGTTTTTAATTTCACTACCGTCACGATTCATTGTAAAAATGTCGAAGCTCTGTTCCCCGGGACCATAAAAGGCGATCTTTTGTCCCTTTGGATCATAGACCGCACCAGAATCATAGCCTTCTTTGTAAGAAACTCTTGTTGCAATTTTTGTTGAGAGATCCAACGTAAATATTTCCCCATTTGCGGCATGGGTAGAATCTCCTTCGTGCCTTATTTGGCGAGTAAATAAAAGAGAATTACCCTCTGGGGACCAGGATGGACTTTCTTCATAGAAATCATTATTGGTAAGAGCTCTTATTTCAGAACCATCAATTTTCATCAGAAAGAGGGAGCGACTTTGTTGGTTCCGATTGCTCATAAAGGCAATTTTCTTACCATCAGGTGAGATGGCAGGTAATACGTCCTCACCAGGATCATTGGTTAACCTTAGGGCCGAATCTCCTTCAAGGTTCAGGAGATAAATTTCTGTATTGCCGTCCCTGTTGGAATAAGTAGCGATAGAACTGGCATCCGGAGACCAGGAATTTCCGTATTCCATAGCCGGGTGTTGGGAGATATTCTGAAGTTGACTTCCTTGCGCATCCATCAGGTAGATCTCTCTGTTCCCATCCCTGTTAGAAGTAAATGCTATTTTGCCAATGGGTTCCGTAATATCGGTCATTGAAGTTTCAGCAATCGACTTTGGTCCATCTTTGCACCCTGTCAGACATACAATGACCATTGTTCCCAGCAGTAAATAAGATGCATTTCTAACAGAAATTATATTAGAAAGTGGGAAAATAGCTGATTGTTGCTTAAACATTTGTGAGAATTATTGCTTTCAAGATATAAAAAAAAGGGTATAAAGTGCTACAATCACCTAACTCTGATACAGAAATTATCTTGCCTTAATTTCAGCTATCCACAGACATAGTGCCTCTATTCCTTTCAGTATTCTTGGACAGTGTTCTTGCATGCTAAAACGTTCACCTTCCCTTGGTTCATCAAAATCAACATAGGCCAGTCTGGCTCCTAAAAAAGATGCTTTAAATCCAAAGGCAACTGAAGGTAAAAGCACTACGCCCGTATCTGCTAAAAGTTTACTGCATAGTTCATTGGAAGTAACAATACCTTTCCTTTTTAATTTTTCCTGAAACAGCGAAAAATCAAGAAAAAGATAAAATGCTCCTTGTGGAGGATGCACTCTAATATTACTTTTTCCAAGTTGATCGCTACAATAATTTCCTATCTCTTTTAGAATTTGTGATTGCCTGTTGATATAGGGTTTTATTTCATTATAATCCTGATAGGCTACCCTGGCAGCCATCTGTACCGGAACGGGCGCACAGGAATAGGTTTCAGAACCAATCCCCAACAAAGCTTGTTTAAATGAGGGTTCCATTCCGTCGCTGATAAGCGCAGCTCCAAATCGCCATCCCCCTGCCCCACACCATTTGGAAAGTCCGGTAGTAGTGACCGTCCTTTGAGGATAGTAGTTGGCAAAGGAAAGATGCGCATTGTTATGATCTAAAAGCCCATATATTTCATCTGAGATCACTAACATATTGTACTTACTTACGGCCCTGGCAAGCTCTATCAATTCGTTTTCGGTATATGTTAGGCCATCCGGATTACCGGGATAATTCAAGATCAGGACAGAAGGTTTAACTCGTTTGTTAGCGGCTGCATCATGTATAGATTGGGGAGTTACTCTCCAGCGATTCTCAAAGGAAGTTGAAAGTTTAATCATGTGATGCCCCGCCAATTTGGCCTGCGGGGCATAGGAGACCCAGGCAGGGGCTGGGATAAAAACATCTGCCTTTTCAAAAGCCAACAAAATATTAAAGATCAATATTTTTGACCCCGGCGCTACCACTACATTATCTGCATCTACCTTTAGACCATTGTGTGCATAATGAAAGTTCGCGATGTTTTCTCTAAGCACCAGATCACCTTGTACTGAAGAATATTCTTTATGCTTTACTGCATTTTTTAAGGCTTCCTGAACGTTGGCAGGCGGCATAAAGGGCGATTGTCCAAACCCAAATTGGAATAAGTTTCGGTTTTGGGCCGCCATTCTTTTGGTTTGCGTATTTATTAGTAATGTTTGTGATTCTTCTACTTCTCTATACATATTCAACTATTTAATCTGATGTCATTGGCTTTATTACGCTTGTTTAAATCTAAGTATGTGTCTTAACAAAATGCTTGATTTCAGTGGAAATTTCCAAGGTTATTTAACCCGGTCTTTAACCGGGATAACAAACTTAAGTGCAGACCAGATCTCGTTTACGGCGCATACCTTTATATCTACCAGTCCTTGTTGAATACCAATCTGACGAACCAGGTTTCCGTTGAGATCTGACTTTATCTTGGCCGCTTTCTTGGGCCAGGAGATCCAGATCATCCCATCCTGATACAATTGTCTTTTTAATGAAGGTAACTCTTGAAGTAACAGGTCTGCTTCTTTTACAAAAAAATGAATAAAATGTACTAATTCAGTATTGTTCTCTACCTCCTCTATATCCTCCGGAAAATACTGAAAGTAGGAACTATAATCCTCTGGTTGACAAACAAATCTCACTTTAAAACCTGATTTTATTCCCAACTTTTTAGCCAGTGGCGTTCCGGAATACCCTGAAGTAATATTAGTTTCCATGAGATTAACTTTCCCCTTAAAAATAAGCAATATCTTATGATACATACTTGCTAGGTTTGTTCTCTTGCCTTTTCTGTACGATATTGAATTAACATATCTTTCCCATTTTCTTAACGCCCTTCCCAAAAAAATAGCAATAATTTCCAAATCTGTGTAACAAAGGACTTTGAAAAGCGTCTTTACAACACAACAACAACTAACCAATGCGAATAGTAGTACTGAGTATCTCTATACTTTTGGGCGTAGCTATGAAAAGCTTCGGGCAAGAGCGCGATAGTGTGCGTGTTAAACGAGTCTATACCACCAAAGCGATTGGCACCATGGTATCTCCCAAAATAGATGGTATCATGGAGGATGAAGCCTGGGGGCTGGTAGAATGGGCCGGCGATTTTATCGAATTCCAACCAGATAATGGTACTTCACCTACGGAACAGACCCTCATGAAGATCCTCTATGACGATAAAAATCTATATGTTGGGTTTAAATGTTACCAAAAAGATCCATCAACAATTGAAAGGAGATTAGGGAGGCGCGATACGTTTCCGGGAGACTGGGTTGAAATCAACATTGATAGTTATAATGATGATAGAACCGCATTCTCCTTTACTGCCTCTGTTTCAGGAGTAAAAAGCGACGAGTTTGTTTCAAACAACGATAATTTTGACAGCAGCTGGAATCCCATTTGGTTCCTCTCTACCCATATAGATTCTGATGGATGGACAGCAGAAATACGCATCCCCTTAAGTCAGCTGCGCTTTAGCAAGGCCCAGGAACAAGTTTGGGGCTTACAGGTTACACGTCGTTATTTTAATAATGAGGAAAGATCTCTATGGCAGCCTATTGACGCAAATCCCCCAGGATGGGTAAGTGAATTTGGTGAATTACATGGCCTAATAGGATTAGTTCCTCAAAAACAACTGGAAATACAGCCATATACCCTTACACAATTAGATTCCTATGAAGCCGAAGATGGAAATCCTTTCCGGGATGGACAAGATACCAAGCTGGCGGCAGGCCTTGATGCCAAAATTGGAATCACCAATGATCTAACCCTCGATCTTACTATAAATCCCGATTTTGGACAAGTAGATGCCGATCCCGGAGCTATTGCCCTGGATGGTTTTGAGATATTCTTTCAGGAAAGACGGCCATTTTTTGTTGAGAATAAGAGTGTCTTTGATTACCGCATAGGTGGTGGTCCTGATAATTTGTTTTTCTCCAGAAGGATTGGAAGAACACCTCAGGGATTTACTACGGCAGATTCCGAACAGGGAGAATATGAAGACATCCCTAATTTTACAACCATTCTCGGTGCAGCTAAATTTAGCGGCAAAACCCAAAATGGCTGGACAGTTGGTCTGCTAGAAAGTGTAACTGCCAAAGAATATGGTGAGGTAGAATTAGATAGCCGCATGGATATCATCAACGGATTACCAGTCGTAGGAACAGAACGCAGGGAAATAGTAGAACCTCTTACCAATTACATTGTGGCAAGAGCCCAAAAAGACTTTAACGAACGCAACTCCTATATCGGCGGAATTTTTACTGCTACCAATAGAAACCTGGAAGGCGATCTAGATTTTTTGCATAAGGCGGCATATACCGGCGGTATAGATTTTAAGCACAATTGGAAGAATCGTACTTACTATATGGAAGGTGTATTTACTTTTAGTAATGTAAAAGGGAGCGAAATGGCGATTGAAGAAACACAGCGTTCTTTAACCCACCTATTTCAACGATCGGATGCTGGCCATGTAGCAGTTGACCCTACGCGAACCTCATTGAGTGGTACAGGAGGGCGTTTTGAGATAGGTAAGGGTGGCGGTGGAAATTGGCGCTATAATGCAGGTACATTTTGGAAATCTCCCGAACTGGAACTAAATGATATTGGATTTTTAAGACAGGCAGATGATATAAGGCAGTACGCCAATCTCAGGCGTGTTTTTAACCAGCCTACCTCCTGGTTCAGACAGGCTAATTTTCAAACAGAGATATCCACAGCATTCGATTTTGAAGGAAATTACAATCGTATCCAATACGAGATTAATGGTTTTATCAATTTTAAGAATAACTACATAATGGATTTCGGTGCCGCACACAAACCCCGAATATTTGTGAATACATTTCTTAGAGGAGGTCCCAGATGGCGGTACAATGAGGAGAATTACTGGTATTTGTTTTTAGGGACAGATAGAAGAAAAAAATTAAGCGTAATTGCCGGTACCGTAAATTCACAAGCTACTCAGGATAATTTTTCCTTTTACAACTATGAATTGCGAATCAATTATCAACCCATTAATGCGCTTAGCTTATCTTTAAATACAGAGTATTCACAGAATCCCAGCAGAACTCAATATGTTAGCGAACAAAGTTTTGGAGGCCAACCAAGATACATTTTAGGTGGCATCGACCAGGAAACCTTAAGCACTACATTACGTATCAATTACAATTTAAATCCCAACCTAAGTATTCAGTATTACGGTCAGCCTTTTATTTTTAAAGCCAAATTCTCTGATTTTAATTATGTTGTGAATTCTACTGCGGAGAATATAGATAATAGAGTTAGTTGGTTTACAGAAGATCAGATACAGTTTAATAACGGACTGTATGAGGTGGATGAGGATCAAAACGGCACCATTGACTACAGTTTTGGAGATCCCGACTTTGCTTTTGTACAATTTCGTTCTAACCTTGTACTTCGTTGGGAATACATCCCGGGATCGGAAATATTTCTGGTATGGTCACAGGGTATTACAGGGAGTGGTGATGTAAACGACAGTTTTGGCGGCATAATCAATGATCAACTTTTAAATCAAAAAGCCAACAATACATTTCTCTTAAAGGCTACCTATCGGTTTAATCTTTGATTAGCCGTGTTTTTTAATCCCATACAAATCGCCAGTTGCCATCGGCTTGTCTTTTCCATACTGTGTGAAAGACCCCTTCAAGTTTATTGGTCTGGCCCAATGAATCCTGTGAAGAATATATGAAGGTTCCATAGGTATATCCTAAATCGCCGGAGTTTGAAACATCTACAAAATCTGGTTTCCAGCTAAGACTGGTACTGCTCCCAGATGCATCTTGTGATTCAAACTGTTTGGCTATGGCCGTTTTTCCTATAATGAGTGAGTTGTTTCTCATTAAAACGGCGTCTTCGGCAGCGTATGTCAAAAAGGCCTTGGGTATGCCTTCCTTTTGTGCAAGATCCGCAAATTTCTGTTCCGTTTTAAGGATTTCATTTTTCCAGCCCTGAAGGGTTGCCTCACTTGGTCTGGAAGAACATGAAGTTAAAATCATAAATAATACGGCAACAATACAATTTAAGAATTTCACAAAATGAATATTTAGTATTGATAATAGCTATTAGAAGTACTTCTATTGATGATTTACGAGCCATAATCGGGCTTCTTCTTCACTCTCAAAACCCCGGAAATGCCAATTTGAATTCAGATTTCTGGAGATTTCCACATACTTTTCTATCTTTTTCCTGATCATATCATCCTTAGCTATATAGGCCATCTTCAGCCTTTGTATATACCTGCTGGCAGCCACATCATTCACTGAAACTTCAACGATGTCTATTGGTTTCCATTCTACCCCTGTAGTTTCGAGGGTATGAACAAGTTGATATTTGGCGGTTTTAGACCTGGGATCTTTAAAAAAAACTTCATTAGCTTCCCAAATTTCCGCGGAAGTTACATAGTCGTAGAACTCCCATTTAATCCCCTCTTTTTCCCAAATAGTACGAAAAGGCATAAGCTAATTTATTTTAAGACACTCTAAAATATTGGTGAGCAGATTATGGTATAGAATTCTGTTCGCCCTAGGTTAAAATAAAAAATAGACCGGCCATAAAATTTATGGTTGGATCCATTTTTCATTAAATTAAAATGATAGAAGCCCAATATATTCACCTAACGCTTCTACTTTTAAAGATACTAAAAAAGATATAATTTTTGTTAGAATCTGGTCTTTAAATTGGTAAGATTAATACGTGATTTCTTCTTAAAAATCCCGATAATTCCCTGCCAAAAATTTATTGGCCTTCGTTTCCTCAAATTGTGCTGTCTCATTATCCCAATGGAGCTTCTTATTTGGAAAACGCCCTGCGATGACCCCTAAAAGTATGGTCTCCGTAAGTCGGGCCGAATAGGAAAAGGGTGCACTACAGGTATCCTTACCCAAACAGGCATCTACAAACTGGTGGTAGTGCTTATCCCCTTCCGTTGCATAATCCCGTATAGGTTCTCCCATTTCCCCTTTAGTATCGTACTGCGATATATCTATTTCTTTGTATTCCCCATCCACAATTAACCGCGGGAGTTCCATAAAATGTGGTAACAACAATCTCCCTTTTTCGCCTATAAACATGGCTCCTTGAAGCGGCAATTTTTCCTTATTTGGTAATTTAAGATCCCGATGCATTGTTGGGGCCCCTTTACCATCGTACCATACCCATTTTAAAGTTTCTGCTGTATATGGGGTGCCAGGAAATTCATAGGTTACTGTATTTTTTTCAGGGAATCCAAACCCGTTGGGCTTCCGGCAACTATTCTTAACGGTAAAGGGAACATCTAGTTGAAGTGCATTGTAGGGTGTATCAAATATATGAACCCCCATATCCCCCAATGTACCGCACCCGTAGTCTACCAGTTTCCTCCAGTTTGCAGGATGGTACACCTGATCTTTATAGGGCCTTTCTGCTGCAGTTCCGAGCCAAAGGTTCCAATCCAGATTAGCAGGTACCGGATCTGCACCTACGGGTAAAGGACCATCGTATCCCCAATTCTTTGGAGACCAGGCACGAACCGTGGATACTTTCCCAATGATCCCGGATTGAATTAATATGGTGGCCAGTTTATAATCATAAAAAGAGTGTACCTGAATCCCCATTTGGGTGATCAGTTTCTTTTCTTCTGCCATTTTTCGCATGGCCCGTGCTTCCGCAACATGATGAGCTAAGCGGTTTTTGACAATAAACGGGTTTGTTTATTTCCATGGCCATCATAGAGGCAGGTGCATGGGTATGATCAGGGGTTGAAACGATCACCGCGTCTATTTCATTCGCCATTTCTTTAAAAAGCAGTCTGTAATCTGCATATATTTTGGCATTGGGATGCAATTTGGCGGCTGCCAAATTCTTGGAATCTACATCACAAAGCGCTACTACATCGACCATTTGATGTGAGGAGATCGATTTGAGGTCTTCAGCTCCCATGCCCCCTACTCCAATATGGGCGGTTCGTAATTTTTTATCCTGATGTATTCCCCACATGGAGGAAGGTAATAAGGAGACCGAGGAGGCAACAGCCGTATTCTTTAAAAAATCTCTTCTTTTCATGGTAAGTGCAGTTAGTTATTTTGAAAGTACTTTAAATAGCAAAAGCAGAATGTTCAAGATGCCCTTGCAAACAGCATTAAAGATAACCAATTACAATGAACTCAAATAAAACTGAAACCTAAATAAACTACAAAGCATCGGTAGCCTCCATAAAAAATAAGGGATATATTTCTTCTTCCAGGGTTTCCTGTATCCTGGGATCTGTACAATTGATCAATAGGGCTATGACCACCTCTTCTTGGGGGTATACAAGGAAGTTACTATAGCCACCAATCCCATTGCCAACATGACCTATAAAAGGACGGCCCTTTGAATCATTACTTACTTGCCACCCCAGGCCATAGTAAGTAGAATCGCCCTTTACTCTTTGAGGGGTTAGAAATTGAGTCATGATCTCGGCAGGGATCAAAGCATTTTCCAGACTTGCTTGCCCCAGTTTTGCCAGATCTTCTGAGGTAGAAAGATAACCTCCCCCCGCCAATTTGTATTGATTATCCACCGGTATAGCCAACCGAAAACCAGATCTCCTCCTGGTATACGGCCTAGTCTTGTACCTTCTGGAAACCTCAGGATATTCTACATAGGTGGAGTGCATTCCCAATGGATCTAACACCTCTTTTTTGACATACTCCGAAAAGGGCAATCCATTCACCTCCTCCATGGCCAGGGAGATCATTACCCAATCAAAGCTGGTGTACAAATAATCCGTGCCTGGTGGAAATTCTAAGGGATCTTCCTGAAATATTTTTAAACTTTCTTTGATGGAATAGGGCTTGTTTAAGGCGTATTCCTTGCCTCGATATCCGCGTATGCCTGCAGTATGAGAAGCCAGTTGCCGAATAGTAAAATCATATTCCTTTTTAGGAAAATACGGTACATATTCGTAAAAAGAAGTATCCAGATCTATCTTCTTATCTGATACCATTTTGGCCAGCGCCATGGCCGCAATAGGTTTGGAAGCACTGGCTATTCTAAAAAGTGTTTTTCCCGGATCAACCTCTATTTTTTTATCTAAATCAGCATACCCATACCCTTTTTGGAAGAGCTTCTCTCCTTTTTTAAATACAGTGACAGACATCCCCGGCACCTTGTCGGTATCGACCAATTCTTGTAGTAAGACATCAATAAGTTTTATATTTTCCTTATTCCCCGGGATCTCCCCTGTAGCATCAGAAAAGAAAAGTTGTCTTATGTATGATATAAGTCCCATTTTGGTCCTACTTAAATATCAATCGTCCTCTGTACAATTCTTCCACTGTAACAGAATCTGGCCGATTAAAACTCAGAACATCCCCGGTGCCTCTGATCACCCCCCGAAGTATCTGTTGCGGATTCACCAACATATCATTGCTCCCTCTATGGTTGATGACCACCTCTTGTGCTATAAATTCTTCGGCTTCTACCCTGGAATCTCCTGCTGCTATAGTAATACTAAAGCGCTGCGTACTTCCTCTTAATTGAAAATAAGCTATTCCGTTGGCTACGAGAGCCAGATTTTGTGTGGCAAGGTCGAGATCAAAAGACCCATCTGTTGTTTCAGATTCCGTGTTATTAAAACTTTCGGAGATCAGTTGCAATTCAGGAAATGTAAGAATGCCTTCGCTCCGGATGGGCCAACCTGTACTGCTCCGTATCTCATTTATGTTTGGAGAGGTAATAAAGATCTTTGTGATCCCGTATTCCCGGAATAGGTTACAATTATTGGTATTGCGAACAATCAGCCTGTCATCCTCAACTTCAGCCGTTACTTCCGAACGTAAAAACTCCCCGGTTTCAATGAACACCTGCTGTACCGGACCTTCACTAAGGATGAGTTCTACATTCTCAAAAACAGTGATCTTTTCAAAGATGGGCAGGCTCACCTCATCGCGTACCAACTCTCCTGCGTTCTGGAAACAATCAGGTACATTATCTCCATTGCACCCCAGGAAAAGAAGTGCACAGAAACCTAAGAATGATCTATATGTAAGCTTATTCATACTAATTGTCTCTTCATTTTTTACAATCGGATTCCCACACCAATTTCTACCGCTTCGGCTTTGGCAGCATGCGATTTAAGGGTGACGGCTGCAAACCATTTCTCTCCAAAATATCGCTTTAAACCAACACGATTATAGACTTGTCCTTCAAAATCGAACGGGTAGTACACATAGTACCCCAATTGAGTAATAATGCTCATCCTATTGATAAAAAGTTCATGTCCTACAAAGATCCCTACCCGTTTATAATCATCATCGGGATCTACATTGAGTTCAGGGAATGAAACAGCCTGATATCTTATCAGGTCCTTTAGAAAGTTAGAAAAAAAGATGTCTGTCCCCAACTGTATGGAACTTAATCTGCCTATTCGTTTGTCTGCATAGGCAGATAGAATATAAAAAGGGTACTGCCCGGAATTGATGACATCGCTCTCGTTGATCCCGGTTCTGAAGACCAGATTTGCCTTTATAGGTTCTTTTATAGTTTCTTTCACCTCTCGTGCAACAAAGGGTATAGTTCCGGTATCCAAAAGATCATATACCAGTCCGGCATTAAAGGCAAAGGTATTCGTGGAAGTATTAGGAGCCTTTACATTAGCATTGGAGTAATGTACAATGGAGATCCCTGCTTTTACTCCGAATCTTCGGAAGATATTCTCCTTTTGATAATTCATCATTAAATACGTAGAGCTCATCAGATGTGAACCATAGGCGTTATTCCTAAAATTCTCGGTCTTGTCATACGGATTTGTATTGTAGGCTATCCCCTGTCCTATTCTAAACTGCAGATTCCGATTTAAAAGATAAAAATTGTAATGGGCATAGATCCCCAGATTATGACCTAAGGTAGCATTGTTCATGTCCTGATAGACCATTGAAAAACCCGTATCGGGATAATTGAAGTATTCTTCCCAACCTTCGTACCCAAAGGTTTGTTTACTGAACCCCAGAATTACTCCGGAAGGATGCTCACTTATTAAATGGGAAATGTCTGTATTATGTAAAAGTATAGACCCGTAGAAAGAACTAAGGTCTAAGGTCCATTTTTGAGGTATTTCGGCCTCCTGCGAAAAGCATCCCCAACAACAAAGTAGGCATAAAATTAGGGTTCGGGTATTCATGGGGTGTAAAAATAGGAATTATTCGGACGATGTATCTAGCAGTAGCAGGAAACTATTTTTCCTTAGAAAACAGCTTTTGCGATCTCCCGAATATTATCACTCTTACCCATAGAATAATAGTGCAATACAGGAACCCCGGCGGCTTTGAGTTCATTAGATTGGGTAATGGCCCATTCAATCCCAAGCTCACGTACCTCCTTATTATTCTTGCATTTATCTACTTCATCAACAAGGTCTTGTGGAAGATCTATCCGGAAAACCTGAGGCAGCAGTTGTAAATGTCTTTTTACCGCAATCGGTTTAATTCCCGGGATAATGGGAACGGTAATTCCTATTGCCCTTGCCGCTTTTACAAAGTCGAAGAATTTTTGATTGTCAAAGAACATCTGGGTTACAATGTAGTGAGCACCCAAATCTACTTTCTTCTTTAACCATTTAAGGTCTGTTTGTAAAGAAGGTGCCTCCATGTGCTTTTCGGGATACCCGGCTACGCCAATACAAAAATCTGAACAATTATCTGTTTCAATTACTTCATGCAGATATTGACCTGAGTTGAGATTTCGAATTTGAACAACCAGATCTGAAGCGTATTTATGCCCCCCTTTGGTTGGTTCAAAATAGGTCTCTTCTTTCATGGCATCGCCCCTTAGCACCATCACATTCTCTATGCCAAGATAATGGCAATCTACCAAGAGATACTCTGTCTCTTCTTTTGTAAAACCGCCGCACAACACATGAGGAATAGTATCCACATCATACTTGTGTTTTATGGAGGCACAAATACCCACAGTACCAGGACGCATTCTGGTCAATTTCTTATCGAGCAGGCCGTCCCTGTCTATATAAACATACTCTTCTCTGGAGGTAGTTACATCCACAAAAGGCGGATTGAACTCCATGAGTGGATCAATATTGTCATACAATTCCTGTATACTTCTACCTTTTACCGGGGGAATGATCTCAAAGGAAAAGAGTGTGCTGCCTTTCGATTTTTCTATATGTTCGGTTACTTTCATGCTTCGTAAATTCTATTAATCTTCTACTAAATTTGGGGCCAGCCATTTTTGTGCCATTTCAAGGGAGATGCCTTTTCGTTTGGCATAGTCCTTCAACTGATCCTGTCCTATTTTTCCCAGTCCAAAATACCGCGCTTCAGGATGAGCAAAATAATATCCGCTTACACTTGCCGCGGGCCACATAGCAAGGCTTTCTGTAAGCTCTACTCCTATAGATTCTTTAACTTTCAACAACTTCCAAATCGTCTCTTTTTCCAGGTGATCCGGACAGGCAGGATAGCCGGGTGCGGGTCGGATTCCTTTGTATGTTTCCTTAATCAACTCCTCATTACTTAGAGATTCTTCTGCCGCGTATCCCCAATGTTTTGTTCGCACCTCTAGATGCAAATATTCCGCGAATGCCTCCGCCAATCGGTCTGCCAGGGCTTTCACCATAATCGCATTATAATCATCCAATGCATTCTCATACTTTTCTGCCAAATCCTTAGTGCCAAATCCGGATGTTACACAGAAACAACCTATATAATCCTTAATCCCATCTTTCTTTGGTGCTATAAAATCAGCAAGGGCAATATGTGGCACCCCTTTCTTCTTTTTTAGTTGTTGTCTCAGGGTGCGGAAGATGAATTGCTCGCCGGAAACGGGATCTTCCACTTCTATATCATCTTCATTAATGGTATTTGCACTGTAAATCCCAAAAACGGCCTTTGCCTGTAGTAATTTATTGTCGATGAGTTCATCGAGCATTTTCTGAGCATCTTTATAGAGTTCCGTTGCCTGTTCCCCTACCACAGTATCCGTAAGTATTTCAGGGTATTTGCCATGCAGTTCCCAACTTCGGAAAAAGGGTGACCAATCTATAAATGGTCGCAATAGGTTCAGGTCCATTTTTTTTATAATCTGAGTCCCTTGCTTCTTCGGTTTTACAATTTGAGAAGCTTTCCATGATCAGGAACTTCTTATTCTTACGCGCATCACTGATGGAAATATATTCCTTGCGTTTTCCTCGTTCCATGAATTTATCACGAAAAGATTCATACTCTAATTTTAGTTGCTCTTTATACCCCTGTGAGCGCTCCTTTTGCAGCAGGTCGCCCACAACCGTCACTGCTCTGGAAGCGTCATTTACATGTACAACTGCTGCGCCGTACTGTGGGTCTATCTTAACTGCCGTGTGTGCCTTACTAGTGGTGGCACCCCCTATCAATAAAGGCACTGTAAAGTTTTGACGTTGCATTTCTTTAGCCAAAAACACCATCTCATCTAGGGAGGGAGTTATTAAGCCACTCAAACCAATAATATCTACCTGTTCTTCAATCGCTTTTTGAATGATCTTTTCAGCAGGAACCATCACCCCCAGGTCTATGATCTCATAATTATTGCAGGCAAGCACCACGCTAACAATGTTCTTACCAATGTCGTGCACATCCCCTTTTACCGTCGCCATCAAGATCTTTCCTGCAGCTCCTCTTGAAGATGCATCTTTGGATGCCTCAATATAAGGAGTGAGATGGGCAACGGCCTTTTTCATGACCCGGGCCGACTTCACCACCTGAGGAAGAAACATTTTGCCACTTCCAAACAGATCGCCTACGACATTCATCCCATTCATCAAATGACCTTCGATCACTTCAATGGGTTTGGTTGCCAATAGACGAGCCTCTTCCACATCGGCCACAATATATTGGTCAATTCCCTTCACCAGGGCCCTGGTTATTCTGTCTTGTAATGGTTCTTCGCGCCACGAAAGATCTTGTTTATTCTCACGGGCTTTACCTACTACTTTTTCTGCAAATTCCAAAAGGCGTTCGGTGGCATCGGGCCTTCTGTTTAGTATTACATCTTCTACCTGTTCCAGGAGATCTTCGGGGATGTCATCATAAACTTCCAGCAATGCAGGGTTTACAATACCTATATTCATCCCTGCTTTTATGGCATGGTACAAAAAGACAGAATGCATGGCTTCACGTACTGTGTCATTCCCCCTAAAACTAAAGGAAACATTACTTACACCTCCACTTACACTGCAATGGGGAAGATTTTCACGTACCCATTTGGTAGCCTCAATAAAGTCTACCGCATTGTTCCTGTGTTCATCCATACCTGTTGCAACAGGAAAAATATTTAAGTCGAAGATGATATCTTCGGGTGGAAATTTCACTTTATTCACAAGAATGTCATAAGATCTGCCAGCAATCTCTAGCCGGCGATCATAGTTATCTGCCTGACCTTTCTCATCAAAGGCCATTACTATCACCGCAGCTCCATAACGCCGAATTAGTTGTGCCTGTCTAATAAATTCTTTCTCCCCTTCTTTTAGGCTAATGGAGTTAACGACACATTTTCCTTGCACCACTCGCAAACCAGCTTCAATGATTTCCCATTTAGAGCTGTCTATCATGATGGGTACCCTGGCAATATCTGGTTCTGCGAGGATCAGGTTTAAATATTTCACCATGGCTTCCTTCCCGTCAATAAGACCATCATCCATATTCACATCAATGATCTGTGCCCCACCTTCTACCTGGTGTCTGGCAATAGCAACGGCATCATCGAATTTTCCCTCTTTGATAAGTCGGAGGAATTTACGGGACCCTGCTACATTCGTCCGTTCTCCTACATTAATAAAGTTACTTTCCGGGGTAACTATCAGAGGTTCCAGGCCTGCAAGTTTTAGGTACTTCCTATCCGGATTCTTGTCTTCTGAAGACAGGAAAGAGGTAGGATCTTGCACTATATGTAGCTTCTTTAGATTCATACGGAGATCAAACATTTTCTGGGTTCAAATTCCTGAACCAATTTAGCGATGGCCTTAATATGGGCAGGCGTGGTTCCACAGCAGCCTCCCACTATATTCACAAGGCCTTTCTCCAGATACTCTTTTATCTGAAAGGCCATTTCTTCCGGACTCTGATCGTATTCCCCAAAGGCATTTGGTAAGCCCGCATTGGGATGGGCAGACACTGCCAAGGGTGTTTTGGCTGATAATACCTCCAGATGGGGTACTAATTGATTTGCCCCTAGTGCACAGTTAAAACCTACGGACAAAAAAGGGATATGTGATACGGATATTAAGAAGGACTCGGCAGTCTGACCAGATAAGGTTCGGCCCGAGGCATCTGTAATTGTTCCACTGATCATAATTGGTACTGTTATACCTCTTTCCTCTTTTACTTCTTCAATGGCAAACAAGGCAGCCTTCGCGTTGAGCGTATCAAATACAGTTTCTACCAATAACAGGTCTACACCTCCATCTAGCAATCCCTCTACTTGTTCCCGATATGAAAGGCGTAAATCCTCAAAGGAAACTGCCCGAAAGCCGGGGTCATTCACATCTGGTGACATACTGGCTGTTTTGTTCGTTGGGCCTATGCTACCTGCTACAAAGCGAGGCTTTTGGGGCTCTTTGGCAGTGCACTTTACAGCAACTTCTTTTGCGATCCTGGCCGACTCAAAATTTAATTCATAGACCAGATCTTCCATATGATAATCGGCCATGGCGATGGAGGTTCCTGAGAAGGTATTAGTTTCTACAATATCTGCACCTGCGTCAAAATACTTCTGATGGATCTCGGCTATTGCCTGTGGCTGAGTAAGAGACAACAAATCGTTATTTCCCTGTAAGGGATGTGGCCAGTCTTTAAATCGAGTTCCCCGAAAATCGGCCTCCGTAAATTTGTATTGCTGCAGCATGGTACCCATGGCTCCGTCTAATACAAGGATTCGTTCCTCTAAAAGTTCTTCTATACTTTTCATCATCTCTTTTTTTCAAACACATTCACAATGAAATATACCCAGCCCCTAAGGAGAATATGTCACTGGTTAGAAAGTATTTTGTATCAAGAATGGAAATAAGCAGAAATGCTTAATTGTACGTTATCTGTCACACCATGGGCGTGATAGAATGTAGCACCTTCTTTAGTAGCTAAAGGGTTGCTAAGGTTTCAACGGGTCTAGTCCCTCCACCTTTCTTGATAACAAATTACAGTTTGAATATGAACTACCACAAAGAAACACCACAATGGCAATAAAAACAAGTAAATCGGTTTATTTCTGCCCAGACATTAAGCGGCAGGAATACTTCTTTATTTAGATTCTTTTGCCGGTCCCTCAATACCAAAAACACTACTCAAATAAGTGGTTTTCATTATAGGTGTATTCCACATTCCCTATTTTGTAACACCTTGGTGGGGTCATAGTAGTTCTGCTCGTTGGGAAGCTGATGTTGTCTCAGATAGGCATTCAGTTGAGTATCACTCCAGTGATAGAACGGACTTACCTTTAGTATTCCCTCCTTACTGATGCTAAGCATGTCCAGACTATCACGGAAGGCGGTCTGCCCTTTCCGTATATTGGTGAACCATACATCTGGTTGGTGTTCCCTGATGGCCCTGCGAAATGGTTCAAGTTTTACCTGTCTGGTAAATTCGGTATGTCTGGGATCGTCAATATCCGGGATCCCCATAAGAACATCTCTCCTGGCCCTTGTTTGTTTAGGGACATAGATCTTCATGTTAAGATCTAATGTATTCATAACCTCCTCTGCATGTGTATAGGTAGCTTCTGTGTTGTAGCCAGTATCGCACCATATCACTGGCACATCTTTTCTTATGGCAGTTACAGCGTGTAAAATAGAAGCAGAATAAGGTCCAAAATTAGTGGTGAGAACAGGACTCCGGGCATAATCCAGGGCCCAGCCAATGATCTCTTCTGTGGGGATTCCTCTGAACTGTGCATTTAAGTGTTCTAGGTGCTGATCTGTAAATTTCATATGGTAAAATTTATTAACTTACTTACTAATATAACACAGCCTATAGTTTTAGTAGGTTATTCAAAAATAGTATATTCTATTGATGCTTTCATTAAGTTAATTGAATATTTTGTTAATTATCCTACAGTTTTAGTAGATTAATAAAAATTTTCCTGATTCCTTTGGATATTTTCAGCAGATATAAAAACCTATTAGGAATATGGCACCTACGCTATAAGATCTGCGAGGGTGGTATTTCGATAAACTTCCAGGGCACTATCCCGTACCTTAAGCATTAGTTTATGCACAGCGCAGCTTTGTTCATCCGGACAATCATCGCATTTTTCGTAAAAATTAAGACTTACGCAAGACACCATGGCAATTGGGCCTTCCAGAACCCGCATTACAGTGGTCATAGGTATTTCGGAAGGATCTTTTATCAGGTAATACCCTCCCCCTTTGCCTTTTTTAGACCCCAAATATCCTGTACGGCGCAAAATGAGTAGAATGCTCTCCAGGAATTTTTGGGAGATATTCTCATGATCTGCAATCTCTGCGATAGCAATAGGATTACGGTCTTTCTGATTTCCCAGAAACGTTAGGGCCTTTAAGCCGTATTTGGTCTTTTTGGAAAGCATGTAGCTAATATAGCTAAAAGCAGGGAATCCTTTACTCAGGAAATAGCATCCAAAGCCTGTGAAACATCGTCAATGATATCTTCTATATGCTCCAAACCAACTGAGATCCTAACCATGCCATCTGTTATACCACTTTCCTTTCGTTCTTTTTCGGAAAGTTTACTATGAGTAGTAGATGCCGGGTGGGTCACAATACTCCTTGAATCACCCAAATTTGCTGAAAGCGATAACAGTTTGATAGCGTCAAAAAACTTACGGCCAGCCTGTACCCCGCCTTTTATTTCAAAAGAGACTACACAACCGCCAGCGGTCATTTGTTTTTTGGCTAATTGGTACTGAGGATGTGAAGGCAAATAGGGATATTTTACCCACGCTACTTTTGGATGTTTTTCCAGAAACTGGGCTACCTACCAGTGCATTACTACAATGCCTGTCTACCCGCACGGCCAGGGTTTCCAAACTCTTTGAAAGCAACCAGGCGTTAAACGGTGAGAGCGACGGACCGGATATTCTCGCAAACCTGTAGATCTTGTCAATTAAATCTGCACGACCTACGGTTATTCCTGCCAAGACTCTCCCCTGCCCGTCCATAAGCTTGGTGCCCGAATGGATCACCAGGTGGGCCCCAAATTTTATAGGTTGTTGTAAATAAGGTGATGCAAAACAGTTATCTACGATCAGTAACAATCCGTGTTTCTGCGCAATGGCCCCAAGCCGCTCAAGATCAACAAGATCTACCCCCGGATTCGTTGGTGATTCTGCATAGATCACTTTGGTTTTAGGTGTGATAAGCTCTTCTACTTGCTCTAATTCATTGATCTTAAAATAGGTATGTGAAATCTGCCATTTTGGAAAGAATTGGGTGAACAGGCTATGAGTAGATCCAAAGATGTTGCGTGCTGACAAAATATGATCCCCACTTTCCAGGAGTGCTGCAAAAGTTGAAAATACAGCTGCCATACCCGAAGAAAAGGCGAATCCTGCTTCAGCCCCTTCCATTTTACACACCTTATCTATAAGTTCCGTTCCATTTGGATTAGAATATCTGGAGTAGATATTTCTATCTTTTTCTTCTGCAAAAGAAGCGCGCATGTCCTCTGCGTCCTCAAACACAAAACTTGAGGTCATATAGATGGGACTAGAGTGTTCCAAAAAGGATGAGCGCTCCATCTGTGTTCGTATCGCTTCGGTCTCAAAGTGATGGTTAGTTTTTTTCATGACATCTCCTGTTTTGGATAATTTACATCTTTTCTGCTATACGCAGAATATCTCCAAAAACGCCCCTGGCAGTTACGGCAGCTCCTGCTCCTGCGCCTTGTATTACCAGCGGATGTTCTCCATAAGATTCTGTATAGATCTCTATAATAGAATCTGAACCTCGTACCTGTCCCAGGCTACTTTCTTTTGGTACCGAGATCAATTTTACTTCCAATTTCCCTTTCTCTTTTTGCAGGTCACCATGTAATTCTCCTACAAATCTAAGAACATGCCCTGAGGCTTGCTTCTTCTTAATTTCCTCCATGAGAGGGTCCAGGGTTTCTATTTGTTCAATAAAGGCTTCACTACTGAGCTTTTGTAAACTCTTTGGGATCAAGTTTTCGATCTTTACGTCATCAATTTCATTTTGCAACTCGAGTTCCCTGGCAAGGATCAAAAGCTTCCTACCCACATCCATCCCTGAGAGATCCTCACGCGGGTCTGGCTCGGTATACCCAAGGCTCATTGCTTCCAGTAAGACTTCAGAGAAAGGCACATCTTTTTCCGAAAACGTATTAAAGATATAACTCAGGGATCCGGAAAATACCCCTTTGATCCCCGTAATATTCTCCCCTGAAAGATGAAGGAGTTTGATGGTATCTATGAGCGGCAATCCGGCCCCAACATTGGTTTCATATAAATACTGTTTTTGAAAATGATCTAATTCTTCCCGCAGGAGATGATAAAAGTCAATGCCCAGGGTATTGGCTATTTTGTTGGAAGAGATCAGATCGAATCCATTTTCTACAAAATCAAAATAATGGGCCACAAAGTCTTCGCTGGCCGTATTATCTACGGCAATCAAATTCTCCAAATGATGGGCCTTGGCATAGTCAAAGATATCATTGAGGGTATAGGTCGTCCCTTTCTCTTTTATGGCCGCCCTCCAGTTCTTGGTGATCCCATCCTTATTAAGCAGTAATTTCTTAGAGTTTCCAAGGGCAAATACCCTGAGTTGGGTCCCTTTTCTTTTTTCAATAGACTTACTGGCTCCCAATATTTGATCAAGCAGGGTACCCCCAACATTCCCATGTCCGAAAATAGCCAGATTCACCTTTTTGCTAATGCCAAAGATCTGTCCGTGCATTACATTCAACGCCTTGTGGAGATCCGCTTTTTTAACAACCAGGCTAATATTCTTTCCTGTTACCGTATTATTGAAAAGTAAGGGGATGACCTGATTTTTGATCAGCGCATTGTAGGGTTTGTGAAAAGTACTGAGATCCTGACCCACAATGGAGATCACCGACACGTCTTCCACAATAGTGATCGCATTAATGTCCTTGGATCGAAAATCGCTTTCAAATTCCTGTTCCAGTGCCTTCTTTGCAGCCTGCGCCTTTTTGGCCGAAACCAGGAGTCCGATACCTCTTTCAGAAGATCCCTGTGAAATAATACTCACACTGACATTTTGTTGGCTCAATGCTCGGAAAATTCGCGCATCTACCCCAACCTTTCCTAATAAACCTCTCCCCTCTAAGTTGATCAAAGCTTCATCTCCCAGGACCGAAAGCGAGCGTATGCCTTCTTCATTGGTTTTGGCGCTAATTAAGGTACCATCGTTTTCCTTGTTAAAGGTATTCAGGATACGCAAGGGAATATTCTTCTCTAGCAATGGAATAATTGTCTTTGCATGAAGAATAGTTGCACCAAAATTAGCCAGTTCATTGGCCTCGCTATACGAAAGTTGTGCTATTCGTCTGGCTTCAGGCACCCATTTAGGATCGGCTGTATAGATCCCATCTACGTGTGTATAGTTTAGTAGCTCTTCCGCATCCAGAAAATTGGCCAGGAGAGAAGCGGTATAATTACTGCCATTCCTTCCCAAAGTAGTAGTTTCGCCAGCCTCGGTAGCTCCAATAAATCCCGGGATAACAGGAATCACCGAAGCATCTAGCTTTCTGAAAAAACTACCAGCCCGTTCCCTGGACATTTCCTCCAGTACACTGGCGTCACCAAAGGTATTATTCGTAATTATCAATTGTCTGGAATCTGCAAGTTGGGCCTGTATCCCCTTGCCAATTAACAACTTGGTGATCAGTTTGGTTGAGACCAATTCGCCAATGGCCAATACCTGATCCCTGATCTTGGGACTATAATCCCCCAGCAGGGCTACGCCTTCCAGGAGTTGAACTAATTCCCGGAATTCGTTGGAGAGATCTACATTCTTATAACTATGTCGTTGGTATTTCTCAAAGGCCTCGAATTCTTTTATATAGTCCTTTCCCTGCGCAGCTTTTTCCAAAATTGAGTCTAACTGATCCGTAGCCATTTCCCTGGCAGAAACCACTACAACAATTTTTTCACCTTCTTTTACTTTGCTGGTTATGATCTCCAGCACTCTTTCTATCCCTTCCCCATTGGCCAAAGACGTGCCTCCAAATTTGAGGATCTTGTAGCGTTTGGCTGCCTTTTCGGGATCAAAAATCCCTTCGAGCAGTTGCTCCATCTGTTTGAACTCGATCAAAAAAGCGTCATGACCGTGAAGCGACTTTATCTCTCCATAGGTGACATTACTTCTGGTTTGTGCCATTTGCTTATGAGTCTCCTTATTCTCCCTGGCAGAAAAGAACAGATCCGAATCTACCCCAATGATATGAATGTTGGTTTGGCTCTTTTGTAAATTTTCAAAGGCTTCTTTCCCATTCCGGTTAATATCAATGGTCTTCAGCAATTGATTGGTTAGCTTATAGGCAGACAATTGAAAGCGTTCCTGAAGTTTCCTTCCGTGATGTAAGAGCCAGCTCTCCACATTAAAAACATTGAGATCTTCATTGGTACTTCTTTGAAAACGTTCCTTAAATGATTCTGGGGTACGGTAGCACAACATTGCATGCATCCTCGCATCGTGGACGGGTTGTTTGGAGTTGATCAGGAATTGCTCCTGGATCTGACAATTGGCTATTAACCAGTCTGTGGACTTCCAATCAGACGCCACGGGGATCAGGTGTGTGGTGATCTCGGGATCTAGAGCTGCCATCTCCCAGGCAATGCCCCCTCCAAGGGATCCGCCAATAATGGCGTACAGTTTTTTAACCTTTAAAATAGCCAGTGCTTCCAGGAAGATCCTGGCTATATCCCCTGCTACAAAATCCTTGTAATTATCAATGACAAATCCGTCATAGCCGTTACCCGGAATATTAAAAGCCAGCACCGTATACTTCTGGGTGTCTATACATTTATTCTTCCCTACCAGGGAGGTCCACCACCCATTTTCCCCGGCAACATCCGAATTTCCGGTCAGGGCATGATTGACCAATACAATTGGGGCAGTATTCAGCGGAAGGCCAAATACCTGATAAGACAACTGAATATCCTGAATTACTCCACTGAAGGTAGTAAACCCGGGGATATTCATTTGTTCTATTTCTGAAACCGCTGTTTTCATATGCATTGTTTCTTTCTAATACTCCTCTGTTAAACCAATACGGAAGAATCTATGGTTGCAAAGGCCTGCTCCAGATCTGCCGTTAGATCTTCCAGATCTTCCAACCCAACAGACAACCGGATAAGGTCTTTGGTAACGCCCGTAGCTATTTGTGCCTCATCATCTAGTTGCTGGTGCGTGGTACTCGCAGGATGAATGATAAGGGATTTGGTATCTCCAATATTGGCCAGCAACGAAAAGAGTTTGGTCTCGTCTGCAATTTTCTTCGCCGATTCATACCCTCCTTTTACTCCAAAGGTAACGATGCTACTCTGCCCTTTAGGTAAATACGCCTCTGCATGAGCATAGTATTTACTGCTCTTTAATCCCGGATAGTTGACCCAGGTCACTTCTTTGCGATTTTCCAGCCATTTGGCCAGGGCCAGGGCGTTTTCACTGTGTTTCTTCATTCTGACCTCCAGGGTTTCCAGATCCTTGAATGATCTGAAAGGCATTAAACGGACTCAGGCAGGCACCATGATCGCGCAGTCCTTCTATCCGAACTTTTGCGATAAAGGCAGCCGGACCCAGCGCATCGTGGTATACTAAGCCATGGTAACCGGCAGAGGGTTCTGTAAACTCCGGAAACTTCCCGCTAGACCAATCAAAAGTACCCGCATCTATGATTGCACCCCCAAGGGCAGTTCCATTACCATTAATGTATTTTGTTAAGGAATGGATCACTATGTTGGCTCCGTGTTCTATAGGATTCAATAAGGCCGGAGTGGCCACTGTATTATCTACAATAAATGGGATCTTGGCCTTTCTGGCTTCTGCAGAAATTGCTTTTAGATCGAGCACATCCAGTTTTGGATTTCCAAGCGATTCAACAAAGATCGCTCTGGTATTTTCCTTGACGGCTTTACCAAAATTGGATGGATCCGCAGGATCTACAAAAGTGGTGGTAATCCCCAATCTGGGTAAGGTTACACTCAGTAAATTATAAGTACCACCGTATAAACTGTTAGAGGCAACAATATGATCGCCTGCTTTTAATAGAACCAACAAGGCCGTATTGATAGCTCCCGTACCCGAGGCGGTTACCACGGAAGCAATTCCTCCCTCCAGGGCTGCTAATCGCTGTTCCAAAATATCGTTGGTTGGATTATTGATCCTGGTGTAGATGTTGCCAAACTCGGCCAGGGAAAACAGATTGGCCGCATGGTCCGAATCGTTGAACACATAGGCCGTGCTCTGATAAATAGGCACAGCTCGTGTACCTCCGTGTAATTTAGTGTCGTGACCAGCATGTAGTGCTTTGGTCGAAAATTTTTGATCGCTCATGATTTTAGTTTTTTTATTTATTAATAATTGAAATAAAAAAGCCAAACGCATAACAGACGTATTATCTGCCATGAAAATCAAAAAAGTTAAAAAGAAAGAAAATTACCGAAGTAATTGGTTTTCGTTATCTGTCGCGCTAAATGCGTGATAGAATGTAGCACCTTCTTTGTTCTGACACAAAGGGTTGCTAAGGCTTCAAAGGGTCTAATCCCTCCACCTTTCTTGATAACTATTCAATAAGAGTTTGAACTTTGATAAAACAAATATAATGACGGAATTTTTAAAATTCCTAGTAATCCTACAAAAATTATATATTAAAGGCTTCTTGTACCAGGTCTACCATGTCTAGTTTTTCCCAGGTAAATAATTCCACTTCTCGTTTGATCCTCCCGTTATAGGGCGATTCAAAGACCTTGGTAACCTTTCGTGGTTCTTTGCCCATATGGCCGTATGCAGCAGTTTCCAAATAGATCGGATTTCTCAATTTTAACCGTTCCTCAATAGCAAAGGGTCTCAAATCGAAAAGACTTGCCACAATTCTGGCGATCTCCCCATCGTTCATTTTTACTTTTGAGGTACCATAGGTATCTACATAAACTGAGGTAGGCTGCACCACTCCAATGGCATAGCTTATCTGTACCAGGATCTCATCGGCCACTCCGGCTGCTACCAAATTCTTGGCTGCATGCCGGGCTGCATAGGCCGCACTGCGATCTACCTTGCTGGGATCTTTTCCGCTAAATGCCCCACCTCCGTGGGCTCCTTTGCCGCCGTAGGTGTCAACGATGATCTTACGGCCTGTAAGGCCGGTATCCCCATGTGGTCCTCCAATCACGAATTTTCCGGTTGGATTAATATGATAGATAATGTCCTTATTAAAAAGTAGCTGTGTTGCTTCCGGTAACCTTGCTTTAACTCTGGGGATCAAAAGGGCCAGCAGGTGTTTCTTTATGGTCTTCAGCATCTTTACATCATCCTCATCAAAGGGATCATGTTGGGTAGAGATCACGATGGTATCTATACGCTGTGGAACATTTTCATCAGAATATTCAATGGTTACCTGGGCTTTAGCATCGGGACGCAGATAGGTAATATCATCATTCTCCTTTCGCAATGCCGCCAATTCCTCCAGAATCTTATGGGAAATATCCAAAGCCAAGGGCATATAATTTTCCGTTTCTTTGGTGGCATAGCCAAACATCATTCCCTGGTCGCCGGCTCCTTGCTCTTCTTTACTGCCACGGTCTACACCCTGATTGATATCTTTGGATTGTTCGTGAATGAGTGAGATAATCCCGCAGGAATCCCCACTAAACTGATACTCTCCTTTGGTATACCCAATATGATTGATCACATCGCGGGTGATCTGTTGCAGATCTACATAGGTATGGCTCTTTACTTCGCCGGCCAGGACTACCTGTCCGGTGGTAACCAGGGTTTCGCAGGCCACTTTGCTTTCCGGGTCAAAAGCCAGAAAATTATCTAACAAGGCATCGCTGATCTGATCGGCGATCTTATCCGGGTGACCTTCACTTACGGATTCTGATGTAAATAAATATGGCATAACCTTTGTTTATTTTAATCGAAAAAGGATTTGAAGAAAGCTATAAAGGAGTTAACAACGCGATTGTCCCGGTAGAAACTGCTTTAGCATTTTTTGAGAGGTTGCAATCAGTCAAATCCGTCCTCTTATTTGTTTGTGCAAAAGTACATAATTACCAATGAAATAAAAATTTTACAGAAACTTAATTATTTCATGTATTTCATCAACTATTTTTTTCGGTACACCAGATACTTTGTATATTGCTTACCTTTCAAAATTGAAACACACAAGCCTAACACCACCATTCTATGCACATCGCAGTTGCCGGAAATATTGGGGCAGGAAAAACCACCTTAACGCAATTACTATCAAAACATTACAAATGGGAAGCCCATTATGAAGATGTGGTAGACAATCCGTATCTGGATGATTTTTATACGCAAATGGAACGCTGGAGCTTTAACCTCCAGATCTATTTCCTAAACAGCAGATATCGTCAGATTTTAAAGATTCGGGAAAGTGGCAAGAATGTGATACAGGACCGGACCATCTATGAGGATGCCCATATCTTTGCACCTAATTTCCATGCCATGGGGCTTATGACCAATCGCGATTTTACAAACTACTCCAGTCTTTTCGATTTGATGGAAAGCCTGGTGCAACCTCCGGATCTTCTGATTTATTTAAGAAGTTCTATTCCCAATCTGGTAGACCAGATCCACAAACGTGGAAGGGACTATGAGAATTCTATTTCCATAGATTATTTAAGCCGGTTGAATGAACGCTATGAGGCATGGGTACATGGGTACGAAAAAGGAAATTTGCTGGTGATCGATGTAGATAATCTCGACTTTGTAGACAACCCCGAACACTTAGGGGAGGTTATCACTAAAATTGATGGTGAGATCAACGGCCTGTTTTAGAACATCAGTAAAACCTATATAAAAAAAGACCCGTGAAAATTCACGGGTCTTTTTTATGGCTTGAGAAGTGAAGTATTAATTCTCTTCTACTTCTTTTTCGATGACCTTTTTGATCTTGATCTTAGTCCCATCTTCCATTTGGTTCATGGCATCGATCTTAGCTTCTACTTCTTCCATGGTTCCGGAAAACACTTGCTCTTCCATCATCTCTTCTCCATTTTCTGTCATAGTAGTAGTTACAGTAGCCGTAACGGTTCCATCATCATTCTTTACCATTTTAACCTTTACTTCTTTCTGCATGGCTTGTTCTACCATCTCGGTTCCTGCTTTCTCAGTATTATAAGTCTGAAATTGCATCTGAAGACAAGGCGATACTTGGTGCAATTACCAGGGCAACAACCGACATTAATTTTAACAAGATATTCAGGGAAGGTCCGGAAGTATCTTTAAATGGATCTCCAACGGTATCTCCAACCACAGCAGCTTTATGAGCGTCTGTTCCTTTACGGCCATCTGCTTCTATCATTTTCTTGGCGTTATCCCAGGCACCTCCGGCGTTAGACTGGAAGATTGCCATAAGAACACCTGCAGAGGTTACACCGGCCAATAGACCCACCTAACATTTCTGCTCCTCCTATAAATCCAACAGCTACAGGCACGGCGATGGCCAAAAGACCAGGCAATACCATTTCTTTAATAGAAGCTTTTGTTGATATATCAACACATTTATCATATTCTGCATAGCCATCGGCTGCATCAAAAATAGCTCTGTCTGCTACAGAAGCCTTGGACATATCCGAATCGTACTTACGCATTACTTCCAAAGCCGCTTTCAATTGAGGAATATCCCTGAACTGGCGACGAACTTCTTCTATCATGGCCATTGCTGCACGCCCTACGGCATTCATAGATAAGGCTGAAAATACAAATGGTAACATAGCGCCTACTAACAACCCAGCCATAATATCTGGTCTGGAAACATCAATAGTTGTTACGTTGGCTACTTTCATAAAGGCTGCAAATAAGGCAAGTGCAGTTAAGGCTGCAGACGCAATTGCGAATCCTTTACCAATAGCTGCTGTGGTATTCCCAACTGCATCTAGTTTATCTGTACGCTCGCGTACTTCACTTGGTAATTCAGCCATCTCAGCAATACCACCGGCGTTGTCAGAAATAGGTCCGTAAGCATCTACTGCCAACTGAATTCCTGTGTTTGCTAACATCCCAACTGCGGCAATTGCGATACCGTATAGTCCTGCAAAATGATGAGACACTAAAATTGCAGTGGCAATCAATAAAATTGGAACGGCCGTAGACATCATTCCAACACCAAGACCTGCAATTATATTTGTTGCAGCTCCGGTTTCGGATTGTCGTAACAATGGCACTTACCGGTTTTGTCCCGGTACCTGTATAATATTCTGTGATCTTTCCAACTCCTAATCCGGCTACAAGTCCGGCAATAGTGGCCCAAAAGACACCTATTGCGCCAAATGGTAAGCCTTCAACCGTTTCAGGGATCATTGCATGGATAATAAAATAGGAAGCAGCTACCATTAAACCAGCAGATCCAAATTCACCAATATTCAAGGCAGTTTGTGGATTTCCACCATCTTTTACTTTTACAAAGAAGGTTCCGATGATAGACATGATGATTCCTACCGCTGCCAATACCAACGGTAAATATACAGCGCCAAGACCATCAAAATCCGGTGTAAAGATATAGGCTCCTAATACCATGGTTCCAATAATAGAACCTACATAGGATTCAAATAAATCGGCTCCCATCCCGGCAACATCTCCAACGTTATCTCCTACGTTATCTGCAATCGTCGCCGGATTTAAAGGATGATCTTCAGGGATACCTGCTTCCACTTTACCAACAAGGTCGGCTCCTACATCGGCAGCTTTGGTATAGATACCACCACCAACACGTGCAAAAAACGCAATAGAAGAAGCTCCTAATGAAAACCCGGAAAGTACATTCAATACTATCGACACATTATCTGCACCCGGCCATATTTCCTGGTAGATCATAAACAATCCAGCTCAATCCTAATACTCCTAAACCAACAACTCCTAATCCCATTACGGATCCACCTGCAAAAGCTACTTCCAGTGCCTTTCCCAAAGATGTTCTGGCAGCTTGTGTTGTTCTTACATTGGCTTTGGTAGCTACTCGCATTCCAATAAAACCAGCTAGACCAGAACAAAAGGCACCTACAATAAATGATAGGGCTACCATTCCGCTTGATCCGACTTCATTTTCCCCTTTGAAATAGAGGAGAACTGCAACGGCAACAACAAAAATTGCCGAATATTTTGTACTCGGCCTTTAAAAAAGACATCGCCCCATCGGCAATATTTTTGGCGATGCTCGCCATTTTTGCATCTCCTACTTCTTGTTTGGAGACCCACATATTTTTTAATAAGACAAACAGCAAGGCCAGAATACCAAATGCCGGTAAAACGGTTACGATTAAATCCATATTGATTTGTTATTTATACTATTAAAACGGCTGCAAAAATAGTAAAACGGTTTAGAATATAAAAGCATAATTCACTATAAAGGTCGAGGCCTTACACAAAGGGGTAAGAGCTATGCTTAAAAATTAAATCCAAAGGTACCTGTAATACTAAAAGCCCTTGCATCTGGATTTTCCAGATAGTTGCCACGAAAGTTAAAATCGATCCTGAAGATCTTAAAGATATTGCCTACCCCAAGTGAGTATTCCCAATAGATCTTGTCGGAGGGGGCTACCAGGGGAATGTTGGTGGGGCTGTTTAAGGCAATGTTTTCATCAGACAATTGGCCCCAAACGCCACGCAAACCTACAATTTCTCGTAGATTCCAGTTTCGAATAAGCGGTATTCGGGAGAAAAAGCGACCATTGAAATTCTGTTCTAAATGCAGGGAAAAATAGGTATCCGTAACAAATTCATAAAAATCGAGATTAGGAAAAGTATTGTAAAGTGAGAACAAGGTTTGGTTCCCCGGAACTACATTCAACAAACCTAGTGGTACCGCGCCTGTGGTCTTGCCCACTTCAACTGTGCTCAACAAGCGACCAAAGCCACCGATCTGCCATGGCTGGGTATACGAGAACTGGTATTTGGCATAACTAAAATCACTTTCAAGAAAAGCTTCCACACCCCGTGTATAGTTAAATAGAAGGGTAGCGTATTCATCATTAACATTACGGCGTTCTACCCCATACCCAATGGTGCGTTTGCCTGGGGTATATATTAAGGTAGTGGTAAGATCAAATTGTTTTAGATCTGTGGATGTGCCCGTTGGAGATTCGGGATCAATATATTCCAGACTAAAGGCATCTGGCAAAGCAGAGCTCAAGCTACGCAAGGATCCTCCAAAGCGAATCCGAAAATTGGTAAAGGGTTCTGCCTCTAAACTTAAGGTAGTAAGATTGATGTTTGTTAAACGATCATTGTTTCCTACTGTAAGAACAGACGATGAGGCCACGCTTCTGCCCAAAACATCGTTGGTGGCCGTTAGGCTCAAACCTAATTGTTCAATATCGCGACGGTTCCCTCCGGAAATAATCAGCCTGCTTTTTCTATCGAGCAACCACTTGGCAGAAAAGCCGTGTTTAACCTTTTTATCAGAAAAGCCGTAGGCCATATATCCTTCCAGCCGCCAGGGATCGTTTTGTCCAAAATAGGTTCTTGCACCACCCCGTAGTCTAATTCCTTCGGCATCATTGTAGCCAAAAGTGCTATATATGTCCCCAATATCGAGATTCCACTTATCGATCTCCACATAGCCCGAACCCAGGATACTGACCATATTATAATAGGATTTAAATTTGGGCACGGTCTTCAGGGTGTCCAGTAATTTATAAATGCCGGTCTCATCTTTGTTCAGGGCTTCTAACCTATTGTTGCCCCAGAAGATACTATCGCGTTCAAAGACCAATGGATCGAAAGGATCTGAGGCTGTTTTGTAGAAAGCATCTGTCTTAGGTTGATCGAAGGTATAGTTGTCATAGACCGTGGTTCGCTTTCCGTATACTCCTTTGGATTTTTCCTTTTTACTAAAACTAAAGTCAGACAGCATATAATCGCGCTTCAAAAGAAAGACTGAATCATTCACCACCTCAAAGTCCTGCTCAATATAGACCTCCTTCACCCAGTTAATATTAGCACTCTTGGTTACTTCCAGGTTGATCTTTTTCAGAGCAAACGTAGTGTCATTTACCCAAAAATCGCCTTTAAAAGTAAGCTCGTTCTTTCTTCTTGGGTAGTATATAATATGATAGCACCATTTGTTATCTATAAAGGCACTATCTGATAAAACATAGTTATATACGTCTATTCCTGTGCGCGATAAGGGACTTGTAAAGCTTTTGTCAAAGAATTTCAGGTAATTGGCGTATACGTCATAATCCGAATACAGATCTTGTACAAAAGCCGTAATTGCCTGATTGTTGCTAAAACCCGAGTTCTTATTTCCCAACACATCTTCCCGCTCTTGCTGTAATGACATTGTTCCCGTATACTTTTGAAAACACCTCATTCAGAAAAATAGGTAAATAGGTTTTCCCAGTTATTCTGGAGGTATCCAGGTCTGCGAAGACAAATTCGAGCCCTTTAAAGATCTTGCTTTTCATCAGCGCACTATCTATGGTATTCAGGTCGAATTCTACTTTCTCGTATTTATCGTATTCGTATTGTTTGAATTTTCGCAGGCCGTTGATCCTCTTTTTCGCCCAGATCTTTCTGAGGATGTCTATGGCAGGATTGCCCTTTTTGGAACGTTTCCCCATATAAATCACCACCTCATCTAATTGTTCTCCTCCTTCAGGCAGAACAATGGTAAGATCAAAGGACACAGCATTCGTCAAGGCTATCTCCTGGGTTTCATACCCAATAAAAGAAACAACGAGAGTAGAATATCTGAGATCCGATTCCAGGTAGAATCTGCCATTATCGTTGGTGATGGTGCCTTCGGAAGAATTTTTTAGGATGACATTGGCAAAGGCCACCGGTTCCCCAGCTTCATCAACCACAATTCCACTGACCTTTGTCTGGGCGTAGTTCATGGAACCTATAAAAAGTAGTAGTAAAAAGAGTATTTTTCTCATAGTACCCTGCTCCGGGATCTGACAGATCTTATGAATATTGAATTTAAGAAAAGCTTTGCTAGCAACAATAGGTACGTTTGTGATCTCATTGATGTCTGTAACAAAAAAACTTCGTCAGGGCTTGGTCGACGAAGTTCTTTAAACCTTATAAAATTCGTTCTTATTTGTAAAGTACCTTTTTAACTGCCTTAATAACATCTTCATGATTAGGCAACCATTCTTCCAATAAAACAGGCGAATAAGGTGCCGGAGTATCGGCCGTATTTATCTTTACTACAGGAGCATCTAGATAATCAAAGGCTTTGGATTGTACCATATAAGTGATCTCTGTTGCAACGTTACCAAATGGCCAGGCTTCTTCCAGCACTACCAAACGGTTTGTCTTTTTAACAGATTTCAGGATGGCCTCATAATCCAACGGCTTAACAGTTCTTAGATCAATGATCTCACAACTAATTCCGTCTTTCTCTAACTCTTCCGCTGCCTTATAAGCTTCCTTAATGATTTTCCCAAAAGAGACTATAGTAACATCAGTGCCTTCTCTTTTGATCTCGGCTACCCCTATTGGAATGATATATTCCCCTTCGGGTACTTCACCTTTATCTCCGTACATCTGTTCAGATTCCATAAAGATCACCGGATCATCATCGCGTATGGCAGCTTTCAATAGTCCTTTGGCATCATTGGGATTAGAAGGCACTACAACCTTTAAACCAGGGCAATTGGCATACCAACTTTCAAATGCTTGGGAGTGTGTAGCTGCAAGCTGACCTGCAGAGCCAGTTGGCCCCCTGAAAACAATGGGGCAATTAAATTGTCCACCCGACATTTGTCTGATCTTTGCTGCATTGTTTATGATCTGATCTATCCCAACCAACGCAAAATTAAAGGTCATAAATTCTATGATAGGTCGGTTTCCTATCATGGCAGACCCTACTCCTATCCCGGAAAATCCTAATTCGGAGATCGGAGTGTCAATGACGCGTTCCGGCCCAAATTCATCTAACATTCCTTTAGATGCCTTGTAGGCCCCGTTGTATTCTGCCACTTCCTCTCCCATTAGATAAACGGAATCATCTCGTCTCATCTCCTCAGACATGGCCTCTACAATGGCTTCTCGAAATTGTAATGTCTTCATATGCTCGTTATTCTCAACGTTTGTACTTATCAAAATGCGAACAAAAATAGGAAATAATCCATCAAAAACGACCGCAGGAAAGGGTAAAATCAATTTAAATTTTTATTATGCATGCATAGTATTTTTGATTTTTATTAGCTATCTTTACTGCCTTATTTATCATTTAAAAATAGTGACCTCTTATGAAAATATTAGTTTGCATCAGCAATGTTCCGGATACGACCTCCAAGATCAACTTTAGCCAGGATAAAACCCAGTTCGATACTACAGGAGTGCAATTTGTGATCAATCCAAACGACGAGTTTGGTCTAACCCGCGCCATGTGGTTTAAAGAAAAACAAGGTGCTACAGTACATGTAGCAACCGTTGGTGGTGCTACTGTAGAACCCACCATGCGCAAGGCTTTGGCCATTGGTGCCGACGAGGCCATACGCGTCAATGCTGAGCCTACAGATGGTTTTTTTGTAGCACAACAACTAGCAGATGTCATAAAAAATGGTGAGTATAACCTCGTTATTGCAGGAAGAGAATCTATCGATTACAACGGCGGAATGGTTCCCGGGATCATGGCTGCCTTGTTAAACATGAATTTTGTGAATACCTGCATAGGATTAGAGATTGAGGGTGAGAAAGCCACGGCGATCCGGGAAATAGACGGCGGAAAAGAAACCTTATCAACCTCGCTGCCTTTGATCATTGGTGGTCAAAAAGGATTAGTAGCGGAGAGTGATCTTCGTATTCCTAATATGAGAGGTATCATGATGGCACGCCAGAAAAAATTGAATGTTGTAGAGCCTGTCAATGCCACACATGCTACAACAGATAAGAGCTTTGACAAGCCTGCTCCCAAAGGAGCTGTGAAATTAGTAGATCCGGAAAACATTCAGGAACTCATTGATCTGTTGCACAACGAAGCAAAAGTAATTTAACATTCACCCTTACATTATAAAGAAATCTAACATCTATGTCAGTACTTGTATATACCGAAGCCGATAACGGAAAATTTAAAAAAAATGCTCTGGAGGCTGCTTCATATGCTCATAAAATAGCTCAGGAATTGGGCACCACGGTTACAGCTGTGAGTTTCAATGTTGCCGATACTTCTTCCCTGGCCACATATGGAGTAAGCAAGGTTTTAAAGATCAACAATGATTCCCTCAAGACATTTAATGCCAACGCCTATGCAATGGCCCTGGTAGAAGCTGTTCAAAAGGAAGGGATCAAAGTTATCATCCTAAGTTCTAGTACAGATTCTAAATATTTGGCAGCCCTGCTTGCAGGAAAATTACAGGCCGGGTATGTACCTAATGTTGTTGCCGCTCCCGATAGCGTAAATCCCATGGTGGTAAAACGTATGGCCTTTAGTAATAAAGGATTTGCCCATACCGAGATCAATACAGACATTAAGATCATAGGTGTTTCAAATAATGCTTTTGGAGTGCATGAAAACAAAGCTACACTTAGCGAAGAAGATTTTAGTCCGTCAATAGATGATGCAGCTTTTTCAACCAAATCTGTGAATATAGATAAGGTTGTAGGCGAAGTAACTATTGCAGATGCAGACATTGTGGTATCTGCCGGTAGGGGATTAAAAGGTCCGGAGAACTGGGGGATGATAGAAGAATTAGCTAGTGTCCTGGGCGCGGCAACTGCCTGCTCAAAACCAGTGAGTGATATGGGATGGCGGCCTCACGGAGAACACGTGGGTCAGACCGGAAAACCCGTAGCCAGTAATCTTTATATAGCTATTGGGATCTCTGGCGCCATTCAACACTTAGCCGGAGTAAGTGCTTCCAAAGTAAAAGTAGTTATTAATACTGATCCCGAAGCTCCCTTCTTTAAAGCTGCAGATTATGGAATCGTAGGTGATGCCTTTGATGTAGTACCTAAACTCATCGAAAAATTAAAGGAATTTAAGGCGCAGAACGCCTAATTTTTGTTAATTTGTGCCCCTGAGGGCTGTTCAAATACCAGGGACCTTCCTTAATATTTTAACAGCCTTTTTTGGTATTTATGTGATTATGAGTCTAGTTCGTTTAAAAATTAAAGGAATCTCTTACAGCCAAACCCAAAATGGGGCCTATGCTCTTATTTTAAATGAGGTAGACGGAGACAGAAAGTTACCTATAGTAATAGGTGCCTTTGAGGCTCAATCCATTGCTATTGCCCTGGAAAAGGAAATAAAGCCGCCTCGACCCCTTACACACGACCTTTTTAAGAATTTTTCAGATCGGTTCGACATTACGGTTAAGCAGGTTATTATCCATAAACTGGTAGATGGGGTATTTTACTCCAGTATCATTTGTGAACGCGATAAAGTAGAGGAGATCATAGATGCACGAACCTCCGATGCCATTGCTCTGGCCTTGCGCTTTAATGCACCAATTTTTACATATAAGACCATCTTAGACAAGGCAGGTATTTTCCTTAAGTTCTCTTCCAAAGAAAAGGAAAAGGAAGAAATAGATGACAGTATTGTGGTAGATGAAATCCTTCAGGAAGGCGAAACTGTAGAGATAGATCCCGGATCTGCCGCCCCCTATAAGGAATTAAGCCTGGATGAACTCCATAAGGAATTAGAAAAGGCTGTAGCCAGTGAGGATTATGAAAAGGCTGCCAGGTTACGGGATGAAATATCCAAACGCAAATGATCATCTAGCCAACTATATGAAGCCAGGATCTTGGATGCTTTTCTTTTTTTTATTGCTCTTCTTCCATGGTTTTGGTCAGGATGTTATCCCCAATGATACTGTTCTTCAAGATACTATTGTAAGTGTTGTCCACAGCTCAGTGGGCATTATCGGAAGTAGACAGCTAATAGCCCTATAATAGCTAATGAAGGATTTTCAATAAATAGTCTTTGGCGTGGTATTTTAGGAATGCTCGCCTTGATATTTATCTCCTATATTTTTTCGGCCAATAGAAGGGCCATCAACTGGAAAACGGCAGGAATAGGTCTGTCTATTCAATTGGTGATGGCCATTGGAATACTGAAAGTTCCCGCCATACAATGGTTCTTTAATAAATTAGGGCAGTTCTTTAATGAGATCTTAAAGTATACCATGGCCGGAAGTGAGTTTATTTTTGGCGGCCTCTTTAATTTAGACAATCCCAATATTGGATACATTTTCGCTTTTCAGATTTTACCCACTATCATTTTCTTTTCGGCCTTAACTTCTGTGCTATATTATCTGGGGATCATTCAAAAGATCGTAAAGGGACTGGCATGGTTACTTTCGAGATTTCTTGGTATCTCCGGAGCTGAAAGTCTCAGTGTTTCCGGGAATATTTTTCTGGGACAAACAGAGGCTCCGCTGCTGATCAAGGCATATCTGGAAAAAATGAATCGCTCAGAGATCTTGCTCGTCATGATAGGCGGCATGGCCACAGTGGCCGGAGGTGTTTTGGCGGCGTATATTGGATTCCTGGGAGGTAATGATGAACAATTACGCTTAGAATTTGCTCGTCATCTTATCGCAGCTTCGGTTATGGCAGCACCGGGGGCCATCGTGGTTTCTAAAATCTTATATCCCCAGACAGAACCCGTTAACAAAGAGATACAGGTATCTACTGAGAAGATAGGTTCCAATATCCTGGATGCCATTGCTAATGGCACCACGGAAGGATTAAAATTAGCGGTAAATGTAGGAGCAATGTTGTTGGTCTTTGTGGCCTTTATTGCCATGCTGAATGGCATACTTGGCTGGGTAGGTGATCTTACTTCCTTAAATTCCTGGATTAGCGCTAACTCTGTTTATGAACAATTATCGCTTGAGGCCATCCTGGGAGTTATCTTTTCCCCACTAATGTGGCTTATAGGTGTAAACAGTCAGGACATATTATTAATGGGGCAATTGCTGGGGGTTAAACTGGCAGCCAGCGAATTTGTTGGATATATACAATTAGCAGAACTAAAGGACTTTAGTAATGGGATACACTTTACTTATAATAAGTCGATCATCATGGCAACCTATATGCTGTGTGGTTTTGCCAATTTCGCCTCTATTGGTATTCAAATAGGTGGTATTGGCTCTCTGGCACCGGGACAACGCAAGACACTTTCTGAATTTGGCCTTAAAGCCGTTCTGGGGGGCACTTTAGCATCCCTGTTATCTGCTACTATTGCCGGGATGATCCTGGGATAGTCATTTACTGCTTTTCGTTGATAAGTTTTCACAAGATAGATACTTCCTTGGAGTACCTAAAGCGTCATTTTTTTATTTTTACATCAGCTCAAAAAAGATTTATTCCATCGAACTATGAAACAATACCACGATCTCTTAAAGCATACACTGGAACAAGGCAATAATAAAAGTGACCGCACAGGAACGGGCACCATTTCTGTATTTGGCTACCAGATGCGCTTTGATCTAAGTAAAGGTTTCCCTATGGTGACCACTAAAAAATTGCATTTAAAGTCTATCGTCCATGAATTATTATGGTTCCTGAAAGGAGATACCAATGTTGCATATCTGCAGGAGAATGGGGTTCGGATATGGAATGAATGGGCTAATGAGGATGGGGATCTGGGTCCGGTGTACGGATATCAGTGGCGTAACTGGAACGGAGATGGAATAGATCAGATCAAAGACCTCATTAAAACCTTAAAAAATAATCCGGATAGCCGGAGAATGATGGTAGCCGCCTGGAACCCAAGCGTCTTACCAGATTCATCCAAGTCCTTTGCGGAGAACGTGGCCAATGGAAAAGCGGCCCTTCCCCCCTGCCATGCATTCTTTCAATTCTATGTGGCAAACGGGAAACTATCTTGTCAGTTGTATCAACGAAGTGCTGACATCTTTCTGGGGGTACCCTTTAATATAGCCTCCTATGCCCTCTTTACACTGATGGTAGCACAGGTATGTGGCTATGAGCCGGGAGAATTTATTCACACCTTTGGCGATGCCCATATCTACAACAACCATATGGAGCAGATTGAGTTACAACTAAGCAGGGACCCCAGACCCTTACCTAAAATGGTCCTGAATCCGGAGGTAACAGATATTTTCAATTTTAAATTTGAAGATTTTACGCTAGTCGATTACAATCCGCATCCGCATATTAAGGGAATGGTGGCCATATAAAAACAAAAAATCCGGAACCTTTTACAAAGTTCCGGATCTAAATTTTTTTCTACTCGGACTTATAATTCCAATACAGCGTTTTCTGTACCGGCAAAGTCGTTCCACTGGTAACGATCTGCTTCTGTTTCGTTTACATAAGCACCGTCTACCAAGTAACGGAATTCGTAAGAATTCTCCTTTGGAAGATCAAAGGTTCCTTTAAAGTTTCCGTTCTTTAATTTTTTCAACATGCTTCCTTTTGGATTCCAGTTGTTAAAGTCACCTACTACAGCTACTTTTTTAGCATCTTCTGCAGGTACAGTAAAAGTTACTTTTACTACAGGTTTAGTTTTCAAATATTGTTTAGCAATTGCCATCTTAATCGATTTTAAAATTCAGTGCAAAATTATAACATTAAATACCTCATTTACAATGATTAACGAATTATTATCATATTCATAATAAAAGCCTTACAAATATTGATCTTTAGCAATTTAGACGGGTCACTTTTTAGGAGTTTTTAAGATACCGGGGGCCGATTTCAGGATTTTGACAATAGCATCTATCTCATCTTCCGTATTGTAGAGGTGAAAACTGAGCCTAATTCCTCCGCCTCGCTGAGAACAACTTACATTTTCTTCTTCCAAATAGGCATATAAGGCATCATCTCCCGTAATATTTAAGATAGTTCCGTGGTCTTTTCGCCTTATTATCTCTTCGTTAAGAATACCCAGGTTTCCAAAGGCATCCATCGCTTTGCGGATAAGTCTTCTGTTATGCGCTTCAATCTTTTCCATATTCCATTCCATCAGCTTCTTGATTGAAAAATGGAGGCTGCCAAAACACAAACTGTCCAGATGACCTGGCTCTAATTGTTTGGCCAGGCGGATTGGACCCGTGGCATCTAACTGTCCATTTACAGCATTAAAGCCGGTAGTTTTTAAGGTGAGGTGTTCTGTGGTCCTTTCTGAGAAAAGCATCAGACCATTCCCTGTCCCTGCCAGTAACCATTTATAACCACTAGCGCCCAGGATATCCAGACCAGATGAATCGAAATCAATGTTGAAGGCGCCACAAAATTGTGTGCCGTCTGCTATCATTATAAGCTCTGGATAATTCTCCCGAAGTTTTTTGATAAAATTCAGATCGATCTTGATCCCGTTTTGCCACTGCACCATACTAAACGCAAAGACCTGAATGTTGCCCTCACTTAATTTGGTTTCTATATGTTCTTCCAGATGTTCGTCTATCCTGGCATATGTTATTGGGAATCCCCTGCTCTCAAAAGGCCAGTTCACGGAAGGGTAATCCGTATCCAGCAACAAAACTCTGTATTCTTTGGGCAGCCCTTCGAGGACCATGTTCAGGGCAAGAGAAAAATTTGGTACCAGCGCTACTCTATCCCTTTTGCATCCAAAAAATTGACCTACCGTTTCTTTGGCATCGGAGATCATTTGAAAACTTTCCATTTTCATATGGCTTCCCCCAATTAGAAAATCGAGATCGTGCTCCTGCCGCCATTCAAGTAATTCATCAGACAACAATCCTATGGCCGCAGTATTGGCATAAAGCGAATGATTCGCTACCGGAAAATGGGCCTTTATTTTTTCAAATGACATAATGTAATAGAGTAAGAAATAATATGATTAAACATACAAAAGAACTTTTGATCCCGGGAAAATCACAGCTGTTTTTAGCCATTATTGATCATATGGCAATATTGGAATTCCCGTATCTTTGTAGTTAAAGATAACCATTCGAATGTTCTCTAAGCACAAAAAACAACCTACCATAGATCTGGAGCAACATGAGCAGATAGAATATGCCCAGGATCGTATCCGACAAAAAAAGAACCTGTATCGGCACTTTGTCTGGTTTCTAATAGGGAGCGTTGTTTTGGTGATCTTAAATAAGGTCTTAAAATATAATGAGGCTTATGATTGGTCTTATTGGGTCATTGTTTTATGGGGGTTCTTTTTCCTTGTTCATCTGGTGAATGTATTTATTATGAATGAGTTTATGGGGCGCGACTGGGAGCGGAAACAACGCGAAAAACTTGTGCAAAAACAACAAGAACGAATTGCTGTTTTAAAAAAAGAAGTGGCAGAAAAAATCCCTGAACCTCAACCTTTAAAAAAAAAAGAAGTTTGAAGAATATCACTATGATCGCTGCGGTAGCAGAAAATAATGCCCTCGGTAAAGACAATACCCTTTTATGGCATCTTCCGGACGATTTTAAACGATTTAAGGCCATTACTACCGGGCATACCATCATCATGGGCAGGAAAACCTTTGAGAGTTTTCCCAGGCCCCTGCCCAACAGACCCCATATCATCATTACCAGAGACAGGTCCTATACAACTGCATATTCAGAATGTACCGTGGTTCATTCTTTAGATGAGGCTCTTGGTTTAGTAGACAAGCAAGAACAGGTCTTTATCATTGGTGGTGGTGAAATATATACGCAGGCCATGTCAGTTTCCAATGAATTGGAAATTACCCGGGTGCATGAATCTTATGAGGCTGACACCTTTTTTCCATCTATTGATCCTGAGATTTGGCAACTGGTAAAAGAAGAACACCATCCATCGGATGACAAGCACGCAGTTCCCTTTAGTTATCTCACGTATAAAAGGCGTCTAGAAGTCTTTGTAAGAAACGCTTACCTTTCCTTTGGCCCCGGTTAAAAATGCTGTAGCCAGTGCAGGATCCGCATTGGTATAAAAGCGGTGGTTTGTTGCGCCGTGATCACCTGCCAAAAGTCCTTTTTTCTCAAGGATCCGATGTGTCTGATTTGCCACTGCCTCACCGCAATCAATGATCTTTACATGAGCAGGTAATTCTTCTTTTAAAAGGGGTATTAGATGCGGATAATGAGTACAACCGAGTACCAGGTGATCAATACCTGAAGCTACCATGGGTTGTATATATGTTTGCAACAACTCCCTGGCAGATTCTGAAGTAGCTTTGCCTGCTTCAATAAGTTCTACCAGACCCGTACCTTCTTGTTCTAGGATCTTTATATTGGAAGCGTGATTTTTTGCCGTACTGTGAAAAAGGGCACTACTCAAAGTACCCTTGGTAGCTAATACTCCAACAGTCCCCGACTTTGATTGAATTGCGGCCGGCTTTATTGCTGGTTCTATCCCAATAAAGGGGACAGGATACTGGGTGCGTAAATGATCTATAGCGTTGGTAGTTGCGGTGTTACAGGCAACTACAATTAATTTGCAGCCAAGATCTAAGAGCAGTTCCGTATTCTTGATACTTAGTTGAACAATGGTCTCGGCCGACTTTTCCCCATAAGGTGCATTCTTACTATCCGCAAGGTAGATGGTGTCTTCAAACGGAAGCCGCAACTCTAATTCCTTCCAGATGGAAATACCGCCAACTCCTGAATCGAATATTCCTATGGGCTTGTTGTTCAACGCTTGTTTTATATTTGGTTCTTGTAAAAATAAAAAAACCGTCCCTTTTGAGGACGGTTTTTTAAAGGTTTAGTTATTATTAAAACCCTAGTTCTTTTTTTACTTCCGGCAGAAGGTCTTTTCCTTTTGCTACGATAACTCCACCACCCTGGGTAGAATCCATCACGTATTGATATGCCTTGTGCAGCTGCTACCTTTTCAATGGCTGCCATGGCCTTTTCTGAAATAGGCTGAAATAGCTCTGCTTGTTTCTTCGCCAATTCTTGTTGAGCTACTTGCTGAGCTTCTCCAATATTGCGTTTCAAAACCCTGGAGTTCAACTGCTCTTTTTTCATTTTCCTCCTTTGTCTTGGCAGAGGCTTCACTTTGATATTGTGTATACTTATTACGCAACTCTGTCATAGAGCTTTCAATATCGGCCTTATAAGTTTCCTGTAATTTTTTAAGTTCTGCTTGTGCTGCTTTCATCTCAGGCATTTCAGACAAAAGATCTGTTACATTGATGTGCGCAACTGAACTTTGTGCGTTTACAAACCCTGTAGCGGCAACAAACAATACGATAGCTACTGCTACTTTCTTCAAGTGTTTCATGATGTTAAATTTACTATTTGAGTGTTATTATTGAATTCTATTTTTGATCTACCGAATCTTTTTTCTGCTCGGTTTGCTTTTTTCTTTCTTCTTCTTTCTCCTTGCGTTTTGCTTCTCTTTCTTCCAGTAATTTTTTCCTTCTTGCTTCGTAAGCCTGCTTGCGTTCTTCCCGCAATTTTAATGTTTCGGCCCTTTTCTCTTCTACTGTCTTTTGTCTCGTATCTTCCGCTTCCTGGGCTTTCTCTAAACGCTCTTTTAATGCGTCTGTCATCTCTGCTTCTTCTGCCTCAGCCTCATTTTCAAAGGCCGTTAATCTGGCTTTCTCTGCCGCCTTGGAAGGCTTACTAACTCTCCGGGTCCTTGCAATTCCTCTCAGCACTAATTCGCTGATATCATGCCTTTTTTCGGAGTACAACATTACGACATCCGCCGATTTATCAAAAATAAAATCGTACTTTTTATTCGCTCCAATGGCCTGTACTTCATTGAATACCTGGTCCTGGATTGGTTGTATCAACCTTCTTTTTTGAAGGACCAGATCACCGTTGGGACCAAACCGGTCTTGTTGGTATTCTAGCATCTCCTTTTCAAGGATCTGGATCTCTTCAGTACGCTCGGCGATCAATTCGTCTGTAAGCAATACTTTTTCAGCCATCAGATCTTTCTTCATCTGATCTACTACTCCCTGTTTTTCCTCTATTTCCAATTTCCATCGCTGTACTTTGATCTCCAGCTGTTCATTGGCCTCTCTGTATTCCTCTACATTTTCCAGGATATATTCCATGTCCACATATCCTATACGAACGCCCCTTTGTGAAAAGGTTGCGAAAGTGGTCAGAAATGCCATGATTATTAAAAGAACGTTTGTTTTCATCCTACTTCGATTTAGTACATAGAAAATATCGTGCCAAAATTACTAAAACTTTTAGTATGAGCGATTTACCTTTTTTGTTTGGGAAGTTATAGTACTTAGAATTGCTGTCCTATGATAAAATGTGTTTGCCAGCCACTTGGACCATTACCCGCAGATTGCGGTCTTAGATCCTCATCAAATCCGTAGCCAAAATCTATCCCCAACAAACCAAAGGCAGGCATAAAAATACGCAAGCCCACTCCGGCCGATCTTTTTAGTTGAAACGGATTAAACTCATTAAAATTGTTAAAAGAGTTTCCTGCCTCTAAAAAAGTTAGCCCATAAATGGAAGCCGATGGTTTTAATGTAAGTGGATACCTAAGTTCAAGGGAAAACTTGTTGTATACAATTCCTCCTTCTTGTGCAAAGGTGATTGGGTCTACCGGGGTAAGTGAATTATTCTCGTAACCCCTTAACTGTATAGTTTCCCTACCATCCAGGGTAAAGTTCCTGCCCAGTCCATCGCCCCCTAAGAAAAATCGCTCAAAAGGAACTTCTCCCACATCACTGTTGTAATTCCCCAGGAACCCGAATTCTACATTAGTACGCAGAACCAATTTATCTACCAGCCGCGTATACCAGTCGCCCTTAAATTTGATCTTGTAATACTCCAGCCATCGGAATCGTTCCTGATCCACACTTTCGAGCTCATTGAGTTCTGAGGTGGTTAAGGTACTGCCAACACTCCGTCTTTCTGTCTGTAATTCCGTAAGCTCTTCACTTCTGTCTTTTAAAGAGGCAAAATCCTTGTCACTAAATAAGGAGTATGGAGGGGTGAATTTGGCGGTTATTTCAAAAATGGATCCCGTAGATCGGATATATACGTCCAGGACCCGCCGATGATCTTGAAATTCCAAAAGTATATGCAAGGGAATTAGATTGCCCATTTCCGAAATTAAACAGTCCGGTTCTATAATTCTTAAAATCGTACAATTGATAACTAAGGGAATGAGAGATAGTAAAGAAATCATCTGGCCATTGCACGCGCTTTGCCAATCCTAAAGAAACACCTGTAATAGAAAATTGTTGATTCTTATCTACTTCTACCCTTCCGTTATTCCCGAAAGAAGCAAGGAATTGCTGTGTTCTTGAAAGCGAAAGATTAAAACGAACCGGTTTTTTCCCTCCCAACCAGGGCTCCGAAAAGTTTAAACTGTACACCCGGAACGTCCTACTTGCCTGTAATCTAAGGGCAAAGGTTTGGCCGTCTCCCATAGGAACCGGTTTATACGCTTCCCCATTAAATAAGTTCTGAATAGAGAAATTGCTAAAGGATAGGCCCAGCGTACCAATAAATCCGCCACCGCCATAACCACCCTGCAATTCTATCTGACTAGACCCCGATTCAACTAGGCTGTAAGCAAGATCTACAGTTCCCGAATTTGGATCCGGATTCTGAATGTCTGGTGCTATTTGTTCGGCATCAAAGAAGCCCAATTGCCCAAGCTCTCGTACACTTCTAATAATGTTCTCTTTGCTGTACTTCTGTCCGGGTCGCGTCCTGATCTCCCTAAAGATCACATGGTCATTGGTCTTATCGTTCCCAGTAACCGTTACATGATTTAAAAAGGTCTCTTTTCCTTCAATGATGCGGATCTCAAAATTAATGGTATCATTCTCTGCTGAGACCTCAACAGGATTTATCTGTGAAAACAAATACCCATTGTTCTGATACAAATTAGTTAGATCGTCTGCATCTGGTTTGCTATTATCAGCAATACGCTCCCTTAGGAGTACCCCATTGTAGGTAGCACCCTTTTTGATCCCCAATACCTGTGATAGTTGTCTGTCTGTATAGACAGAATTCCCCACAAAGTTGATATCCCCAAAATAGTATTTATTGCCTTCCTCAACTTTAATGGTGATCTTGATGTTTTCATCATTCACCTTAGTAATAGTATCGGAAAGAACACGGGCATCGCGAAAACCATTCTCGGCGTATTTGTCTATCAAAGAAGAGAGATCCTCTTTGTAATCTTCCGGAATGTATTTGGATTTCTTCCAAAACCTACCCAGCTTTTTACGCTTGGTATTTTTCAAGGATTTACGCAATTGTGAGTTTGATAACTCTTTATTTCCCTCAAAGACAATATCATCTATTTTAACCTTGTTGCCCTTACTTACATTGATAACTATGCTTTCTGCATTGGTCTCTGAAGTGTCCTTAGCAGTGGCTATCGTAGCTTTGGCATTGAGATAGCCTTGCTTTTTGTACTTATTCTGCAGGTAGTTTTTGGTGTTGGCTATAAGGCTTTCGGTAATCTTCTTCCCTTTCTTAAGATCGGTATCCTTAATGATCTCATCTACCTTTCTTTTCTTAACACCATAGATGGTTACCTTAGATAAGGTGGGGCGTTCTTTTATATTGAGCTCCAAATAAATGTCTTCTCCTTCGATGTTAGTGATGTAAAAGGAGATATCACTAAATAATTCAAGACTCCATAATTTCTTTAGAACATCACTGATCTGATCGCCGGGAACGGTAATAACCTGTCCTTCACGTAACCCTGTATAGGTCTTTACAGTTTGTTCATTATAACTCTGCAAACCTGAAACCTCCAATTTCTTCAGAATATACTTTTTCCCACTATCATAGGGGATATCCTGTGATAAGGCGGTACTGGTACTTATAAATAAAAGGAGGGTTGCAAGGAGGTTAAGTAATATGAATCGATTCATACTACTAGTTAAGTTGTTCGCTTGTTTTTCCAAATCGTCGTTCTCTGTTCTGGTAATTCTTTATTGCTTCTGCCAGATGCTGTTCCCGGAAATCGGGCCAAAAGACATCCATAAAATACAATTCGGCATAGGCTATCTGCCAAAGTAAAAAATTGCTTATTCGATGTTCACCACTGGTTCGAACAAGCAAGTCTACGTCTGGCAAATTATGCGTGTAAAGATGGCTATTTATAATGGCATCATCAATATTCTCGGGCGAAATTATATTATTTTTAACTTTGAGACTAATTTCCTGAATAGCGTGCTTTATTTCTTCACGGGCTCCATAACTCAAGGCAAGGGTAAGAACCATTCCATTATTCTTAGAAGTCTTTTGGATCACTTCCTTTAATTCTTCATGGGCCTTAGAAGGCAGAGAATCTATGTTCCCTATGGCATTGAGCGTAATATTATTCTTGTGGAGTGTCTTGAGTTCCTTTTTCAAAGAAGAGACCAATAAATTCATAAGCGTATCTACTTCTATCTTAGGTCGTTTCCAATTCTCAGTAGAAAAGGCGTATAAGGTTAGGAATTCTATCCCCAGCTTGGCAGAATTCTCCACGGTCTCTCTAACCGCCTTAACCCCATTTTCATGTCCAAAGATGCGAAGTTTACCGCGTTGCTTGGCCCATCTCCCATTGCCATCCATAATGATAGCCAGGTGCCTGGGTAATGAACCCGATTTTAGTGATTCTATAGTGTCCATTCTATTACTTACTCAAAACAATCGGAGCAGACTATCCTTCCAAAGGTATAGGTAAGGGTTATGCCTGAAAAAACGTACCAATCGTCACTTAATATATTACCAAAACGAAATTGTTCAAAATTTGAGCCTTCCGGGTTGCTGGCATCCAGGTTATCCGTAAAGGTGTACCGCGCCCCTATTTCGGCACCCAAAATCAGGAACTGATTGATCCTAAGTTTGGCACCTACGGTCATTGGGATAGCAAATGAGCCTTCCTTCTGACCTGTTTCTTGCAATGCACCGGCATCAAAATAATTAAAATCATAGCGAAAATACGTAATTCCCGTATATAGATAAGGTGTAAAAGCTTGTGAAAGAGAATGTAAATTGTATTCCACAAAGTTAAACTCAAGTCCGGCTGAGGTTTCTAAGATGGTATGATCTAGTGAATAGCCTCTTTGTTGTCTTGAAGCAATATCCGACTTTGAATCGTCTGCCGTAAAATTACCATACAAAACACTTGCCCGCCATGCATAACGTTTGCTTTTATTCCATTTAAAAATCCCTCCAAACGCCGGCCCTGTGGGAGAAATAAAGTTCATGCTGCCTACATCACCAATATTATTTATACCACCAGCCATAAGACCCACCTCATAGGTTTGGGCCCCAGTCTCCGTGACAATAAGGGTTAAGAGTATTAGTAGAACAGTTTTCATTGACATAAAAAGTGTGCAAATATACTGCTTTATGACTTTTAGGGCATGTAAACTCAAGATCTTTCGTTTTCTTGATTAACAAGCTTTTATGGCATTTATTGTTTCAGCCATCAATTGCGTTTGTCCTGTCCCCATAATAATTTGTTCCTAATAGTCTTTAGAAAACTTTCTGAAGCGAACTCAATCATCTTAATTGTAAAGTTGGCCTTTTGTATAATCAGTTCCTTTCCATTGGCAATACTGGCCAGGCGAGAGTCCAGAGAAACCATATGTTTAACTTCCCTCCCGGAAACTTTGATCCGGATCACCGTATCATCAGAAATTACCAGGGGTCTGGCATTAAGATTATGTGGTGCAATTGGAGTAATGACCAGGGATTGTGCCGTTGGTGTTATCACCGGACCACCGCAACTCAAAGAATACCCTGTAGAGCCCGTAGGCGTTGAGATGATAAGTCCGTCTGCCCAATAGGAGGTAAGATATTCGTCATTTAAATGTGTTTCAACCGTGATCATGGAAGTGGTATCCTTACGGCTTACCGATACTTCATTAAGAGCAAAATTCAATCCTTTAAATTCTTCTATTTCGGGGCTTGACTGAATAGATACCAAACTGCGTTCAACCACTGTATAGTCGCCCGAAATAAAAGCTTGCATCATATTCCGCACTTCTTCTTTCTTATAGGTTGAAAGAAAGCCCAAACGACCTGTATTGACACCGACTATCGGGATTCCCAGATCGCCCACAAAGGTTACAGCACGTAAAATGGTACCATCACCTCCAAAGCTAACAAAGAGATCAAAGCTAGCGTCTAGTCCGGTCTTATGATCAAAAGTTAGGTATTTAGAATTAGGTCTTTTTGCAGAAATAAGGCCATAAAATTCCTCTTCAATTGCAACTGTAGCTTCCATTTTGGCAAGTTCTTCCAGTAGCTCAAAGACATACTTGAGCGCATTGTCCTGGTAAGACTGTCCGTAAATGGCGATCTTCATACGTTGAGAAATTTGTCCAAATAATCAGAACGTTCTTTGAGATCCTCAAGGAACTGATCATCCTTATTTCCAAAAAGGATGGTATAATTATAGCGGCGAAAAGTATTGACCACTTCATTAAAATTATCGATCCCGATCTTGAGCGTGATCTGTATTACTTCGCTTCTTGAATCTGTAATAAAAGCACCTATCAGTTTAGTATTATTACTTTCAACTATTTGTGCGATCTCACTAAAGGAGTAGTCCTTAATCCCTTTTGCCACAACTATAATAGACCCGGGTTCTTTAAAAAAGGGAGTGTCAATAAAAACACCTACAATATCGTTCAGGTCGTAATAGCCAAGAACATGGGCCTCTTCATCCAAAACAGGCACCAAATTAGCCTCGTTACGGGCAAAGATCTCCAACGCATCGAGCCAGGAGGTTGTTTTATGTACAAAGAAAGACTCCAGATTACTTTTAAAAGTTTCTATGCTCTTATCTTTCTCAAAGGCTTCCAGATCATTTTCGGATAGCAATCCAAGGAGTTTCTGATCTTCGGTAATGGCCACGTGGGAATAGATACTATTCTTAAAAAAATGAATAGGCTCTTCCAGATTGTCCTTAATATCGAAAACTGGAATTGTATGTATAATATGAGATTCTATCAGCATAGCGTTTTTAATTAATGCAAATTAGTAATTTAAAATATCAAAAGGCATGCCTAATTTGTATTTTTGCCGTTGTTCAACGATGATACTGTCCTAATGACGAAACTTAGCGTAAATATCAACAAAATAGCCACCTTAAGGAATGCCAGAGGTGGAAATGTCCCAAATCTTCTAAATGTAGCCTCAGATATTGAAGATTTTGGGGCACATGGTATAACGGTACATCCCAGGCCCGACGAACGACATATCAGGTATGCTGACGTCTACGATCTAAAAAAGATACTAAAAACGGAATTTAATATAGAAGGCAATCCTAATGACGCCTTTACTGCAATGGTTCTGGAGGTTCAACCTGCCCAGGTTACCCTGGTGCCAGATGCCGTCGATGCTATCACTTCTAATGCAGGCTGGGATACAGTTGCACATAAGGAAATGTTGAAGGAAATGATCAGCACTTTCAAAGCAAAAGGCATCCGCACTTCTATTTTTGTGGACCCCGATCCAAAAATGATTGAAGGTGCGGCCGAAACTGGAACAGATCGTATTGAACTCTATACAGAACAATATGCGGACATATATTCTAAATCTCCCGAAAAGGCGATTCATCCCTATGCAGAAGCTGCCAAAATAGCGCATTCCCTGGGCTTAGGGATCAATGCAGGGCACGATCTAAGTTTGGAAAACATCGCTTATTTTAAACAAGGAATTCCCCACCTATTGGAGGTATCCATAGGCCATGCCCTTATTTGTGAGTCGCTTTACCTGGGATTAGAAAACGTGATCAATATGTATATACACAGATTAAAGTGATGAACATATTACATTCAAATATCTTAGGAGAAGGCGAGCCACTAATTATCTTACACGGTTTTCTTGGAATGTCCGACAATTGGAAAACACTGGGAACCCAATATGCTAAAAATGGCTATGAGGTGCATCTGGTAGATCAGAGGAATCATGGAAGGAGCTTTTGGGCTGAGGAATTCAACTATACCATTTTGGCTGAAGATGTAAAAAGGTATTTGGAGTATCATTCGCTATCCGAAGTAACTATTCTTGGACATTCTATGGGAGGTAAAACAGCAATGACATTTGCCTGCACCTTTCCGGAACGTCTTACCCAATTAATGGTAGCAGATATTGCACCAAAATTTTATCCGCCACATCATCAATATATAATAGATGCGTTAACAGCGCTTCCAATGGATGAAATAACTTCCAGAAGTCAGGCCGACTTTCTTTTGGCAGAGCATTTGCACGATTGGGGAATACGGCAATTTTTGTTAAAAAATCTACATTGGGCAGAAAAAGAACGCCTGGCATTTCGTTTTAATCTGGCGGTATTATCAGAAAGAATGGAAGAAATTGGGGAATCTATAGGAAGTACAGAAACCTATCTGGGGCCCACACTTTTTCTTCGCGGAAGCAGGTCGGAATATATTACTAATGAGGATCTAACTGAGATAAAAAGGCACTTTCCCAAAGCTATATTAGAAACAATTGACGATGCAGGGCATTGGCTACATGCTGAAAATCCAGGAGAATTCATTGAGAAGACGCTTAAATTTATGAATTCATAAAGTTCGAAGACCAGAATTAGGAGTTCCCTAATTAAATGGGGGTTTAATTGCGTGTATCATAATTTATATTAATTTTGGCTACACTTAATAATTTGAAGATATATAACTCAAAATTGACTCAATGAAAAAGCTTTTTGCATTACTTGCATTTCTTGGACTCTTTTTAGCGTCCTGTAGTGAAGACGATCCCATCATAGATAACACGCCTCCTCCGGTGCCCGTAAATTATACAAGCGGAACAGCCGATTTTTCGAACTATGTAGCCGTGGGAAATTCAATTACCGCAGGTTATTCTGATAACGCACTGTTTATTGACGGGCAAACTGCCTCTTTTCCAAACATGCTTGCAGGGAATTTTGCCCTGGCAGGTGGTGGTGCTTTTACCACTCCGTTTATGGCAGATAACCTGGGAGGAGCAACCTTGGGAGGACAAAATATCCTGGGAAACCGATTTATTTTATCTTTTGCTTCGGGAGACCCTTCACCGGTACCTGTATCCGGTCAGGGAGCAACAGAAATAAGCAATACCTTAACCGGACCTTTTAATAATATGGGGGTCCCGGGCGCTAAGAGCTTTCACTTGGTGGCTCCTGGCTATGGAAATATTGCCGGTGTAGCTACAGGGGCAGCAAATCCTTATTACGCGAGATTTGCCAGTTCTGGTTCTGCGACCGTCATTGGGGATGCGTTAGCACAAAATCCGACTTTCTTCACACTTTGGATCGGCAATAATGATGTATTAAGTTTTGCCACACAAGGTGGAGACGGGGAAGACCAAACCGGAAATTTTGATCCAGCATCCTATGGAGGAAATGATATAACAGATCCCAATGTCTTTGCCGGGGTTTATGATGGCCTACTACAAGGCCTAACTGCCAATGGGGCAGATGGTGTGATCATTAATATTCCTGATGTAACTGCATTACCTTATTTTACAACCGTTCCTCATAACCCTGTTCCTTTAGATGAAGCAACGGCGGCCCTATTGAATGGTGCCTATACACAATACAATGGCGGAATGTTACAATTACAACAATTAGGAGCCATCTCAGCCGAGGAAGTTGCCAGAAGAACCATCTCGTTTTCTGCAGGCGATACCAATGCTGTCGTACTTATAGATGAAGACCTTACCGATCTTACAATATACAATTCTGCCCTCGTAAACATGAGACAGGCCACTGCAGAAGATTTGGTGGTACTCCTCGCACGTAGTTTCATTGGCACCCTAGCCGATCCCAATAACCCAACTTCTATCAATGGCGTTGCTGTACCCCTGGCAGATAAATGGGTATTGACTCCTGAAGAACAAGCTGCTGTTAGTGCGGCTACTACTGCGTACAATCAAACGATAGCAGCATTGGCAACCCAATATGATCTTGCTTTTGTGGATGTGAATACTTACCAAAACGTTATATCAGATGTCGGAGCTCCACTAAGTGATGGAAGCGTTGTAACAGCTACTTATGCCACTGGTGGCGGATTTTCTTTGGATGGGGTTCACCCGGCACCTAGGGGATCAGCATTGTTGGCGAATTTAATTATCCAATCAATCAATGCGAAATACGGTTCAAATCTTCCGGGCGTAAATCCATTGGATTATACCGGGCTATACTTACAATAAAAAATAAATTCTTATTTTAAAGGCACCTGTTACAGGTGCCTTTTTTATTGCTAACCTAATCATTGATCCTATGAAACTTATTATTCGTGTTCTGCTTAGTGCCCTTGCTGTGGTCTTATTGGCTAAACTTTTAAGTGGAGTATATGTAGATTCTTATACCACTGCTATTATTGTAGCTGTCGTACTCAGCTTGCTCAATTTTATTGTAAAGCCCGTTCTGGTGATACTTACCTTACCAGTAACCATCCTAACACTAGGACTTTTTCTGCTAATCATTAATGCCGTGATCATCCTTCTGGCAGATTATTTGGTGCCTGGTTTTGGGGTTGAGAACATTTGGTGGGCCCTGCTTTTCAGCTTACTGCTTTCATTTCTTCAATCCATATTTTATTCAGTTTTAAAGGAGCCTAAAGAGACCTTATAAGCAGCTGTTTAGACAAGCTTCCAAAAACTTGTTCTGCTCTATAAAATGTACTATTTTTGCATCCCCTTACGGGAATGTAAATAGAAGAAATAGATGAATATTACCAAGGAACAAATAGACGACCTAAACGCTGTAGTTAAGGTAGCTATCACAAAAGAAGACTACCAGGACAAGGTAGAAAAGATCCTTAAGGATTATCGTAAACAGGCCAATATACCTGGGTTCAGAAAAGGACAGGTCCCTATGGGACTTATTAAGAAGCAGTACGGCAAGGCTGTACTGGTTGATGAGGTCAACAAATTATTACAGGACAATCTCAACAAATACCTCAACGAGGAAAAACTTGATGTATTGGGAAATCCTTTGCCTAAACAACAAGATAGTTTTGATTGGGACAGGGACGAGTTTGCTTTTGAATTTGAATTGGGCTTAGCCCCGGAATTCGATGCTTCCCTTAAAACCAAGAAACCGGTTATACAATACAAAATAGTTGCTGACAAGAAAATGATTGATGAGCAGTTAGAGCGTATTCAAAAACAATACGGGAAACTGATCTCCAAAAAAGAAGTAGCAAAAAAAGATGAAGTAACAGGAACCTTTGTCAATGAAGCAGAGGAAATTGAGCATAAATCTACTGTGGAGCTTGATAAAATCAAGAGTAAAAAGGCCCTTGATGCCTTACTTGGCAAAAAACCAGGCGATGTGGTCACCTTAAAGACAAAAGGTCTTTTTAAGGAAGATTATTTACTTTCTGGTGCTTTAGGGATCAATAAAGAAAAAGCAGATAAGTTAAACATTGAAGTAAACTTCACTTTAGAAGAGATCAATGAGCGCGAGTTGGCAGAATTAAACCAGGAGTTGTTCGACAAGCTTTTTGGAAAGGACACCATAACTTCTGTAAAAGAACTAAAAGACCGTCTTAAAGAAGATGCTGAGAAGCAATTTGAACAACAATCTGATCAAAAACTTCTGAATGATGTAACCGAACGGTTAATTGATACTACTAAATTTGATTTGCCTTCAGGTTTTTTAAAGAAATGGATTCAAATGACAGGTGAGAAGCCCCTATCTGAAGAGGAAGCTCATGATGAATATGAGAAATCTGAAAAAGGCTTGCGCTATCAATTAATTGAAGGGAAGATCATAAAAGATCATAACGTAGAGATCAGCTTTGATGAGCTTAAGGAATTTGCAAAAGGCTTTATAAAATCTCAAATGGCTCAGTACGGACAAATGAATCCGCAGGAAGAAGAGCTCGAAACCATTGCCGGAAGAGTAATGAGCAATCAGGAAGAAGTAAAAAGACTATCGGAACAATTGATGAGTCAAAAATTGCTTACCCTCTACAAGGAAAAGGCTAACCTAAAAGTGAAAGAGGTTACCTATGAAAATTTTGTAAAAGAGGTCTACGGTTAATTGCCCTCGGGTAGAGAGAAAAATATCCATAATGCTATAGGAAATCTCTTTGTTAAGACTTTTATAAAATAGGATGTGGCAGGCATACTGCGATCAATTTTCATTAAAAATAAGTATCTTTACAGAGCCGAATGCTATTAATTCGGCTCCTTTTTTTTATAATATAATTATACTACCAAAATGGATTACGGAAAAGAATTCAAAAACTTCGCCATAAAGGATCACGGCATCAATAGCATGTACTATGATGAGGTTTTACGCAGCATGTACCCTGTAAATATGACGCCCAATATTATTGAAGAGCGGCAATTAAACGCCATAGCTATGGACGTTTTCTCGCGTCTTATGATGGATAGGATCATTTTTTTAGGGACAGGGATCAATGAACAAGTGGCCAATATTGTACAGGCACAGCTGTTGTTCCTGGCCAGTGCTGATTCTTCTAAAGACATACAGATCTATATAAATTCTCCGGGAGGAAGTGTATATGCAGGCTTGGGGATCTATGATACCATGCAATTCATTAAGCCCGATGTTGCCACTATCTGTACAGGTATGGCCGCATCCATGGCTGCAGTTCTGTTATGTGCCGGAGAGAAAGGAAAACGCAGCGGACTTAAACACTCCAGAGTAATGATCCATCAGCCAATGTCTGGTGCTCAGGGACAGGCCAGCGATATAGAAATTGCAGCCAATGAGGTAATAAAGATCAAGGACGAACTCTATCATATTATTTCCGAACATTCCGGACAGTCTTTTGACAAGATTTATGAAGACAGTGATAGGGATTACTGGATGAAGGCCGAAGAGGCAAAAAAATACGGAATGATCGATGAGATTCTGGTACGCGACAAAGAATAAAACGTATGGGTCTACACCTAAAGAATGTAGCCTCTTGACCCCGGAATAAACCAAAATCAGAATTATTTCGTTATAATAGCCGATAGTATTAAAAAATATGGCCAAGGAAAACTTAGAATGTTCTTTTTGTGGCAGGAAAAAACCTGAGACCAACCTCCTTATTGCGGGGCTGGATGCTCATATCTGTGATCGATGTATAGAACAGGCACATGGCATTGTTTCTGAAGAATCTAAACAATCCAAAACAGACGACCTTTCTTCAGAATTGACCTTAAAGAAGCCCAAGGAGATCAAAGAATTCCTGGATGGTTTTATTATAGGCCAGACTAGAACTAAAAAGGTATTGTCCGTTGCGGTCTACAATCACTACAAACGACTTTTACAGCCCAGCTCCAAGGAAGATGAAATAGAGATCCAAAAGAGTAATATCATTATGGTTGGGCAAACCGGGACAGGGAAGACCCTTATGGCCCGTACCATTGCCAAAATGCTAAATGTACCCTTAGCCATTGTAGATGCTACGGTTCTAACCGAGGCGGGGTATGTAGGGGAGGATGTTGAAAGTATTCTTACAAGACTCTTGCAAGCGGCAGATTATAACTTAGAAAAGGCAGAACGAGGAATCGTTTTTATAGATGAGATAGATAAGATAGCACGAAAAAGTGATAATCCATCCATTACGCGAGACGTTTCGGGTGAAGGTGTACAACAGGGATTGTTAAAACTTCTCGAAGGCACCATGGTAAACGTACCGCCAAAAGGGGGACGGAAACATCCGGATCAAAAATTCATTGAAGTCAATACCGAGAATATCCTGTTTGTTGCTGGTGGTGCTTTTGATGGGGTAGAACGTATCATTACCAAAAGACTAAACATGCAGGCCATTGGTTATAGTGCAGCTCGTAAAGAAGAACATATAGATAAGGAAAATGTGCTTCAATATATCATTCCAAGAGACTTAAAGGAATTTGGTTTGATCCCTGAGATCATTGGCAGGTTGCCAGTACTCACCCATATGAATCCGCTCGATAAGAAGACCCTTAGGGCTATACTTACCGAACCGAAGAATGCCATCATCAAACAGTATGAAAAGTTGTTCACTATGGATGGAATCAGCTTTGAGATCACCGAACAGGCATTGGATTACATTGTAGACAAGGCTATTGAATACAAACTAGGTGCCAGAGGCTTACGTTCTCTATGTGAGGCCATCTTTACAGATGCCATGTTTGAACTTCCCAGTAGTGATGATAAGGAATTTAAGGTGACCAAGCCGTACGCGGAAGCGAAATTCTCCTATGAGACCATCAAGAAATTAAAGGCGGTCTCTTAGAGTTGAAATTTTTTGTGAATAACAGATTCCAAAAGACTTAAACAGACTTTTTGGATGATCATCTCATCAGAATATAAATTGTGTCCGTATTTTGGCAGTACTTCTAAGGAAATTCCTTTAGAAGCAGCCCATTCTTCAGATGGTATAATCTCATCTTTTTCGCCGAATAATAAGCGTACGGGACAATCTGGCTTTGGAGCATTCAGAGGAAGATCAATTGGTGAAACTGCGTATAATGATTTCATAGGCAAACCTTGCAAGGCCGCATTCCAGGCCACAGTACCTCCTGCACAAAAAGTTAAATAATGGCAAGCTTCCTTTTCCCTGTTGAACAAATGTGCTACGGCCGTATCCATACCGCCATTTTGAAATGCTTCAAGGAGATTTTCAGGAGTACAAACAACAAGATCTACACCTGCTAATTGCTGCGTATCGTGAAATTGAATATCAAAGTATTGTTGTAAGTAGCCCAGGTAGGAGGTTATCCAAAGTCCTTTCTTTGAACCCCACATATCGGAAAGGATAACAAGTTTTTCTGCCATAAGATTTTACTTTTAGGGTAAGTTTGGAGGCTCAATTTGTAAATTATTTAGGTAAATCTCCTATTTAATTGTCGATTGGTTGCATTTCATCGACCATTATCGAAATCACCGGATCTTAGGAGTTTTGAAGGATTTCAATCATTCATCTGGAGTAATTCATCCAAATAGGCCCTGTCATTAGATAATCTGGGGATCTTGTGTTGCCCGCCTAACTTATCCTTAGATTTTAGCCAATCATAAAAAAGATTTTCCCGGGCCACATTTATCTTAGGCATATTTAGGGTCATATTATTATAGCGCTTTGCCTCGTAATCTGAATTTAAAGATTTTAAGGCCCTGTCTAACGATTCTGTAAAATCACCCAGCCTTTCCGGCGCCTGCCTAAATTCAATCATCCATTCATGGGCTCCCTTCTCCTTTCCGGACATAAAAACAGGAGCCACAGTATAGTCCTTGATCTGTGCTCCGGTCTTATTGCAGATCTGTCTTAAGAGCTTCTTCCGCATTCTCAATAATGAGCTCTTCCCCAAATACATTGATGAAATGTTTTGTACGACCAGTAATCTTGATCCGATACGGATCTGTAGAAGTAAACCGCACCGTATCTCCTATTTTATATCGCCAAAGTCCTGCATTTGTGGTAATGATGATGGCGTAATTTTTTCCTATTTCCACATCCCAAAGCGCTATGGCTTGTTGCTCTTCAGAACCATATATGTTCATAGGGATAAACTCATAAAAGATGCCATAATCTAACATCAGCAAAAGATCGTCTGCATTATTCCTGTCCTGAATAGCAAAAAATCCTTCAGAGGCATTATAGATCTCGTAGTACTTGAAATTTTTTCTTGGTAGTAATTTTGCAAACTGGTCCTTGTATGGATTAAAATTCACGCCTCCGTGAAAATAGACCTCCAGATTTTCCCAGATCTCAAAAAGGTGGTCCTTGCCGGTCTCCTCCAGCACATTATTCAACAAGACCAACATCCAGGATGGTACCCCTGCCAGACTGGTAACATTCTCCTGTATGCTTTCCTGAATAATAGCATGCATCTTTGTTTCCCATTCACTCATCAGGGATATCTTGTTACTGGGCGTGCTGCTCAGTTCGGCCCAAAAGGGCATGTTATCTATTAGGATGGCCGAGAGATCGCCAAAAAAACTGCCATTGTCCTCATAGAGTTCCTTACTGCCACCAAGACGCAGACTCTTCCCGGTAAACAACTGGGAATTCTCATTGTTGTTAAGATAGAGACAGAGCAGATCTTTGCCCGACTTATAATGACAATCTTCCAGGGCTTCTTCGCTAACAGGAATGAATTTGCTTTTTGCATTGGTAGTACCACTGCTTTTAGCAAACCATTTAATGGTTGTTGGCCAAAAAATATTCTGTTCCCCTTTCCTGGTACGCTCTATGATGGGTTCCATCTCTTCGTACGAAACAATAGGTAGTCTTTCGTGAAATTCCCTGTATTGGGTAATAGAAGCAAAATCGTACTTCTTCCCTATCTCGGTATCTTCAGCAATTTCGAGCAGTTGATGCAATACCTCTTCCTGTACTTCTGCAGGGTATTTCAAGAAAAGCTCTATCTGATGATAGCGCTTTTTTAAGCAACCAGGAAGCAATGGAGTTAAATAATGGTATGGGCATTTTTCGGTATCTTTGGCTTGCTAAAAATAGAGTTGAAAAGTTAACAATTTAAATTGGATAATTTATAACTAAGGGCAGATGCTATACGAAGGTGTATTACGGAAAATGAAAACCGAAATAGGAGATCCTATTCAGTATTATTTACTATTTGAAAATGATTTTCTAAATGTGAATCAAGTGTTGAATACTACCTTGAGCATTGCAGTTTCTAAAATATCAATGCCTGAACTGTGGTTTGGAACGACCTATTTTTCGCCAGGGATTTTGCCGGAACTGTTTTTATGAGATCCCGTCTGCCGGGGAGTGGATCATGCACCCCGAATTGAGTACTGCTCATCTGGATAAAGAAGACAGGGATCTGGATTATGAAAAAAAGGTACAGTTACAACCCCATATTGTCTACCTCGCCAATTCGAGCAATGTAAAAGTAGGAGTAACTCGCAAGACTCAGGTACCTACACGTTGGATAGATCAGGGAGCCCACGAGGCCATTGAGATAGTTGAAGTGCCCAACCGTTACCTTGCCGGAATCACCGAGGTGGCATTAAAGGACCACGTTGGAGATAAGACCAATTGGAGAAAAATGCTCACGAATAATGTAGATGATGAGGATCTGGTTGCCTGGCGCAATAAGTTAAAACAATACATCCCGGAAGAGGCAGCTCCTTATTTTATTGAAAATAATAAGGAGACTGAACTCCATTTTCCCGTATCTGAGGTACCCCGAAAAAGTAAAAAGCCTAAATCTGGATAAGACACCTCAGTTTCAAGGTAAATTAAAGGGGATAAAAGGACAATACCTTTTATTTGAAGATAACACCGTCTTTAATATCCGTGGCAATGAAGGCTATTATGTATCTCTCGGTCTTATTTAATTGAATCCTTTTTTACTACTACCGTATCCTTTTTCTTTTTCTTCAACAAGCCTCCAAGAACAGATTTAGCAGCATCTTTTACTACATCGTTCGTTGTTGTAGCGGCAGTGCTATCTTTCCTAGTAGAATCTGCCTTTTTGGTATTCGTTTTAAGAATTCCTCCCAAGGTCTCTTTTACAGCATCTGTTGTGGAAGTTTTTGTTGTTGTAGAATCTGTTTTCCCTTTCTTCCCGGCAAGCAGCCCTTCTAATAAAGTAGATGCTTTCTCTTTGCCCTTTATTTACTAACTTTTGTTTTTCAATCTCAATAAGACTGGCCGTAAGGTTTTTTACACCGGATGTTAGATCGGTCGTAACCTTTGGACTATTGTACATTCCGCCAATAGACACGCCTACGGGAATGGTTAGGTTTTGCAAGCTACTGTCATCTATCTTGGCTATCAGATTGGTAACTTCAGATCCAAGGTACTTGGCAGGGACCTGCAAAGTGGCCTTGTAATTCAGATTCTTGTCAAAGCTATGACTTCCATTTACAGTTACTCCAATATCCTGATAACTGAACGTTATTGGCTTTACAGTTACTACTCCATCCTTAAAAGAAAGTGCTGTTTTAAGACCATTTAGATTGAGCTTCTCTGGTTTAAAGAAATTGAGTTGCGTGGCCATGGCATTCAGCACATTGGCTTTTTCAGGACTGATCCTGGTCTCAAAAAGCTGGGCTAGTATATCTCCTGAAATGCTCGCAAGATCTGGTGTAAAATCAGAACTTAAATTCCCGGAGATCTCAATGGTAGAATTTAATTTTCCCTGCAATGCAGCGGCTACAGGAGCCAGAGTTTTTAATAGAGTAAGTTCCTTAAAAGCCTCGGCTAATTGAAATTCTTCTGCTCCTAAACGCATAACAAAAGTAGGGATCTCTGCCTTCGTAGACACTTCGCCATTCATGGCTAGTTTCCCGCTGAATAAAGAAGAAGTTAGATTGCTTAGTGTGGCAGTTTCATCCTTTATCCGCAAAACTCCTTCTACATTTTTCAAGACTAAATTGTCATACAAGACGGTTTGTGCCTTCGCATTTATGGTACAATTCAAAAAAGACGGGATCTTTATACTGGCCTTATCCACTGTCGATTTAGGTTTTTTATCTTCTGAAAGTTCACTTTCAGCAACCATAAAATCGTTGAGTGAAAAGGTATTGGAGACCAGGTTAAAATTACCTTCTACCTCTTCGTTATTAAACATAAATCCCAATAAATTATTCAGCGTACCTGTTACATTAAAGTCGGTTTTACCCAAAGTTCCCTGCATCTTATTTAGGCTAACTCTTTCTGGTTTAAAATCTAATGCAATGGTTTGAAATTGTACCGGGGCCGTTAATTCCTCATTACTGTACTCAAAACCCTCAATGCTCAACTGCCCTGAAGTGCGCGTCTTAGCATACTGCTTCTTTTCCAGTGAGGCCATATCAAATGCTGTGGACACCTTGGCTTTCAACAAACCTTTCAGATCCTTTTCAGCAGCATAGGGATAGGCTCTGGATAGGTTAGCCAGATTCATATTGGCATCTATCTGGGCATCTACCTTGGTGTTGCCCGTAAGATCCCATACTTTGGCATTCATAGCGAAGCGATCCTGATCTATCCCAAAAGAAGCCTTCTCTATAGTAACATAGGTGTCTTCTGTAAGCCCTGTTTTGTTGGTTACTTCAGCAGCAATAACAATGTTTTCGACAGCTTTTGGCAGATCGGGGTATTTGAATGATGCATTGTCTGATCGAATATCTATCCTAAAAGTTGGGATATGGGTGTCATCTAATCTTCCCTTTAAATTCTCCTTCCACCGTAAAATTCCCGGTAGTAGCAACATCCTTAATGTTTTTGGAATATTCTTCTGGAAAAAGGGCAAGGAAGTTCTTAAAATCTGAGGAGGGGGTTTGGAATTTGATATCTACGTCATTGTAGTCATCTGCCACTTGTACAAAGCCTTCAAAGACCAATGGCAATTGATTAATACGCCCGCTATTCTTTAAGAAAGTAAAAGTAAAGGTCTCCAGGTCTATACCTATTAGGGCTTCCAGGGCCACCTCATGTTTATTCAGGTATTCGGTACCATCCATACGCAAACTAACCAGGGCTTCTGAGGTAGTCTGCAATTCCGATTTCTGAAGTGACAAATCCCCGGAACCACGGTGTTCTATCTCCGATACCTCTACATACATGCCGCCGGCAAGGTCGTTGTATACAACACGCGATCCGCTCAGGATATATTCTTGCAAGTCTAAGGTAAAGCCGCTATCTGAAGTATCTGCATTGTTAGAACCGGATTCTTTAGCAATATCATAATTGGCCTGTTCTGCTTCATTGATCTGAATGTTCAAGTAGGCCTTATCCAGACTCAGGCTTTTGAGTTGCAGTGGCTCCTAGCATCTTTAAATAACTCTAAATAGAAATCGTAAGGTCTATTTGTCCAGCCTTAAACAAGGTATCTCCTTCAAAGGGTGCATTGTTGAGTAGCACTGCATCGTTTATACGCAATTCCGCATTGGGAAAGCTGCGAAACAGACTTAGGTCGGCCTCCGCAAAATCGAAAGAACCATTAATACTATTATTTACTTTGGTTTTGATGATCTGCCCTATTTTACCTTCCAGCAGATAAAGGGGCTGCTATTAAAATTCCAACAAGGAGCAGGATGATACCGGCTGCTATTTTTACAACTTTCTTCTTCATTTATTAAGATTTAGAGGTGGGAAACGGGTTAAATCTCCAGCTCAATTTCTTCACCCATTTTCAATTTAAATCGCTTTCTAAGATATATACGAAAAAATACAGAAAAGGGGTGTCGAGCAATGCAATAAATACCTTAAAAAGAAATCCACTGATGACTAGACCGGTAAAAAGGGTCCAGGGCAACACCTCAAATACACACAGTAAGCCTACTACCGTAAAGGTATCTATGAACTGCGACAAAAAAGTGGAAAAATTATTCCGTATCCAAAGGTATTTTCCCTTGGTGACCCGTTTCCAAAAATGATAAATGGCAATATCTACATATTGGGCACAGAGGTAGGCCATCATAGAGGCCAGCACTGCAATGGGCGATAAGTGCAAAAACACTGCTGAACACCTCATCTCCAATAGGCGAGGTCGGTATAGCCGGTGCCATTTCTGCCAGTAAAATGATCCCCATAGAAAAAAAGGAGGCAAAGATTCCGGCAGTAACAATTTGATTTGCCTTTTTTCTTCCCATAGATCTCAGAAATAAGGTCTGTGATCAAAAAGGTAATGGGATATGGCAAGATCCCCACAGAGATTTCAAAAAGTGAAGCCCCAAATACGGTAACATCTCCAAACGGCCTCCAGTAAAAGAATTTTTGAAAAATTAGATTGGAAACAACCAGAGAAGTAATAAAAAGAGCTCCGAGGTACAAATAGATCTTGTACGCAACTTTCTTATCCTTCGTGGTCATCTGCTTACTTAATAGTTAACCTAAAGGGCATGCTGGCTTGTATGCCGTGTTGTTGTGTAGTTCTTTTTAAATCCTTGTATAGTCCGAAAGCGTCTTCCCCCAGTTCAGATTTGATCAAGTCTTCCTGAACTCTTGTTTTAGCTCCGGACAGGTCTTCCATCAACATTTCAAAATTCGACTTGTACCTTGGATATCTGCGGATGCTATAGCTTGAAACTTCTGCCAGATCGGCAGCCGCTGCAATGGCATCATTCAGACTTCCCAGCTCATCAATCAGACCCAGTTCTTTTGCATCTATTCCACTCCATACTCTTCCCTGAGCCAGACTGTCTGCCCTGGCCATGCTGATATTTCGCCCGGCAGCTACCCTGCTGAGAAATGTTTGATAAGTAGTTTCAATGCTTTCAGTAATCACACCCCTGAACTGAGTGGTCATAGGTTCAAAAAGAGAATATTCCGTAGCGTTTTTATTGGTTGCCACCTGCTCAGCATTGATGCCAATATTTTTTGCCAATTCACTGATATTTGGAATGGTTCCAAAAACTCCGATAGATCCTGTAATGGTAGTAGGTTCTGCAAAGATCTTATCGGCACCCACCGCAATATAGTAGCCTCCAGATGCCGCCACATCACCCATGGAAACAACCACCGGTTTTTCTTTTTTGGTAAGTTCTATTTCTCTCCAGATAATATCTGAGGTTAGGGCACTACCTCCGGGTGAATTGACCCGCAAAACTACTGCCTTTACATTTTTATCTTTCCGGGCCTTTATCAGCGCCTTGTTGATAAGTCCCTGTCCAATATAGTTGGGGCCACCTTCACCGTAAAGGATCTCTCCCTGGGCATAGATGACTGCAATACGGTCTTTCCCGGTATACAGCGATTTCTTTTTGGCTTCTTTCATATAGTCAGACAAGGCAATGTATTGTATGTCCTGATCCTCTGCCTGCCCGCTGGCATTTTTAAGAATAGCCTCAAACTGGTCCATATACAAAAGATCATCAATGAGGCCCGACTGTTTCGCATACAACGGACTGCGCCCACCTAAAGTATCGGCAATAATATTCAGATCGTCTGTATTAAGATTTCTGTCTGCCGCTATCTCTTCTACTACAGACCCCCAAAGTGATTCCAATAATTCTTTGATCTGGGTACGGTTGGCCTCGCTCATTTCATTTTCCAAATAAGGTTCCACGGCACTTTTGTATTTCCCATGACGAATCACCTCCATTTTTACCCCAGTCTTTTCCTGTAGATCCTTGTAAAACAAAACCTCGGCCGATAAGCCTCTGAAGTCCATTCCCCCTACCGGATTTAAGAATACACTATCTGCCACGCTGGCCAGAAAATAGTCCTTCTGCATGTACATATCGGAATAAGCATAAACGAACTTACCTGACTCCTTAAAATCCTGTAGTGCTTCTCTGATAGCTTGTGTTTGCGACCAACCGGCCATAACAAATTGGCTTCTAAGGCTGATCCCTTCAATCTTATCATCATTCTTAGCTACGGCTATGGCGTGTATAATATCATCTAAGCCAACCGCCTCTGCAAAGAGTCCGGCGAATGGGTCGGCTTCATTGCTTCCTGTATAGTCATTGATAGGATCTTTAAACTGGAGTTCCAGAACGGATTTGCTCTTTACCGTAACCCCTTCATCCACATTGGCCAGGCTTATAAAAATTAGGAACATAAAGAATATTATCCCTAAGGCGATAAGGGTCCCCAGGATAGCTGCTAAAAGGTTTCGTAAGAAATTCATATATCTTCTTGCTTAATGGCCTCAAAGATAATGAAAGTGCCTATCTCCCAGCATATCTTGGCTATATTTTAAGGAAATGGAAAAATAGGGGTTTCTTATATCCAGTAATTTTTAATTCTCTCAATAGTTAGTTTTTTAATTGTTGATCTATGAGGCAATGAGGATTCCGATTACCACAAGTAAAATCTCACCTATGGCATAGATTAGATACTTTCTAAACTTGTTTTCTTTTACCAATTGTTCGCGGATTTTGCGAAAGAATTTGATCATACGAGGTGGTGGTTGGCTATTGCTTACCAAGATAGTAATTTAAGGATTATTAGGGACATGAAGATGCAACAGGAATATCTCTATTAATCTTTATTATTATTGGGCTGTATACCAGGAGACCAATAGGAATCTGATGGTATTCGAAAAGCTTTGTTTTCGTAAAGACATCAAAAACCCAGATCACATTATATTTTGACAATAGATATGGCACAATTGCGTTATAAAAGTGCCCCAAAGGGGAAAAATGAATTTAACCCTTTAAACAATTTTAAAATGAAAATGATTCAAAAAATGTCACTTGTTGTTTTAAGTGTATTGACAGTAGTGTCATGCAGCAACAGTGAGGAAGACCTTAATGACTTACCTGATGGAGTTGCCTTAAAGGCAGATGCAAAAGTGAAAGTAGGTGATTTGCCTGTGTCAATTTTAGAGTTTGTCGCACGTGAATTTCCAGACCTTACGATCGATGAAGCCGAGGAAGAAGATAATGGCAACTTTGAGGTGGAATTAAGCGATGGTACCGAACTTATTTTTGATGCCGATGGAACTTTTTGGGCATTGATGACGATAGTGAGGAAAACGGTGACTTCGACGACTCCGATATTGATATAGCGGACTTATTGCCGGCAATATTAGAGTATATTGAGATAAACTATGAGGGAATTGGGATAGACGAAGCGGAAATGGAACACGGCGAGCAATACGAAGTGACCCTGAATGACGATACTGTTTTGATTTTTAACGCCAACGGGGAATTCCTGGGTGTTGGAGTCGATGAAAATGATCAGGACGGTGATGGTGATTATGACTGGGAAGAAGAAGATGGTCACGATGATGGAGACACCATAGACCCTTCTGAATTACCGCAATTGGCCCTGGCATACTTATCAGAAACCTATCCAGACCTTACAATTGTACATGCAGAAATTGAAGATGAAGGAGAGTATGAAGTTACCATGAGTAATGGAATAGAAGTTTATTTCGATGCAGATGGAAATTTCCTGTATGTTGACGAGGATTAAGATAATATCGAATTTCTAATAAGAGGATATAATCTCTTTTAGTGGAACTTATTAACCCCATTGTTTCGCATTCATTTTAGAAGGCAGGCAATGGGGTTTTTATTTTATTCTCTATCAATACTCAGTTTTACCATTTGGAATTTGGTCCCGATGGCTATCGGGATGGAATTTGAGTTTTGTTATTTTTTACCCCTTACTTCTTCCGGTACAACTTAAAATAATACCAGGCCGCAATACCTCCAATAAAGGAAAAAATGGCCAGCATCCAGAATACATGCTGATGCCCCGTAACGCCCGGTGAACCATCCAGGAGATATCCCATCGCAGGACCCGCGAAGATATCCGGGGTATAGCCAATAAGCGAAATAAGACCCACCGCAGTACCAGTCAGCACCAGAGGGATCTGCCCTCTTTGCATTACCGCAAAATAGAGCGAACGTGCTGCATATATCCCGGTAGCGACTACCAAAATCGATATAAAGAACAGCGCTGTGGCCGAAGCAGAAATCAGGCCTGTAGCAAACAACAAGGCACCAAAGAAGGCAACCACAAAACTCACCATCAACCAGAAGGTGGTTTGAGTTCTGTCTGCCAATATGCCAATAAGTACTCCGATAACCGGCCTAATAAATAATAAGAAGGTCCCTACCTGAGCAGATTGTACCTGATCATACAGCATTACATCCTGAGCATACAGTGAAAATACATCAGTGATCTTATAGCCTACATAAGCGCATAAAATAATGATCATCAGTAACCACACTGAAGGCAGGCGCAATACCTCTTTTATTTGTGAGATCGTTATTTTCTCCAGGATGATCTCTTTTTCTACTTTGCTATCTAACTTCATAAAGAACCATACCAGAAGACCAACAAAGGCTACTATCCCGGCAGATACCAGAATGACATATTTAAAAGCCGCCCTGCTTTCTGAGATGCTGGCTGAAGCTATTTCGGAAGTAATAAAAAGTGAAAAAATAAGCACTCCCATGGTTCCAAATAGTGCACCAACAAGTCCACGCCCACCATCTAAAAATCCAAATGCCTTGCCTTGTGAAGTGCTACCACCCCATACCCGGGTTGCTTTTATCATAGGTGCCCAAAATAAAAATATGGTCGTAAAGCCCCAATACCCATATAGTATTTTTAAAACTGTATAACTGGGGAAAGTGGCATAGACCAAACCGCCCAGGGCTGTCATCCAAAGTGCCATGGCAATTAGTTTTCGCGGAGGATACTTATCTGCAAGGGGACCGCCAAAAAGATAAGATACCAAAGCAACTACCCCATACACCGAAAAACACAAACCTAACTGCACGTTGTCTAGCCCAAAAGCATCGAGCACCGTGGGCCTGAAGACCCGGGAGAGAACAAAGGGCAAAATAAATACAGATTCACCCGCAAGAATAACGAGTAAGAGAAAATACCAGGGAGCTGTTTTTTGATGCATTTATATACCTACAATCTATTATTATTTCTGGAAACTATGATTTTGTTTAAAAATAGGGCTTTGCACAGAAAGTAACTATTTATTTAAAGGATCCATAGATGTACTAACACTCAAAAAAATGAGCTAGTTTATACGTATTCACTGGATTTTAGTATCTTTTGAAAAAATTATTTCGCTTGTTATGAAAAAAAATAATGTAGTATTCATGAGCATTTATTCAATTTTATTTGCCCTTTTGTTGAGTTTTAGCGGTTGTTCCAATTCTGGCGATGATCCTGTCATAGATGATGTTATCATTGATCCTCAGCCTTTACCGGAGCCAATAGACCCCAACAGACCATGGAACTTAGTCTGGGAAGATAATTTTGACTCAGATCTATCCTTGTGGAATAGTTGGGAGAGTGGGGCCTTTAACAATGAAATACAGTACTACAGGCCGTCACAATTGTCCCTGCAAGATGGCATCTTAACCATAGATGTACTAAGAGAAACTATTACCGGTGCCAACAACCCTAATGACGCTTCGCCAAAAGAGTTCCAGTACGTATCCGGAAGAATAGAAAGCAAGACTACTTTTGGTCCCTCTAATGGGACCGGCGAAACTGAATATCGCTTTATGGCCCATATAAAAATGCCTGCTGGCAATGGCATGTGGCCAGCCTTCTGGTCGTATGGAGATCCGTGGCCCACTAAAGGAGAAATAGACATTATTGAAGCGCGCGGAAATATCCCAATGGAATTTTCCTCCAATATCTTTTATGGTACGGAGCCCGGCATTCCCATTACAGATAATGCCAATACTGTGGTAGAACATGAAGTGGATGTTGACATTACAGCCGATTTTCATACTTACGAACTAATATGGACAGCCAATAGTTTAGAGATCCTCTTCGATGGAGAACTGTTATATAAGTACAATGCAAATTCTGTGAATTATATTGCCAGTCTTTTTGGACAAAAACAACAAATTGTACTAAACACGGCAGTTGGAGGATTTTTCTTCCCTAATAGTTCCCCCTCTACTTTTGCAGATTCAGCAGTGATGCAGGTAGATTGGGTTAGGGTATATAAACGGTAACTATTTTACTCACATTTCTCCTTATAAGGCCGCTTTTAAACCAGCGAGTAGTTGATCAATCTCCTCGTTACTGGTATAATGCACAAAAGAGATCCGCAACACCCCGGGCTCTGTTGGAATATTCATATCCATTAGGGGTCGCACTGCATAAAAGTCTCCAATTCCCAGCATCAATTTGTGCTTTATTAAGCTGGCATAGACTTTTTTAATACTTTTTTCTTTCGGAATAATAGAAACAATGGGGAGCCTTCCTTCGGCATGCTCCGGACCCACTATTTGAACATCATCCCGGGATCTTAAGAATTGAAGTAATCTTTCCAGCAATGTATTTTCATGGGTATGGATCAGGCTGTTTACTGCCTTGTTTCTTTCTGCCGGCGTAGCATCCTCCTTAAAATGATGTTTATACAAGACATCGAAGTAATCTATGACACCGCTTGCAGAAGCAATCTGCGCGTGGTCAGGGCCTGCAGGGGTTAACATGCTACGTGTAATTCCTTCCTTAAAAAAATGAGACTGATTTTCCATCTTCAGGATCAGGTCTTTTTGAACATACATCAAACCCAAATGAGGTCCAAAGGTCTTGTAGGTGGAAAAAAGGTAAATATCTGGCGTCATTTCTTTAAGATCCGGAAATCCATGAGGCGCATACCCTACCCCATCAACCACACATAGTGCTCCTTGGGCATGGGCCATTTTACTGATCTCTTTTACAGGATTAATATGGCCAATAACATTAGAACAATGAGGAAAGGCAACCATCTTTGTGCGCTTAGAGAATAAATTGCGCAAGGTATCCGTATTCAATACACCAGTGGCAGGATCAACATGCCACTCAATGATCTTAATTCCTTTATTCCCTAGTCTTCTCCATGCCCCGGCATTAGCTTCATGATCCTGACAAGAAACAATGATCTCATCCCCTTCCTCCCACATGGGCCGCATGGCATTGGCCAGCACATAGACATTTTGGGTGGTGGAAGGGCCAAAATGAATTTCAGAGGGGTCCACATTGAGGTAGCCTGCCATTTTACTATATGATTCGTCCATTAATTTTCCCGCAAGTGTGGAAGCAGGGTATGGGTAATAGGGCTGAACCTTATTTTTCATATAGAAACTGGTCAACCGGTTTATAAATTGTTTACAGGGATACGAGCCTCCAGCATTTTCAAAAAAAGCCCAGCCCTGCAATGTGGGTTCTGAAAAAGCAGGGAATTGTGCACGTACAAAGTTTAGATCTAGTTTCATAGTTCTTTTTCAAGTAATTTTATCAGCCTTTTCAGCCGTTTAAGTTCATTCTTATACTCTTCATTTAAGGTTAGGGGTACGTATTTTCGATCCGTTAAGTGATTTAAAAAAACCCTGTTACTAAACAAAAAGTCCTTGCGTTCTTCAGTAAGTACTAATAATGGATCATCTTTAAATAGATCAATATTTGACATTATAAATCCATCATATTCATCGACCGATTTCTTTTCCATTTTTTCCCATTCCCGGATCATTTTCAGATTGCCCTCCCAGGAACCAATAGCGAGTCTAATACTATCATTTTTAATTATGTCTAGCGTCCCCGAACCAACAATATCCTGTATTGTGCCTTCCTGACTGGTATATACCGTAAACCCTGTTGCAGTCATGATCTGTCTTATTAACTTATCCAAAGGGACATCCCGAATTTCATTTTGATAAATCATTAAAACCGTATCTGCATGCTTGGAAGTAAATTCAGACTTTTCAATAACTCTTTCCAGTTCGGTTATATTGATTAACAGGTCATTTTTAAAGCTGGTTAGATATTGTTTTTCCTTTACAGAATTCTTCCTGTCTTCATTCCAATTATTGATCTGCAAGGCAATTAAGATCCCAATGACTACCAGGACGATTTCTCCAATGGCGTATTTCAGGTATTTCCCTGTTTTATTATCTATAAGGAGCTGTTCGCGGATCTTTCTGAAAAATTTGATCATGAAAAGTATAGGCTGGCGGTTACCTACCCAATTTAATAAATAAAATGGTACCTCATGTAAATCCCTGACTGTAAATGAAATTAAAGAACTCTACCTGAAGCGGAATGCCAGATCCGTTTCTTTTTCTTTAATTTGCCAAAGCTATGGTCATTATTCACACCACCTATTTATCGCTTGGCAGTAACCTGGAGAACAGGGTCTACTATTTGCAAAAGGCACTCTTCTTATTGCAAGAAATTGCAGGCAAGCTTATTAAGATCTCCCCGGTCTATGAGTCGCCATCCTGGGGTTTTGAGGCCGATGATTTCCTGAATCTTTGTGTAGAATTAGAAACCACCTTATCACCGGAAGCCCTTTTAGAAAAAGTCTTACAAATAGAAACCAAACTTGGACGAAAGCGAAGTGCAGAAACAGGCTATCAGCCACGTACACTCGATATTGACATACTTTATTACGACACCCTCATCCAGAAAAACGATACTTTGGAACTGCCCCATCCGGAGCTTCACAAAAGGCGTTTTGTTTTAAGACCCCTGGCAGATATTGCTCCACAATTTTACCATCCTGTGCTAAAAAAAGACAGTAGAAACCTCCTGCAGGAATGCAAGGATAGTGCTAAACTCCGAAAGACCACTGTAAAGCTTTACAGGAATTGGCCAGGCCTGTTTACCAGCCTCCATTTCGTAGCCATTGAGGGAAATATTGGGGCCGGGAAGACCACCCTGGCGCATAAGATCTCCGAGGATTTTAAAGCCAAGCTGGTATTGGAACGTTTTGCTGACAACCCCTTCCTGCCTAAATTCTATGAAGACCAGTCTCGTTATGCTTTCCCGTTAGAAATGTCTTTTATGGCAGATCGCTACCAACAGTTTACGGAAGACACTTCCCAATTCGACCTGTTCAAAAATTTTATGGTAAGTGATTATGATGTATACAAGAGCCTCATCTTTGCCAAGATCACGCTTCAACCAGATGAGTATCTGCTTTATCGCAAGGTCTTTACCCTGATGTACCGCGAGGTGCGCAAACCCAACCTCTATCTCTACCTCTATCAGACAACAGACCGACTCTTAGATAATATTAAAAAGCGTGGACGCACCTATGAGCAGGAGATACAACCAGATTATCTGGAGAAGATCAACAGGGGATATTTTGACTACATTAAAAGTTTCCCGGAACAAAAGACCCTGATATTGGATGTGAGTGAACGCGACTTTGTACATCATCCTGCGGACTACGATCATGTATTAGACGAAATATTGCGCTTTACAACTGGCCTTCAGAGTACAAACTAAAAAGATATAGAAAAAAGGAAGATTCCCTTCACTGCAGCTGTTTTTATGAGGAAATCTTACTCCAAAAATCCCATACTACTACCCCTACACTTACCGCAATATTCAGGGAATGTTTGGTGCCAAATTGAGGGATCTCCAATACCCCATGGCATTCATTTACCACTTCCTGAGAAACGCCCTTTACCTCATTTCCAAAGACAAAGACATATGGCTTTTTTGAAGTCGGGACGAAATGTATTTAGCTGGGTAGCCCCAACTGTCTGTTCCACAGCCATACAGTGATAGTCCTTTTTTAGTTCCTGTAACAAGGCTAGCGAATCTTTACGGTATTCCCAGGCCACACTTTCAGTAGCTCCCAGGGCTGTCTTACGAATGTCCTTATGTGGAGGTGTAGCAGTGATGCCGCAGAGGTAGATCTTTTTTAGCAGGAAGGCATCGGCAGTACGAAAGACAGAGCCAATATTATGTAAACTTCGAATGTTATCTAAGACCAGTATCAACGGGATCTTTGGAGCCTCCTTAAACTCGTCTACGTCCAATCTGTTTAACTCCTTATTTTGTAATTTCCGCATATGCTGGTCCTTTGATCTCTGGGCTATTGAAGTTATCCGAAAATATCAACAACTATGTGTAATCCCTGGGTAAAATAGTACATTCGTTTCGAAGCCCAAAGATAATCCTAACACATTAATTTTACGTGTCTAAATCGAAAAATACAGAAGAAGGTGACCCCTTTAATGAAGCAATTCAATACCATCAAGGCGAAATATCCTGATGCGCTGTTGTTGTTTCGGGTGGGCGATTTCTATGAGACCTTCGGAGAAGATGCTATAAAGGCCTCGCAAGATTTTGGGGATCATTCTCACCCATCGAAATAATGGAGGCGATCAGAACGGAACTGGCCGGTTTTCCCCATCATTCACTCAACACCTATCTCCCCAAACTTGGTAAAAGCGGGGCAACGGGTGGCTATTTGCGATCAGTTGGAAGATCCCAAACAGACCAAAACCATTGTAAAAAGAGGGGTCACAGAACTGGTAACTCCGGGGGTTGCCTTAAACGATGATATCCTTAGCACCAAAAACAACAATTTCTTATGTGCGGTTCATTTTGGGCCTCGGCCTTTGGAATTTCTTTTGTGGATATTTCCACCGGCGAATTTTTAACTGCTGAAGGTACTGCAGAAGAGATCGATAAATTATTGCAAAACTTTGCCCCCAATGAGATCCTGATTTCAAAAAAGCACAAGACCGATTTTACAGAAACTTTTGGGACCAAGGTTCCACACCTTTTATCTGGAAGATTGGATCTTTCAGGAAGATTATGCGAATGAATCCCTGCTGAACCATTTTAAGACCAGCTTCGTTAAAAGGATTTGGAGTTTCGGTTCCCAAAGTGGGATCATTGCCTCCGGTGCTGTACTTCATTACCTGTCAGAAACCGAACACAAACGACTGCAGCATATCAATAAACTGGAGCGGATTGCACATGAAGACTATGTTTGGATGGACCGTTTTACCATCAGAAACCTGGAACTATACCATTCCTTTAACCAGGAAGCAGTTACCCTTTTGGATGTAATAGACAAAACCATCTCCCCTATGGGCGGGCGTTTGCTAAAAAGGTGGCTGGCTTTTCCCTTGAAAAATATTGAAAAGATACGACGCCGTCACCAAAGCTATTACCTATTTTTAAAGGAAGAGGAACTGCCCTGTTGAAAACTGCAAGCAACTATAAAAAAGATAGGTGATCTGGAACGGCTTATTGCCAAGGTGGCGACCGGAAAAATAAATCCCCGGGAAACGGTACAGCTTAAAAATTCCCTGGAAGCCATTGTGCCCATTAAACAAATGTTGACCAATAGCAATTAGAAGCTATTGATAGGTTGGGTAAGGGCCTGGATGAATGTGAAAAATTGCGGAGTAGAATTAAAGAGGTCCTCAACGAAGAGGCCCCTGTAAATGTACTTAAAGGCACTACCATTGCTGCAGGTTATTCGGAAGAACTAGATGAATTCAGGGGGCTGGCTACTTCGGGCAAGGATTACTTGGACAAAATGTTAGCACGTGAAACCGAACGGACCGGTATTACTTCTTTGAAGATTGCTTCGAATAATGTTTTTGGGTATTATATAGAAGTGCGGAACACCCATAAGGACAAGGTACCCGAAGAATGGATCCGCAAACAAACCCTGGTGAATGCAGAACGCTACATCACCGAGGAACTAAAGGAATACGAGGCCAAGATATTGGGTGCTGAAGAACGTATTTTGGAACTGGAACAACAACTATTTGCCCAGCTTGATCCTTTGGATGCAGGAATACATTTCACCGGTACAGGAGAATGCTCAGGGCATTGCGGCCCTGGATTGCCTCTGTGGATTTACCCAATTGGCACAGGAGAACAATTATGTGGCCCCAGCAATAAACGATTCTACCGAGCTTATTATCACCAACGGGAGGCATCCGGTCATAGAAAAACATACTTCCCGGGGGAAGCCTATATCCCGAACGATGTTGTCCTTAACCGGGAAGAACAACAGATTATTATGATCACCGGGCCCAATATGAGCGGTAAGTCGGCTATTTTGAGGCAAACTGCCCTTATTGTGCTCTTGGCACAGATAGGGAGTTTTGTTCCGGCTGAAAGCAGCTACTATTGGGGTAGTAGACAAGATCTTTACCCGGGTGGGAGCCAGTGATAATATTTCCATGGGTGAGTCTACCTTTATGGTGGAAATGAATGAGACGGCTTCTATCCTGAACAACCTTTCGGAACGAAGTTTGGTACTTATTCGATGAGATTGGTCGTGGTACCAGTACCTATGACGGTATCTCCATTGCCTGGGCCATCTCGGAATATCTGCATGAACATCCCAGCAGGGCCAAGACCTTATTTGCCACCCATTACCATGAGCTAAATGAAATGGCCGTCACTTTTGAACGGATCAAAAATTACAATGTATCTGTAAAGGAACTCAAGAACAAGGTCTTTTTCTTACGCAAGCTTACCCCTGGAGGCAGTGCCCATAGTTTTGGGATCCATGTGGCTAAAATGGCCGGGATGCCCCAGCAGGTGTTGCAGAAAGCCAATAAGGTGCTGAAGAAACTGGAGCAGATCCCATTCCAGTGAAGAGCTCACCGGAAAACTGCAAACCGTTGCCAGTGACATGCAGTTGAGCTTCTTTAATTTGGACGACCCTCTGCTGGAAGAGATCAAGGAAGAGATCATGAACCTTGACATCAATACCCTGACACCGGTAGAGGCATTGATGAAGCTCAATGAGATTAAACGATTACTCACCAAGAACAAGAAAGCTACCTCCTAAGGTTTTTACACAAGATGCCTCTTTCTTTTTACCGGAAAGTTCTTTGCTTTTTATAGAATTGTATTAAATTTGCGTCCGCATCTGTGAAGGATGTGACGTTCTTTAAAACGCGAAAATAGCTCAGTTGGTAGAGCGCCACCTTGCCAAGGTGGAGGTCGCGGGTTCGAATCCCGTTTTTCGCTCAGAAGAAATGTTATTTACCAACATTTCTTTGTTGAGTTTGTCCTTTTGGGAGGCTCGAGTGGTGGTCCCGATAGCTATCGGGAGGTAGACACGTTACCTTTGTAAAGTGTATATTAATCATCGAGATTGAAAGTTTGCTCGAGTGGTGGAATTGGTAGACACGTTGGACTTAAAATCCAATGGACATTAGTCCGTGCGGGTTCAAGTCCCGCCTCGAGTACAGATGCAAGAAAAAGCCAGCGCAATGCGCTGGTTTTTTTTGTTTCAGGAAGCTGAGCCAAGCTTGCTTGAGCGAAAGCGGATGAAACAAAAAAGCTGCATGAAATGCAGGGTTTTTCTTGTTCAAAATGTTTGGGCGGGACAAACCGCCGAAGGCGGTAATTCCCGCTCTCATAAATCCAATTTTACCTACTTCTCTTTCTTGTTCCATTAAACAAAAAAGCTGCATGAAATGCAGGGTTTTTCTTGTTCAAAATGTTTGAGCGGGACTCACGAAGTCTGCCAAGACGAGTAATTACTGCCTATTCTACTTCTTAAAGCATCCATAAGTTACCACCATCAGCCATAGTAAAATGCGTGTAGATGTGGTACTTATTCAATGTATCAGCTATATAGCGAACAACGCTATCCTAATTATTTTCCTTAAGATAATACTTGCGCAAATCAAAAAAGGCTTGTTTTTCTATGTTAGTTTAACTATCCTAATTAATATTTATTCTATCCAATTTAATGAACAATATATCCATTTATCAGGATTTATACCAAATGCTTTGTCCGTAGGATAACTGACCTTGCCGAAACGGCGATTTAGGTGTTTTTTAAATACCTCATAGTGTTTGTATCCACCATGTTCGACTTCGTAGATAAAACCCCAATCTGTCTTGCTTATTTTGGTTAGTATGAAGGTCCTAAACTTCCATTATTGTTTCACCTTGTGTTCAAAAACAACCTCGACATTTAAATGTCAATCCTAGGGAAAGGTGGATTATAATTTACAAAATAATTGCTAAATTGATAAACCAACGTCTTTTAAAAGCTTCTATAAGTATGTTGTGTACAATAAATCATGTTTAATCGCTTAAGTAATGAAACTAAAAGGAAATTTATCAAGTTTTGTTTTGGCAATTTCCATTTTAGTAATTGGATACTTTGGGTATTCACAGGGAGATTTAAAGACTCCCGGGTTCAGTTTTGAACGATTTTCAACAGATGATGGGCTACCTAGTAATACAATCCTGGATATGGTACAAGACCATGAAGGGTATATTTGGTTGGCAACAGAGGATGGACTAGTGCGATATGATGGATACCAGTTTCTAAACTATCGTAACATTCCTGGGGACTCCACTTCCTTATCCCGTAATCAACCTGAAAAACTGTTCGTAGATTTTACGGGGGATATTTGGATCGGGAGTAAATCGGGCATCAATCGCTATAGTCAGGACTGCAGCTGCTTTATCCGTTATTCCTCCAACGAATCAGCACCGGATAACCAACAAACAGGGCAAATCAATACGTTTGCTGAAGACCAGGACAACAATCTTTGGATTGGCACCCAGGAAGGGGGGTTATTTCGCTACGAGCGTGACAGCGACCTGTTTACCCGTTTTCTGGATAATCCTAATGATCCAAATAACCTTCTGGAAGACGAGGTACGAGTGCTTTTGGTAGATAAGAATAATCTTCTTTGGATTGGCACAGGGGAGACGTTTGATGCTTCTATTTCTGGTGGGGGACTTATCCGTTATGATTTAAACACTGGCAGCAGCAGGCGCTTTATGCATGATCCGGCAAACTCCAATAGCTTGATCGACAACCGTATTTCCGCACTTATGGAAGATCGAGAAGGCAGATTATGGATCGGATCTTGCCAAAGCGGTCTCCATTACTATGAGCCCAAAAAGGAGGAGTTTATCCGCATGATGCCTGACCCTGTCAATCCTAACACATTGTACGCACCTCAGGGAAAAATGGGTCTATGGTCTTCCTGTCCCCATGTCAAATTTATACACCAGGACCAAAACGGTGAATTTTGGGTGGGGACTTATAACGCCGGGATAAACCATTTTGATCCGGTCAGTAAAAAACTAATCCACTATGAACATGATCCTAGCATTCCCAGCAGTCTAGGCTCTAACCAGGTTTGGTCATTTTTGCAAGATCGACAAGACCGCGTGTGGATAGGTAATCTTCCGGGCGGGCTTCATAAGATAGATCCCTCCTTACATAAGTTCAATATATATACCCATAATGCGGAAAATCAGAACAGCTTGTCTTTTGATCATGTTATGGGAATTTATGAAGCACCAAAAGAACTTGGAATAATCTGGGTAGGAACACACGGAGGTGGGCTCAATAGGCTGGATTTAAAAACAGGCCAGTTTCAACACTATCGTCATGACCCCAGGAGGAAACATAGCATCGGAAGCGATATAGTTTGGACAACCTATGAAGATAGTGACGGAACATTTTGGGTAGGAACGGAAGCCGGATTATATACATTGGACCGGCAGACTGGTAAATTTGCACCATATCAAACTTTAGAAAACAATACTAATACCGGCATTTTCTATCCGGTCATACGCATGTATGAAGACCGGCATGGTTATTTGTGGCTGGGTACCTGGAGCGGCGGAATGATCCGTTTGAGCAAGGATAAAAAGACCTTCAAGCAGTATCAATTCTCCAATTCCAGCCCTCAGACATTTTACAATAGCGTTTTTGCAATTAACGAAGATCCAAAGGGAAAACTATGGGCAGGCGTATTCCATAAAGGACTGTTCGAATACGATGCGCAAAACGACACCTTCATTCCTCACCTCGAAGCTTATGGAGCAACAAGCATTCAGGAAGATACTACCGGTTTATTTTGGGTAGGAACTGTAGATAGCGGAATACTCCATTATAATTCATCTGATGATACCTACCTGCAATACACGGCGACGGATGGATTACCGAGTGATGCCATATTCGGTGTTCTTACCGATGAAAAAGGAACTATATGGGTTTCCACCGGTAATGGTATTGCCAAGTTTGAACCCATATCCAAACGCTTTATATCATTTGATGCATCCGATGGCCTGTCCTTTACCAGTTTTGGACATACCAGTGCCTTTAAAAGTATGGACGGACAACTATATTTTGGAGGTATTGGCGGTTTGGTTTCTTTTGACCCTACTCGGGTAGAAGGGAATCCCTATCCTCCGGATGTTGTTCTGAGCGACCTGCAGATAGCGGGACAAGTTTTCGATTTTAAAAGGGATAAAAAGAGTGGCTCGAAACCTATTTCCTTATCCCACAAACAAAATGACTTCACCTTTGATTATGTAGGTCTCCATTTTACTGACCCTACGAAGAATCGCTATAAATATCGGATGCGGCCGTACGATTCAGACTGGATAGATGCAGGCACCCAACGAACCGCCCGTTATACCAACCTCGATCCAGGCGAATACAGTTTTCAGGTGATTGCTCGTAGCAGCGACGGCCTTTGGAACGAAGAAGGCGCCTCCATTCAATTTAATATTTCTTCTCCCTGGTGGACTAGATGGTGGGCTTATGCTTTATTTGTAGTGGTGGCTTTGGTGCTTTTATATTCATTCTATCATTTCCAGTTGAACCGTAAACTGGAAAAGGCGGAAGCAGTCCGACTTAAAGATCTGGATGTTGCAAAAAACAGGCTGTTCACCAATATTACACACGAATTCCGCACCCCACTTACGGTTATTTCCGGAATGTCTGAACAGATTAAGGAGAACCCGGATGAATGGCTTGATAAAGGGTTGACCATCATTGACCGTAATAGTACCCGATTAAACACTTTGGTAAATCAAATGCTCGATCTGAGTAAATTGGAAAGCGGAAAATTAGAAGCTAGATCTGGTACAATCCGATATAATACCCTTTGTGAAATACCTTTGCGAAAGTTTTAACTCCACAACAGAGGCCTCAGAAATAAAGCTTACCGTTTATGCCGAAATAGATGAATTGGTAATGGACTTTGATTCCTCCAAATTGACCACAGTGATTATTAATCTACTTTCAAATGCGATAAAATTCACTTCGCCCGGAGGGAAAATAATCGTGCATTTTAATAGATTGGGAGAAGAACGTAGATCCTATTTTTGTATTAAAGTGAAAGATAATGGTTCAGGAATCTCCAAAGATGAATTGGAAAACATTTTCGACCGTTTCTACCAGGTCGATGATTCCTCTACCCGGTTTGGCGAAGGTACGGGTATCGGGCTGGCATTGACCAAAGAATTGGTGGAATTGATGGGCGGAACTATTGGCGTAAAAAGTAAAGTAGGATTAGGAAGTGAATTTGAAGTGCAATTGCCCATTACACAAAATGCAACAATAACCAATGACGTTTCCTTACCTTATAAATCACATATAGGTGAATTGGATGAATCCGATGCAACCCTATTGGATGCATCAGATGAAAATGCAGAATTGCCACTCGCGCTTGTTATAGAAGACAATAAAGATGTAGCCCAATATTTAAAGATATGTCTTAAAGAAAAGTATGATGTGCTATATGCCAGCGATGGGATGGCAGGTCTTGAAATGGCATACGAAAGAATACCCGATGTTGTTATTTCTGATGTCATGATGCCGGGTAAGGATGGTTTTGAAGTCTGTTCGATACTAAAAAACGACGAGAGAACAGACCATATTCCCGTTATCCTGCTAACTGCAAAGTCCACTTTGCAAGATCGCATAAGCGGCTTATCGCATGGTGCTGATGCCTATTTGACCAAGCCTTTCAATAAAGCTGAATTATTCACAAGACTAAACCAGTTGATGGCACTGCGTAGAAAAATGATCAAGCGGGTTCAAAAAGAACCGTATACGCTTTTATTGAAAAAACAGTTAAAAGGGGCTGAAGCCAGTTTCCTTGATAAAACGATAACCCAGATACACAACCATATGAACAACCATTCATTTGGAACGGCACAGTTGGCCTTTAGGTTGGGGTTCAGTGAATCCCAGGTATACCGGAAACTAAAGGCCATAACCGGTAAATCTACAGCGCTTTTTATCCGTTCTGTTCGCTTACAGCGCGCGAAGGAGTTAATTCTGACCACAGAACTCACCATCTCCGAGATCTCATATGAGGTGGGCTTTAATGATCCTTCTTGGTTTAGCCGTGTTTTTAAGGAGGAATTTGGCTACCCTCCTAGTGACTTACATAAATAATTGACAATCGATATTATACAATTCTTCATTGCATAATTTTGCAATAATGGTACAAGCATTTTCTTCGCAATGCATAGGTACTCCTAGTAATTGAAAAAATAGTACAAGTCCATACATCGGTTTATGAATACTTTTAGATAGGTCAGAATTATCATAAATAATTAGCTGTTACGAATCATTAATCTAAAATTAGAAAATCATGAAAAACGTATTATTAGCGGCAACATTAATTACGCTTACATTCCTATCTTGCTCTAAGGATGACTCGCCACCAGATACCATTCTTCCACCAGATACCACTATTTATGAAGGAACATGGAGAGGAACATTTTCTGGAGGTTCCTCGGGAACGTGGATTTGGAATGTCACGGGGAAGGGCACTTATACTGGAACGGTTACAGTTGGTAATGGTACTACGCTTACTGAGTCTGGATCTGTAACTGCGAATGGAGTTGTTAACGGCACTATTTCTAATGGAGGAAGCGCAACTGGCCAATTTAACGCAGGAGGTAATACTTATACAGGGACTTGGAAAAATAATGACCAAAATAACCCATTAAGTGGCACTTCTATGGGATCAAAAGACTAATATGGATATTCTAAAACTAAAGTTAAAAGAGAATTGAATTTATATTTTTATGATTGCAAATATCCGCCAACGGTCTCTACTGAGTATAGATGCATTCATCATTTCAAATTTATTGAAAGAATGACAACCCAGGAATCCGTTGGTTTTTCCTAGAAATTAAATAAAAAGGGGAATTTGGTTTGTACTATTATTCAGATTTATGTACTTCTAATTCAATTTCAATCATAAATTCCGGTATTGCTAATTCTTTTACTCCAAGCCAGGAACCTGTTGGAAAATGTTTAGTGTAAATTTCATTTCTGTAAGCCGCGTTTTCAAGAAACAATGCCATATTGGTCGTGAAAACATTTTCTACAACTACGTCATCAAATGTGCATCCATAGTGTTTTAGTATTTTTTCTAAATCGGCATAGCAATTTTTCATTTGTTGTTCCATATCTCCTATTGCTGTCGGATTTCCTTCATCATCCATACTTACAGCACCCGAGATTTTAATATCATTCCCAATTTTTACAGCGTGTGAATATCCGTATGCTTTTTCCACCTCTGGTCTGAGCAAAAAGTATTCAGGTTTTTCCGATTCAACAACTACTTCTTTTTCAACTTCTTTCATTGCTTCTTTTTCCTTTTGTTCGCAACTTTGAATTGCAAATGTCAATGCGAAAAGCATAAAAATTAATGTCGTTTGATTTAAGAGCTTGGTTAGTTTTTTCATAATGATAATTGTTTAGTTAACTTTCTTTTTTTGTTTAACACACATCTGTCTTGTATGTGAGACGTTCTATGCTTAGGCCGAAGCTTCAGCATAGGCGCTAATGGTTTATATACATTGTTAGCCGCTTTTATTGGATGCATCTTCCTTGTCTTTTTTTCCTCCTTTTTTCGCTAAGGAATTTCCAACTCCGGCACCTATGGCTATACCTACAGGAAGCCAAAGAGCTATGTTATCTGTTGCAACACCAACAGCAGTCCCAATTGCTATTCCCATTGCCATTCCAAAACCGAGTTGTTTTTTATTTTTCATAAATAGTGATTATAGCTATCGTTTTATATTGATAGTTCATTGTTTTGGGTGCGTATTTAATTTTTTTACAATTGCAGAAGATGCGTTATCTGCATAAATTCCATATGCGTTCACGACAATTCCTTTCAGATTATTTTTATTCGATGAAATTGCATAAACGATCATTTCATCTCCTGGGTCGCTATCTCCTTCGAATCTGTAGAAATGGTCAATTTCAAAATCATCTGGTGATAATTCCGTTGCTGTTTGATGACAAACAAGACATTCCTTATCAGTCAATATTGAAAAATCAATGGTATAACCAAGTTTTTTAAGGTCGGTCATTGCTTCGGTAACTGTATCGTAACTTTTTCTTTTCATAATTGTATTTTTTAAATTTCAGCCAACGGTTTGGCTATGGCGCGTTTAATTGCGCTATAGCTTTTGTTGGCTGTAGTTTTTTACTTTTATCAAAATGTTTCATTACCCGCATGGCTCTCAATGTATTCCATCTGCTGGGTTTACCTGCTTTTTCCATTATGAAGTGTAATTTTCCTGGATGAGCTGCTTGCATATTCCAAGTTCCATCTGTGTTACGTTTTTTCAGTATCAATGCAATCGCTTCATCCATTCTCATATCCCATTTTCTTTCAACTTTTTGGAAATAATCTAACGCTCTAAGAATATCATATCTCCACCTGCTTGGATAAGATAACTTCAAAAAGTCCTTGTGAATGATTACTCCCGTTCGGTCAGATAGGAACAACCTGTGAATGAGGATAAATTCTTCAGCACTTCTAATAGCTTTTGAAATATCATTCTTTTTGTACTTGTATCCTGCATTTTGAAATTCAAACAGTCCTTCCAGTACCGAGATAGTGGAATGTAGAGAACTATGCTTTGCGCCACTTCTAGTTGTCCTGCAATTGAAGCCACCATCCGGCATTGTTTCATTCAAAATACTATCTACGATAGAGTGCAATTCCTTTTCGGGGGTATTGAAATAAGATGCGTAATTCAAAAACATACCGTTGACACAAACATCACTGTGTTGAGATGTGGATGGTCCAAGTTGAATTCCACCATCTTCTGCTTTAGATGTATTAAGAACCTGTTCGATTGATTCTTTAACAATTTTGTGAGTAGGACTTATATACAAATTTCGAAGGTCGAGAAGTGTATAGTGGGTTGAAATCCATTTGGGTTGATAGAATCTATCTCCCCAATTTCCATTTGGCTTTCGTTTGGATAAGAACTGTTTTCCCCAGCCTTCATTTGTAATTCTGTCTTGTAAATCCTTTCTGTCCTTTTTTAACAAATCCCGGTAAACCTGATATTGTATTGAAACATCACCTTCAAGCAACCATTCTATGATTTGTTTTTCGTCCATTTCTAAACACAGCCAACGGTCCTGGCTATGGCCCGGCGCCTTGATGGACAGGCCACTCCAGAAATGATTAATGAACCCTAATGTAGGAAAATTTTCCAAGTCTTGGCCGGCGATGGGTTATAGCCGTTGTTAGCAACTGCTATTTTTTAGTTTTTGTTTGAGCGAGGATAAAGCTCATTGAATTAAGTTCTTTAATCTTATATACTTGACCTTGAAGATCAATAGGTATTGTGCTTTTTAATACAAGATTCTTTTCATCCAAACTCCATGAACCTTCAGACAGGAATGTGGACATTCCTCCCCAGCACTTAACCTGATAGGAATCAATGATGGAATCACGTGAAATTCTTAAGATAGATCCCTCGGGGAAACTCTCCGGTGAGATTCTCTGATATTTCAGTGTACCATCCTCCAAACTTTCCTCCAACAACCATGATCCTTCTAAGTAGCCCAGATCAACGCTTTGAGCGGCACACCCAGATAGAAACAGAATGCCTAATGAGACTAAGAAAATTCTGATGGCTTTCATGTTGATATTTTAAATAGTTGTTGCCAACTTGTTATATCTGTACTAAAATAGTGTTTATCCCTTAACCTTTATCAAAAGGAGATACAGTTGGAACAAACCGATCCTGATAACTATGGTATTTCCCGGCCTCATACAACCTTGTGTAACATATGTTACGTATTGCCCTGTATTTTCAACCTATATTATCATCTTTAAGTAGCATTCAAATTACTAATTAATCAATTTAAGGATGAAAAAAGACTTTGAAACTAAATTTACAGGATGGGCCTTTCTTGTGGCAGCTCTTTTATTATGGGCGGGCTGGTTCTTTTCCCCACATCATATTGGCGAATATATAGTGGCCTCTGATTTTGGTCCTATTGGAGAACAAGTCTGGACCTGGATCTGGATGTTCCGTATCCATATTTTTGGATGGGTAATCATGGCCATCGCAATTTTCGCTCTTATGGCGATCACTTTTGAAAAACCATACCGCGTTGTTATCGTTCCCGGTGCCGGGATGGTCATTGCAGGAACCATGACCCTGGCTATAGCCTCAGCCTTTTACTATAACTTTGGCGCCTGGGGTGTAGGCAAGACAGCAGGCATGTCCGCTGCAGAAATTGAGGTATTCATGAATGATATTCTGTATACGAACCAATATGTTACCTGTTTTGTACGCTTTGGACGTGTATTTTCAGGGGTTGGTTTGGTTTTACTAGGTCTTGGCTTGGTGAAATGGAAGATCATCAATGTTTGGCTAGGCTGGTTTACAGCCCTTCTAGGGTTGGCCGCTATGGGCATTGTGATGGGGATACCAGAGCACTATGAAATTTACAAACCGGTATTTCATGTTAAAGTAATATGGCTTACGATTATGGGTATTTATATCTTAAAACAAGGGGTCAATCTACCAAAAACAACAACCAAATAAAGTAGGCTGCTGTTAAATAGCATATCTAAATAATATTCAAAAGCCCTCGTTATCATTTGATTTTCGGGGGTTTTTTGCGAAGATAGAGGATTGGACCCACTACTGCTTAACACCCGTCCAGGGTGCTGTAAAAGACCTGTTAGGACAGTAGCTGATTCCCTGCAGGGTTCCGTTTTCCAGATAACCCGAATGATAGTAGTCATTGCTGGCATCGCTTGTAGTAAAGGCAAAATAGAGTCGGTCCCAATTTCTATTGACAAAGCCATTTTCAATTGGACTTCCATAGAAAGTACCTGTAAATGTATTGCCCTCTACTCTCTGTTACCTGAAATACTTGGTAATACCCTTCCGCAGTAGGCTCAGGACGCAGGTCAATGGTCCACTCCCCTATGAGCGGATCTGAAGGAGTCGTGCCAGGTTCTGAGTCTTGTGCCAATACGGTAGTGAAGGTCACCATCATTAGAATTACCGCTATTACATTTTTTTTCAATTTCGTATTCATTTATGGATTATTTTTCTTTCAAACTCAGTGCAAACCCACCACCAGGCGCTAAGGTGACCGTAACACTATCAGTATTTTTTACCTGCATCGATCTTATTCCGTACGACAGTGGATTTGTATCCCAATGTGCATCTGGGCCGTCTTCATACAAGAATAGCTTCATAGGACTTGCCGGGCTCCAGAAAGTCGAGGGTAATCGTTTCGGTTCTGCCTTCTTCGTTTGTGATGCCACCTACAAACCAGTTACCGGTTCCCCTTTCTTTGCGGGCAATAGTAACATATTCCCCTACTTCCCCGTCCAAAACATGGCTCTCGCTCCAGTCTACACCAACATCTCTGATAAATTGCAGGGCAGGGTGTGGCTTGCCGTTTTCGGTATAGTGTTCCGGCAGGTCGGCCAGCATTTGTATGGGACTATAGATGACTACATACAAGGCAAGCTGTTGTGCCAGGGTAGTACTAACCTGGTTATCTGGTTTATACTCATCGAACTTTATATTAAATATCCCCGGAGTAAAATCAATGGGTCCGGCCAACATACGGGTAAACGCAATGGTTGGGAGATGGTTTGCAGGGTTACCTCCATCAGCTGCCCAGGCATTGAATTCTTGCCCCCTCAACCCTTCCCTGGCAATAGCATTGGGATAGGTACGGCGTTTTCCCGTGGCCATAATTGGCTCATGGGCATTTACCGCGATCTTCATTTTTGCGGCCTCTTCCAGTACTTTGTGGTAATGACGCACCATCCACTGCCCGTGGTGGTATTCTCCCTTAGGGATGATCTTTCCTACATATCCGGTTTTAACCGAATTAATATCATTGTCTTTCATGAATTTATAAGCCACCTCCATCTGCTTTTCATAGGTAAGCGGTGCCGCTGAGGTTTCGTGGTGCATAATGACCTCCACCCCTTTTTCTTTGGCGTAGGTCATCACCTTGTCAAAGTCATAATCTGCATAAGGGGTCATAAAATCGAATACGCCTTCTCTGTCCTCCGTGTTGATCCATTTGTCCCAGCCGGTATTCCAGCCTTCCACCAAAAGGCCCTTGATCCCATTTTCAGATGCAAAATCTATGTAGCGCATTGCATTTTCAGTGGTTGCCCCATGATTGGGTCGTGTTTCTCCGCTATTGGTAAACGTATTCATGCTCTGGCTGCCTTCCATGTCCCAGGTAGATTTTCCTAAATGCATTTCCCACCAGATACCTACATACTTCATGGGAGTAAAATAACTTACATCCCCAATAATATTTGGATCGTTCAGGTTGAGTACCAATTTAGATTCTATAAGATCGCCAGCTCTGTCTGCGATCTGAACGGTACGCCAAGGCGTATTAAAAGGTGCAGAAATCACTGCTTTGCCCTGGAGACGTTCTGAACCTAACCAATTCACTGATCATGCTATTATTGTTGCGTATCTACTTTAAGGGTGATCCCGGCATAGTCGGTTAGATCTGCTTCGTGAAAACTCAGATATACCCCATCTGTCGTTTTCATGGTCACCGGAGTATTAACTGCATTCTCCGGGATGTAGGTAGCGGCCAGATTAACATCGTCTCGCATGGCCAGCGCATCGATCTCAGAAAATTTGGTGGCGCTGTAAAGGTGTTCATATATATCCCAGTCGCCCGGTTGCCACCATACTTTATGATCCCCAGTGAGATTAAACTGGGTATTCTCATCTGTGATAAGTACATCTTGCATATTGGGCTGTTCAGGAAATTCATACCGAAAGCCCACCCCATCATCAAAGGCACGGAATACAATGTTCATTTTTCTATTGGGCGCAGCGGTCTCTTCCAGACTTATGCGCATTTCCGAATAGGTATTTAACACAGAGTCTTGTTCTCCCCAGGGCATGACCCATTTTTCTGAAAAGGTATTATTGCTAACAGCTGTTATTTTTAATCCGTTATTAAGCGCAGGCTGATCTTTAAATTCGAATCCCATTGTGGACGGTAAGATCACCATGGAGTCTTTATAAAATATTTCATATTGAGGTGCTCCGGCTTCATTGAGGGCAAAGTTTACCTCAATTTCTTTGTCTGGTGAAGCTATGTTGGTGTTGTAACTAGTGGTGCATCCTGCAAGGATTAGAAAGATGCCGATCATTATAAAAACAGGATACTTATTTAATTTACTACTCATTTTTATTGATTTTATTATGAAAGATCTTAAAGGTAAAAAAGATGAGGGAAACCAGCTAACGTTTAATTATTAGCCCTCCGGTAAGGACTTAATCAAGATACTGTAAACTTACTTCCAGTTTACGCCCTTTGGATGTAAAACTGACATAACCGTCTGCAATCACAGCCTCCATGCTACCTGTCATCACCTGGCATTTTTTTCCTTCTTTTATTTCAGGAAGACGTAACTGCATTTCCCATTCCGGGTTGTCCTGAGTGACCTTTATCTTAATTACCTCATCAGTAGTTTCATAATAGATGGAGACCGCATTATCTGCCATTTGCACGTTCTCTAGTGAGGCACTTGGCCAGGTATCGGGCATTTGAGGGGTGATCACTACTTTTTTCCCGGCAGCATATGGTTGTATCCCGAAAAACTGCTGCACTATAGGTATGGCGAAACTATAGATGTTCCAGGCCTGGGTCATCATCCCGTAATCTGGCGATACTTCGTACATACTTCCCGGCAACGCAAAACTAAAGGTCCTGGCCATCCGTTGCAGATAATTGAGAGCCTGATTGGGTCTGCCGTAATTATTCTCCGCTATGGCCTGTACCCCTGTTGGAAGGGTCATTACTGCCCCGGTATAGGAAAAGACCTTAGAACCTTTAAATGAACCCTCATCCAACCCCGCAGAAGCATCCCGATCTATCCCGGTCACAAACACCCCGAACGGATTTACAAAGGTCTCGGCCGTTTTTAAGGCGCGTAATGCTTTGTCTGCATCGGCGATCTTCATTTCCATAGGCGTATTCACCACCCAGTTATGATGCAGGACAAAGGGTCTTGGGCTTGCTGAGGGCTTGGCCAAAATAGCTCTTTTTGTATTTTGTAATTCTTGTACGGCCCAGGGTTTGTTAAGCGTATCTGCCCTTATTATGGCATCTTCAATAAGGTGGAGTGCCTGCTGATCTGTTCCTATAAAGTCGGCATAAGAATCAAATTCTTCTGACCAGAATTCTGAATTGATCCGGGTTTTTAGAGTATCGGCGGTTTCCTTATAAGAAGTGGCCAGCGCCTCGTCCCCGAGCTCACTCGCCATACGAGCGGCATCTGCAAAGGCTCGCTGGGTATAGACGGCCACATCTATCATCTCACTATCCAATCCATGGATCTCCATCATCCCGAAACCATCCGGAAAACCATTCCCATTACCATCTTTTTCACGCATCAGCCATTCCAGGCCCATTTTTAATGGTTGGAAAATAGCGTTCCAAAAAGGCCTTGTCACCGTTCCATTTATACACCTCCCAGATCAGGGAAGCAAATTGTGGTGTTTCATTGATATTGCCCTCGTTAAAAACGGCTCCGTTGGTGGAAACCTCATGTACAATTCGGCCATTGCCATTGGTGACATTAGAAAGGCTATCAAGTAAGGAAATCGTATTGTAAACAGCATCTGTCTGCCCTACTGCCATATATCCTTTTAGGGCGTATTCGCTGTCTACTCCAAACCACCAGGGATAATCAGGGATACCGGCAGTAATACCCGTCCCAATTTCGGGAACGGTACGTACCAGCCAGTCAGAATTATATTTAAGCCATTCAAAGGTTTGCTGTAGATGGGTATCCGGAACTGTGAGCTTAGACATATTGGCCAGTTGGGAATAGCGTTCTTGCTTTTCTTTAAATAGGGATATGGATTGTGTTTGCAGTGTTTTATAGGTATCCAGGGCAGCGGCCTCCGATTCGTAAGATCCCGCAATCGCAAACTGGATAGTCCTGGATTCACTAGCGGCAAGCGAAACGGGGTAGGAAAGAGATGCAGCGAAGTCCTTCCCATGATAGATTGATTTTGCCCTTCCATTATTTTCAGAAGGTATATTAGCTCCGAAGGTTACGAACCATGGGTTAAGACTATCTCTTACTACCCAGGTGTCCGTTGACTCATTAAAATAGCCGGTATCGGGACTATTGAGCATACTGGTGCGTTCCCCCAGCCAGGTAGGGCGAAGGTCAGCATATCCCGTAAAGGAAACAACTAATTCCCTAGGGCTATCTGCTTTATTGGCTAACACTAATTGTACAAGGATCCCTTCCTGATCATCCGGAACAAATTGCCAGCGTTCCACTATAAGTTCATGATCTTCAAACTGAAAAGTATGTTTATTGGCAAAGGGATAGTTTGTAAAGGAGTTGGCATTATTTAGCACGGTAGTAAACTCACCAGTACTGAGCATGATGGTAAACCCGTCCATCAATTTAATGGGATGATCCCAGAGCCCGCCCATCTCATTTTTTATATGCCAACCCAGTTCCGGAAAGCTACCATCCTGATGGCCCACCAGGTAGACCCGATTCCCGGCTGTGACAAAAGGAGAATTGAGATAGGCCTGCTTCCCTTCAATGTGAGGAGTTTCTGTAATAAGGGTTGCGAACGATATTGTTTCAGCGCGTTTACATTGCGCTAATGCGACACCCAATAAGATCCATAAATAGAATTTACTCCTGATCATTAGAAAGTAAGGTTTTATTTATCCATTTTATTGCAGATCCTGAATCTGGACACTGGATACCTGGAGCGACTTATTTCTCCGGTGTTGCGATGGTAATATTCCTGTATTCCACCGGACCGTGATCTCCCTGAAGTAGTATGGGTCCGGGTTCACCTTCTTTGCTATTGAGTGCACCACCGGTAATACCGGGAATGATCTGCCTGCTGATGATGGTCTTTCCATTGGCTACTACGGTCACTCTGCGTCCTACCAGGGTAATGTCATAGGTCTGCCATTCACCCGCCTTTTTAGCTACATTATCATTTGGAGTTACAAAGCCGTAGACTCCTCCCAAATAAACAGAAGAAGGCTCTTTTCCATAACTGTCTTCTACCTGTACTTCATAACGACCACGTAAGTATATCCCGGAATTGGAGCCTTCCGGATATTTAAATTCTATATGCAGTTTAAAATCCATATATTCTTCTTCTGTCATAAGATTAGCTCCGGATGCAGGACTGGTAAGGACCCCATCTTTTACAAACCACTGATTGGCTGCACTTCCTGCCGGGGTGGTCCACCCATCAATAGCATTTGCTTTTAAAAGAGCACGTGGTTTTGACCATTTTTCGGGATCAGGATACAACAACTTTGGAGCTCTAACGCCTCGGAATGCATGAGTATTTCCCATATGATCTAATATATTCCCTTCCATGGCGCCATCCTTTATACTTCCTGTTAGATGCATATCATGAGTACCGCTCCATTGGGGCGGAATGCTAAAACTAAAGAGTCCGTCTTTAAGGTGCACTTCAGATATGGGCCGGGCACTACCTGATACACTTACATAATGACCTACCAGGGCCTTGTTACCAGATTGTTTTACCTCCAACCAGGATGGCAACCACTGATCGCCATACTCAACTTCGAGGTCCCAGTGACCAATAACTGACGGAGGTATCCTGAGCGGTTATTATAATAGTGCCAAAAAGGAAGGCAATTAGTATTAGTTTTTGTAAAAAGTTGAAGAGAGTTTTCATTATAAAGTATCTTTTTTGATCTGTCCATAAATATAGAAAATAAAAATCATGAAAGAGAAGAAAGCAACTCTATTACTTTCTTCCTTTTACTTATGATATAGACTACCAATAAGTACAAATATTGAATTGTGATAGTAATTATACATTTATTTAATATGTTGATTATCAACATTTTATGATTTGTGTAACCTAGGTTACACAGCATGCAAACAATGACTTTCGTCAGTATTTTAAGTATTTCTTGCCACTACCTTTATCCTATTATTAACAACCGCAACACCAGCATCTGGGAAAGGTTCCTAAAGGTGCAAGAGAGTTGCCTAATGCATCATTCAATATGAAAAACTATCTGGTTAATTTGGCCTTTTCACTTCTTGCTACTGCGGCTTTTTCGCAGGCCGGACATATCATGCAAGGAGTTGGTTCCGTAAATATGTCTATGGGTGGAGCGGCCACCGGACAACCCCTGGATATTTCCGGGGCACTGCATTGGAACCCAGCAGCAATATCAACTTTTGATGATAAAATTTTAAAGTTTGATATAGGTTTGTTCTTTTCTTCACCCGAATTGTCTTCTTCTTTACCAGCTGGTATGCTTGGGCCCGGAGCTCCTTCAGTCAGTGGTTCAACAGCAGATGACAGAAGTGCATCCCCTATGCCGGCATTGGCAATGGTTTGGGGAAAAGAAGGTAGCAAACATACCTTTGGTGCTTCAGCATTTGGTATCAGTGGGTTTGGAGTTACATTTCCTGAAGAAGCAAATAACCCCTTAAGTGGAAGTTTCAACCCAACGGTAAGTTCCAATCCTATTAACTATCCACAAGCAGCTATGGGATTTGGCCGTATAGAATCTGATTATATGTTATTACAAGTAGGTATTTGCTTATGCTTATGAAATATCTGATAAGTTTTCTATTGGTGTGCAACCAAATATTGACTATGCAGCTTTAGAATTAGCGCCTAATCCAACAGCTAGCCCAACTATGGCAGGATATCCAACCACAGATAAAGCTTCAGCAATTGGTTTTGGAGCTCAGTTTGGTTTATTCTATGATTCCGGACTCGGAATAAAACTAGGAGCATCTTATAAAACAGCTCAAAAATTTGGAGAATTTGAATTTGAAAATACCTATTTAGATAATAGTACTGCTAAAAACAATTTTCAAATGGATTATCCAGCTATTTTCTCTGTTGGTTTTGGATATTCAACAGGGGATGTTGATTTAGCTGTTGATTTTAGAAGAGTAGATTATGAAAACACGGAAGGTTTTTCTGAAACCGGATGGACACAAACAGCTTCTGTAGCCGGATTTGGGTGGAAAAATATATCCATTTTATCAGCAGGACTTCAATATAAGGGAATCAAAAAACTACCATTACGATTTGGTTATACTTATAGTTCAAACCCTATTCCGGAAGAAGTAACATTTTTTAATATTCCGGCCACTGCAATAATCAAAGATGCATTCCAGTTCGGAATGAGCTATGTAGCAAGTGACAAATTATCTTTGGATGCTGTTTTCCATTATGGAAAAAGTGGTGATCCCACTTCCGGACCCATATTGAATCCTATGCTCATCAGTAGCGGTAACCCTTACGGAGCAATCCCCGGAAGCGAAGTTTCCTATGAAATGACGACTTCCATGATCATGGTAGGAGCCAGTTATACTTTTGGCAAGTAAGCAACTGAACAAAAATTGACTTTTAATAGCCAGAGAAAGCGATACCGAAAAAACGGTATCGCTTTTTTTGGGTATGTGCTCCCAACAAAAATGTTGGCTAGGTTCTATACTTCTATTTCTTTTTAAGATATTGAATTGAATTCTGTGTAGAATGAGAAAACCATATGTGTACTATGGTCCATTTCATTACCTTTAGGGTAACCTAACTCAATATGAAAAAGCGACTTCGCGCTCTATTTTTACTTTGTATAATCTTACCGCTTGCTACCCTGCTCATCTGTGATGCCGTTATAGATAAAGGCGCTAAAGGGAAGACTTTTTACAATTTACAACAAGTGCATAAGAACAAAGTTGGTATTGTGTTGGGCACCTCGAGCCATCTTATTCAGGGTGGGAACAATCCTTACTACACAAATCGTATCAAGGCCACTATTGCTCTCTACAAGGCAGGAAAGATAGATATGGTATTAGTGAGCGGAGATAATTCCACTCAGTATTATAATGAACCTGAAACATTTAAAAAAGACCTGATCGCAGGAGGTATTCCGGAAGAGAAAATCATTTTGGATCCATCTGGCCTGCGGACCTTAGATTCAATGGTGCGGGCTAAAGAAGTATTTGGCCTGGACAGCGTAACGGTCATCTCACAAAAATTTCAGAATGAGCGGGCCATATTTCTGGCCCAAAAGAAAGGCCTGTATGCCATTGGATATAATGCCAAGGATATTGAAGGGTCTCAGGGATTAAAAGTGCAAATACGCGAATACTTTGCTCGGGTAAAGGTATTTATAGACCTGCTTCTGAATACCCAACCCCTTTCCAATGGGGATAAAATTGCCATCCCCTAAACAGAATTGCACAAAATATTCTACTTTAGAGCAGCACTTCGTATATGCCAAGCATAAAAACCTTAGTAAAAAATTTAGGCCCCGGCCTGCTCTTTGCCAGCATGGCAATTGGCACCTCCCATTTAGTACTCTCCACCAAGGCAGGAGCTCAATACGGTTGGGTAATGGTGATCCCAATTATCCTGGCAAATATTTTAAAGTATCCGTTTTTTGAGTTTGGGATCCGATATACCACAGTGACCAATACCTCTCTTATAGAAGGCTATCGCAATCGTGGAAAAGGGTATCTCTGGCTCTATACCTTTATTACTTTGGTAACCACTTTTACCATATTGGCTGCCCTGTATGTGGTTACGGCCGGACTCTTTATCAACCTCTTTAAAGTGACCGATATCTCTGTAGGTACAGTAGCACTTGGACTTTTTATATTTATCTCGGCAGTGCTGATCATTGGGCGCTATAGGTTCCTGGAACTCTCATTAAAATTTGTGGTCTCTATCTTATTCATTGCATTACTCGTCACTACTATCTTAGTACTTTACAAAGGACAGGTAGATCCCGTCCCTAATTTTGAACCTACCCCAATTTTTAATGAAGTAGGAATCCTATTTCTAATAGGTCTGGTAGGCTGGATGCCTACTGCCGTAGAGGCCAGTAGCTGGATAAGCCTATGGACGCTGGAGAAACAAAAAGTAACCAAAAGAAGGCTGCCTCTTAATGAGGCATTACAAGAGTTTAATTCGGGTTACTATATGACGGCTTTGTTAGCTATTTTCTTTTTGGTAATAGGATGGATGACCCTCTATGGGACACAAACTGAGCTAAGTGGTAATGCCGTGACCTTTGCAGACCAGGTGGTGCAATTGTTCACTACACATATTGGAAAATGGGCCTATATTTTTATAGCTATATCGGCTTTTGCCACTATGTTCAGCACCTGTATGACAGCTCACGATGCTATTGCCAGGGTGAGTCTGGATGTCTTAAAACACCTCACACCTGCACATAAGGATTTCTCCGGGAGAGAAATACTTTGCCATGGGCATCATTGGCCTGGCGGTGGTAAATTATGTAGTATTAACAGCCTTTGGAGCTAATATGGGTACACTGGTAGCACTTGCCACCTTTATCTCATTTGTGATGGCACCTATAGTAGGGTATATGAATCTTAAGAATGTGATGAGTACAGATCTGCCGGCCAATTTTCATCCCAAAAAAGGGCTGCAATATCTGACCTATGCAGGTATTGTCTTCCTCTCCCTCTTTGCGCTCTATTATTGCTGGATGATCTTGTTCTAGAAGAGCAGATCGTAGTTAAGTACCACAATTAGCTGCCGTTCATTCTTTTTATGGAAGGTGTCCAAACAAAATACTCCATTGGTACAGTCGTTTAGCAACTTGTCTTCACCGTAGCCAATTGAATAAAGGATGTTTGAGGTAGATACACCATTTCTTTCCAGATAGTCTTTAATGGCATCGGCCCTGCTTTGAGAAAGCCTGAAATTAGTGGCGCCACCACCTCTACTATCCGTATGCGATTCTATCCGTAATTGCATTTGAGGAAACCTGCTTACGGCATCAACCACTTTTTCCAGTTCTGTTGCAATTTCTTCAGTGATCTTGCTTTGGCCCTTGTCAAAATAGAATTTGTTGAGCTTTAAAACGGTCTGATCTTCAGCTTCTTCCACCAGGTCATCTACTCTGGCAATGCCCATATTAAAGGCCATACTTTGTAATTGTTCCAGCGCTTCACCGGTATAGGCATTAGAGAAGATTGAATGACGATCCTTGGTGGCTTGAATGGTAATTGTATCCTGCCATGGCACTTCAATTCTAAACGTCCCATCGTCATTGGTGACTACTTGTTTTAAGAGATTCCCTTCCTGATCCAGGAGTCTTACTTCCGCTTCCGGAATTCGATCATTGGTAGTTAGATTTAACACACTACCATTGAGGGTAAAGGTTTTGATCCCCGGTTTGTCTTTTACGATAAAACCGTAGATGTCGTCATTGCCTTTTCCGCCGGGGCGGTTAGAAGAAAAATACCCAATAAGGCTATTATCCTGATAGTTCTTAATAATAAAGCCAAAGTCGTCCTTCTCAGAATTCAACCCTTTTCCGAGGTTTACAGGTATGCTGTAAATATTTTCTTCCAGGATCTCCGATTTATAGGTATCCATTCCACCAAGTCCATAAAAGACATCGGAGGCAAAGTATATACTTCCTTCAAAAATATAGGGAGCTATCTCGTTCCCGGGAGTATTGACTCGTGGTCCCAGGTTTATGGGTGAAGACATAATAAGGCCATTGTTGGTATAGACGTAATAAATGTCTGTTCCTCCCAGACTGTCATCAAAATTAGCAGCAAAATAGAGCTTGCCGTTATCCGCATCATAAAATGGGTAATAGAACGAAGTACTCAGATCTTTAAGCAGATAACGAAAATTACCACTGCGATCCGAGGAACCAAGGGCCAGCGTATTTTTGCCATTTTCGTCAAAAACAAGTTCTCCTGCCTGTTCATTGGTCCTTACATAGAAAAGCGCATCCAAGACTTCTGAATAAAAAGGTGTTCCCTGATGATAGGCAGAATTAGGTATTCCTTTATATGGAGCTACTGCTCGTAAATCACCCTGTTCATCGAGTGTTGCCGAAAAAATATCCAGATACGATTCTCCTGATGGATCGTATACTTTTTTTGATTCCTGTGGTCTGGCACTTGTAAAAAGTACCTGATCTTTATAAAAAGTGGTGGCAAAATCAGATTGAGGACTATTACTGGAAACATTGATGATTCTATAATCTATCCCGGTTGTGTCATTTCTTTGTAAGAGATCGTAATTAAAACTGGCATTTTCTAAAAACATAGCAGATAGTCCTCTGGATTTTTTATCCAAAAAGGCTTTGGTACTATCTCTCCCAACTTTTTGGGACATGGCTTGCAACATCCTGTTAAAGTAATAGCCTGGCATAACATCATCGCTGTTGTAGACCTCCAGATACGTATCTGTAGCGCGATCATAGTTGCCGGTTTTTAGATAAGAATCAGCCAAATTCAAGGTTTGCTGATTGGTCAGGGGTTGTTCCCTCATTTCTTTTAAATACTCAGTGATAGCCCCCTTAAAATTGTATTCAAAAAATAACACATCTGCCCTGGTTTCTTTTTTCTGGGCCACAGAAAAACTGGTGACAAACAGAAATGTCGCCAATAGTAAAAAACTTATATGTGTGTTTCTCTTCATTTAGAAAAATCTAGGAGTATCTATTTGTTTTGGTTTTCCTTTTCGCTTGTCTGGTTTTACCCTGTTTGTACCATCTCCGGCACCAAGATAGAATTTAATAATCATCTCATGAGAACCCTGATTGTATTGCCCCAGACTATTGGTGTTGTAATCATAGGAATATCCTACAAAGACACCACTAGAGATCTGAAACCCGGCCAGACCGCTTACCGAATTGTTTACCCTGTATCCTGCCCCTAAGGTAAAAACATCATTGATCAGAAAGTTAGTAGATAAATTAAATTGCAAGGGTAAGCCTTGTACCAAATGAGCTAAAAAGGCTGGTTTAAATTTTAGTTGATCTGATAGTTCAAATACATAGCCACCAATAAATGTAAACTGTATTTTATCATTGATCAGAGAAGCCACTTCTTCACTAACTGAGCCTGTAAGGAAATTGGGAATAGAAGCCCCCAGATACCACTCATCATCATAAAGGAACATCCCCGCACCAATAGTGGGATAGAATTCATTAAAAACCTGATTGCTTAACAAAGGTTCATTTGGATCTTCGAAATTACCTTTGGTAAAATCTACATTGAGCAGGGCACCTCCTGCATTGACTCCAAAAGAGAGTTTTGTGTATTCTGAGACATTGATCTGATAAGAATAGGCCGCATTAAAAAAGGTCTGGGTAGTGGGGCCTAATTGATCACTTATGACATTGATTCCAAGGCCATTTTTTTCATTAGACCAGGGAATGTTGGACCCAAATCTTAGCGTACGTGGTGCACCGTCTATATCGATCCATTGCGCACGATACAGGGCCGATATTTCCGGATTTTCTACAGTACCGGCATAGGCAGGGTTAAAACTCCCTATGTTATACATATACTGGGTATACTGAGGTTCTAATTGTGCTTGTAAAGTTATATTTACCAGAAGCAGCAACCCAAGCATAGATCCATAAAGTTTCCAAGTCCTCAATCTCATCTAGTTTATCTTAAAATTTGGATCCATCCTTTTTGTACTTCTTCTCCATCACCAAGATCTAGTATATAGAAGTAGGTTCCTTTTGGAAGGTCTCCATTTTTACCGGTACCTTGCCATGGTCATTCATATAAGGACTTGCCGAAAAAACACTATTACCATAGCGGTCGAATATTTCCAATGAATTATTTGGAAATATGTCAAGACATTCAACTCGTAATTCATCATTTTTTCCGTCTGAATTTGGAGAAATTTGATTAAATACAATTCCACATCCTGAATCAGGTCTAACCCTTACTTCTACCGTAGACGAATTGTTATCAGTATTACCATCATTTGGAAATGAGGACAAAAGTGAGGCTGTATTAGTAAAGAGTCCTGCAGTCGGCACTTCGTACCCTGACAACTAATTCTGCAACTTGATCACCCAATAGTTCCTCTATTTCCCATATTCCAGTAATGGGATCATAATCTACCTATAGTAGCAGTATGCGTAACATATAAAAAATTAGAATCCAGAATTTCACTTATTTCAATGTTTCTAACCATATCCATGGAAAGATTGGTAAGTGTAATGGTAAATACAATATCTTCTCCAACTAGTTAATTCAACAGAGGTATTTACAGTTTTTACAACTTCAAGGTCAATATCCGGTACATCACATCCTGGCCCAACGATAGGGTCGCAGAAATCTAATGGGTTACTGGTACCATTTGGAACCAGGGTGGTGTTGGGATCATCTATATTGTTTACTTCTTCCCCGTCTGTTAACCCATCGCCATCTGTATCGGGATTTCCGGGATCGGTACCAATGGCCATTTCCTGCCCGTCTGTTAGTCCGTCGTTATCCGTATCCACAGCACAATCTGTTACTGTAATAGTAACCGTAACCGATTCATTTACACAAGGTGCCTGAGCATCGGTAGTGGTATAGGTAAAAACATAATCTCCTGCTGCGAGTCCGTCAAAATCGACCATATTTTCCGGCGTAATGACGAGTGCACCTGCTGAAGGATCTGTTGTAACTGCCCATGTTCCGGGATCTGCAGCTTCCAATTGATCATCCAGATCTAGCATGGTGGGCCCATTGATGGCCACGTTACAAGAAGTTGTATTACTTGGGATACCGGCAGAAGGAGGTAAGAATACGGTAGCAACCACTGGGAAACGTGCGGTAATACAACCATTAAAATCTCCCTGGGCATAAAATGTTGTAGTAGCAGTTAAAATAGGGGTTTCAAAATCTTCCTCGGTGCCAATTGGGGTACCTCCGGTTGCCGCAGCATACCAGTTAACAGTTCCTTCTGTAAAGATGGCATTTAGTATTACTGTCCCTTCTCCACATCGTTCTGCATCTGTGGTGCTTACCAGTTCTGGGGTAGTATTAAATTCCAGGGTGATTTCCAGGGTAGGACTGGCACAATTATTTGCGGCATCCCAGAAAAAGCCATAATAGGTGCCCGGAAAATCAGAACTAATAACGGATGAAATAAGGTGTGTATCCGGATCAAGGATTGTCTCAAGATCTACCGTCCACCGAAGCTCTGATCCGGCTGGTGGCGTACTGTTGGTGTATTCATCAAGATCCTGACTGGTAGCATCACAAAAAGAGGTTGGAATTGCAGGATCTATGACCGGGGCCTGGTTGCCCGCCGGACAGATATCGTTATCAGTAATGGTGGCAATCCCTTGTGGATCTCCGATACCAACCAAAAGGGAGCTTGGGCTACTAAGATTTACCAGGAAATCTTCGCCAGCTTGTTCCACGATAGTATCTTCCAATAAAGCAACAGAAATGGTTTGAGTCTCCCCATCGGTGCCGGCAAACGTAAGTGTGCCACTTGCTGCCGTATAGTCCAGTCCGGCAATCGCTGTACTGTCTGCGGTTGCGTAATTTACCGTAAATCCTGCAGGAACAATTCCTGTTAGTGTTACAGTAAAAACTGCCTGTGGATCACCTTCATTCACGATTATATCGTCTATGATCACATTGGCGGCATCGTTATCTGTAATACTTCCAAATCCTATGGCCTTGGTTATATTGATCGTTCCGGGACTCACTACATTTGAAAGTGTCACCTGGAAGATCTCACTTTGCTCAACAATGGCATCATCTAAAATAGGAATTTCAATGAATTGAGTTTCGCCATCTGTTCCATTAAAGGTGAGAATCCCACCGGTAGTTGTATAATCTAGTCCTGCTATTGCTGTATTATCGGAGGTCACAAAATCAACGGTAAAGCCTGCTTCCACTTCCCCGGTTAAAGTCACTGTAAAGGTTGCAATTCCATTTCCTTCACTAAAAGTTTGATTATCAATACTGATACGAGCGGTATCATTGTCATTATTGACAACGGCTACATCCGGGAGATCGGCGCCGGAAATAATGTCATAATTAGGATCGGCAGAGGTTACATTCCCTGTTACGATCGTATAGGATATGGGGCCGTCTACTACGGCATCATCTACTCCTGTAACCGTCACGATCACTCCGGTATCCCAATTGCCTGCATTTAATACAACATTGGTTACCCCAAGGGTACCTTCTCCCAAATCGCTACTGCTTAAAGGTATAGTTACGTCTGCGGCAGGTTCACTTTCCAAAAAGATAGTAAAGGTTGCAGAAACCCCATCTTCGGTGGTATTTCCGCTGATAGCACTTACAAAGATCCCCACGGCATCGTCATCGCTATTGGTAACTACCACATTTTGATCTGCCAGTACATCAAAGAAATCATTACTGTTAATATCATCTACACTAACAGTTATATTGTACAATTGGTCCCCGTCAACGATCTCATCATTTACAGGGGTTACAGTTACAATACGAGGAGTATTATAGTTTCCGGTAGAAAAAGTTAAACTGGCAGGAGATATAGTTCCTTCACTGGTATCGTTTGAAATTATGCTAAGAACAACATTGGTAGCCGGGGCATTATTCAAAACCACACTAAAGGTTTGGGTTCCCCCTCCTTCGGCAGTAGCAAGTGTCAATGGAGTTACTGTAAATCCTGCATCGTCATCATCTTCAAAGAAACTACTGCCAACTGCCTTGCTAATTGTAGCATTCGCACTAGGATTGCTTAGTGTAACAGAGACTGGTAAGTCTGCCTGTACAATTACATCTCCATCAGTTGTTACTACTATGGGCTGGGTTAAGGTGGTTGTCCCCGCAGCAAAGGTTAAAGTACTTCCGGTCCCATTCTGGTTTCCTCCACTAATCAGGTAATCTACTGTAATTGGATTATTAGGATCGGCCTGCCCCAGAGTTACTAAAAAAGTAATGGTGGCTGTGCCTGTATCTCCCTCTAATACCGAAGTAGGATCATTGATACTTATAGTAGAAGAATCATCATTGGTAAAACTACTGGTGCCAACAGCTTTGGTTATAGTCCCATTACTGCTTGGAGCACTTAAGGTAACCGTTATGGTTTCATCGGCCTCCACATCGGTATCCCCATTAGTCGTAACTGAAATAGTTTGGGACAGGGTAGAGGTACCCGCTAAAAATGTTAAGGATCCCGTATCGCTATCTTCATTCCCACCACTAATGGTATACTGTACGGTAATATCATTATTCGGATCGGCCTGCCCAATGCTTACCGTAAAATTAATGGTACTGGTGCCACTATTGCCCTTCTGGTACAGAAGCGGGATCATTAATAGTTATAGATGCGGTATCATCATTTAAGATGGTTATGACCGCTGTATCAGTAATACTTACCCCTGTTTGACCTATATAATTATTCATGGAAACATTCACCGTTTCATCAAGTTCTATAACAGTGTCTGCAGTGGGTAAGATGGTAAAGGTTTGGTTTTCGTTGGCCGTCCCTGTAAAATTAAGGGTCTGACTCACAATAGGCGTATAATCACTATTGGCTACTGTTGCCGTACCATTAGAAGTATTAACATCTACAGAAAAACCACCATTTACGGCATTGTTAAGGGTAGCTGTAACCGTAATTAACCCGCCATCCTCGTCACCACTTACATTAGCGATTGTTACTGCTGCCGAATCATCATTTAGAAAACTGCTGGTCCCAACATTATCTAAGGCTAGTTCAGCATTAATACTTGGATTGCTTAGAGTTACAGAAATAGCCTCGTCAGGTTCTACGGTGGTATCCCCATTAGTAGTAACATCAATGGTTTGGCTAAGTACTGTTGTCCCAGCAGCAAATGTTAATGTATCGAAATCCGTATCCTCATTTCCCCCACTAATTAAATAATCTACTGTGATAATATTATTGGGATCTGCTTGTCCTAAACTTACTGTAAAACTTATGGTTTGAATTCCAGAATTTCCTTCGAACACTGAAGCAGGATCATCTATTGATATAGTTGAACTGTCATCATTGTTTATAGTTATTATGGCCGTATCCGATATATTAACAGGTAATATGGTGGATAGGTTAGACATGGAAACCTGTAAAGTTTCATTTGGTTCTATGGCAGTGTCACCAATGGGGCTAACAGAAAAGGTTTGTTGTTCTCCAGGTGTCCCTACAAAAGTTAATTGGAAGTTAGTTACGGCCGTATAATCAGATCCTGCTGTAGCCGAAATATCGGCGGTAGAAACATCTAAAGTAAATCCTCCCGGGACCGCATTATCAAGAATTGCTGTAACTGTGATAGGTCCTCCATTTTCATCGCCACTTACATTCGCCATGGTTACAGCTGCTGTATCATCATCTGTATTGGTTACGGAAACATCGGCTACATTAGCTCCGGTAAGGCCATCAAAAGCCCATCACCTATGGAAGTGACATCTCCCGTAATTATGGTATAGGCAATATCACCATCTAAAAGGGAATCATCTACTCCCGATACAATTACATCCACATCAGTATTCCACTGTCCGGGTAAAATTGTAACACTGGTGGGTACTGTTCCTTCACTGGTATCTGAACTGCTTAATTGAATTACAACGTCGTCAATTGGCTGAGCAGTTAAGCGAACTCTAAAAATATCTTGCTCACCATCCTCTGTGGTAACAAGGCCTGAAGTAGGAGTTATTATGACTCCTGCAGTATCATCGTCTAAATTGGTTACCGAAACATCATCAATATTGCGGAACCCAACCATTATAAACAGGATCTCCCGAAGTTACAGCTCCGGTAACAATAGTATAGGCAATATTGCCATCATCAAAATTATCATTCTGGCCGGTTATGGATACAATTACACCTGTATAAGTAGCAGGCGTTAGGGTTACACTGCCTGGAACAGTACCTTCAGTTGCATCACTACTACTCAAGGCGATATTTACATTTGCTGTTGGTTCAGTATCTAAACTTACTGTAAAGGTAGCCGTTTTCCGGCCTCGGTGGTTGTTAAACCTGTAGTTGGTGTTATATTTATTCCTGCGCTTTCATTATCGTTGATCGTATAAGTATGTTGCGTATTGGTCCCTAAGGTTGCATTGGTTGGTCCCGATAATGTAACCACCACCGTCTCATCAGGACTTTCAGCAATCAGGTCATCTACAATACTCGATATGGTAATATCTCCTGTTAGGTTTCCCGAGGTTATAGTCAAAACTCCATTGGCTAACGTATAATCCGTGCCGCCACCCGTAGCTGTACCGGTAACCGTATAATTAACCGTTACATTTGAACCGCTTAATCCTGATAAACTTACCTCAAGATCCGCACTGCTAACAGATTCCAACCCATTAGATGCCGTTGTGGTAAAGGCTACTGTTGGAGTCCCATCATTATCGGTAATCGTATAAGTATGTACCGTATTGGTCCCTAAGGTTGCATTGGTTGGTCCCGATAATGTTACCACTACCGTCTCATTCGGCTCATCTATCAGATCATCAACTATACTCGCTATGGTAATGTCATTAGTCAGGTTCCCCGCAATGATCGTCAAAACTCCATTGGCTAACGTATAATCCGTGCCGCCACCCGTAGCTGTACCGGTAACCGTATAATTAACCGTTACATTTGAACCACTTAATCCTGATAAACTTACCTCAAGATCCGCACTGCTAACAGATTCCAACCCATTAGATGCCGTTGTAGTAAAGGCTACTGTTGGAGTCCCATCATTATCGGTAATCGTATAGGTATGTTGCGTATTGGTCCCTAAGGTTGCATTGGTTGGTCCCGATAATGTTACAACCACCGTCTCATCTGGACTTTCAGCGATCACGTCATCTACAATACTCGCTATGGTAATATCGCCTGTTAGATTTCCCGAGGTTATGGTCAATTGCCCATTGGCCAACGTATAGTCCACACCGCCACCCGTAGCCGTACCTGTTACGGCATAATTTACCGTTACATCTGAACCACTTAATCCGTTTAAACTTACCTCCAGGTCAGCACTGCTAACAGATTCCAACCCATTGGATGCCGTTGTAGTAAATGCAACTGTTGGAGTCCCATCATTATCGTTGATCGTATAGGTATGTACCGTATTGGTCCCTAAGTTTGCATTGGTTGGTCCCGATAATGTTACAACCACCGTCTCATCTGGACTTTCAGCGATCACGTCATCTACAATACTCGCTATGGTAATATCGCCTGTTAGATTTCCCGAGGTTATGGTCAATTGCCCATTGGCCAACGTATAGTCCACACCGCCACCCGTAGCCGTACCTGTTACGGCATAATTTACCGTTACATCTGAACCACTTAATCCGTTTAAACTTACCTCCAGGTCAGCACTGCTAACAGATTCCAACCCATTGGATGCCGTTGTAGTAAATGCAACTGTTGGAGTCCCATCATTATCGTTGATCGTATAGGTATGTACCGTATTGGTCCCTAAGTTTGCATTGGTTGGTCCCGATAATGTTACAACCACCGTCTCATCAGGACTTTCAGCGATCAGGTCATCTACAATACTCGCTATGGTAATATCGCCTGTTAAGTTTCCCGAGGTTATAGTCAATTGCCCATTGGCTAACGTATAGTCCACACCGCCACCCGTAGCCGTACCTGTTACGGCATAATTTACCGTTACATCTGAACCACTTAATCCTGATAAACTTACCTCCAGGTCAGCACTGCTAACAGATTCCAACCCATTGGATGCCGTTGTGGTAAAGGCTACTGTTGGAGTCCCATCATTATCGGTAATCGTATAGGTATGTTCCGTATTGGTCCCTAAGGTTGCATTGGTTGGTCCCGATAATGTTACCACCACCGTCTCATCTGGACTTTCAGCGATCACGTCATCTACAATACTCGCTATGGTAATATCGCCTGTTAGGTTTCCCGAGGTTATCGTCAATTGCCCATTGGCCAACGTATAGTCCGTGCCGCCACCCGTAGCCGTACCTGTTACGGCATAATTTACCGTTACATCTGAACCACTTAATCCTGATAAACTTACCTCCAGATCAGCACTGCTAACAGATTCCAACCCATTGGATGCCGTTGTAGTAAAGGCTACTGTTGGAGTCCCATCATTATCGGTAATCGTATAGGTATGTTGCGTATTGGTCCCTAAGGTTGCATTGGTTGGTCCCGATAATGTAACCACCACCGTCTCATCAGGACTTTCAGCAATCAGGTCATCTACAATACTCGCTATGGTAATATCTCCTGTTAGGTTTCCCGAGGTTATAGTCAAAACTCCATTGGCTAACGTATAGTCCGTGCCGCCACCCGTAGCTGTACCGGTAACGGTATAATTTACCGTTACATTTGAACCGCTTAATCCTGATAAACTTACCTCAAGGTCCGCACTGCTAACAGATTCCAACCCATTAGATGCCGTTGTGGTAAAGGCTACTGTTGGAGTCCCATCATTATCGGTAATCGTATAAGTATGTTGCGTATTGGTCCCTAAGGTTGCATTGGTTGGTCCCGATAATGTAACCACTACCGTCTCATTCGGCTCATCTATCAGATCATCAACTATACTCGCTATGGTAATATCACCTGTTAGGTTTCCCGAGGTTATCGTCAAAACTCCATTGGCTAACGTATAATCCGTGCCGCCACCCGTAGCTGTACCGGTAACCGTATAATTAACCGTTACATTTGAACCGCTTAATCCTGATAAACTTACCTCAAGATCCGCACTGCTAACAGATTCCAACCCATTAGATGCCGTTGTGGTAAAGGCTACTGTTGGAGTCCCATCATTATCGGTAATCGTATAAGTATGTTGCGTATTGGTCCCTAAGGTTGCATTGGTTGGTCCCGATAATGTAACCACCACCGTCTCATCAGGACTTTCAGCAATCAGGTCATCTACAATACTCGCTATGGTAATATCGCCTGTTAGGTTTCCCGAGGTTATCGTCAAAACTCCATTGGCCAACGTATAATCCGTGCCGCCACCCGTAGCTGTACCGGTAACCGTATAATTAACCGTTACATTTGAACCGCTTAATCCTGATAAACTTACCTCTAGATCTGCACTGCTAACAGATTCCAACCCACTCGAGGCCGTAGTGGTAAAGGCTACTGTTGGAGTTGGATCATTATCGGTAATCGTATAAGTATGTACCGTATTGGTTCCTAAGTTTGCATTGGTTGGTCCCGATAATGTTACCACTACCGTCTCATTCGGCTCATCTATCAGATCATCAACTATACTCGCTATGGTAATGTCATTAGTCAGGTTCCCCGCAATGATCGTCAAAACTCCATTTGCTAACGTATAATCCGTGCCGCCACCCGTAGCTGTGCCGGTAACCGTATAATTAACCGTGACATCCGAACTATTTAATCCATTTAAACTTACCTCCAGGTCCGCACTACTAACAGATTCCAAACCATTGGATGCCGTTGTAGTAAAGGCTACTGTGTCATTATCATTGATGGTTCCTGTAGCCGTAGCCGTATCATCAACCGTACCATCACTCGCGGACAGAGTTACGTTAAAAGTCTCCTGTAACTCAGATATCACATCGTCATTCGTCCTTAGAGTAAACGGTAGCGTCTGCGGGCTAGTACCGTCAAATGCTAAATCAGAAATAACGTTTTCATAATCCGTAGGATCTACAAATGGGAATACTCCACCCAAAGCTGTCACATCAACAAAAGAAGGCGTTACTGTAAAACCACCAACAACTATTGCACCTGTATAGGTCACATTAAAAGTCAGATCACCTCCTTCTATAGTTACTTCATTATTGATAGTTAATGTTCCCTGTCCATACCCAATAACCCCAAACAACATAAAGAGCCCCATAAAAAGCAGGCTTTTTAATTGGAAGCTATTAAAAACGATCTTGTAAGTTGTTTTTTAAATATTTTCTTTTCATATACAATCCCAAATAGGTCCTGATTTCAAGCGGTGATCGATAAACTACGTTCTTGAAAACAGGGGTTCAATAATAAGAAAAATTGACGCCCTAGACTAATAATAAGGCCTAATTAACCATTTTTCAGATGTATGGTAGTAATCGCAAAGTTTAATGGAATATTCTTAGGCAGACAATTCGGCAGAAACAGCTTCCACATCCGGGCTAATTTTCTTAACCAAACCCTGCAGAACCTTTCCGGGACCAACCTCTACAAAATTTGTAGCCCCATCTGCAACCATGTTTTGCACGCTTTGCGTCCAACGCACAGGCGAGGTTAATTGTGCGATCAAATTTTTCTGTATCTCAGCCGCATTAGTTATAGCCGCAGCATTTACATTTTGGTAGATAGGACAGCTTGGTTCTGAAAAACTTGTATTTTCAATAGCTGCGCCAGTTCTTCCCTTGCAGGCTCCATTAAAGGCGAATGAAAAGCCCCGCCAACAGGCAATACCAAGGCTCTTCGGCGCCTGCTTCTTTTAATTTCTCACATGCTGCTGTATCGCAGCAACTTCCCCGGAAATCACCAACTGCCCGGGACAATTGTAATTGGCAGGTACTACAATCCCATCAATTCTGTCACATATAGATTCCACAATAGCATCATCCAAGACTTAAAACCGCTGCCATGGTTCCCGGCTGCATTTCACAGGCTTCCTGCATGGCAAGGGCTCTTTGAGAAACAAGACGTAATCCATCTTCAAATTTTAAAGCACCATTAGCCACCAAGGCTGAGAATTCCCCCAAAGAATGCCCGGCCACCATATCTGGCTGAAATGAATCGCCTAATACCTTACTTAAAATAACGGAGTGTAAAAAAATGGCTGGTTGGGTCACTTTGGTTTCTCTCAGATCCTCCGCTGAGCCTTTGAACATGACATCCGTAATAGAAAATCCTAATATGTCATTTGCCTGTTCAAACAATTCTTGGGCTACAGGGTACTTTTCATACAGATCCTGCCCCATTCCTGGAAATTGTGCTCCCTGCCCGGGAAAAATATATGCCTTCATGCTAGAAAATTTTTCAGAACAAATGTAATAAATACTTCTATTATGCGCCGTTATTAAGAGTATTTAAAAATAATGAGGAGGAGAAAAAATATCCCTAACTATCCCTACTAAAGTTATCCGAAAATGGAGAGGCCACCCCCCCTTTAAACATGGCTAATCATTATCAACTCAGAATCCAGATCTACTTATCCTGCAACAACTTCTTGAATTTCCCTTTAGACTTCCGGATCCTCACTGCCACTACCTTGTACTCGGGGCACATGGCTTCAGTGTCATGTATATCGCTGGTGATAATATTCATCATAATATCCGGAAAGTGGAAGGTGGTGCTCAGAATACCCGGTTTAACTTCGTCTGTAATTCGAGCTTTAACATCTACTTTCCCACGTGGCGACTCCAAACAAACGAAATCTCCTTCATTGATCAAGTTGGCAGCAGCATCTTCGGGATGAATCATGAGGTAGTCGCTTTTCAGGATCTCTTCATTGGCCGTGCGGCGGGTCATTGCCCCGCAATTGTAGTGTTCCAATTCCCTGTTTGTGGTTAAAATATAGGGATACTCTTTTCCATGTTCCGTGATCTCCTGGGTCTCCTTCCAGTGATGGAATTCAAAATACCCAAGACCGCGCATAAATTCCTCTTGATGCAAAATCTGGGTATCAGTACCATCTGGAGCTACAGGCCATTGCAGGCCATTCTTGCCCAAACGATCCCATCTGATTCCCGCAAAGAAGGGCACAATCTGTGAGATTTCTTCCAGCATGCCGTCCGGGGTGTAATCAGGTTGGGCATAGCCCATCCTGTTCATAATATCTACAATGATCTGTCCATCTGGTTTAGAACCCGGAATTGGTTCCACTACCTGCCGTACAGCCTGTACGCGTCTTTCCCCATTGGTAAACGTGCCGCTTTTTTCCAGAAATGAAGCTCCGGGCAAAATCACGTCAGCATACTTGGCCGTTTCCGTCATAAAGAGTTCCTGTACAATGACCAAATCAGTAGCTTCGAGTGCACGGATCACCTTTTGGGTATTAGGATCTGTTTGTACTACGTCCTCCCCAATGATCCATATGGCTTTGAGTTTACCCTCCAGGGCGGCCTGGAACATCTCAGGAATCTTATACCCAATATGTAAAGGAATTTCCCTTCCATAAAATTTGTTGTAAAGCTGGTTGACTTCCGGATTTGTCACGTCCAGATACCCTGCACCCTGATGGGGTTGTACCCCCATGTCTGCACTTCCCTGTACGTTGTTTTGCCCACGCAAAGGATTTACCCCCACGCCTTTGCGGCCAATGTTCCCAGTTAGCATGGCCAGGTCGGCAATTTGCATTACCGTAAACGTTCCCTGAGAGTGTTCGGTTACTCCAAGACCATGGAATGACATGGCATTGGGAGCACTGGCATAAGTGATTGCCGCAGCTCTTACTTGTTCACGGGGCACCCCGGAAACAGCTTCCAGGTGGTCCAGGTCAATGCTCATCAATTCCGCTTTGAAATCCTCATATCCCTCCGTGCGTTTGTCTATGAACGACTGGTCTGCTAAGCCTTCCTTAACAATATAGTACATCATCATATTAAGCACAGCAACATTGGTACCCGGTCTTAAGGCCAGGTGATGAGTCGCGTAGCGGGCCAGTTCTATTCTACGAGGATCTATCACAATAGATGCCTTGTTAGACTTCATGGCAAACTGCTTGAGTTTTGCTCCTGTTACAGGATGAGCATCTGTAGGGTTCGCACCAATAACCATGATGCAATCTGTATGCTTTAAATCCTCTATGGAATTGGTAGCGGCTCCGGTTCCGAAAGTACGCTGCATACCCAAAGCGGTAGGGGAATGACATACTCGGGCGCATCCGTCAATATTATTCGTTTGAATCACGGCACGGAAGAATTTCTGCATCAGGTAGTTCTCCTCGTTAGTACAGCGGGAGGAAGAAATACCGGCCAAGCTGTCCGGGCCATAGGTCTCCTTGTAGTGTGTAAATTTTCCAGCGATATAGTCGTAAACTTCGTCCCAGCTTACTTTTTCAAAACTGCCATTGCGCTTAATCATAGGCGAATCCAGACGTTCCGGATGATTGTAGAATTTAAAGGCAAAACGTCCTTTGAGACAGGTATGCCCCTGATTCACTTCGGCATCATAGGGAGCGGTAATACTCAGTATTTCACCTGAGTTGGTGGCGATATCCAGATTGCACCCTACCCCACAATAGGTGCAAACTGTCCGGGTGGTTTCTGTAGCCTGAATGGCCTTGGACTGAAAAACGTCTGAAATAGCGGAGGTTGGGCAGGCCTGAGAACAGGCACCACAACTCACGCAGTCAGAATCCATAAAGCTTTGGTCCAGTCCTTTTACGATATGGGCATCAAAACCTCGCCCCGCCATACTCAGCACAAATTCTCCCTGCACCTCATCGCAGGCTCGGACACAGCGGTAACAGTTAATACATTTACTCAGGTCTGAGGTCATATACGGATGACTCAGGTCCTTGGTTTTCTTCAGGTGGTTGTCCCCTTCCGGGTAGCGTACTTCCCGAATGCCCACTTGTGCAGCAACGGTTTGCAGTTCACAATTACCGTTTACTTCGCAGGTAAGGCAGTCTAGCGGGTGGTCCGTAAGGACCAATTCAATAATATTCTTACGTAACTTCTGTACGCTGGGAGAACTGGTATAAATGTATTGTCCTTCAGACAAAGGGGCATGGCAGGATGCCATGGTTTTGACCGGACCGTCTTTTTCCAAAGCCACTTCCACACTACAAACCCGGCAGGCACCAAAGGGATCGAGGTTAGGCGCATCACAAAGGGTGGGTACCAGATCTGGACCTGCATGACGCCGAATAAACGTAAGCATGGTTTCTCCTGGATCGAATGAATAAGCAATGTTATTTATATATGCAGTCTTCATAAGGGACGATTAATTAAAATATGTGTTTAATTCCGAATCAAAATACTGAACTATGTTACGGATAGGCAACGGAATTCCACCACCGTGTGCGCAAAGGGAACCCTCTTCCAGGGTAGTAAGCAGGTCGTCAAAAAGAGTTCTATCAATCACATGCCCTTCTACAATAGCCTTGGTTGTCATTTCATGTCCTCGTTTTGTTCCCAATCTGCAGGGAAAGCACTTACCGCAGCTTTCGTAGGCGGCAAAATCAAATAAATGTTCAATGTAGCGCATCATGGGATAATCTTCCGGGATGCTAACCACTGAAGCGTGTCCCAGTAAAAACCCGGCTTTTGAAAAGGATTCAAAATCCAGGGTTAGCTCTTCTATTTTTTCTATAGGAACTACTCCACCTAATGGACCCCCGATCTGCAATGCTTTTACGGGGCTTTTAAACCCACCTCCGAGTTCATAAATAACTGTTTTCAAAGGAGTTCCCATGACCACTTCGTAGATCCCGGGGCGTTTAAAAAAACTGTCCAGACACACCAGTTTAGTACCTGAAGACTTCTCTGTGCCAATTGCCTTCCATGCGGCCCCTCCCTCACTGATAATGTTATGTACAGCAGCCAGGGTTTCTACATTATTTACTACGGTAGGCTTGTTGAAGAGCCCGCGTTGGGCGGGATAGGGAGGACGGACCCTTACTTCAGGTCGCTGCCCTTCTATGGAATTTATCAAAGCTGTTTCTTCCCCGCAAATGTAGGATCCCTGAGCCTGAATTATTTTAAATTCAAAATCAAAACCGCTCCCCTGTATGTTATGTCCCATAAGGCCGTGGTCTTTAAGCTCATCAATGGCATTTTGTACAATGTCTACTGATTCCGGGTACTCAGCCCTGATATATACAATCCCGTGATGTGCTCCGGTCACATAGCCGCTTACCAGCATCCCAAAAAGCACCGAATGTGGCCGTTGTTCCAGCAAATATCTATCGGAATAAGCACCTGGATCCCCTTCGTCTGCATTGCATATAATAAATTTAACATCCCCTTCCGCTTTACTGCAAAATTCCAGTTTGAGGCCCATAGGGAATCCTGCACCCCCTCTGCCTCTAATGTTAGAGGTTTTGAGCTCTTCCAATGTTTTTTCCGGTTTATTTTGTAACACCTCCAGCCAGGGTTTGTAATATTCTTCAATACTGCTGAAGGGCTTGGTAAGAATGGCCTCATGGCTGGCACCCACATGGTAAACATCGGGCTTACTTTGGGCTTTGTCCTTAACGATGGCGCTCAGGTTATCGATAGCTGCACCTGAATAATTTCGCCCCTGGTGATGAAAAGCAGCATTTTCGTGGCATCGCCCCAAACAGGTCATATGCCCAATCTGATCGGCAGTGAATTCCGTACTAAGTTTTTCTAATACCGAATCTTGGGTACCAGCACACTCACATGCCGTACCGTTGCATACATATACTTTTTTACCCTTGTTTTCGGGTTTGAGAAAGTCATAAAAAGAAGCAGTCCCGAAGGTATTAGCTTTGCCTATCAAAAACTCCTCTGCGAGCAGGGCAAGTTCCTTTTCATCTGGCGTACCGGCTGGCTGTGCCAGGTTCCCCAGCTTGTCGAAGAGGTTTTCTTGTAGGCCTTTACGGCCCAGGAGTTCGCTTAAATTGTCAGACATATGCTAGCTTACTTTAGGGTTCAGGGAACTAACCCTGTTATTGTTTATTCGATATGGATGAGCATAACAGGTGGCCCGTCCTTCACGACAAAATCCGAGAAGGGTAATACCGAATTCTTTGGCATAATCCACAGCCAGGGAAGACGGAGCCGATACAGCAGCTAAAAATGGGATTCCCGCCTTAAAAGCTTTAATGGTTATCTCGTAGGAGATGCGCCCGCTTACTGTCATCGCCTTTGCTTCATCTAACCTGTCTCGTAACAGCAACCATCCAATTGCCTTGTCTACGGCGTTATGGCGCCCAATATCTTCCTTAACTACCAGTAGTGATCCATTGGCATCGAACAGTGCAGCTGCATGGGTACCGCCAGATTGTTTAAAATCATGCTGGCCACGATTCATTTGTGCAAACATATTTGTAAAACTTTCTGCGGAAAATTGTGAAGTCGCTTCAATGGTCTTGCCCTTAAAGGCCTCTTCTCCCAGTTCTGTTTTACCACAAATCCCACAGGAAGAAACAGATAACAGACTTCGACTGTTAGAATAGCCGACACCAAGATAGGTTTCCGGGATCTCCAAATCTACAACGGTTACAATGCCCTCTTCGTTTTCTTCTTGAAATATGTGCTTAGGATGAAACTGGGTTGAAGATATTATGGCTTCGCTGTGCATCAAGCCGCGTATGAGGTCGTCATCTGCACCCGGTGTCCGCATGGACATAGTAAATGGCTTTCCGTTGATATTAATTTGTAAGGCTTCTTCCACGGTTAGGGCATCGACCACCGGGTCAACCCCCTGTACGTCAAATTTTTTTCCCTGATAATTACGCGTTGCCATTATTGCGACTCGTTTAGTTCAATTCGCACGCTATCTTGTTTATTAAATATACTTATTTTTTGGTAATTCGGAGTAAAGTCAGGGCCTTGTAAGGTGTTAAAAAGTGTGTAATAGGCTGGGTTTGTGTTTTTGGTTGATAAAAGTAGAGATTCCTCTCATTTTTTCTATTCCTCTTTAAACCAACTGGCGTATTTCACATAGGAATTGGCAATGCGCAATATTTCGCCTTCACTTAATTCCGGACTAATATCTTTTAACTTTTTGGCAGGCATCCCACCAAAGATGGTCCCCGGTGGCACTATGGTGCCTTTGGTAAGTACGGCTCCGGCCGCTATGATACTGTTAGACCCCACTATACAATCATCCATAATAATACTACCCATGCCAATCAATACATTATCCTCAACCGTACAGCCATGAACAATAGCATTATGGGCAATAGAAACGTTATTTCCAATGTTAGTGGGTGCTTTTTGGTAGGTGCAATGAATAATAGCCCCATCCTGTACATTTACCTTATTTCCCATCCTAATGTAATGGACATCTCCGCGAATCACGGCATTGAACCATACACTACATTCATCACCCATCACCACATCTCCAACAATGGTCGCATTTTCAGCAATAAAACAATCTTTGCCAAAAACCGGTGTTTTTCCTTTAATAGTCTTAATAATCATACCCTAAATTAGTAATTATAGTAGGCACAAAAGTATCCCCTATTCGAAATACGAAAGTAACTGCTTTTTCTTTGAAGCAGATACCAATAGTTCTTTTCCATTGGAAACTATTACACTGCCACCTTTCCCTTTTTTATACTTTATTACCTCGTTTATATTGACCAGAAAAGATTTATGAATGCGAACAAAATAAAATTCTGCAAGAGCTTCCTCAAAATATTTCAGGGTCTTACTCACAAGAATCTTCTTATCAACTAAAAATATCTCCGTGTAATTGTCATCTGCCTTGCAATATAATATTTCTGAAACATTGAGCACCTGAAATCCGTCTTGTTGAGGCAAGGTTATTTTACCTTCCACTTTCTGAAGATTTGAAGTTAAGACCCGGTCTTGTAATTGTTCCTCTTTGATGATAATTTCCTGCACATAGGCTACAGCCTTAATGAGTTCATCTATATTGATGGGTTTCATTAAATAATATGCCGCATGCTGATTTAAAGCCTCCATGGCATATTGGTTATACGCGGTTACAAATACAGTTTCAAAAGCCCTGTTTGGCAATTCTGCCAATAGATCAAAAGCATTTCCAAAAGGCATTTCCACATCCAGGAACACCAAATTTGGAACTTCTTTCTCTATAAGCGCTATTCCCTCTTTGATGGTACCGGCCTCGCCCAGGATGTCTACTTTAGGGCAATATTTTACAAGATAATTCCTTAGAATTTCCCTGCTGTTAACCTCATCTTCTATGATCACCGCCCTTAATTTCATTAGCCTTTATTAAGTGTTAAGGTTACCATGGTTCCTGTTCCATCCTCCTCGAGGTCCTTTACAGTTACCGAAATATTATTTTTATACATATCGTTCAAAATTGCAATTCGTTTCTGGATGTTATCCATGGCCGTAGAGCGTTGTTTTTTCTGATGCGGTGTTTTTAAGGCGGCCGACTTCCTTCTGCCTATCCCATTATCCTCAATACAGATCACCAGGGTATCATTTTTCTGCGACAGCTGTACCTTAAGGAACCCGGGCGTTTCTCTATAGCGAAGTCCGTGCCAAATAGCATTTTCGAGATAAGGCTGTAAAAGCATAGGCGGTATTTTGTAGGCTTCACGATTTACTGAATCTTCTACGTTTATGCTATATGTAAATTTATCAGGAAACCTGGAATGCTCCAGCTTCAGATACAATTCCAGCAGTTCCAGTTCCCTGGGTAGTCCAATAAAATCTTCTTCAGAATTCTCAAGCACCGTCCTCATTAGCGCGGAAAAATCACTAAGGTATCTGTTGGCACTGCGTTCATCGTGTTTTGAAATATAATTATTGACAGAGTTCAAGGCATTAAAAATAAAATGGGGGTTCATCTGAGATCTGAGCGATTTTAAAGCCAGTAAGTTATTTGCCAACTTTTGTTTTTGATTGCTCCTGTAGAAAAAGAAAGCCGCCAAAGACATAAAAAACATACCGAAAACCAAGGAATATATTATCCATAATTGCCGTTTGTTACTTTCCTCCGTCAACCGTTGTTCTGCCAGGGCAAGGTCGTATTTACTCTGTGATAGTTCCCTCTCCTGTTCCAGTCCGGTAATTCGATTTTGGGTAACGGCTATCTCACGATTTAACCTGGCTGCGCGCGATATTTCCTGTTCTTTTCTGACATACAAGGTGTCTACAACAGCGACATATTTTTGATATGTTTCCAGTGCCAAATCGAACTCCCCTTGCTGCCGGTATACCTCAGACAACTTCCGTGTAGCATCTTTTTGAACGATAAGATCTGACTTGCTACTGGCGGTTGCAATACTGCGCTCCAGATAGGGTATTGCTTCTTCGTATTTGTCCTGCGCTATATATGCATTGGCTATTTTATAATTGATGCGTTGTTTGGTAACTGAGTCTGTACTTTTAAGAATATTGTTTTGCTTGTCTACCCCCGATGGTATTCCTTCCAATTCCTGCAAACTGCTTTTGCGCAGTTGTATTTCATCATCATATCGGTTGCTTTTATTTAAAAAATCTGCCACCTTTTCCTTTTCCTGTACTGCCCTTTGCGGAGCCTGTTTCTTAGCTTCCCTCAAGGAATTATCATAGTAGGCGTTCGCTTCTTCCAGGCGGTTAACCTGGGCATAAGCATCTGCTATTTTGGAATTTATATCCGGAATTTTTGGGCTTATCTGATTCTTGGTAGCGATTACTAATCCCCGCTGATAATAGGCCACTGCTTTATTGGTGACACCTAATCCCCTGTGCGCATCTCCAATGCTTTCATATAATTCAACTTGTTGATAGGGCACTAATGCTGTACTTTCTTCCAGGGGTGCTAAGGTCTTAATGGCTTCTTCCCATTGCTTATCCAAAATATACGCCTTTCCCAAAGCCAGGGCAGTACCCACAGTGTAATATGCTTCAAGGGCATCCTTATAATTATCAATGGCTAAATCTGTTTGTTGATGATATCCATATACTTCAGCCAGTAACCCGAGAGATGCCGCCAGTTCTTTTTTATTACCCCTTTTCCCTAATTCTGCTATAGAGCGGGCGATGTAGTCTATGCTTTTTCCGATATCAGTTTGTTTGTTCATCCTGGCAGAATCAAGATATGCCTTATGCCGGGCAGTACTTTCAGCAGAAAGGGCATTTTCTGTTCTACTCAGGGAAATTTTGTTATTCCCTTCTACCAATACCGTAATCTTATCAGCACTTTGAATAGTATGGCTTATAGTCTCAAATTCAGAACTTGTAAATGTTAGAACGTCTCCTATGGCCGCCTTAATTGTAAACTCACCCAGGGCATTAGTAGTAACATAGCCTCCATGGTTAGTAATAACTTCGGCCCCTGCAATTGGAACATTGCTGTTTTTCTCTTTAACCGTTCCAATAATGCTTATTTCCTTTCTCTGATTTTGTGTCTGGGAGTTAACATTGGAAACGACCAAGAACATCGCTATTACTAAAAGTAATTTCACTGGCATGATTCGTATTATTAGGATAAACTTAGTCCATTTGAATCGTATTAAAAAATGGGCTTTTCGCCGATCCTTTCAATTTACACATACTTTATTGCACTTCCCGAAACCAACATAACAGTTCCCTCATTGAGGTGACCTGTTCACTCATTGCCGGTTTTTTTAAAAAAAGTTGCACCGTACTTTTCACCTAGTTAATAACCCTTTAAATAAAAACAAATGAAAAAGTATGCCCACAAAACAATGACGCTCTTGTTATTATTATTCATAGGAACAAGCTTTGCTCATAATGGAAATTCTACAGAATTTTTTTCACCTAAAGATCTCCATAGCAACCCGGAATCTAGTACCCATTCCAGGCAACCCATGGTGAAAATCGCTCTTTTGCTAGACACCAGTAATAGTATGGACGGACTTATCAATCAGGCGAAATCACAACTCTGGGATATAGTGAACCAATTTGCTTATGCCAAATGTGGTAATAACAGCCGTCCTGGCCTTCAGATAGCACTTTACCAATACGGCAATGATGATCTTGCCTCTAGGGAAGGTTATGTACAACAAGTGCTTGGTTTTAGCAGCGACCTTGATGAGATCTCGGCAAAGCTATTTTCACTTACTACCAATGGAGGAGAAGAATTTTGCGGGCAAGTTATTCACCAGTCTCTGCGTCAATTGGATTGGGGTAAAAATCAAGACGATTTAAAAATGATATTTATTGCGGGCAATGAACCTTTTACACAAGGTAAAAAGGATTTCAGGGAATCGGTTGTAAATGCCAAGGAGAAGGATGTAATTGTAAATACCATTTTTTGTGGTGATTACAGGCAAGGAATAAATACACATTGGCAGGAAGGCGCCATGCTTGGTGGAGGAGAATATATGGCTATTGACCATAACAGGCAGGTAGTACACATTAAAACTCCCTATGATGAAATCATCATACAACTCAATGCACGCTTAAACAACACATATGTATCATATGGCGCCATGGGTGTCAGCCGTATGGCAAAACAAGAGCACCAGGATTCACAAGCAATGAAATTGGAAGAAGTGGTAGCTGTAAAACGAGCAGTCAGCAAAAGTTCTGCTTATTACAACAACGCTGAATGGGATCTTGTAGATGCTTCTTCGGAAGATGATTTTGACATGGCAAAAATTAAAAAAGCAACCTTACCTGCATCACTCCAGGGGAAATCTGAAGGACAGATTAAGGAATATTTAGCCGAAAAGAAAGCAGAACGCCTACAAGTCC
>CAWCNT010000035.1:0-3978 GCA_963796935.1 uncultured Flavobacteriaceae bacterium
AAAACTGGGTATATCTTCAGAAAAGACGCGTACCAGGATTAAAGAAGGTAACATCCAAAATATTGGAAACAATGAAAGCATGAACACGGAAATGGTACTGGCTCTTAAACCTGAGTTGGTTGTTGGGTTCGGTATTACTTCAGAGAATACAGCCTATGAAACCTTGATTCAATCTAAAATTGCCGTGGTCTATAATGGAGATTGGACCGAAAAAACACCGCTGGGCAAAGCCGAATGGATCAAGTTTTTTGCACCTTTTTTTGGAATGGAGGATAAAGCAGCAACAATTTTTGAAGAGATAGAATCGGCCTACGAAAAGGCCAAAAATATGGCCAAAGAAGCCAAAAAGAGTCCTTCTGTGATGAGTGGTGCGCTCTATAAAGACGTTTGGTACGCCCCTGGGGGACAAAGCTGGGCGGCACAGTTCATCAAAGACGCCAATGCCGATTATTTATGGAAAGAAACCATGGAAACGGGCAGCTTGTCACTAAGTATTGAAAGTGTGCTACAAACTGCCTCTTATGCCGACTTTTGGGTGTCCCCATCGCAATTTACTTCCTATTCAGAACTCGCAAATGCCAATACGCATTACCAGCAATTTGATGCTTTTAAGGACAGAAACATCTTTACCTATGCACTTAGTAAAGGAGAAACTGGCGGCTTGCTGTTCTATGAAATGGGACCTAACAGACCTGATTTGATCCTGAAAGACCTAATTCATATCTTTCATCCCGATGTTTTGCCAGATCACACCTTATTCTTCTTTAAGCCCCTAAACAATTGAAAAGCTCGTTCTCATATAGGTTCTTATTGTTGTTTTTGGTGCTCATACTTTGTCTGGGATTAAATATTAGCCTGGGATCTGTTGATATTCCCTTTAAAGCTACTTTGAGGCATATTTTCTTAAATGCAACTTCGGACGATTCATGGCATTACATTATTTGGAACTATCGAATCCCAAAAGCAATTACGGCTGTTCTGGTTGGGGTTGGCCTTTCCTTAAGCGGCTTGTTAATGCAGACCTTATTTCGAAATCCATTGGCCGGACCCTTCGTACTTGGAATAAGCTCGGGAGCCAGCCTGGGAGCTGCCTTTCTTATCATGGGAAGTGGGATTATTGCAGGCTTGATAGGAACCAGTTTTGTGAACGATATATCCTTGGCCGTTGCCTCAAGTATGGGAAGTTTATTAGTGCTTATGGCCGTTATCGCCATGGCAAGGCACGTTAAAGATACTATGGCCCTGTTAATCATCGGGCTGATGTTTGGGAGCATAACCGCAGCTTTGGTTACGGTACTATCTTATTTTGCCAACGCCGAAGAATTACAGCAATATATTTACTGGTCTTTTGGCACCGTTGGCAATTTAAATTGGTCGCAGGTTGCCTTGTTAAGTATTATTACCATTATTGGTCTTGTCATTAGTATTTTTTCGATCAAATCCTTAAATGCACTTCTGCTAGGTGAGAATTATGCGAGAAGCATGGGTGTGAAAATTAAGAAATCCCGGTACCTGATAATAATCGCCACGGGTATCTTAGCAGGATCGGTTACTGCTTTTGCAGGGCCTATTGCCTTTGTAGGACTCGCCGTACCCCATTTAACAAGGCAGGTATTCAATACCACAGATCATAAGGTATTGGTGCCGGGAGTTATTCTTTACGGAGCTATTTTATTATTGATTTGTGATACTATAGCGCAACTACCCTCCTCCACCTATGTTTTACCGATAAATGCCATTACCTCTGTAATTGGGGCGCCGGTGGTTATTTGGTTACTGGTGCGAAAACGAAAAATGATCTTTTGAGAACGTACGGTGCATCCGGAACTGTCGGGATTTGCTCTTAATATTAAGTAACTTCGCGCAAGCATTTACGTAAAATAAATCAATATCAAGGATACAATAAAACATACAACCCTGGACATTCAGCACCTAAGTATAGGATATCCGAATAAGCGGACTAATACGGTTGTTGCCGAGGATATCAACTTTTCCCTAAAACAAGGTGAATTAACTGGCATTATTGGTGTCAATGGCATTGGCAAGTCTACGCTGCTCCGTACCATGGGACGTGTACAACCTAAATTATCAGGAAACATAGCTTTGAACAAAACTACGCTGGAAGATCTGAACAATGAGGAATTAGCCACCCAGATAAGTATCGTATTAACAGAACCCCTTGCAACCAAGAACCTTACAGTAAAAGAGCTTATAAGCCTGGGAAGACAACCCTATACCAATTGGTTGGGACTATTGACTCCAGAAGACCATTCGAAAATAATGGACGCTATTAAAATGGTTGAACTTGAAGCACTTCAAGATCGAAAATGCTATGAACTAAGTGACGGACAGCTACAAAAAGTGTTGATAGCCAGGGCATTGTCCCAGGATACTCCCATTATACTATTGGATGAGCCAACAACGCATCTTGATTTGTATCATAAGGTTCAAATTCTGAAAATGCTCAAGCGAATTGCTCATGACCTTCACAAAACCATCGTTTTTACCACTCATGAGATCGATATTGCCATACAGCTCTGTGATAAAATGTTGATATTAGATAGGCCTACCTGTCATTTCGGCACTCCTTGCGAACTTATAGAAAATGAAAGCTTTCAAACCTTATTTCCATCTGATACCATCAGGTTCGATGCAAAAACAGGTTCTTTTAAGATCAAAAACTAACTTTTACCTGCAATGTAAGATTAAGCCTAATGCGCTATCTTTACATGAAATAATAGGATTGGATGAATTCGTATTTAGTAACGCTTATTGTTGGTATCCTGCTTGGTTTGATTGGCTTTTTCCTGGGAAATTATATTCAACGTCTCAAAACAACCTCGAGCCAAAGTACCCTTGAAGAACGGGAAAAACAACTTCGCATAAACCTTCAGGAACTAGAAAAGAGATTATCTGAAGAAAAAGAGCAATCCGAGTTTCTACGCCGCCAAAAAGAAGAATTAGGTCAGCAAATTGTCAAGCACCAGGCCGACCTTGAGAACTTATATGTTAAAAACAGAGAGCAAAAAGAAGAAGTGAACCAATTGCAGGAAAAATTTACCAAAGAATTCGAGAATTTGGCCAATAAGATCCTGGATGAAAAAAGTTTAAAGTTCACAGAGCAGAATCAAAAGAATATTAAAAATATCCTCAATCCATTACAAGAGAAAATTCAATTATTTGAGAAGAAGGTCGAAGAAAGTCAGAAAGAAAGCATAAGCATTCATTCTGCCTTGCGAGAGCAACTCTTAAATCTTCAAAGTCAGAATTTAAAAATAACCCAGGAGGCAGAGAACTTGACCAAAGCCCTGAAAGGCGATAGCAAAATGCAGGGGAATTGGGGCGAATTGGTCCTGGAACGAGTTCTGGAAAAATCAGGGTTGGAGAAGGATCGTGAGTATTCGGTACAGCAAAATTTCACCAAGGAAGATGGCAGCCGGGTATTGCCCGATGTGGTCATTAATCTTCCGGACGGTAAAAAAATGATCATAGATTCCAAGGTATCGCTCACGGATTACGAACGATTCGTAAATGCAGAGGAAAACATGCAGGAAAAATACTTAAAGGATCATATCAATTCCCTCAAGAAACATGTGGAACAACTGTCGGCTAAAAAATATGAGGATTTATATGAAATGGAGAGTCCCGATTTTGTGTTGATGTTCGTGCCTATTGAAACCGCTTTTTCAATTGCGATCAACAAGGATAATAGCCTTTATAACAAAGCATTTGAACAAAACATTGTTATCGTTACTCCTTCAACTTTACTAGCTACCCTCCGTACCATAGACTCCATGTGGAACAATGAGAAACAGCAACGAAATGCCATCGAAATTGCACGTCAGGCAGGGGCCTTGTATGATAAATTTGAAGGATTTGTGTCGGACCTTACCAAGGTGGGTAAAAAAATGGATGAGGCAAAAACAGAGTACCGGGGCGCCATGAACAAACTGGTAGAAGGAAGGGGCAATATCATTA
>CAWCNT010000036.1:0-12655 GCA_963796935.1 uncultured Flavobacteriaceae bacterium
TACAATTTCATACAGCGTTTCGAAACCGGAAGATCTTTATTCAGCTATTACATGGCCATATTCGAAGGTTTTGACAGCAACGGGTTACCTACCTATCGTGACGTAGACGGGAATGGTGATGGAGATGCTGTATTTGACAGGACCTTTGTAGGAGAGGATGCCCTCCCTGATGTAACCTCTGGCCTTTCGATCAATTATAAAATAAAAAATTGGGATTTTACCGCTAGTTTCCAGGGTCAGTTTGGCTTCTCAGTCTACAACTTAACAGCAGACGGATTATTTACTGCGGGTGCCATCACAAACGCGCGCAATGTGACTCAAAACGTGTTAACTAGCGGTGAAGGTTCCGGAGCCTCTGCTGATGTATCGACTCGCTTCCTCGAGAAAGGTGACTTCGTACGTTTTCAAAACGCAAACGTCGGATACAACGTACCTCTAGGTAGCGATGGATTTTTAACCTCATTGAGGTTATCTCTAACAGGTCAGAACGTATTCCTGATTACGGGTTACAGTGGACTGGATCCTGAGGTAACGGTAGACATTGGTGACCTCGGTAACGGAGTTCCATCCAGGGGTATTGACAAGTTTGCATTCCCGAACCCCAGAACAGTTACTTTCGGTATAAATGCTTCATTCTGATGAATTGATTATCCGGTTAGCAAATCCCTCCAAAGTAATTCTATTCGTCTCATAAACATTAGCCTGACCACCCTCCCATTCGTTTTTTAAGCTTGAATCTGTGGTGAATTTTATGTCCCAGCCGGGAGACGAAACAACCTAATTCTTTTAGATCAATATCACCAAATGTAATCGGTATGGGTGGAATGTTTAGACAGTCAACATTCAACCAGGACATCAGTGCCTGGGATGTAAGCAATGTTACGGATATGCGTGAAATGTTTCGTGAATCGCAATTCAATCAGGATCTAAGTGGCTGGAACGTTGTTAATGTGATAGACTGTAGGGAATTTAATATTGATTCCCCACAATGGGTACTTCCCAAACCGAATTTTCTGAGTTGTGATCCAAATTAATATGCGCTTTTAGGATTAACTGTGTTGATACCAAAAAGAGTTGAAGAGAAGCAGTCGCTTCAGGTATGCGTTGATCCCTATCCCGGGCAAGCATAATCCCAAGCTGCGCTTGGTTGTTTTTTTGATCTACTTCCGCCACTTTGAAGTGAACTTCAGTGGCTTCAGGGATTAACTGCGTTGATCCCAAATGGTAATCCCGGGCAAGCATAAAAACCATACCCAAGCTTCGCTTGGTTGTTTTTTTATCTACTTCCGCCACTTTGAAGTAAACTTCAGTGGCTTCAGTAAATCAAAAAACCCATAACTTTCGTTATGGGTTTTCTTTTGCGGAGGAAGAGGGATTCGAACCCCCGGAGGTGTGACCCTCAACAGTTTTCAAGACTGCCGCATTCGACCACTCTGCCATTCCTCCTTAGCGGCAGCAAATATAAGAAGCTTTTTTTGTTCTCAGAAGTATTTTTTTTAGAATAATATGCCTTTCCTTTAAGGTAGATCCATAATCCCGTATGATACTTTGGTGACTTTCACTACCTGTTAGTAAATCTTTGTTATTTAAGGAATTAATGAAAGGACCATATTATATTTTTCATTAAATTCAAGGTATTCAAATTATGACTCCTTAATTATGGCAAATTTCAATCTTAACATCAATGGAAAGAACACCCAAATAGATGTGGATCCCTCCACACCTGTTCTATGGGTACTAAGAGACCACTTAAATTTAGTGGGTACAAAATACGGCTGTGGAATATCACAATGTGGTACCTGTACCATACATCTGGGCGAAGTTGCCGTGCGCTCCTGCCAATTGCCCGTTTCTGTAGTAGGCAATCAGGCCATTACCACTATCGAAGGCTTGTCAGAAAACGGGGATCATCCCGTTCAACAAGCTTGGTTAGAACACGATGTACCCCAATGTGGCTATTGCCAGGCGGGACAGATCATGAACGCAGCTGCGTTTTTAAAACATAACGAGAATCCCACGGATGAACAGATAGATGCTGCCATGAACGGGAACATCTGCCGTTGTGGAACGTATACGCGTATCAAAAAGGCTATCAAGACCGCAGCTAATTCCGAAAACGCTTAATTGCCAGCACACTCTTAATATAACTATCATGACTAAGATAAAAACACACTACAACAGACGTTCATTTATAAAAGTATCCGCCGCCGCCGGTGGAGGTATGCTTATTGGCTTTAGCTGGCTCAACAGTTGTAAACCAAATTCGCCCGAGCTACAGGCCGGTGTGGCAATTCCAAAAGAATGGTTCGAGATCAATGGCTATATTAAAATAGGGGAAACCGGTATGGTTACCATCTATTCGCCCAATCCTGAAATAGGACAAAACGTACGAACTTCCATGCCGATGGTTGTCGCGGAGGAATTAGATGTGCCCTGGGAAAATGTGGTAGTGGAACAAGCACCTTTGAATACAGGGTTCTATCAAAATCAATTTGCCGGGGGTAGTCTTTCTATCCGCTTAAGTTGGAACGCCTTGCGTATGGCCGGTGCCGCTGGAAAGTTTATGCTAATGGAAGCTGCTGCCAAAGAGTGGGGCTTGCAAAAAGGAGATCTTACAGCCAGTGAAGGTGTTATCAGTGAAATTAATGGAGAACGAACAATATCGTATGGTGAAATAGCCTCAAAAGCTGTTGGTATTGAGGTACCTGAAGAACTAGAGTTAAAAGAACCGAAAGATTTTAAACTTATTGGAACGAGTCAAAAGAATGTTGACGGCATGAAAATAGTGACCGGAAAACCTCTGTTTGGCTGGGATTTTCACAGGGATGGGATGCAATTGGCTATGATAGAGCACCCACCTGCATTTGGGATGAAAGTAAAAGACTTTAATGAAGAGGAGATAAAAAGTATGCCAGGAGTAAAAGATGCATTTATCATCGATACTTCTATTCCCGAACCCGGAATGTTCGACGAACAAGGGTTTAAACAATTGGTCGCCATTGTGGGTGAAACCACCTGGCCATTAATGCAGGCAAAAAAGGCGCTAAGAGTCAACTGGGAAACCGTAAGCACTTTGGAAAATTCTAATATGCACAGAGAGCGACTAGAAAAAGCACTTGTATCTGGGGAAGTAACGGAAAGCAGAAGAGATGGTAATCCCGAGGCAGCATTTAAAAAGGCAGCCAAGGTAATTGAACGCTCCTATACTGCGCCCTTTATAGCACATAACACTTTGGAACCGATGAATTTCTTCGCCAATGTTACGGCAGATTCAGCAGAACTGATTGGTCCAACCCAAACTCCGGAGGCCCTTGAGGGCTCTGTTGCCAAATTACTTGGCCTGCCACTGGAAAATATTACCGTAAATATGACCCGTATGGGTGGAGGCTTTGGTCGTAGGCTCTATGTACATTTTGGCTTGGAAGCCGCAGCGATCTCGAAAAAAATAGGTGGTCCGGTGCAGCTTATTTATACCCGGGAAGATGATATGACACAAGGGACCTATCGCCCTACCTATAAATCCGTCTATAAAGCAGGTTTGGATGAAAATAATAAGCTGATTGCTTTTACCGTAAAAGGCGCTGGTATGCCAGATGGTCCCGTATTTCCGAACAGATTCCCTGCAGGGACTGTCGAGAATTACTCAGCTGAAAAAATAAAAGCAGATACCAATATAACCACAGGTGCATGGCGCGCACCAAGGTCTAATTTTACCGCAGGTGCAGAGCAATCGTTTTTAGATGAAGTAGCTGAACTGGCTGGCAAAGATCCTATTGATTTCCGATTAGAATTGTTCGATCGTGCCATCAATGATCCTGTTGGTGCAGAACATGAGTACGAAGCGGAGCGGTACGCAGGTGTTTTAAAACTGGTAAAGGAAAAAGCCAATTGGGGTAGCATCTACTGCAGGTGTTCATCGTGGAGTAGCGGCTTACTTCTGTCACTCTACCTATGTAGCGGAAGTATTCGATATGATCATAGAAAACGGGCAACCCGTGGTTCAAAAAGTATGGTGTGCTGTTGATTGTGGAATAGTGGTCAATAAAGATGGGGCGAGGAATATGATTGAAGGTGGAGTAATTGATGGTATTGGTCATGGCATGTACAGTCAGTTAACCTTTGAAAATGGTGCTCCCAAAGAAATGAATTTCGATAAATACCAATTGATACGTCATTCGCAGGCGCCCAGAGAGATAGAAGTTTTCTTTGTTGAAAATGAAATTGCCCCAACAGGTCTTGGAGAACCAGGTCTTCCTCCGGCAATAGGAGCAATGGCAAATGCGCTATACAAAGCGAAAGGCGTGCGTTACTATGATCAACCCTTTATGGGCACAGAAAGACGCGTAATAGGTTAATAAAGATCAGAGAACCTGAAATCCATAGGCAAAAGGGTCGTCCTCATCTATGGTAATACTGTTATATCCATAATGTCTTGCCCAGCCTTGAATACCGGGAATAATGGCTTCCTTATCCCCTACTTTGGTAAGGCCTTCAATGCTGCCGGTAAATTGAGAGCCAATGATGCTTTCATGAATAAACGGTGTTCCCACTGCTAATTTACCCTGGGCATGCCACTGTGCCATTCTGGCCGAGGTGCCCGTGCCACAGGGCGACCTGTCTATAGCTTTGTCACCATAAAATACAGCATTCCTCGCCGTAGATCCCTCATGAATAGGTGTTCCCGTCCATAACAAATGGCTAACATCACGGATGGTTTCATTTTCCGGATGAATAAAGGTATTAGGATACTTCTCATTGATCCGCCTTCTAATTTCCGGACTGATCTGAATAAGTTGACTAGCATTAAAATTCTGCAAGCCTTTAAAGTTTTTTTGCGGATCAAGGATGGCATAGAAATTTCCTCCATAGGCCACATCAAATACCAGGTCTCCTAAAACAGGACAACGTACCTCCAGCTTTTCCGCAGCTAAAAAGGATGGAACATTGCGTAATCTAACCCACTGCACCTTTCCTTTATTCATTTCATAGGTAGCTGAGATTAGTCCGGCCGGGGTCTCCATAAGAATTCTCCCTTCAGCTTTAGGAATAATGATCTTCTCTTCAATGGCCATGGTAATGGTCCCTATAGATCCGTGCCCGCACATAGGCAGACATCCACTCGTTTCTATAAAAAGTATTCCGAAGTCGTTTTTAGGATCTGAAGGAGGGCACAAAATACTGCCACTCATCATATCGTGCCCTCTGGGTTCAAACATAAGCCCTCTGCGTATCCAATCGTATTCGGCGAGAAAATGCTGGCGCTTTTCACTCATTGATTTTCCTTGCAGAATGGGTCCTCCTTTAACTACAAGTCTGACCGGATTTCCACAGGTATGTCCGTCTACACAATGAAAGGTATGTTGCGCCATATCTTGATTAAAGTTTAGCGCGAGTAAGTGTTCCGTCTACTCTTCTTAGAAGTTTTAAGGGATTGGCATTTTGTAAGGCCGATGGCAATAATTCATCCGGACAATTCTGGTAACAAACAGGTCGCAACCATCTCTTTATAGCATCGTCCCCAACTGCTGTGAAACGACTGTCCGTAGTAGAAGGATAAGGCCCTCCGTGATGCATGGAGGCACAGACCTCCACCCCGGTGGGTACTCCGTTAAAAACAAGTCGGCCCACCCTGGTCTCCAACTGTTTCAACAGAAAATCATATCCCCTTAATTCCTCAGTGGTCCCAATCACCGAAGCCGTTAATTGTCCTTCAAGAAGTGCAACTGATCTTTCCAGATCTTCAATGTTCTGACATTCTACCAGAAGTGAAAAAGGTCCAAAAACTTCATGATGGAGTTTAGGATTTTCCCTGAATTCTGCAGCACTAACTTTTAAAATAGCAGGCCTTCCAACATTGGGTTTCGCCTCTTTCGTAAATTCAACTACCAAAGAAGTTCCTTTTTGCCGTTGCATTTGCGATCTGCCATCATCATACTTATTGGCAATAACAGGATGTAGCATACTCGCCGGAACAACCTCGTTAATTTCACTGGCCAAAATCTCGGTGAAATGGTCCAGATCGGAATTTTTGATTCCCATAAGGATGCCGGGATTGGTACAAAATTGCCCGCTTCCGAGGGTAACAGATTGTGCTACGGTCTTGGCCCATTTATCGCTTTCCGTTTTTAGTATTTCCGGCAATAAAACTACCGGATTAACACTGCCCATTTCGGCGAATACAGGAATTGGTTCTTTTCTTTGTGCCGCAAGATCGAAGAGGGCACGTCCTCCATTAATACTTCCGGTAAATCCAACTGCTTTCAGGAGAGGATTTTTTAATAAGGCCTCCCCTACTTCATGACCACTGCTATTGAGGTGCGAAAACACACCTTCTGGCATGGCAGTATCTTTAGCGGCTTTAATTATTGCAGAAGAAACCATGCTTCCGGTCCCTGCGTGCATAGGATGTCCTTTTACAATGACCGGGCAGCCTGCCGCTAGAGCACTCGCAGTATCTCCTCCCGCAGAGGAATATGCCAACGGGAAATTGCTGGCTCCAAAAACGGCGACGGGTCCAAGGGGAACCATCATTTTACGGAGATCAACTCTGGGTGCTGGTTGCCTTTCTGGTTGTGCGGTATCTATGCTCGCTTCCACAAAAGATCCTTCTTCCAGGATCTGAGCAAACATTCGCAATTGATTAACTGTCCTGCCTCGTTCGCCTTTAGCCCTGCCTTCCGGCAGACCGGTCTCAGAGCAATATTGATCTATTAAAGTATCATCAAGGGCCATGATCTCATCGGCAATGGCTATAAGAAACCTGGCCCTGTCTTTATAACTGGTTTCTGCATAGATCAAAGTGGCTTTGTGAGCTAAGGATACTGCCTCCTGTATCTCTTCGGAGTTAGCCTCGTAGTAGATAGTTTCATTCTCAATATTTAAGATTGGGTTAATGGTCTTAAAAGTGTTTGTTCCCCTTTTTGAATGTTTAAATCCAATAATATTCTTTCCGTCTAACATCTGTTTCTTCTATTTACTATTTAATTTCAAATACTCAGGAAGCTTTGGTCTGCTGGCAACCCCCCGGTCTATGATGCCTTGCACACGTATTCTTTCGTCTCCTTGTAGCGGCAATCGAGGTGGCCGTACATATTCGGTCCCTATACCAGTTGCCACCTCAGCCATCTTAATATTTTGTACTAATTGTGGATTTATGTCTAGTTCTAATAAAGGCATAAACCAGCGGTAAATTGAAAGCGCCTCTTGTATTCGGCCAGCCCTTACCAACTCATAAATAGCCACCGTCTCTCTGGGAAAGGCACAGACCAATCCTGCCACCCATCCATCTGCTCCAGCCAAAAGACTCTCCAGTGCCAGGGTATCAACCCCGCATAGTATCTTTAGGCGGTCTCCAAACCGATTTTTTATTCTGGTAATATTAGTAATATCTCGTGTAGATTCCTTTACTGCCTGTATGTTAGAAAAAGTCAGCAATTCTTCAAACATATCCAGGGTTACCTCTATCCCATAATCCACCGGATTATTGTATATCATAATTGGTAAGCTACTGTGCTTGGCAACTTCAGAAAAATAAACTACAGTTTCATGGGCATTTGCCTTATAGCGCATAGGCGGCAACATCATAAGGCCACTGCCACCAAACTTTTCTGCTTTTTCTGCTGCTATAAGTGCACCCTTGGTAGTCTGTTCAGCGATATTGACGATCACGGGTACTTTTTTATCTACATAGGCCACAGTTGTTTTGATCAATTGTTCTTTTTCTGCATCCTCCAGTGTACTTGCTTCTCCCAGTGTTCCTCCCAAAATTATACCATGAACCCCAGCAGTAAGTTGTGCTTCCAGGTTCTTTTCAAACATCTGCATGTCCAGAGTGTCATCCTTGGTAAATTTGGTTGTTACTGCAGGCATTACGCCTTCCCAACGTATTTTCATCGGTGTTTTATTTGTATTGCAAAGTACATTTCTTTCCTTTTAATCACAAGGATTCAACAATGAGAATCTCGGTACTCTTGGATTTAGCTAGTTCCCTGACAGACAGCCTAAAACCATCCATTTTACATTCTCTTTTTAAGATGATTTTAATAAGGAATCATTTTGTTTTCCTTATTTTTGGCCCACTTTCAACATTAGTAATTTGATATGATAAAGAATATTTATTTGATAGGCCTGATTATGGTCGCGGGATGTAATACTACCCAAAAAACAACCGGAGAACCTGCAACTGATGAAGTTAATACCATAGATCCTTCGGTGTATGCATCAACAATCACTGAGCAAGAACTAAAGGACCATTTATACACCTACGCTTCAGATGAATTTGAAGGACGAGAAACGGGTACAGAAGGGCAAAAAAAGGCAGTAAACTACATTCGTAAAAATTATATTGACCTCGGTATCCCAGCAGCAAAGTCTAATGGCGACTATTTTCAGAAGGTCCCTTTGGAAATGGCTAAACTTCCTCAAGGATCTTTATCTATCAATGGAAAAAACTACACATCTGGTGAAGATTTTATAACCTTCTCCCCCTTTGAAGGTACTTACGATGAAATCATTTATGCCGGTTTTGGAATAGATGATCCGGCGTATTCGGATTTTCAAGGTCTGGATGTTCAGGGAAAAGTGCTTTTGATAAAGGCAGGAGAACCTGTAAATGAAGATGGCACCTATACGATAACAGGTACAGATAAACGTTCATCCTGGAGCAATATGTCTGAGGCACCTGGAAAACGTATAGAAGTTGCACAGGCTAAAGGAGCCAAAGCGATTTTGTATGTGGACTCTGACAATTATAAAAGATACGAAAGATACTATCAGCGTATGAAGCGCAATGACCGCGGCCGTCTTGGTTTTGAGGAAGATAGCACCACCCCTGCCTTAATATTGATAAGCGAGAATATGGGGAAGGAAATTCTACCGGAAATAAATGAATTAAAAAGTTCAGTAGTTGGTAAATCAGACATTGTTGCATCTCTTATGAGTACAAGTGAACCCATTTCAACGGAAAATGTGGTTGCCTATATTGAAGGTTCAGAAAAGCCGGATGAATACATTGTAATCTCAGCTCATTTAGACCATATTGGGATCTCTGGTGATGGAAGTATAAATAATGGTGCTGATGATGATGGTTCCGGAACGGTAGCCCTACTGGAAATCGCTGAAGCATTTCAATTGGCAGCTAAAGTTGGGAAGCGACCAAAAAGGTCGGTTGTTTTTCTACATGTCACAGGAGAAGAAAAAGGCCTTTTGGGATCCAGATATTACACAGACTCTGATCCTATTTTTCCTTTGAACCAAACCGTTGTTAACCTAAACATTGATATGATAGGAAGAATTGATCCAAATAGGGAAGGAAACAGAAACTACATATATCTTATAGGATCTGATAAACTTAGTTCGGACCTTCATGGATTATCGGAAGAGATCAATAAAAAGTATACTAATATTGAATTGGATTACACTTATAATGATGAGAACGATCCGAATCGTTTTTACTACAGAAGTGATCATTACAACTTTGCGAAGAACAATATTCCGATCATTTTCTATTTTAATGGAACCCATGCTGACTACCACCGACCTGGTGACACTCCGGATAAGATCAACTACGATCTGTTGACCAACCGTGCTAAGTTGGTTTTTTATACCGCCTGGGAGATAGCCAATAGAAATGAGCGAGTGATAGCAGACAAAACGTCTAAGTAAAGAAAATAGAAAGCAAAAAAACCCTTGTCCTATACGGGCAGGGGTTTTCTTATTTACGTTCCTAACCAAATAGCTAGCATTAAAAAGTCCCGCCAAAAAATGACGGGACTTGCTTGCTTTTTGGGTGGAAGACCGGGTTCGAACCGGCGACCCTCGGTACCACAAACCGATGCTCTAACCAGCTGAGCTACAACCACCATTTGAAGCGAATGCAAAGGTAATTTTTTTTGATCAATGAGTGCAAATAAAACAATCGATATTTTTTATTATCAGATCTCTTCGTAGAATATTTTAATTTTTTACCAGCTGAATTATCTGTTTGCAGTACATCCTTCATGGACGAAACGCGTTAAAAAACCGATATAACACACAAATAATGGCGTTTCACAACAATTTTTAGAATAGGCCTCTGTTCCCCTTTATTTTTATTGCTTGATTGATTCCTAGGTATGTCTTGTTTAAAATTCGTTAGTTTCCCCAGGTTTTTTGCCACTTTGCGCTATATATGCTTTGTGGGCATAGCTATTTTATACATACAAACAGGTTTCGCACAACAAGATGTTCGCAAAGAACTGCGTGAACAAATTGAATCGCTTCGTAACGCCGAAGATTTCCAGGATACAGATACCTTACACATCGATCTTCTAAATGATCTGGGGAAAGAACTTCGCTTTTATGCAATAGACAGCCTCCTTATTCTCTCCCAAGAGGCCTTAGAGCTCAGTCAAAAAGCTGAATATATCCGAGGTCAAAGTAGATCTTATCTGGGATTGGGTAATTATTATTCTGATGAAGGCGTGCGTGTAGCTGCCATTAATAATTTTACTAAGGCACTCATCCTTGCCAAGAATTCAGAAGATTGCCCCCTTATTTTGCGAATAATGAATAATCTGGGATCTGAATACGCCTATAAAGGTGATTATGCCAAGGCATTGAATTTGTTTTTAGAAGGTATTGAAATAGCTGAGGAAAAGGATGAAAAAGAGATGCTTTCCATCATGAATGAAAACATAGCTGGACTTTATGCTTCTCAAAAAGATTTTGATCAGGCGTTAGAATTTTACGAAAAAGTAAAAAAGCTTAACAATGAGATCGCAGATGATGTGAATACTGCCGAAACTATGAGCAATTTAGCCTCGCTGTATGCAGATATGGGGAAATTAGACTATGCCATGTTCAGTATTAACCGTGCTATTGCCATCTTTGAAGACCACAAGGTGATGGATTGGTTAGCCTATGCCTATGAAATAAAAGGTAAGGTCTATCTAAAACAGAAAAAATATCAGTGGGCTCTTTATTGGTATCGCCAGGGAGAATTATTACATGAAGATCTGGCAGATGATAGGGGTAAAATAGATCTTTACAATGGGATGGCAGAAGCCTACTTTGGTCAGGAAAAAGACAGTCTTTCACAGAAATATGCCCTGGATGCATTTGATATTTCAAATAGGATAAAATTCCTGGAAGGAACTCAAAAATGCGCCAAGACCCTCTATAATATCAATAAAAATAAAAAGGAGTTTGAAAAAGCTCTTGCTTTTCATGAAATATACCAGTCACTTACAGATACGCTACACCGGAATGAAAACAAAAAAAGTTTAACGCTATTAAAAACGCGTGCAGAGTATGAACAACATAAAGTGACCTTAATTGAGGAAAACAAAAAGGCATTGGCTAAACAAAGAGGCCTCATCTATGCTGGCATCATTGTTATGATCATTTTTGCTATTATTACCTTCTTTATAAAAAGAGCTGAAAAAATACAAAAACGACTCAATAAGGAATTACAAACCAAAACAGAAAAACTGGAAAAACAGGAAGCAGCCCTGACGGACAGTAATGAGACTAAAACCAAGCTATTTTCTATCATTGGACACGACCTCAGGGGTCCTATTGGAGCCTTACAAGGACTGCTTCAAATGTTTACTGATGGAGAAATGACTAAATCAGAATTCTTTGACTTTATCCCAAAATTAAAGAACGATATAGATCATATATATTTTACCCTCAACAACCTCCTTACATGGGGTAATTCTCAAATGAACGGATCTAGGATAAAACCTAGTGTAGTTACCCTGGAATCTTTGGTTGATGAGAATATTAACCTTCTTTCAGAAGTAGCGGATGCTAAATCGATAAAGATCGTTAGCGAGTTAACCGGAAATACACTGATATGGTCAGATAGTAATCAAATAGACATAGTGGTGCGTAACCTTATCAGTAATGCTCTTAAATTTACACCAGACAATGGTATGATCACCATAAAAGCAAATGAGAAGAATGATCTATGGGAAGTATCTGTGCGCGATACAGGAGTGGGTATGGACAAGGTGACCGTTGAAAAACTCTTCAAGAAAAATGCCAACATAACTACCTATGGTACCAACAATGAAAAAGGTACCGGCCTCGGATTATCGCTTTGTAAAGAAATGATTGAGAAAAATGGCGGAAGTATTTGGGTAGAAAGTACCCTACGAAAAGGTAGTACCTTCTTCTTTACCCTGCCTAAGGCTGAAAACAAATACAGCAAGGCCAGTTAAAAAATATCGCCCAGGCTTTGCACGCCAATAAATCGCTCTACCGTAAATCCCTCGCCATATTCCACGCCTATCATTCGGCCAAGGTCTCTTGCTCTATAGGCCACGCTATCCGTAAAGTTTTTGCTGCTAATTGGTGTGCTGGGTTCTTCGCTATTAGGATCGTAAAATTGAGAGGAGTAGGCATTGATAGCTTCCATTTTCTTATCAATAACCGCTGTAATATCTAATACAAAATGGGGTGTTAAATTCTTCCATTGAATGTAATGATATACCTGTTTTGGTCGCCATGCCTCCTGCCATTGATCATCTCCCTCTGCTTTTGTATCAATTTTCATAAGTCCACTTAAGAAACATGCGTTACTAACCAACTCGCTTCCTCTGGCGTGATCGATATGTCTGTCTTCTATAGCATTGCATAGAACAATGTCTGGTTTAAACATTCGGATCTTCCT